>NZ_JBNNIU010000003.1:0-331189 GCF_050269675.1 Peribacillus sp. NPDC076916
GAAATGGCGCTGACCGTATCGTTTTTCAAAACATCATCAGTCGCAACCGATTGAGCGAAATCATAAGACTTTGTTAAAATATTCACTAACTCAGTTAGTTTTGGTAACTGCTCAACTAAAGTGTTCAATGATTCCTGAACCTCAGGGTTTAATAATTGGTCCAGTACATCTAATTGTTTTTGGCTGGCATTAAGTTGTTCAGTTTGTGATTGGGTAATCGTTTCTGACATATCCAATTCTCCTTTGCAATAAGCATTTTGTTGATGTAAATAGAAAAACTTGTAAAATATTACACAATGTGTGGCAAGAAAAAATACTAACAAAAATGTAATAAAAGCTAAACTATAGTATATCCCTTTAGTTCCGTGAAAACAGCTGATTTTTAAAAAAAGATTCATAAAATAAACTTTTCTCGCTTATTTAAGTACAGATTCTGCTGGAAGATTCCATTCTTTACCTAAAAAGGACTTTGAGGGTGTCTATCATCATCGCCTGTCATACATATTTCCATCTTGATTTGCCATCCTAAATGATGGAGGTGAAATAATGTGACTGATTCAGAATCTAAACTTACAGAAGAGAATGATGATAAGAAGCTTCATAAACTGGTTGGCAGTATGGAATATACTAAAGCACAACTATCGGAAGGCATGAATGGAATTTCTGAAGTTTACCTCAAAAACAGTGAGGAAGGCACATCGGAAGCACCTGATAAATAATCATGTTGCGTAAGCATAGCGAAACAGTTATGGTTCCTTGATTTTTAGAAACTTCTTACCCTTGTAAGTTGTTTGACTATTCTAAAAATACCCTTGACTTTATGGTGGATTGACGTAAGATAAAGTATATAGCCATAGTGAACAGGTAGTTTTATCTAGCAAATACTACTCTGCCATCGCCTTAAATGGACTTGGGGATTTAAAAGATGAATTCTATAAATAACTGTCGAATCTAATAGACTTCGCCGCCCAGCGAAGCTAAACCTAGATCAAAAACCAGTTATATCAATGATTGCTTATTGATATGACTGGTTTTTTTTATTTCATCATGTTCCTTTTTTGGCTAAGAAAATCCAGCGGCTGACACTCTTTCACACAGTTCCATTAAGTGGTGAAAGGGATACGAAGCAATGTCAAAAGGTATGAATTTTTTAAAATCTTGTAGCAGGGGTGGGAATTAAATGATAGGCACGAAGCAAACTAGGCTCGCAATTGATGTAGGCGGAACATTTACGGATGTGTTCGTTTTTGATGAAAGCACGAAGGAGATTTCAATCACGAAAACGTCGTCGACTCCTCAGAATCCAGAAATCGGCATTTTGGATGGAATTGCAAAGGCGGAAATAGATTGTGAAAATATTAAAGTGTTTTCCCATGGTACAACAGTGGGCACCAATGCCTTGATTGAAAGGAAATTGCCAAAGACAGCATTGATCACATCCACTGGATTTCGGGATGTATCGGAAATCCGCCGAGGAACCAAGCTTGAGTTATGGGATACATATGATGATGTAGCCAAACCGTATATACAAAGAAGAGACCGTTTTGAAGTGGAAGAGCGCATCGATTTTGCAGGGAATGTCTTGACGGAAATCAATGAAGAGGAAGTACGTACACTGGCAAGGAAATTAAAAAGACGCGGTACCGAATCCATTGCGGTTTGCTTCATGAACTCGTATGTAAATGGAAGCAATGAGGCGAAAGTGAAACAAATCATCCAGGAGGAACTCCCGGACGTCTATATATGCATTTCAAGTGAAGTCCTTCCTGAGATTTTTGAGCATGAGCGCATGAGTACGACGATCGTCAATGCGGTTTTAGGACCGACTGTCAGCAACTATATTAAAACCCTTGAAGGTGAAATGAATAAACGGGGGTATGAAGATGATATATTAGTGCTTCACTCCGGCGGAGGGGTAATGACATCCCAAACCGTACCCCGTTATGCGGCAAGGCTCGCAAGTTCCGGAATCGCTGCAGGTGCGATTGCCAGTAAACATATCGCCCAGCTTTGCGGGTTCAATAATGCCATTGGGCTGGATATGGGAGGAACGAGCACCGATATTTCCTTGATGCATGAAGGTGATTTACGGATTACTAAAGATTGGTATATCGAGTATGGATATCCGATCGGTTTCCCAAGTATCGAAATCTTGACGATAGGGGCAGGAGGAGGAAGCTTGGCTTGGGTGGATGAAGGCGGTTCTTTACGCAATGGCCCTCAAAGTGCAGGCGCGGTACCTGGACCTGCTTGCTATAGCAGGGGTGGCGTGGAACCGACCAATTCCGATGCCAATATTGTATTGGGACGACTTGGCACAAAACTATTGGATGGGCAAATGGAACTTGATAAACAAAAAGCGATAGAAGTCGTGGATAAGATCGCCAAGAAATTCGATTATACGATTGAAGAAGCGGCGAATGCCATCACACGGGTGGCCAATGCCAATATGTGTGATGCGCTAAGGCTGATTTCAGTCAGAAGGGGATACGATCCCCGCGACTTTGCACTTGTGGCTTTCGGAGGCGCTGGACCCTTACATGGAGCGTACCTCGCCAAGGAAATGGAAATCCCGACTGTCATCATCCCGCCGCATCCGGGTGTTGCCGCTGCAATGGGATGCCTGTTGGTCGATGTTCGTCATGATATATCCAAAACCTATGTCAAGAATGTCAAGGATGTATCGTTAATGGATTTAGAGAGGGAATTCATCGGAATGGAAAAAGAGGCCGCGGAGTTATTGCAAGAAGAAGGGGTCGCTAAGGAAGCTTCCACATTGGTGCGCTATATTGACATGAGGTATATGGGACAGTGGCGTTCTTTGGCGATAGAAGTCGATTGCCCGATTTCTTCATTGGAAGAGACCCTTGACCGTTTCCATCAAGAGCATGAACGGGAATTTTCTTTTTCCGATAAAGAACAGACCGTGGAAATCTACGGGCTGCTCGTTACGGCTATCGGAACTGTACCAAAACCTGAATTCCCGACTTATGAACCAGGGGGCACACTTGCTGATGCCTTGAAGGAAACGCGTGATGTCTATTTCGAAGAGGAAGGGTATGTGAATACGAACGTGTATAACCGGGAACTCATTCCGGCCTTTTCTGAAATCCCGGGGCCTGCCATCGTGGATCAGCTTGATACAACGACTGTCATTCCGCCAAATTTCACGGCAAAAGTTGATAAATACAGAAACTTGATTCTTTCCCAAAATAAATAAAAAGAGGTGGATTTCATTGTCGAATAAACAGTTAATTGACCAATCTGGAGTTGGAACAGGTTTAGATCCGGTGACATTTGAAGTGATAAAAAATGGCTTCGTTAACCTTGTAGATCAGATGGCTGAACAAATCCTTCGGACATGCTATTCCTTCGTCATTTATAATCGGGATTTCAGTTGTGCGCTTTGTGATGCAGAAGGAAATACAGTCATGCAAGGGACGCAGGATATATCGGTCCATGTAGGAACACTGCATCTAACGGCAAAGGCGGTGCTCGAGGACTTCGGGGGTGATATCCACCCCGGGGACGTATTCTTGGTCAATGACCCGTATCGGGGCGGTACTCATTTCAATGATACACGGGTTCTCTTGCCAGTCTTTCATGAGGACAAGCTGATTGCGTTCATGCAGACGAATGGCCACTGGGCCGACATGGGCGGCTCGACACCTGGCTCCTTCGATATCAATGCCAAGGAACATTTCGGCGAGGGAGTGAGAATTCCGCCGCTAAGGATATATAGTAAAGGAACATTTTTAAAAGATGTGGTCAATGTGCTCGTTTCAAATATGCGCGTCCCTGAGGAACGAGTCGGCGATCTTCGTGCTCAAGTGGAAGCGGCCAAGGTAGGCGAGCGCCAGTTGTTTGCCATCATCGAGAAGTATGGAATCGATACGACTTTGTCTGCCTTTGCGGAAGTGCAGAATTATGTGGAGCGCTTGGCGAGGGCCAAGGTTGCGGCTTTACCGAATGGAACCTGGGAGACTGTGGATTATATTGATATGGACCCGGAAGCCGGAGACGGCCTGATTCCGATCAGGGTTAAGATGACCATCACGGATGACGAGATCCATTATGATCTTTCTGGTTCACATTCTTATATCGGCTGCTTTTTGAATGCCGGTTTCGGGGCATCTTTATCAGCAGCATACTCGGGAACCAAGACATTTTTTCCTGAAATCCCTTTGAACTCCGGCTTTTACAGAGTGGTGAAGATTGAACTTCCGGAAAACTCCGTCGTCAATGCCCCGGCACCGATTGCCGTAACCGGTTTTTGTTCAGGGGCCTATGAAAAAATCATGAGTGCGTGCTTCGAACTCTGGTCCAATATCATGCCGGAAAGAGCGATTGCATGCTCATTTAACCTGGAGTATTTACTTATCGGCGGTTGGGATCAACGCCAGGAGCAAGATAAATACTTCATGTGGTATGACTGGATGGCCGGCGGTCATGGAGGACGCCATGACCGGGACGGTGTGAACGCCACTTCGCCGACATTCGGTTTGGGCCTCAGTGTACAGCCTTGCGAAGGGCAAGAAAGATTGTCACCCGTCGTGACGATGAAGCATGAAATCATCACCGACTCTGCCGGGCCGGGGAAATACCGCGGCGGGTGCGGTGTAGAAAAGGGCGGTACACTCACGAATGTCAAAAACACCGTCATGTCCTATTGCTGTGACCGTTCCCGTTCAATAACATGGGGGATCTTTGGAGGGCTTCCTTCTTCCCCGCATGGAGCATGGCTGAATCCTGGCAAAGAGGACGAACGCTATTTAGGTGCGATTTTCTCAAATGTGAAGGTGCAGCAAGGAGATTCCTTTGTACGCCCATCCGCTGGGGGCGGGGGACTGGGAGATCCGCTTGAAAGAAATCCCGAAGATGTCTTGGAAGATGTGATCGATGAATATGTTTCAATTGAGCGAGCCAAAAAAGATTATGGAGTCGTGATCAAGGAAATCGATAAAGATCTCGATTTATTTGAAATAGATGTTGAAGCAACGGAACAAGCTAGGTCGTATATCAGGAGCAACCGTAAACAATGGCTTGAGGAAAACGTACAAAGAGTCGAAGATAAATTCGCCGATGGCGAGCTGGATAGTCTGGATGTCATTCGCCAGTATGGTGTCATCATCGATTATGCAACGAATAAAGTCCTGCCAGAATCAACAAAACAGTTCCGTGAATCCATGAAAACCCGTTCATTGGCTTATTGGAAGTAACGTGAAAAAGGGTTCCGAATTCATTCGGAACCCTTGATTGTAGATGGAGCCAAGCCGAGGAGGCTCCCCGGCCGCCCGCGGAAAGCGAGCGCCTGAAGCGGAAGACAACCTTAATGGAAGCCCATCAATTCCTTCACATGTTTACAATTATCTTTGGAAGTGAGCATTTCCAAGAGCGTAAAGGCAACATCGAATGCAGTGGAAGGATTGTAGGATGTAATGATATTGTCCGTGACGACAATCGGTTCATTAACGACAATCGCACCAAAATCTTTTAGCTGCCCTTGTCTCATACTGGTTGGGTGGTTGTATGTAGTGGCTTTTCTTCCATTCAATATCCCGCTTTTTCCTAGTGGGAGAGAACCTACACAAATGGTTGCTATGATTTTGTTCTTATCATGAAAATGCTTGATCACATCAAGAAACCTCTGATCATAGGCATCCTCATAGAAACCGGCTTCTTCAAATCCTCCTGGAATGGCCAAAGCATCGTAGTCATCAAGGTTCACTTGATTGAGGGTCAATTCGGGCTGCACGATGAAATTCCATGTGCATTTCAATTGTTCATGAAGTCCAACCGTAACCAGGTCAGTCGTACCATCACCCTCTAATTTATTCCAGCCCAATACATCTGTAAACACACTTGCTTCTACCGCTTCGAATCCATTGGATAGCAGCATCAATACTTTTTTCATCGTGAATCCCCCTTATTTATAGTTGTGTTTATTATATAAAAAGCAAATTCCCTAATACATACAATAAATTATGTAATCATTTCATTTCTGTTTATTTTATAATGTATTTAGGTGAATTCTATTAACAATAAAAAGTGGGTGTGATTGAATTGGATCGAACGGATAAAAAGATACTTTCCTTGCTGGAGAATAATGGGCGCATGTCCATGAAAGAACTGGCACATGAGGTTTCCTTAACGGCTCCAGCAACGAAGGAACGGGTGAATAAATTAGAGGAAAGCGGAGTGATAAAAGGATATAAAACGGAAATATCACTTGAAAAACTTGATAGGCGCATAACGGCATTCATATTATTCGAAACGGATAGATGCAAAGACTTTTATCAATTTAGCTTGAACCATCCGGAAGTACTGGAATGCCACCGGTTAGCCGGTCAATACAGTTATTTGATTAAAATAAGTACATTTTCGATGGAAACGCTGGAAGACTTCGTCGATGAAGCCATTAAATATGGGAAATCGTCCACCCATCTGATTTTTTCCTCCGCATCGAAGAATGTTTTTTCAGGCGAGGAGATGTAAGCAGGATTTAAATTATATGCTGTCTCAAACTCTTTAATATATAGCAATTAGCAGGAAAAAACTCCACCCATCTAGAAAGTAAATAGTAACAAAAATCACAGTTGGAGTTCAAAAAGGGAGTGGGGAAGAGTGAGTTTTGTTTATGAGGAAGAAAAGATAATGGAATTCCTTTTGCAGAATAAAAGTGAATTTGAAGAATATCTTTTATCAGAAGCTGTCAATGTCAGGGATAAAATTGAAGAAATTCTGCTGATTGGAAATGTCGACCTTTTGAATAATGCCCATAAGCTCATCCGTTATATAGTGGAACAGAATGAAAATGATATAGTCGCATTTGCCGAACAAGAGGGAGTTACGTGGGCAACCCACTCTTTGACGCTTTCGTTCAAGCTGGAATGGATTCAGGCCATCCGCAGAACGCTTTGGACATTTCTTTATAAGTTCGAAAGTGCAAAAGTAGTCTTCAGTGAATCCAAAACCTTTTTTGAATTAGAGAAAAAAGTGAATGAAAAGGTTGATGTATTTCTTAAATCCTTTTTCGTCAGCTACTCCGATTACAAAGACAAATTGATTCTTGCTCAGCAAAGCTTGGTGGAAAATCTATCCGTCCCGATCATTCCAGTCACTTCCACTACCTGCGTCCTTCCGTTAATTGGGACAATCGATAATACACGTATACAGATAATCGAGGAAAAAGTATTGCAGGAGATAGGTGAACGGCGGATACAGACCTTGATCTTGGATTTATCCGGTATCATCGAAATGGAAGTTGAAATCATTAATGATTTATTGAAAATCCTCGATGGAACGGCAATGATGGGGTGTAAAGCTGTAGTGACTGGATTACGCCCTGAAGTGGTAACGAAAATGATCCGTTCAGGGGTCCAAATCGAGAATAGAGCTGAAACAAAGGGGACGCTGCAGCAGGCCTTGAAGGACTATCTTGTAGTCACCTAAAATAAGTGAAGTGGGAGTCTCCATGTTTTGGTGACTTTTTTTTGTAGGTAATTTGGAATATAAAGGAAATGGTTTTGCTGTTTTTTTCGACTCGGATAAGTAGATATGTATAGAAATTGACGTACAACGATACATTCATTCATTATGGGAACAAACTTTTACTGATTCTCGAAATGTAGGTATGTAGGAAACTAGGGAGATCACAGTAAATCAAGATCAAAGGATCGTTTGTAGGTGTAAAAAATTCCTAATGAAGGTTAGCCTGAAGCAGGTTAACTTTTTTTATTAATCGTTAAGTAGCGCCGACTATCCGCAAACACCCTCATTCTTATATGGTTTAAGATCCACTTCTGAATCTCCATCTTCTAAAAAAAAAACTTTGTGCCGACTTCTTCCCCTTACATTCCAACCAATAACACCTTTCTATAATTATAGTGAACTTTCTTTCTCACTTGATGCGTAAAAAAACAACTTGTAAGTCACTAAAGAAAAGCAAAATCATGAGTTTCTTAAATGGAAACGCAAAAATCATTATTGAAACAATGTTTGAACTTTTTACTTATATAATGATTTTCATGAAGTTGAACCAAATACATGCAACCTTTCTTGTTCCTTTCCCTATCTAGATAACTTAGGAAACTCATTTTTATTGAAAGGCGCAAATATTCTAGTGATTGGCATCTTGTATGCATTAAAGGCATTGGGTAGCTTCGATATTTATGCAGCAGCCTATCAACCTACAACAGGAGGAATGGAGATGGTGAAAAAATAAGAGGTATGTTCATAGTTTTAAGGTCTTTGGAGAGGGATTCAAGAAAGATATTGTAGCAACTTCATTTATAGGCATTTAAATCTTCATAAAAATTAAAGGGGAATTGAAAAAATGAATTTGAAAAAAGTTATATTTAAAGGAATGGCAGCAACAGCCTTGTTAGTATTCGTGACACCTACATTTGCAAGCGCGGTTGATCCAACTGAAGTATTAGGAAGTGAAAGCGGTAAAGGAGCCACTTCTCATGGCCATATCACAATAACGCCAGCAGATGAAACAACAGGTCCAACTGACCCGATCGTTCCTAGTGAACCGGATGGGGAAACAGGAAATACAGGGGCATTAACAATTGATAATGTCTCGCCTTTAGAATTTAATACCCACCAATTATCCGGTGGAGCTGTGGAATATTCAACAACTACAAAAAATCCAAACGTTCAAATTACGGATATTCGTGGTACTGGTGCTGGCTGGACATTACAGGTGTCAACTTCACCATTCAAGGATCAAACTGATGAAACGAAGATTCTAAAAGGTGCTTCTGTTACACTTCCAATCGGAACTGCAGTTACAACTCCAGGAAATGTTTCGCCTGCACCAGAACTAAGGGCAGTACAATTAGGTACTGATTCTGCAGTAACTACACCACAAATCCTTATGACTGCTGAAAAATTAAAAGGAATGGGAACGTGGGTGGATCAATTTGAACCAAGCAGCTTGAAAATAATTGTTCCTGCAGGAAACTTAGCTGGAGAGTATGTCTCAACATTAACTTGGAGTCTCTTGGATGCACCACAATAATAAAAAATGAGGTGAGGGAGATGAAAGCAATCACCCTGTCAATAGTAGGAAGTGTGATACTGGTTGGAATGATCTTTTCGACAAATTCAGCCGAAGCAGCTGTAGTGAATAGCGCTATTTCCAAAAATTACATTAACTTTATTGCGGATGAGGGTATGACCAAACCGGTAGATCCTGCTAATCCAGATAACCCAGCTCTACCGAGTCCGATTGATCCTATAGATCCAGACAATGGCGGAACGGGAAATAGTGGATCTTTAACGTTGGACTATGTCTCCAACATCCATTTTGGAACACAAAAAATTATGGGTGGGAACACTACTTATAACGCAAATAATAAAGATCCCTATGTACAAGTTTCAGATAAACGCGGAACGGGTGAAGGATGGGCTTTGACAGCAAAGGCCTCTGAATTAAAAATTAGCACTGGGGAACCTTTACAGGGTGCTGAGTTAACATTCAAAAATGGACAAGTAAAATCACAATCATCAAATGTTTCTGAACCGCCAACGGCTTATGACGTTACATTTGATAACCGTGATTCAAAAAAATTCATGGATGCACCTTTAGAAACTGGCCGTGGAACATGGCTGGACGTATTTTCAGGTTCTGACAGCGATAATAGTAATGTGCAACTAAAAGTTTTGGCTGGTTCAGCTGAATCCGAAAGTTACAGTGGTACCGTAACATGGGAATTAACCAACGCACCTAGCCAAATACTCAATAAATAGAGCTTGGCTTTATAAGAAATTATGTAAGCCAAGTTCCATTTATATATCTCACATCATGTTGAAACTAGAGGGGGATATAGATGAAAAATGGTTTCTTTATTTTGATGATGTCCTTATTGATTGGATTGGGAATCATTTCGCAAAATGAAACAGCCTTTGCTGGAACCATGGAATATTCAATCAAAGCCAATATTCCAAAAAATCAAATCAATAAGAAGTTGACTTATTTTGACTTGTACATGAAACCGGGGGCCGAACAAACGATATCTTTAACAGTGAAAAATAACTCGAGTGAAAAAATCGACTTAATGATTGAACCGAATACAGCCGTAACCAATCAAAATGGAGTGATTGATTACAGTAAAAATAATCAAAAAAAGGATAGTTCATTAAAGTATGCATTAACTGATCTCATTTCTCCAAAACAAAAAGTAACGTTAAAAGGAAATCAAACGAAAAAAGTGCCTTTTACGATTCAAATGCCAGATGAATCATTTGATGGAGTGATTTTGGGTGGATTCTATGTGTATGAAATAAATCAAGGAGACAAAAAACAAGAAAATGATAATGTTCAAATCAACAATGAATTTTCGTATGTGATTGGTGTCAAATTGACCGAAACGGATAAAAGGGTAAAACCTAATCTGAAGTTAAATAAAGTTCAAGCAGGGTTGATGAGCTATCGCACAGTGGTGACTGCGAATATACAAAACACGGAAGCTGTGATTGTAAATAACTTGGAAGTAAATGCTCGAATTACGAAAAAAGGAAAAAGGAAGATGCTTCACTCAGCAGAGAAAAGTGACGTATCCATGGCCCCGAATTCTAATTTCGATTTCCCTATTAGCTGGGAAAACCAAGCGTTAGAGCCTGGCAAATATCATATATATATAACGGCAAATGACGGAGATCAAACCTGGAAATTTGACAAAATGTTTGAGATTAAAGGTGATGATTCAAAGAAATTAAATAAAGAAGCAGTTGAATTGGAAAAAGACTATACACTTATTTTTGTAGGAATCGGCGTGCTAATTGCGGTATTAATCATACTGATTAATATTTTACTAAGAAGGAAAAAAAGCGGGGAAAAGCATGAAAAAGAGTAAGATATTTACTAGAATCACTTTCTCATTTCTCATTATTATTGGCTTATTTTTTTCAAGTCTTCAAAGGCTGGGGCCAGTGGACATTCAAGTGGAGGCAGCCGGTCCAGTAGAAGATAATCCTCCATTCAGTATTATTTTGGATGGTCTATTTACCACTCCATCAACAGGGTCAAATAGCTCCATCATTAACAGTCAACTGGTTTCAGTAACCCCTGGAACCGTAAGTCAAAAGGGGGCAATTTGGTCAATCGACGATCTTAAAATGGATTTAACCAAAGATTTTACAGCATCTATGTATTTGTATTTTGGGAATAATGGGGCTAATGCAGCAGATGGTATGGCATTTGTGATGCATAATGATTCAAGAGGTGTAAATGCTATAGCAAAATCTGGGGCAAGCTTGGGGGTTTGGGCAGACGAAGGCTATAATGAATCGAAAACATCGGGCATTCAAAAAAGTTTTGCTGTTGAGTTTGATACCTATAAAAATGATGGTGAAAAGAGTTATTTTGATACTAATGTTAACGATGACCATGTTGCATGGGGTTACCCAGGGAAAACCGACACTTATATAGATTATTCCTTTGGTGTTTGGCCAGTACAAAGTAATAGGAGAACCATGAAACATAATAACGTAGATGGCAATACTGGCGTACAGTATCCTGGTCTGTTATCAAATGGTACATGGCGTAAATTCGAAGTGACATGGGATGCTGCAAGCCAAGCACTTACGTATCAATTAGAAGGGTTAAATGCGATTACTGTTGCTGTAAATGCACAAGATGTTTTTGGCTCTACAAAAGTTTATTGGGGATTCACTGGTTCAACAGGTCCTACTTACAAGCAAACCAATCGTGTCGCTTTTGATAAAATACCGGCTTTAGTAAATGCAGAAGTTGAGCAAACGATAACGAGACAGGATGATTCTGTTGTCGGAGAGGGCTCTTCAGTATTTAAAGGTGATGTATTAACCTATACGCTTTATTCGAAATATAACGGTGGTTTACAAAATTGGAAAAATATCATCTTGAACACGGTCTTGAATGATCATGTTACGTTTATCCCAGGCTCTATGACATTGACAACCCCTGGTGAGACTGCAGCATTAGATGATAATTCGTGGTCAGGGCAATCCTTGGCACTTAGTATTCCAAATATGAATTCCACTCAAAATGTAGCGACCGTCTCTTTTCAAGTGAAAGTCAATGCAACAACGGAAGCTGCCTCAGTTACTGAAACAGCTAGGTTTAATGGAGATAACTTGGTGATTGATACCAATTCAATTGATTATGTCATCCAGCCTAATCAAGCACCAGAAGTAGCAATAAATGATGCTGGCCCTGTTTACGTATCCGAAGGTGAAGATTATGAAGTGTCAGGAACTTGGAAAGACAGTGATAATTCTAAAGGCACTTTTTACTATGAATTGAATTCAGAGGAAATCCAATCTGAAGAAAAAGAGAAAGATGTGTCTTCCGATAGTGCCGACTGGAGTTTTCTCCTTTCAAAAGACCAATTACATATGGGGGAAAACACTTTTGAAGTGTATGTAACGGATGAAAATGGAGGAAAGTCCAATGTAGCAACGCTACTAATCATTGTTGTAGAACCGCCATCTCTTACACTGGTTGATGCTGATACGGAAATACCTATTGATTTAGGAAGTGGCTACACAATAAAAGGGACATGGAGTGATGCAGATAGTGACAAAGTGGACCTATACTATGTGCTGGATAAAGGTGAGCCAATTAAATTTGCATCTGGTTCAGCAAATGTTGCTGATAAAGGGGAAGAAGTCAGCTACGAGTATACCATTCCAGCAGATCAATTATCAGTAGGGACACATGCTGTAAATGTTTATAGTGTGGATGATACTGGTAGACAATCGAACGTGGAAAAACTCACCCTGAACGTCATTGGACAAGTTAGTTTCACCAATGTTGCAACGGATGTTAGTTTTGCAGACATGGAAATTCCTACTCAAGCGACATTTGCAAAACGAAATGCCGATTGGGATATTCGCGTGAAGGATACTCGTGGTACCGGTAGTTCGTGGCGGCTGACGGCTACTTTAAGTGAAGATTTTTCTGATGGAGCTGGACATTATTTATTAGATGCCTTAACTTTTGTTGATAAAGTTGGAAAAGAAGAAAAAATGGTACTAGGAGTTGCCATGAATGTTTTTGAACATACAACCAAAAGTATGGATGAGATATCCATACATTGGCGAGAAAATCAGGGAATATTATTAAAAATGGAACCTTTTGTCTATATAGGTGATTATAAGGGGAGGATTAAATGGGATTTAGTGGATGCGCCATGAAAAATAAAGACTATGGTTAATAATTTTTTAGATGATCGAATAAAACCAAATCAAACGTGTTCTTCTCCTTTTTTAAAGTGACGATAAGTGAATTTAAATTGAACGAGCCGACGAAGCTTGTAGAACATTGTCTATCGTTTGAATGGACGACTTTACAAGGCTTAAGGGTGTCCTAATGGGCATGTATTTGCGTCAGGCATGCCCATTTCGTAGCTAGCTAAAACATCCTATGCATACGATTGGGTCTAGTTTAAATCTAGTTTCAAAATCGGGCAAGTGTACCTGATTTATTTAAAATGAAAAATGTAAAAAGCTCGGTTTCGCTTTTTCTTGTACACTAGCTCCTAATAGACAGCTCATTTTCGTTTTAATAAGTTGGTAAGCCCTTCGATGCATACTGGCTTCCTCTAAATGTGAATGAGGATTTTTTTGTATATTCTTTTCTAAAGAAGTGAGTTTAGGAAACCTGTATAGCCCTTATGATCGGTCAATATAGGTTTCCTTTTTCTTACATATAGATCCTTACTGCGCTTCTCTAAAACGTTCATAGCACTTAGTTCCGGAGAAAGGTTTCCACTGAATAAAAGTCTCCTTCTTTATGATCTTTATACATTTAATCCAATTATTTAGATCCGAGTTTGGAATAGAGGATTCTTTTTCTTCTTGCACTACAAATTTAGCAGCAGGAAATCATTTTAATGACCTTATTGGGTAGGTTCAAAAGCGGTATATAACAATTCATATTTGAACTAGTGTTCCAAGAAAGAAAAGGTGCAGATGAAAATGGGATTATTCAGGGAGTTTACTTAAGTATTTAATGGGTATAAGGTAAATGCATTTAGGGCTAAGGTCTTATTTTAAGTGGACAAGTAAGAAGAGGTGATAGTATGAATCGATTTTATAAACGTTATTCAGACGTGGTTTTTCACTTATTTAAAGATAATAAATGGAGTAATTTGACTGAATTATCTGATAAAACAGGGTATTCAAAAAGTACAATCCGGCGTGATTTAAAATTCCTGGAGACTTTAATCCCAGAGGGATGGGGTTTTGAGAAAAGTGAAAGTCTTGGAATATGTCTTATTAAACCTGAAAATGGTACTTTAGAAAGTTTATTGGTGCAAATAAGAGAGAAGAATTCCTATTTTCACATATTAAAGTTAATCCTTTTGAATGATGGTGTTGATATTTCACAGATTTCTCAAGAGGTGCATATTAGTCGTTCCACCGCATATCGTCATCTTGAAAAATTACAGGAGGTAGTACGGGAAGCAGGCGTTGACTTATCTGCTAGCCCATTCAAAATAGTAGGAGATGAAAAAAAAATCCGACGCTTTATCATGCAAAATTTGGATTTTGCGACATTGGAAACCTATCCCGATAAAGATTCTCTCGATGAAAAGGAATTTCAAACAACTTTACTTCAATTGTTTTCAAAACATTCGATGTCATTTCGGACTGGTGCCTTACACCGACTTACAATGATTTTATATATATCTAACCTTCGTGTTTCCATGGGTTATTTCGTTTCATATCCAAAATCAGTCTTAATTAATTATGAAGGCAGTAAGTATTTTGAATTCTCCAAAGAACTAGGACATTATATGGAAAGATGCCCCACACGAGATATCCAGCTTCAGGAAATATTTTACTTAGCGATTTATCTCATGAGTGAGGAAAAACCACTTAATAGATCACAACATCTTCGATACCTTCGAAACAGAATGAAAAGTAAACGAGGGTTTCCATTGACTCAATTTTTAGACTCCCTTTCTGAATATGTTTGTTTTAATCTATCACAAGATGATATCTTCTTGTTTCATTTATACCAAACATTAAAAAGAATATCACTTGAAACAGAATTTGAAATGGAGACTGTAAGGAATTCCATGTTTCAATATCTTCCATATTTCGAATATAATCCAATTTTTCAGACCATAGAGGAACTGGCTACTAAATCTTTCTTGACAGTTCCGCTTAAAATTAAGAAACTGGATGTTTTGGAAATATTCTCACTCCTTCAGGCAGCCATTTTACGAAATAAGAATCAACACACAATAATAGTTGCTTTAGTATGTCGTACACATACCGAAAAAGATTATATAAGGGAAGTGTTAAAGTATCACTACGGAAATCAGGTTAGAATTTCAACATTCGATCCCTCCAGCAGAGAGTTGATTTACAAGTATGAAGAGATTGATTTAATCATTTCGACGGAAGAAGACACCGGTGTATTTCAGAAAATTCCGGTAATTAAGGTATCCTCTTTTCCAACTCCTTCGGAATTAATGCAAATTAAACAATTTTTTGAAGATCATTTTTTGACCAATTCAGTATGGACCCGGGATTGATTTATCCATATCAAAAAATGAATGCCGTTGTTAAATGATTCACTATGCAGAAAAAACAGATTCGATTTTATTTTGCACAAACGAATGCTACCAACGTCAGGAAAACATTGGTAAAGAGGGAATACCCAAGAAACGGGTATTCTTAGGTACTCCCTCTTTACCAGGGGTTTCACTTCAGCAATGAATACACATATGTATCATGAGGGATACCGTTTTGGTAAATATAACTCCTTAATATTCCTTCCTGGATGAAGCCCAGCTTAAGCAAGAGCTCACTTGATGGCTGGTTTTCCAGGAAAACGACCGCGCCGATGCGGGTTAAATCAAGGTCGTTGAAACCGTAAGCGATAATTTCTTTAAGAGCTTCTGACGCAAATCCTTTCCGCCAATGTGCTGGATGGAGTTCATAACCGATTTCCGCCCGTCTGTATTTGGGACTGTGGGCATGAAAACCGATGGTACCAATCAATTCCCTTGTGTCCTTTCTTTCAATCCCCCATCGGATAGCTCTTTTTTCAAGATAGTTTTTTGCAAAAGACGCAATGATATCCTTCGCCTGTTCGATATTTTCCAATGAATCCTGGCCATAAAAGCGGGTGACTTCATCTTTTGATAAGCATTGGAAAACCGCTTCCGCATCACTTTCACGAATTTCCCGAAAGTGTAACCTTTCCGTGTTCAATTCAGGAAACATGTTAATCCCTCCTCATATATCCGTTTTATGTCTATTCGGCTTCCGCGATGTTTTTTCCTTTATTATGAAGCGCCTATTTTGCCGGTATTTTCAGTGGTAATCGGACAAGCTAACAATAGCTTTGAAAGAAGGGGAGATAGATCATGGGAAAAAAACATCGTAACCGTACTGGTTCACCGAAAAAAAATAACCATATTCCGAAAGCGGACATCATTGCAGAACATGAAGCACATGGTAAAGAATATTCTGCGAATAAACGAAAGAACGGCCCTGGTTCCAATACAGATTGAGTAAACTTGGTGACCGCTCTTGCCTTTAAAGGGAGAGCGGTTATTTGTGTTGCTTGCCACCGGAGGATCCATCCTATATCTTAAAGAATGAAGAAGCATTGAAGGGAGTCAGGATGATGAAAGCACTTGTTTTTGATGATTTCGGCGGGCCCGAAGTTCTGTCTGTAAGGGAAATTGCAGAACCTGAACATTCAAGATCAGCCGTGATCGTACGAATGAAAGCAATCGGATTGAATTTTGCCGATGTATATAGAAGGAAAGGGAATTATCATTTGGTGGGTGATCCCCCATTCATTCTAGGGTATGAGGGGGCAGGGGTCATTGAATATGCCGGGGAAGATGTCCATCATGTGAAAGCTGGTGATCGTGTCGGGTTCGCTGATGTTCCCCATGCCAATGCGGAGCTGGTTTCAGTTCCAGCTGATAAACTGTTGCCTCTGCCTGAGGACATTTCCTTTGAAACGGCCGCATCCGTTTTACTTCAAGGATTGACTGCCCAATATTTAACCCATGACAGTCATCAAGTTAAAGCAGGTGAAACCATTCTGGTCCATGCCGCTGCTGGTGGAGTCGGTCAATTACTGACACAGATGATCAAGATGAAGGGCGGTCAGGTCATCGGCTTGACCTCAACAAATGATAAAGCGGCGGTTGCCAAACAAATGGGGGCGGCTCATGTTTTCCTTTACGGTTCGGACTGGGTGGATTCCATCAAGGCTGTAACAGGGGGGAAAGGCGTTGATGTCGTTTATGAATCAGTGGGCCAAACCTTGATGGATAGTTTCGAGGCGACCAAGACTGGAGGAACGGTTGTATTTTTTGGAATGGCAGGCGGTGATCCAGAGAAAATCGATCCAAGAATGTTAATGGATACATCGAAAGCATTGATAGGCGGAGATCTTTGGAACGTCCTGACTACCCATGAAGAACGGACAAGAAGAACAGCAGAGCTGTTCCAATGGATTCTGTCCGGGGAAATCCTCATCAAGGAACCGACTCTTTTCTCTTTGGAAAATGGGGCCGATGCACATAGACTTCTTGAAAGCCGGAAAAGTTCAGGGAAAATATTATTATTACCATAACAAGTCATAAGGGCCTTCCATTCTAAATGGGGCCCATTTCCTTTTATAGCCTGCCTAGATTCAACACCTTATTCATACTGATGTTCAAAACCTTTTTCAGTTCCTTTATATAGACCCATTCCTAGACCCTTAGAATAACTCCGGATAAATGCCCTTGCCCAGGCAGGGGTCATGGCCTGCCTTCAAAAAAACTGCTGCCCAAGTTCCCTTATCCACAAGGTCCATAGGCAATACACGAGTTCAGGGGAGTAATCCACAATGTGCCAATCACCAAACCCAATCGTCATTCTGCAATTCACAGTCGGCCTTCGTTACAAGCAAAAAAAGAGAACGGATCCGTTCTCTTGGAAAACAAATGACCTATTAAAAGGCTTAAACCGGGTGATTATTTAAGAGGAAATGGGGAGAACGTCGAGACGCTCCTTTTGGATCGCGAAATAGGATTGGAGGGTTTCCTTTTTCTTAGTGAGAGGGAAGTTCCGGACAGCTGGGGCCACTGCATGATTGCCGAACTTAAGAAGCAAGGTCAACAGCCTGTCCAACTGGTCATATGTATCGTTTCTAATGCGCGTCATATATTCTGCCGCGACCTGCTTATCAGCATCGGTACTTTTCCTTTTTCCCTCTGCCCGGAATTCTTCTGTCACTGTCTTTACACGGGAAATGAGCCATGTTTCGCACCAGTCGTTCAGCACATGACGGATGAAGTCTGCTTGATGGTACTTTTGGAGAATGGGTTTGATATGTTCAGCCATTTCCAAATCATTCACTTCCCGGCAGAGAGCTTTCTCGGAGATGTTTCTATGAAAATGAACGCGTTCAAGCAGGCTTTTGATGGATTCCGCCTGGTGGGCATACTTGGCCATCTGTTCCAATGTTTCATTGTACATGATCTTGCTTAAGTAAGCAGAGGCTTGTTTTGGGGCAAGAAGTAACTGTTCATTGGCAGGAATCGCCTGGCCAAATTTCTTAAGAGAATGAGAATAGACGAAACGGGCTAACTTCTGAAGTTCCTTTTGGATATCATTGGAGATGTTTGTCGTTTCCTGCAGAAATGAACGGAAAATATATTTGCCTACCCGTTCCAATTCCCTGCATACAGAATCATTGATATGCCCGAGGTAGCCAGAGTCAAAAATCGTTCTCCGCAACCATGTCCTTTCCGCCCTATTTTCCTTATACTGCTCCAAGACGCCTTCAGTAAAGGTGAATACCAGAACTTCTTTCTTTGAAAAAGCCCTGCTCGCAAAAGAAATCGTCACTAAATGGCCTAAAGCGTCATGGATGGCATCGACTGCATCCAATAAGCGCTTCCTCGTGAATGGCGAATTGGAATCAGGAACGATTTCATTATATTCGAATAGAACTTCTTCAGACTTCAAAACGGACATCCGGAAAGCGCCCATCAGCAGCAGCCGTTTTCCATTAATCGTTAAGGTTTTGAAAGCATCGCAATAAAAGAAACGGTATTTCTTGCAATAACGGTCCGTATGCCTGTTATAGCTAAGATTACTTGCAGGACCAAGGTTAAACTTATATAAAATATCTTCACCTTGATGAACAGGCACAAACACTTTTTTTAGTGATCCTTGTGGTGCGGTGAATTTATTGATGATCTGCCTTAAGTACTTTTCTGTCGTTCCGACTCCCCGGGCCATCATATGAAGAGGGCTCTGGATGACCCCGTCCCAATCACTGTGGAGCAAGGCGTACAAACACGTATCGAATTCAGTGGAAGATACATTCCTTAATAGGTATTGGTAAGTTTCTTCATAAATCATAAGGCTTCGCCCCCTTTGGCATCCTATTCTACAGTCTATATAAACATTAAATCGATAAAAGTAGCATCGTTGGAGTAAATAATATTGGTAGTTTTTTTACGTTATTTCGATATATAAAAAAATAGTAAAATAGTTGTACAAAAGTGATAAAATGGGTATATGGAAACGCACATGACAAGGAGAGATTTTTAAAACTATGATAATTTCACTACTCGTTTTCATCTTGAAAGGAATTTTATTGAAGGTGCCAATTGCCATATTGGGGCTTTCCTTGATTCCGCAGAGATGGACAAACGCAATCACCAAAAAGGAGATACCTTTTTTCATTGAACAGGTGCTGAGACTTTTAGTTTCTGCTGCCATACTTTTTTTCGTTATCGATATCATGCTGCTGGATCTCACTGCCGCTGCATTCTTTTCGAGTTTTGCCCTTATACTTGGGCTCATTCTCATCATCGATTCAAGAATTTATGTGTACAGTGCCAGTGAATCTTCAAGCACCCGACGGAATCGGAGGGGAAATGAAGCAGCAAAGCAAGCAAAAATACCTTGGAACGTACATTTCAACAGTTTGCTAGGTGTCGTTTTAATAGCAGCATGGGTCATCATGCTGTTTTACCCCATCACTTTTGCCGCTGATCTGCATGGACTGGCGAAAGTCGATAAGAAAAAAGAGCTGGAAGAAGTTCAAGATATAAAAACCATGCCGCTTGTTACAGTGAAAATGGCTGACGCAAAAGGCGATGCAGCGATTAATAAAATAGAAAATGCATCATATTTCACTGAAGGCGAATACCGTCTAACCAATATCAATGGTGAATTAGCTTATACATCACCCATTGAAATGGACGGTTTTTTGAAAGCGGGGAAAGCGGAATACACACCAGGTTATAATCTGATTTCCGCCGTATCGACGGATAAAGGGGCAAGTACTGTCAAAGGGAAGATGCTGTATGCCCCCTCACAGTACCTCGATCATGATTTGGAAAGAACGATCCGCAAGGCCTATCCGAATAAAATCATCCATGATTCATATTTGGAACCGAACGAAGATGGAAAGCCTTTCTTCGTAGCTTCAGTCGGACATTATTTGAAATATCGCAGCGGTCCCGTAGTGGACGGGGTCGTATTGGTGAATCCGGAAACGGGGGACACGAAATACTATCCTAAGGGAAAAGAACCTAAATGGGTAGATCGGACATACACATTGGAAACAGCACTGGAATATTGGACCTACTGGGGAAAATATATTCATGGGTGGAAGAACCAGTCCTTGATTGGGCCGAAGAAAGATGTCCTGATTCCTAATGAGGATAATATGCAAGTTACGTTTAACGAAAAAGGCGAATTGATTTATGTAGTGGACTTCACCAGGGCTAAATCAAAAGGCAACTCCAAAACCCTTGTAGGTTATGGTGTTTTCAATGCCAAAACCGGTGAAATGACGTACTATAAAGGCGTCACGTCCGTTCTGACTGGTAAGGAAGCAAAGTCCAACGCAAATGCGAGTGAGTTTTTGTCAAAATATCCAGGGTGGAAAGCCACTAATGGAATTTTCTATACGATTTACGGTGCTCCCACTTATGTGATTCCGGTTACAAAGGGCAGCAAGTTCCAAGGTGTGGCGATCGTTTACGCCAATAGTGATAACCCCCAAGTGGTCTTTGGGAAAACGAAAGACGAAGCTTTCCGCAATTATAAAAAGCTGATTGCCTCTTTAGGGAAAGTCAGCGGTGTGACGCCTCAAAAAGGATTTGAGATGAAAGAAATAAAGGGGAAAGTGACAAGGATCAATGATGCCAATCTTTCAAATGGATACGTATTCTATTTAATTGTAGAAGGCAATGCCAAGAGATTCTCGGTGGACCCTGGAGTCAATGAGCTATCCGATGTTGTGTTGACGAATGTAGGGGACCGGGTTGTGCTGAAGGTGATGGATATGGAAGAAGACATCGTTCCAGTCGATCAATTCACGAATCTGGACTTACCGAAGAAATAAAAGCATGATTGAAGCATGAAAAAAAGCATTGTTATCAGCAATGCTTTTTTTCATGTCTTCGAATGATTGTCATTATAAGTCCGATAGATTGAATGAATGGATGGATTCCATATAATATCCTTTTTGAATGACGGCTTTTATTGCGAAGTGCACATTTATCCGTTTCCGCACCCGGTACAGCAGTGAAGCGATTTCTTCTGCCGTCACAATTTGCTCGGGATCACCGACTCTCTCTGGCCATACTTGCTGGACAATCTCTTCCTTTGAAATTAGGTTGTCCAAATTTTCATAAAGCAGCTTAAAGCAATTGAATTCCTTTGTCGGCATTTTAATGGGTGCTTCTTCATTGATGATCACGGTCTGAAGGTGCTCATTGATAGTGACGGTTTGCTGGAACTCGGGGTTCACCGGAGTGAAATCCCTTGTTAAATCGTTGTCGATGGAAATCATGAATTCAATCAGTCCATTTATCAAAGTAATCGAATCTCCCGGCTCAATGCGACAGGGATTGCCCGGTACGAGCGGCATCTGGTTCACCGAGGTACCGTGTTTGCTTGCCAAATCCTCAATGAAGAGCTGTCCCTCCTCCATATAAATCCGGCAATGTTCCCTGGAAACGAAGTCATTGTAAAGCTTGAAATCAGCTTTGGAGTGCTGGCTTGCACGGCCGATCAGCAAGCTTTTCCCTTCAAAAACATAAGCGAATTCCTCTGTTTGGCCTTTGTGCAAGGCTCTTAATACAACCTTGAAAGTTTTATAGATCATTCACTTCATACCCCTTAAAAAGTCTGAATATTAAAACTATTTTTATAGATTTATCATTTTGGCTACATGGCTGTTTAGCGGGTTCAATTTTATAATTATAAATTATCAGTCGCTTACTTACTAACGAAAAATGAAAAAATGCAAATTAGGCACAAAGCCATTATAACAAAGTGGAATGAAGGATGAAGAAGAAACTCTATTTTTGCTGATGCTCGCTTTGACTGTGGGAGAAGTGCTTCCTCAAAGCCGGCCAGGCAGCACCGGAAGAAGTTTGCGATGAAAATGTACCTTACGCTTGTGGAAAAGGAGTTGACCAAAGGTGAGTATGTGGAGAGATAGGATAAATGCCTTCAGCATCCTGTTGATGATCATTAGTATGATAGTATATATTATTTTTCCCCAGCCCTTTACCCTCATTCTGTACTGTATATTTGGCATTGCCTTTATTAGCCTGACTTTACTGAATTAAGCATATATTGGATTGAAAGAGGGATATAGGAGACGAAGCGGGAGGGAAGCGGACAGAAAAAGGTGGGGTGCATTCAGAAAACATGAATCCTCCACACGATTAGCAAGTTTCTGTTCACCTGTTTGAGAGAATCATGGATGATATAAAAAAGCCCGCCGAATCGATGGCAGGCTTTTTTTGATGAAAAATGATTTTATCCCCTTGTGTGGTTTCATGATGAAATTGTAACTATATAAAAAAGTGAAAAAACATGAAGGGTAATCAAGTCTTCTTTAAAATCATGGTTCGGGATGGGAGTTACTCTTTTTAGACAAGTATGAGATTTCCATAAAAAATTTTGATGATTTTTGTGGTTTTATGCCATTATGGCGCCCGACTCTGGAATATTGAAAAAAAAAAGAGGCCATCCTTTTTTGGACAGCCCCCTTTCCGTTAATTATAAAATTTCTAATAGAAATCCATAGCATTACATTGGTCACTTCAGAATGTTACCCTCTATACTTCAGAGAAGGCATCTCCAAAATGAATTGGCTTTCAATCTTTGAAAACTATGAGAATACTGCAATTTTACGTGCGATGGATTCTGTTAAACGAGATGCTACTTTTGGAACAGCCCATTTAATAATTGGTGTTAACACCGCACCAGATAATCCGCCTGCATGGACTTCCACCGTACAAGTCATTAGTGTTTTACCATTAACATCTTCTGCAGTAAAGTGGCCGCTTCCTGTGAAATTATCTGATAAACCTTTCAGTTCAAACTTAATATTTGAAGGTTCATTCCATTCGGTAATATCTACCTGCGCTTGTATTGTTTTTTTAATACCTTTCACACTACCTTCAAATGTCCAAATAGATTGCTTGTCATTTAAGATTTCATGTTCTTTATAGGCTGGTACTGCCGTTGCCCATTTTTCGAGATCACTGACATAATCCCAAACTGCTTGTACATCTACTGGAACTACTGCAGCATGCGTTCCCGTTGCCATTATGATCCCCACCTTCACTATGTATGAATTGTAACTTTACATTACTACAAAATAATTATTACATAAAAAAGCATAAACTTACATCACTAATTATACATAGATTTCCTTCTTCCAATCCCCCGATTTTTTGTGGAATCAAAATTTTCCAATCCAAATAACACCCCTTTAGATAAACATCAAAGGGGGTGAAACGTCGCAACTTTTTTGAAAACATGTGACTTTATTTCAGATCTACCCTTCATAGTTTAGTTGCCAATTATGAAACGAAAGGTTTTTCATTTTTCGTTGACCTATTAAACCCAGAAGTAAAGAAATGATCTTCGTTTCGTTAAATGTTTGAAGAATACGGGGTCTAAGGAACCGATGAGGGGTGGCGTTTTTCCAATCGTTTTATAAAATCCCGGGGCGTCACGGATTTAACCTAACTTTAAAAGAGCCATTTTTAGGCAGAAACGGTATAATTAATTGTTAGAAGTAGACATTAAAAAATGGACTGCAACCGAGTTTTATACCGTGTTTTAACTGAATCTTGAGAGAATGAACCTTTATACAAAAGTCAAAATAAGAAAAGGAGAAACCATGACTAATGAAACAGGATGGAATTTAGACAATAGCTATGCGCGTCTTCCGGAAAAGTTTTTCACGAGCACGAACCCGACTCCTGTACGTTCACCGGAGTTGGTCATTCTCAATGAGAGTTTGGCTGGAACTCTTGGTTTGGACGTGAAAAAGCTACAAGGAGAAGAGGGCGTGGCGGTGTTTGCCGGAAACGAGGTTCCTGAAGGTGCTTCGCCTCTTGCACAAGCATATGCTGGGCATCAATTCGGTCATTTTAACATGTTGGGGGACGGCCGGGCGATATTGCTTGGCGAGCAGGTCTTGCCAGAAGGAGAGAGGGTCGATATCCAGCTGAAGGGTCCAGGAAGAACGCCATACTCCCGCGGGGGCGATGGCCGGGCTGCACTTGGACCGATGCTGCGCGAATACATCATCAGCGAGGCGATGCATGGGCTTGGCATTCCTACCACCAGAAGTCTGGCAGTTGTGACGACAGGTGAAACGGTAATCCGTGAAACCGGGCTGCCTGGTGCCATCATGACCCGTGTGGCTTCGAGTCATCTTCGTGTTGGAACCTTTCAATTCGCTGCAAAATGGGGCACGCTCGAGGAACTCCGGACACTTGCCGACTATGCGATTAAGCGTCATTTTCCAGATATCGAAGCCGATGAAAGCCGTTATCTCTCGCTGCTGCAGGAAGTGGTCAAGCGTCAGGCTGAGCTCATCGCCCAATGGCAGCTGGCTGGCTTCATTCATGGGGTGATGAACACCGACAACATGACGATCAGCGGGGAAACCATCGATTATGGCCCATGCGCCTTCATGGATGCCTATGACCCTGCAACGGTATTCAGTTCAATTGATAGGCAAGGCCGCTATGCCTATGGCAACCAGCCGGTTATTGGGGGATGGAATCTTGCGCGATTTGCTGAGTCCCTATTGCCGCTGCTGCATGATGACCAAGATCAGGCCGTTACACTTGCCCAAGATAAGATTTCTGTTTTTAATGATCTGTATCACGCTAATTGGATAGCGGGAATGAGGGCGAAGTTGGGAATATTCAACGAAGAGACTCAGGATGAAGCCCTTATTAATGGCATCCTCAGTATGATGAAGAAGCATGGTGCCGACTATACCAATACATTCCGTGCTTTGACCTTTGATAAAGTGGAGGATACGGTCCTATTCGGGACACCGGAATTCGCTCAGTGGCAAGAGCTTTGGCAGGCGAGACTGGGCAGGCAGAAGGAATCGAAAGAAGCTTCGAATCAGTTGATGCAGAACAGCAATCCTGCAGTGATTCCACGGAATCACCGGGTGGAAGAGGCGTTGGAAGCGGCAGTGGAACAGGGGGACTACAGCGTGATGGAACGGCTTTTGGCTGTTCTTGCAAATCCTTATGCACATTGCGAGGAACAAGCTGAATACGCCGCACTGCCTGAGTCAACAAAACCATACCGGACCTTTTGCGGTACCTGATGAAAAAACATGCATGGAGATTATGAAGGAGCTCCCGGGATTGAAGTTGATTATTTGTCAACTTCAATCCCGGGAGCCATTTTTGTTTATTTAGTAAAAAAGTTTTGTTTGAAGAATGTCCAGGGCACGGTCAATATCCGCTAAATCTTCCTTTGATGCATGTTGCAGCCGGCTTTGGAAACGGGATTCCACGATTGCAAAAGCCTTGTTCATCATCATTTCCCCCTCTTTGGAGAGGCGGATGCATTGTTTCCGTCTATCTTCCGAATCACTTATTTTTTCAATTAAGTTCTTTTCGCTTAATTTTTTCAGTTCACGGCTCGTGTTAGGCATGGAAATGTGCTGACAGTCACTGATTTCACTTGGTGTGACAGGCTGACTGACTGTTATATATTCAAGAATTTTATATTGTACCGGCGTGATTGAATCGGATTTGGCGTTTTGGGTCAATTCGTGTGTCACTTGATGTACGGAAGTTGTAAATGTGACCATTTTTTCAAAAAGGGCTTTTTTGTCCATAGCTTTCACCTCTCTTGTGAAGATATCAAAAGTGTTATCAAAATACAATTATCATTTGACAACAAAAAAGGCGCTGTTATATGATTGTTATCAAATGATAAGTAATAGGGGGGACGTCATGAACGTGCTGGTCATCTACACATATCCAAATCAAAAAAGCTTAAGCCATGCTTTTTTAGAAAAAGTCATAAAAGGAAGTAAGGAGAACCCGAACATAAAGGGGCTGCAGGTATTGGATTTATATGAAGAGGGCTTCAATCCGCTCTTGGAGTTCAATGAGCATAAACGAAGGCGTGATATGCATCGTGATCCTCAGCTTGAAAAATATAGAAATCAAATTACCTGGGCCGACAAGATTGTCTTTGTCTATCCAATCTGGTGGGGGAGGCCTCCGGCAATGCTGATGGGATACATTGATCAATTATTTTCTGCGAATTTTGCCTACAGGGATAAAAAGGGATTGTTCCCGGAGGGTCTCCTAAAGGGAAAGTCGGTCGTATGTGTATCCACGATGAAGGGACCGGCAAAGTATCCGCTTCTCTTGTTGAATGATGCGCATAAAATCTTGATGAAAAGAGCGTTATTCAATTTTGTCGGAATCAAAAAAGTGAAGTTTTTCGAATTCGGAAATATGGAAAGCCCAAAGGGGAAACAGACTCAAAAGCTAGAAAAGGTTTATCGGTATTTCAGAAAGGTGGCAAGCTAAGTTATTACGAGATAAAAAGAAGAACCCCATTCATGCGTAATGAATGGGGTTGGCCGTATTCATAGTTTTGTTTTCACGACCCTCCATTTGTTCTTGATGAGGGTAAGGATCATACAAATCACCAGGATCGTCAATGAAGCCAATCCGCTGAACCATATGCTTTGGAATTCACTTACATAAGGCCGGATGATGTATGAAGCCAAAATGGCCAGGACCGCACTTATCGGTATGTAATCAGCGACTTTCCCTTTACTGAATACGATGACCAGGATTGGGGCCAGCAATGCCGAATATATATTGCCTGAATAAAATAAGAGCTCTAAAAGGTTTGGGGAATAAAAGAGTGTAGCAACGAAAACCGATCCTCCAATACAGATTGAAAGCAGGCAGGCCATCCTAATTTTTTGCTGGTCGCTTTTTATTGTTTTCAATGGTTCAAGAATATTGGCTACGATCAGGCTTACCAATGAATGCAGGCAGGCACCGAATGTTGAGGTGATTGCACTGAAAGCGCAGAGCACAAAAAGGATGAAAAAGAATGGTGTCGTTATTTTGTTTGCCAATCCATCCAGGATCGAGTGTATATCAGTGAAGCCGCCCGTAAAGATGACCATGATGAACAGGGAAGAAAAGGAGAGCGGGAATATGATCCAGATAAGGCCGGATAAAGAGAATGTTAAGGGAACCTTTTTCATTTCCATCATGAATAATCGCTGCCATGATGTCAGATCAAAGAAAAACTGGCCGAACCCGACAAGAAGTCCTGCTAAAAGAAAACTCCATAGATCATACTTATTGATTACGAGCATGTATGGATGGTATAAACGAATCCCATCATAAACAGGCTGAATCCCTTCCTTGACGAAAAAGTATAAAGGGATCAAGATTACCGCGGCAAACATGAAGATGACTTGAAAAGCGGCGAATCCATGAATGAGCTTTAACCCGCCGAATCCAGCATAAAGGACACAAAAACCGAAAAAAAAGAACAATCCGACATAGAGCGGGGTGTCGAAAAGAAACTGACATAGGGTGGACGCGGCCATTCCCTGAATGAATAAGATGTGTAAACTGGTTATGACCAGAATCACGATCAATATCCAATATCCGAGGGGGTGAAGCCGGTCTTTTAAATAGTCCCCGATGGTCAGCCCCACGGGGAAATCCTGCCGAACCCGCTTCCCGATGAAGCTGAACATGGACAGGGCGATCGCTCCCATCAGTGCATATCCGATCCCTCCGAAGACTCCATACTTCACCATCGATTCTGGGGAGGATAGTATCGTGGTTCCTGTCACCCAGCGTGCCAGGAGGGAGATGATCCCTAAACCCATCCCGATTTGGATGGGGCCTTGTACGTATTCTTGAAATGTACGTGATCGCAATGTTCATTTTCCTTTCTCGCGGAACTCCTTGGGCGTGATTCCCTCTATCTTCCGGAATAAAGTGCTGAAATAATGCTGGCTATTGAAACCTGAGTTTTCAGCGACGTCTGATATGCTCCAGCTGGCGTTATTGGTTAAGGCCCTTTTAGCGGCCTTTATTCTATAGTGCATTAAATATTCCGAAAAGGAAGTGCCGACTTCCTCATGGAATTTCCTGCTTAAATAAGTAGGATTGGTATGCACTTCACGAGCGATGTCCGAAAGGGAAAGTTTTTCGGCATAATTTTCGTGAATGAATGAAAGTGAATGGTGAATAAGGGTTGAATAGTTTTGAGAAGATTCCCTTTTGTCATACTTGGCCAGGACTTTATGCAGTTCACTTTCTATGACGGGTTTCGTTAAATAATCAACCACGCCTATCCTGATGGATTGCTGGGCATAATCGAAACTTTGATGTGCGGTCACCATTATGATTTCGACTTCTTTGTTCAGTGCCCTTAGGTCTTCACCAAATTCAAGACCCGATCGCCCCGGTAGATTAATATCCAGGAAAGCGAGGTTGATTTTATGATTTTGGTTGAGGGTCAGTGCCTGACAGGCATCAGCAGCTTTATGAAACGTCCAAAAAGGGTATATGGACTGAATCATATATTCCATTTGTTCAAGGACCAATGGTTCGTCATCTACTAATAATACATTCATTCCGGCTCGGCCTCCTCCAATTTCTTTTCAAAAACAAGTGGCCATGATACCTCTACTTTAGTTCCCGATTCATTAGAAGCTATATTCAATTGTGCACGGTCATTAAAATACAAATATAGACGTTTTTGGATATTATCCAGGCCATGGCCGCCTTCGTCCGTAACGGAAGATTCATTTCCCATTAATCCATTATCCGCCACTTCCAGATATACCATCTGCGAATCCAGATGGAACCGGATATGCAGCAGGGCTTCCCCCACTTTTTTTTCCAAACCGTGTTTAAACGAATTCTCCACCAATGTCTGAAGGATGAAGGGGGGGACCAGTGCGATTGATAATGGTTCTGGGCACTCCATGTCAATCTTGAGCCGGTCACCGAAGCGAAGGGTCTGGATGTCGAGATAATGCCGGGTATACTGGATTTCCTGGGAAAGGGGGATCAATGGTTCTGATGCTTTATATTTGAATTTCAGGAATTGCGAAAATGCTTCTAAGGCCCGTATCAATTCAGCCGTCCTGTTCAGGCGGGCCAAGCCCAGTATGACATTCAGTGTATTGAACAAAAAGTGTGGCTGGATTTGCTGGTTCAATTTATTATACTGTGCTTCTTGCAGTGCTTGCTCCAAGCGGATCTCTTTGTTTTTATTTTCAAGAAGGTCGATCCTTTTCTCGAATATGAATAGAAATAAAAGAGCGATAGCCCCCATGATGGGAGCTAAAATGAAGAGCATGATAATTAATGTGAATCCTTCGTAACTTAGCATGGTGAACCTCTGCTGGTTATATTTTTAAATAACTTGAATGATTCTGTTTATTAGTATCATACTAAAGACCCCTCCGGAAATCTACAGCTTATGACACAATGTGACAAGCCACTTGATGATTTTGTGCCGATCTTTTTAGTTCAGGCAGCTGTGTTTTGCAGATATCCTGTACAAATGGGCACCGTGTATGGAAGCGGCAGCCGCTTGGAGGGTCGATGGGTGAGGGTACGTCACCCGTCAAGAGGATCCGTTCTCTTTCATGCACAGGATTGGGTACTGGGATGGCCGATAGCAATGCCCTTGTATATGGATGCTGCGGCTGTTCGAAAATGGACTTTTTATCGGCTATTTCGACTATCTTTCCAAGATACATGACCATTACCCGATCCGAGATATGCCTGACCACGCCTAAATCATGTGAGATGAAAAGGAAGGTAAGGTCGAACTGGCGCTGTAAGGATTTCAATAAATTCAGCACTTGCGCTTGAATGGAGACATCCAGTGCAGATACAGCTTCGTCACATATGATCAATTTTGGGTCCACTGCAAGAGCCCTTGCAATGCCGACCCGCTGTCTCTGGCCGCCGCTGAATTCATGCGGGTATCTTTCCATGGACTCCGGTCTCAGCCCGACATGTCCCAACAATTCTTCAATCCGGCTCTTCCGGTTTTCTTTAGGTACTACATTTTGGATGGCCAAAGCTTCTCTGAGAATTTGGCCGATCGTCTGTCTCGGATTAAGGGAGGCGAATGGATCTTGAAAAATGACTTGCAGATCCTTCCTGGTACGCCTCATTTCCTTTTTTCCTAAACTCAGTAAATCCTTATCCTGAAAGTGAATGCTCCCGCTTGTTGGTTCATCCAATCGAAGGATGGCCCTTCCGGTAGTCGATTTTCCGCAGCCGGATTCGCCGACTATGCTTAAGGTCTCGCCCTGATGGATATCGAAGGTAATGTCATCAACGGCTTTTACATGATTGATGGTCCTTCCGAAAAAACCGCCCTTGATCGGAAAGTATTGTTTTAATTGATCCACTTTAAGCAGAACCTTTTTCTCTGCAGCTGTTACACCCATCATTACATTCCCACCTTCTCTTGAGCATCATATTCCTTCTCCCATTGTGGGGTGTACATCCAGCAGCTGACCTCGGTGCTGGGGCCGATAGCCTGGAGATCCGGAACGGCCTGTTCACAAATGCCCCTCGCATGTGCACAGCGGGGAGCGAAGCTGCAGCCCTTGGGCATGTTGTAAGGACTTGGAACGGTCCCGGGGATTGTAGCCAGTTCTTCCTGGTCCATGTCCAGACGCGGAAGGGAGTTCAATAAGCCAATGGTGTATGGATGTTTTGGGTTTGTGAAAATTTCCTTGGCCAAAGTGTATTCGACGATTTTTCCTGCGTACATGACGGCAACCCGGTCACAGGTTTCGTATACGACACCCAAATCATGGGTGATCAAAATGACAGCCGTCCCGAAATCCTTTTGCAGCGTCTTGATCAGTTCAAGGATTTGGGCTTGGATCGTCACATCCAGTGCTGTTGTAGGTTCATCCGCTATTAGAACCTCAGGGTGGCAGGCAAGTGCCATGGCAATCATGACCCTTTGCCTCATTCCGCCGCTTAGCTCATGCGGCTCCTGTTTTGCCCTTTTTTCGGGTGAGGGGATGCCGACGAGCCGAAGCATGTCGACCGCTTTAGTCCATGCTTCCTTTTTTCCCAGCTTTTGATGGAGCCGGATCGCTTCCGCAATTTGCTCGCCCGCTGGATATACGGGATTCAATGATGTCATCGGCTCCTGAAATATCATCGAAATTTCATTGCCGCGTATGGACCGCATCTGTTTTTCAGACTTCGCAAGCAAATCCTCCCCTTTAAAAAGGATGCTGCCACCGGCAATCTTGCCGGGCGGAGATGGAATGAGCCTTAATAATGATAGTGATGTTATGCTTTTCCCGCTTCCCGACTCCCCGACGATTCCAAGCGTTTCCCCTTTATTAAGGGAGAAACTGATTCCGTTTACTGCTTTACTCGTTCCTTCGTCAGTGAAAAAGTGGGTTTGCAGATTTTTTACCTCCAGTATTTTATCATCAACCTGTTTCATCATCATACCTCCTTAGTTCAAGTCTATTCTTTTGTTAAAGTATCGATAGAGGACATCCACTGCTAAATTCATGAATACGAAGATAACGGAAGCGATGAGGACCCCGCCTTGGACCATCGGCAAATCCCTTGTTCTGATTGCATCGACTATCAATCTCCCAAGTCCATTGATGGCAAAAACGGACTCTGTCAATACTGTGCCGCCAAGGAGTGCACCGAACTGGAGGCCAACGACTGTAATGACGGGGATAAGCGCATTTTTCAGGCCATGTTTATAAATGATGATATATTCCTTTAATCCCTTGGCTCTTGCGGTCCGGATGTAGTCCTGGCGAACGACTTCAAGCATGCTCGACCTGGTCATCCTGGCGACAATGGCCGCTCCGCCGGCCCCAAGCGTTATGGCTGGGAGTACCATGTGGCTGAAAGTTCCCCAACCTGAAACCGGAAACAAATGAAGGTTCACGGAAAAGAAGTAGATAAGCATGAGGCCCAGCCAAAAACTAGGTAACGAGATTCCCAGTAAAGCAACGATCATGATGGAAATGTCAGCTGCCGAGTATTGCTTGGTGGCCGAGATGATTCCTGCAATCATTCCAAGGACGACGGTTATGAAAATGCTGGCAAGTGCCAATTCAAGGGTGATGGGCAAACGGACCATGATTTCGTCCAAAACAGGGCGGCTGCTGCGGAGAGATTCCCCGAAGTCACCTTGAACCGCATGGAGGATATAGTCGACGTACTGATAGAGGATTGGACGATCCAAGCCAAGCTCATGCCGCAGCGATTCAATCGTTTCTTTAGTCGCTCCTTCACCTGCAAGCAGTGTTGCCGGATCTCCAGGGACCATTTGCATGATGAGGAACACAACAAGACTTACTCCCAGTAATACCGGTATGGTTTGAAGTACCCGTCGGATAATAAATACGAACATTTTCTCTCCTCCTTATTTTTTCATTCTTGGATCCAGGGCATCTCTAAGTCCATCCCCGAAGATGTTGAAACCAAGTACCAGTGTTGATATCGCTATCCCCGGAAACAAAGCGATGTGGGGGGCGCTGAACAAATAATCCCGACCGCTGCTCAGCATCGCTCCCCATTCTGGAGAGGGCGGCTGGGCTCCCAGTCCCAGAAATGATAATCCGGCTGCCGATAGAATGGCCGTTGCCAGACGTAATGTGGCTTGAACAATAACGGGTGATAGAATATTCGGAAAAATATGCTTGCATATGATCGTGATATCAGTGGCTCCCAATGCACGAATGGCATCGATATATTCCAGCTTCCTGACTGACAATGTGGAACCGCGTACAATCCGGGCAAACATCGGTATGGAAAAGACGCCGACCGCTACCATTACATTGATTAAACTTGGACCAAGGGCACTGATGATGGCAAGAGCAAGCAAAATTCCCGGGAAAGCCAGCAGAACATCGACAATCCTCATGATGACGGTATCGATCCATTTTCCGTAATAACCAGCTGTTAACCCGAGGAGTATCCCAATGAACGCCCCGAAGAATACAGAGACAAACCCGACCGTTAATGAAAGCCTTGTCCCATATAATAATCTGCTTAAAATATCCCTTCCCTTATCATCCGTACCCATCAAATGTTCGACTGACGGAGGCTGGAGTTTGTTGACCAGATCAATTTCATACGGATCCTGCGGTGAGATCAAAGGTGCAAAGATAGCCAATAAAATATAAAAAAGTACGATGTACCCGCCCACCAATGCCAATTTATTTCGTTTGAATTTTTTATAAAAGGCTTTCCAGTGTCTTAGTTTCGGAGATTTTCTTTCGTTTACATTCAATTCGTTATGATTGATTACGACCTCTGGCTTCATTGGACTTCCTCCTTTTCTTTCATTCAATTTATTCAAAAAAGGAATTGAAGTAAATATGCTGCGGAAAAGCAGTAAAGATAATTAAAAAAAGAGTAAAGATTCTGAAAATATCGAATTTCATTTTTTTTTATAATTTACATAAGCCCGATGTACCCATAGTTGAACGTCACTTGGAGAAACAAAGGGAGGATGAAAAGGGAGGAAATAGAATGAGAAAAGGTATGATTGGGTTGCTTTTTGCCTCTTTATTAGGCATCTCATCCGTTTTATCAGGGTGTGCAACAGAACAAACCGGCAGCAAGGAAACAGAGGAAAAAGCGAAAGAAGGAGGAACGCTGATCGTCGCGCGATTATCTGATGCGACCACCTTGGACCCTCATTTCATAACAGACATTCCATCGGCAAACGTCATTTATGAAAAGGTTTATCAAACATTGGTCGTTCCTGACAAAAACATGAATCCTAAACCGCTGCTCGCAAAAGAGTGGAAACAGCTGGATGATGTCACGTGGGAGTTCAAATTGCAGGAGGGAGTCAAATTCCATGATGGGGCCCCATTCAATGCCGAAGCGGTGAAAACCAATTTCGACAGGATACTGGACCCGGCAACAGCTTCGCCGCAGGCTGGTAAATTGGAAATGATCAAAGAAATTAAAGTCGTTGACGAAACGACTGTACAATTCAAGCTGAAATATCCTTATGCTCCGCTGTTATCGATTTTAGTGAGTAATGAAGGAAGCATCATCAGCCCTAAAGCGATTAAGGAAAATAGTGACAAATTAGCTCAAAACCCCGTTGGGACAGGGCCATTCGTGTTTAAATCGTGGAAGCCTGGTGAAGAAATCACACTTTCGAAAAACAAGGATTACTGGGGGGATAAGCCTAAGATCGATGGAGTGGTATTCAAGGTTGTTCCTGAAGATGCCACGAGGATCGCGATGATTGAAACGGGTGAAGCACATGTGACAGATCAAGTGCCGGTGACGGAGATTGATAGGATCGAAGCTTCGGGCACGATGGATTTATATCGCACGGAGGGACTTGCCGTTGAATACTTAAGCTTCAATGTTAAGAAAAAACCTTTTGATGATGTGCGGGTCCGCAAGGCGGTCGCTCATGCCATCGAGGTGGATTCCATTATCAAAGGGGTTTATAACGACATCGGTACGAGGGCAAATTCGACAATGAGCCCAAAGGTGTTTGGATATGACCCGGATATAAAAGGCTACGACTATGATATTAATGAATCGAAGAAGCTTTTGACTGAAGCGGGTGTCAAGGATGGTTTGGAGTTTACACTGACGACGAGTGATCGTAAGGAAAGGATCAATATGGCCGAGGTGATTCAATCCCAGTTAAAAGGAATCGGAATCAAGGTCAAGATTCAAGTCCTTGAGTATGGGGCTTACATTGACGCGACAGCCAAGGGCGAGCACCAGGTAGCGATAGGCGGCTGGGGCAATGCCACTGGCGATGGAGATTATAATCAATTCAATCTTTTCAATAGCAAATCCCAAGGTGCTGCGGGAAATAGTGCATTCTACAGCAACCCGGAAGTGGATGAATTGATTGAAAATGCACGTAAAGAATCGGATGGCGATAAACGTAAGGAACTATATTCCAAGGCACAAGCAATTGAAAGGGAAGAAGTTCCATATGTTCCGATCCGTAACTATGAACACTTGGCCGTATATGGCGAAACGGTTAAAGGGCTTTGGCTGAATCCGGCAAATTATTTAATGCTTGATGACGTAACCGTGAAGTAGGCATTCATCACAAAAGGAAGGCAGCATAAGGATGTTATGCTGTCTTCTCAATTAGGAGGGGAAAATATGATCGATTTATTGCTAATCCATGGGACCGTGATAACCATGGATCAAAACAGGAGAATTCTGCCGGATGGCGCCGTCGCCATACATCAAGGAAGGATTTTAGCCGTTGATTCAAGCGAAAAACTGAAATTGCAGTATGAGGCTGTAAAAGTCATCGATTGCAGCCATCAATGCATATTGCCGGGATTGATAGATGTTCATGGGCATGGGGGGCATTCCATGTTCAAAACGATCGCAATGGAAAATATTGATTTTTGGATGCCCATCATGACGAATGCGTATAAGCATTTTGTTACAGATGACTTTTGGTATTACGAAGGAAAGCTATCCTCACTTGAGAGATTAAAGGCGGGCGTGACAACCGGGGTGAGCGTGTTAGGATCCATGCCGCGGTCCGATGAACCGATTTTTGCCATCAATCATGCAAAAGCATACGCCGAAGTGGGGATCAGGGAAGTGGTATGCACAGGGCCTTGTAACCCTCCATGGCCCCATTCATTCAGCCGGTGGATTGACGGAGAGAGGGTGGTGAAGGAAGTTACCTATGAAGAGGTGCTACAGGGGGCGGAAGCTGTAATCGAGGCGCTGAACCATGCGAATGAAGACCGCACCAGAGCGTTCATTACGCCATTTGTCATCGTGACATCCGTGGATCCCTCCAATCCCACATCTCCTGACAGACTTTATGGGCTGAATGATCATGACCTTTATCAAGCGAAGAAAATTAGGGAGATTGCCAGGAAATATAATACACGCATTCACTCTGATGCCTTTGGCGGGATGATTCATTTAGCGATACAGGATAAGGAAAATGCCCTATTGGGTCCGGATGTCCATTTACAGCACTGTCGGGGCATTTCCTTCGATGAGGCAAGAATACTGGCAGAAACAGGTACCAACGTCAGTGCATCACCTGGATTTGGCCAGGTTCATGCCCGTACCCCGATAACTGAATTATTGGAGATGGGTGCAACTGTGGCAATCTCCACGGATGGGACTTCCCCTTCCACAAGTTTCGATATGTTTCAGGCAATGAGGAAAACACAGTTCGTTCACCAGGCAGCACTTAGGGACTACTATTATTTACCGCCAGGCAAGCTGTTGGAAATGATCACGATAGATGCCGCGAAATGCATTGGCTGGGATGATGAAATAGGCTCCCTTGAGATCGGGAAAAAAGCGGATGTCATTACGGTCAATCTGCATCAGCCTCACCTGACACCTGAATTCATGCATGTTCACCGGCTTGTATTTCAAGCAGTGGCGAATGATGTGGAGCATGTCATCGTGGATGGGAAATTGATCATGGAAGGGAGGAATGTACGGACGGTCCATGAAAGTACAGTGCTTGATGAAGCGAATGAGGAGGCCTTTTCAACGATAAAGCGGGCGGGGCTCGAAAAGTATATGCAACCGACGAAATATTTCTGGGGCCATGCCAGGGCATATGTAGATGAAAGGCGATATGACGAAAGAGAAGATGCTGCCGCGATGGTGAAAGGGGAATAAGATGAAAACCAAGCTTAAAGGAAGATATGTAATTGGGTATGATGGATGCGATCATGTCATTTTGGAAAACGCGGAAATCGTTTATGAAAAAGACACGATTCTGTATGTCGGAAAAAATTATCCAGGAGAAGTGGACGAGGTAATGGATGCCGGTAACGCCATTATCAGTCCCGGATTCATAGATTTAAATGCATTAGGGGACATTGACCATGATATTTTACATTTTGAAGCCGGTGCCGACAGACAGAAAAACCTTCTCTGGTCGGAGAAACATATAAAAAGCGGACATCCTGAATTAATGACCGGGGAAGAAGAAGCTTTTAAATCACTCTATGCTTATTCACAACTCATCCTTCATGGCGTGACGACGGCGATGCCCATTACTTCCGTTTTTTATAAAAACTGGGCTGAAACCTATGATGAATTGGCAGCTGCGGCAGAACATGCAGCTGGATTGGGATTAAGGATTTACCTTGGCCCGAGTTTCCAATCAGGAATGAGAGTCGTCCAGCCTGACGGGAATATTAAACTGCATTGGGATGGAAAAGCCGGGGAAGCGGGATTACGGAAAGCGGTCGAGTTTGTGGATAAATTCGATGGAGCTTATGAAGGCATGGTCAGAGGGATGCTTGCCCCAGAACGTATAGAGTCCCAAACGGCAGATCAATTAAAGCAGATTAAATATTACAGCGAAAAATTGGACGTACCCATAAAGCTGCATGCTGCACAAGGAAGTTTTGAATTCAACACCATCTGGAATGCCCATCAAGCTACACCAATCAGATATTTGTACGACCTTGGATTTCTCGGTCCAAGAACAGGGATCCCGCATGCCCACTTTGTTTCAGGATATAGTAAAGCGAAATATGGACAGGGTGATGACTTGGCGCTGCTTGCTGAAACGAATACAACGGTGATTCATTGCCCCCTGATCATCGGGAGGCATGGGGAGGCGCTGGAATCTTTCGCTGAATATAAACGGGCTGGGATCAATATAGCCCTTGGAACGGACACATTCCCTCCGGATATGTTCCAGAACGTCAGGGCAGGCAGCATGCTCTCACGGATGGTGGAAGGAGATACGGAAGGCTCTGTCTATGCCGACTTCTTTCGGTCAGCCACACTTGATGCGGCCGCTTTTCTTGGCAGGAACGATTTAGGACGCATCGCTGCGGGGGCCAAGGCGGATATCATCGCGATTGACTTGGACGGTTTTCATATGGGTGTGATCGATGATCCCATTCGAACCATGTTCGTAAGCGGGTCTGGGAGGGACGTTAAATTATCGATCATAAATGGAAAAGTAGTCATGAAGGATCAAATGGTCCCCAATCTGGATTTAACGGAAATCAGATATAAGGGACAACAATATTTTAAGAAGATGAGAAGAGGATATATGAAAAGGGATTATCAGGAGCTTGCCGAGAAAGAATTGTTTAAGCCATCATTCAAGGTCGTGGAATCGATAAGCGAGACGGAAGCAATTCTTGATAACAAGTAAAGAAAATGAAAAACATAGTAAAGATATTCGAAAAAAATAGTCAGAATATTTCCTATAATTAGATAAATGTTCAAAAAATGAAATTGGGAGGCAGAAGACCATGGGGTTAAAACGTGGGACAGGTAAGGTTTTTCTAGTCATGATCATGGCTATCATCATTACGGGCTGTTCTTCTAACAATGACGTAAACACAACGGCAAGTGATCCGAACCGGGCATCAAAAGAAGGGGGGACATTGGTCATTGCCCGCTTATCCGACGCTGAGAATTTGGATCAGCAGTTCATGTCCACGATTAACGCCGCTAGCGTCACTCACCATAAAGTTTATGAAGGTCTTGTACAACGGGATGAGAATAGTGAGATACAGCCAATGCTAGCAGAAAAATGGAAGCAAATAGATGACACGACCTGGGAATTCAAGCTTAGGGAAGATGTAAAGTTTCATGATGGCACGCCATTTAATGCAGACGCAGTAAAAAAGACGTTTGATCGACTATTAGATCCGTTGGTCGCTTCTCCGAGGGCAGTCGTGTTCGAAATGGTAAAAGAGGTGAAACCGGTTGATGAATTTACCGTTCAATTCATTTTAAAGGAACCATTTTCCCCTCTCCTTTCCATATTGGCGAATCACGAAGGCGGAATCATCAGTCCGAAAACGATTGAAAAGTATGGAAAAAAGATCATCCAGGAACCGAATGGAACCGGTCCTTTCGTTTTTGATTCATGGTCCCCAGGACAGGAAATCACATTGACGAAAAACGACAGCTATTGGGGAGACGAGCCAAAAGTGGACAAGGTCATCTTCAAGGTCGTCCCTGAAGACTCCACGAGGATATCGATGATTGAAACCGGTGAAGCGCAAATCGCAGAGCCTCTTCCTGTAGCTGTCATGGACCAGGTTGAATCTTCCCCGGCAATGGATGTTTACCGCAGTGAAGGGTATGGTACCGAATATTTAGGGTTCAATGTCAATAAAGAACCGTTCAATGATGTAAGGGTTCGTAAGGCCATCGCCCATGCCATTGAAATGGACTCGATTATCAAGGGCGTCTTTAATAATGTGGGGGTGAAGGCGAACTCCTTGATGGGATCTAAAGTATTCGGTTACAACGAAGACCTCGAAGCCTATGATTACAACCTGAAGGAAGCGAAGAAACTGATGGCCGAAGCCGGATATTCAGACGGCTTGGATGCAACCATCCTGACAATGGACAGTAAAGAAAGAGTTAATTTGGCCGAGGTCCTGCAATCCCAACTAAAAGGTATTGGGATTAATTTGAAAGTACAGGTGATGGAGTACGGTTCGTTCGTGGAACAAGTGAATAAAGGGCAATCGGAAATGTTCATCATCAGTTGGAGAAACGCGACCGGGGATGCCGATTATAATCAATATAATCTATTCCATACGGAATCACAGGGAGCGGCAGGAAATACATTCTTTTACAGCAATCAAAAGGTTGATCGTTTAATAGATGCCGCCAGGAAGGAAAAAGAAGAAGGGAAACGCAAAGAACTATACGCAGAGGCACAAGAAATCGAGATGGGTGACACCCCGTATATTCCTGTAAGGGTCATAGAGAATGTTGCTGCAGTCGCTAAAGAAGTAAAAGGATTTTCAATCAGCCCTTCAGGCTATCTGGAGATAAATGACGTAACGATAAAGTGATGGGGAGATAAGACGAAAGGGGTTCATCCATTTTAGGGTGAATCTCTTTCTTTGGTGCAATAAGTAAAAATAACATAAAAACGAGTAAAAATTCTGAAATGATTTGTTGATTTTTAGAACTATAATGAAAGTGATGCATATTCAATCTGGAGTGGAAGGGTGAGTTTAATGTCTCAATCGTATTGGCTGACGAATGTACGCTTGGAAAATGGGTTTACTTATAATGAAAATGAAACGATCACCGGCACTGAAACCGGAAATTACCACATCAAGATTGAAAATGGAAAAATATCCTCGATTCTATTGGCAAAGGAATCGATAACGGATCAGGACCCACAGCATGATGTTCGCGGTCTCCTGATGGTCCCCTCGTTTAAGGAAATGCATATCCACATTGATAAAACCTACTATGGCGGTCCGTGGAAGGCTTGCATGCCTGCCGTTAATGGCGTGAAAACCCGGATAGAAGAAGAGCAGGCCCTACTGCCGGAATTATTGCCTACCGCTAAAGTGAGAGCGGAAAAAATGCTGGATTTATTATTGGACTTCGGCTCTACCCATATACGCACACATTGCAACATTGACCCCGTCATTGGTCTGAAAAACTTGGAGGCCACCATTCAGGCACTGGAAGGATATAAGGATAAATTGACGTATGAAATTGTCGCATTCCCACAGCATGGACTATTACGCAGCAATTCCGTCGGTTTGATAAGGGAGGCCATGAAGAATGGCGCGAATCTGGTAGGCGGCGTCGATCCCGCCACCATTGATGAAAACATAGAGCGATCACTTGAAACAATCATGGATATCGCGGTCGAACACAATTCCGATATCGATGTCCATTTACATGATCCGGATCACCTTGGACTCTTCACCATGCAGCGCCTCGCTTCACTGACGGAAGAAGCAGGCTGGCAAGGAAGGGTCACGGTTAGCCACGCAAGCGGTTTGGCAGATCTTTCAGTCCCGGAGGCAGCGGGCATAGCCGAAAGGTTTTCGGAAACAGGAATATCGATTACATCCACAGTGCCGATCTTCAGAACGATTCCCATCCCCCTTCTTCATGAAAAAGGGGTGAAAGTCGAATTGGGTAATGACAGCCTTACTGATCATTGGACACCCTTTGGCATCGGGGACAATCTGGAAAAGGCCGGTCGCCTTGCGGAGAGGTTTCGCATGATTGAAGAACGTTCCTTAGCGCAAAGCCTGCAATTCATAACAGGAGGGAAAACCCCATTAAACCAGGACGGGATCAAGGCGTGGCCTAATGTCGGGGATGAGGCGAATATCGTGTTGCTTGAAGCCAGCTGTTCTGCGGAAGCGGTGGCTAGAAGGGCAAAGCGTGCCGCTGTCATCTTCAGAGGCAAGGTTGTTAGCGGTTCTATTTCATCTTTCGAGACGACAGGTGTTTAATCTTCTATTAAAGAGAGTGATTTGATGAATGAAGCATACTGGCTTACAAACGTTACACTTGATAGTGGATTTGTTTTTGAGAATGGACGGATTAATCGGACGAAGACAGCTGCATATAACATGTATATAAAAAATGGGGTCATAATGGAATTGCAATTGGCTTCAAGTATGCCTTTGAAAACGGATGATCCTGTTCACGACGCGGGAAAGCTGCTTGCACTTCCTTCTTTCAAGGAGATGCATAATCATCTTGACAAGACTTATTTAGGACTGCCATGGAAATCATGCATTCCGGTTCCGAATTTAATTGAACGCTTAAAGTTAGAAGCAAAAGAGCTTGCTGAACTGGCTGAAACCGGTCGGCTCCGGGCTGAACGGATGCTTCAACTATTGTTAAGCGGCGGGGCGACGCATGTAAGGACGCATGTTAACATCGATCCATACATCGGTATGAAGAACTTGGAAGAGATTCAAAGTGCATTATATCGTTTCAAAGGGAAAATGACATACGAGATCGTGGCTTTCCCTCAGCATGGACTGCTAAGAACGAATTCAAAAGGGTTGATGAGACAAGCGATGAAAGAAGGGGCGTCTTTGGTGGGCGGCCTGGATCCTGGCGGCGTGGATAATAATATAGAAGCTTCCCTATATGAAATGGTCGATTTGGCCGTTGAATTTGATGCGGACATTGATATTCATATTCATGATCCCGGTCATCTAGGTTTATATACGATCAAGAAACTCGCTTCTTTGATCGATGAAGCAGGGTGGAAAAATAGAGCGGCCATCAGTCATGCTTTTGCACTTGGTGATGTTTCAATAGGAGAATCAAATGAACTGGCCAGTGAATTATCAAAACTGGGGGTATCCATCATGTCTACAGTTCCGATCAACAGGGTCATTCCCCCGATTGATTCACTGCATGAAAAAGGTGTCCATGTTGCCCTCGGATGCGATGGCTTTTATGACTCCTGGTCCCCGTTTGGTACAGGGGATATGCTGGAAAAGGCAGGCCGATTGGCCGAGAGGTACAACTGGAAGGACGAGTATGCATTGTCCCAATCGCTCCAATTCATTACGGGAGGGATCAAGACACTGGACCCTGAAGGAAATCGTTTATGGCCGAATGTGGGAAATGACGCTAGTATGGTTTTTGTGGATGCATCTTGTGCTGCCGAGGCAGTTGCCAGGAGATCGGAGCGTGCTGCGGTTATGGTCAATGGAAATCTGGTTTACGGTGGACTCGATCGCGAATCTGCCTTGAAGTCGAATTGAAGGTCTATTTCAAGAAGGGATGAAGATCATGAATACAATCTATTGGTTAAAGAATGTTCGTTTGGAATGTGGTTTCAAGAAAGAGAATGAAAGAGTTACAGGAACGATGACCGGGCTATTTCATCTGTTGATGGAGGATGGAAGGATTGCGAAGATTGTCAAAGATGGGGAAGCCATACATGATGATTTAGCGGTGGAGGATGCAAAAGGGTTGCTGGCGTTACCATCCTTCATCGAAAAGCATGTTCATCTTGATAAGACACTGATGGGGGATGTTTGGAGAGCGTGCACTCCTTCTTCAAGTGTCATTGAACGCTTTGAAAATGAGAAGCGGGTTCTGCCTTCCATTGCAACAAGCACATGTAAACGTGCAGAATCTTTACTGGAAATCCTATTAGCTTCCGGCTCTGCACATATACGGACCCATGTTGATATTTATCCTGAAGTGGAATTGCAAAACTTAGAGCAAGTGCAGCAGGCGCTTGCTGCCTATTCTAATAGACTCAGTTCAGAAATAGTCGCATTTGCGCAGCACGGATTGTTGCGGTCCGGTTCAGTCCAACTTGTCAGGGAGGCATTGCGAAACGGGGCAGGAATCGTCGGGGCGGTCGATCCAGCAACAGTCGATAACAATATTGAAGCATCGCTGGTTCAATTGATGGATTTAGCAGTGGAAGCGAACGCTGATGTGGACTTGCATTTGCATGATCCAGGCCATCTGGGCACGTTCACCATGAAACGCTTGGCAGCTCTGACCAAGCAGGCGGGCTGGGAAGGCAGGGTAGCATTAAGCCATGCTTTCGGTATCGGGGACGTATCCAAGGAAGAAGCCTATGATTTGGCTGACATTCTTAGGGATGCGGGGATTTCCATTGTCACCAGTGTCCCTATTAACAGGCAGATGCCCCCTGTTGATTTATTACATGAAAGAGGGGTTGAAGTATCAGTAGGGAATGATAATATCTTTGATGTATGGTCCCCTCTTGGGAATGGTGACATCTTGGAGAGAGCAGGAAGGCTCGCAGAACGTTTCAAATGGATCGATGAAGTTTCACTTTCCCGGACACTCGGGTATATAACCGGCGGAAAGACCCCGTTGGACGAAAAGGGTAACCAGGTATGGCCGAAAGCGGGAGATGCCGCAAGTCTGGTGTTAATTGACGCAAGCTGTTCTGCAGAGGCAGTTGCCAGGCGTTCTGAACGTAAAGCAGTCATTTATAAAGGAAACGTAGTTTCCGGTTCACTGTCTAAACAAAGGCAGTCAATTGAACGGTAAGACTAATCGAAAAAGGATTTCCGGATACTTCCGGATTTCCTTTTTCGTTTTGGTTATGGAACGGCTTCCGCTTCCATGTACTTTTACTTACTTATGTTATATGCTGTGGAAGTGATTTTTTTCTATATTGGTTAAGGACTCCGTTCCGTGTCATTGTCGTTATTACACAAATATATTTTAAGCAGACTCGTTTATCCCTGTCCATTTGCCTTGCAGCCTTAGTCAAGCCAACAAATTAGCTGGGAGCCGCAGTCTTTGTTACTATTAATGGTAACGTTATCATATCGCATGCCCCGTCCGGGGACCGCGTTTATTAGCATGGTGCTGTCTTATGCCTTTTTCAATGGAAGGGCAATTGAAATTCACCATGAGCTTCAAAAGTATCATGTTCAAAGGAGATGGAATCTATGAAAAGTTGGAGTTCTTCTGTGACTCTATTTTCTTCTTTTCAATGGTTGTTTTTTATTTTTGCAAATACGGTAGTAGTGCCCATATCGATTGGCGCAGCTTTTGATCTTCCTCCCGATGTTACGGAAATGACCATGAGAAGCTCGCTCATTTTCACCGGGATCGCTTGCGTGTTTCAGGGGTGGAAGGGGCATAAGTATCCACTTATGGAAGGTCACTCCGGTCTATTGTGGGGAGTGATGCTGAATTTAGGGTTATCAGCACCATCCATAGGGCTCGGTTATGCCGAGATAGGAGGGGGAATTGCTACTGGCCTCATTGCAGCTGGTGTCGTGACCCTCATTATTGCTGCCTTCAACCTGATTTCTTTTGTCCAGAAGATTTTCACCCCCATGGTCATGACGGTTTATTTATTCCTTCTGACGTTCCAGCTCATCTTTGTCTTTTTCAAGGGGATGCTTGGGATTACGGAGAATGGGGAAATTAACATCCCGGTCAGTTTCCTATCAGTGGGGATTGTACTTTTAGTAAGTATATTAAAGATAAAAGGACCAAGGACCATAAGCAATTTCTCCATATTGATCGGGATTATGGTGGGATGGATTTTTTACGAGCTGCTATTTCCGGAGGCGGGGGGAGAAATGGGATCGACGGGTGCCGCTTTTTCATTTTTCCCATTAGGTGCTCCAAACCTGGAATTCGGGATCATAGCGATTTCCTTTTTTGCAGGATTACTGAATTTGTGTAACACATTCGCTTCCATTCAAGCCGCATCGGAATTAATCGGTGATGAAGCTGAACACAAGCAGTATCGAAATTCTTTATTCATGACTGGCGGTTTTACCATTTTCGCTCCGTTGCTTGGACTTGTTCCGTATACACCTTTTACTTCATCCATCGGATTTTTGCAGAGCACTCAAATCTATGAACGGAGGCCCTTCTTGCTTGGAGGCATGTTATTGACCATAATTGGGCTCATTCCTCCTTTCATCGCTTTCCTGGCCACCATGCCGATAACAGTCGGGAATGCAGTATTGTTCGTTGCTTACCTTCAGCTGTTCGGTACGGCTTTCAATAGCGTCAAGGGCCAGCATTTCACTTCAGACACGATATTCAGGCTTGCCGTACCAGTATTGATTGGAGTGAGCTTGATGAACATCCTGCCAAATGCATTTTCGAACGTTCCCACGCTTTTACAGCCATTTTTGACGAATGGGCTCATAATGGGCGTATTGATATCAATCGTGCTGGAAAAATCGGTGAACTGGAATCGTTATGAACAGCTGCAGAACTAAGATGACTTCGAAAGTAATGGCTATACATAAAAGTTTGAAATAAGGAAAACAAGAAAACCGGAAGGGTGTTAACCTTCTGGTTTTCTTGTTTTTTCAGTGATCGTCCAGGTATTCATCGTAAACGGTCATTGCTGAAATTAGGCGCTATAATCAGTGGCAATACCCACTCCCCTGACATATTTTGTTGGAGGAAGTATTTGACGTGGTATCAATTCCCTGACCATTTCGTTCAGATTTCCTGTTCTAAGCACTACCTTATAAATAATAAACGGAGGTTATATAATATGTATGAATTTCAAAATCAATTGCAAAACCTGTATGTCGATGATTTCCAGGTGACTCAGCCAGTTCCTTGGGATCAAAGCCAGTACCAGCCAGGATATTCTGCTGACGATTCCCGACTCATTGGTTTCGGTTTTGGTTGTTTTGGTTGCCTTGGTTGCTTTATTGGGGGCTGTGGGTTCGGTCGTTGCGGCGGTTGTGGGTTCCGTTGCGGAGGTTGCGGACGCTGCGGAGGTTGCGGCGGACGTTGCGGACGTTGCGGCGGTTAAGTATCCAGATTTTCTAAAGGAAGTCCCTGCATGTACAGGGACTTTTCTTTATTGCATTAGACATAAGGGACAAATTGTTGTACATAGGATTAAAGTGAAGTGCTGTGCTAATAGCGGTACTTAAAATGCATCGGGTTAGGAGGAGCGGAATGATGAATTTGACCCCTTCTATGCGTTTGAAAGTGAAGAGAGATACGTTTTTTCTTCCGGAACCGAATAGAGGTGTGTATTTCAGGAATAACATAAGTTCGTTCCGTATGGAGGGCGGCTCGATCGTCCAGTGGATTGAAAAGCTATTACCGATGTTCAACGGAAACCATACATTGAGCGAGTTGACGGATGGATTGCCTGGCCCATACCGGAACAGGGTGATGGAAATTGCCGAGGTTTTGTACGGCAATGGGTTTGTACGGGATGTAAGTCAGGACAGTCCCCATCAATTGAGGAATCAAGTACTTGAAAGGTATGCTTCACAAATCGAGTTCCTGGAAAGCTGCGGCGATTCCGGGGCTTACCGTTTTGAAACTTATCGAAAGAAAAAGGCGTTGGCCATAGGCTCTGGTCCATTGTTCCTTTCATTGGTGTCCTCGCTGTTGGAATCCGGATTGCCCGCATTCCAAATCTTCATTACGGACACGATACCGACCAATAGAAAAAGATTGAATGAAATCGTGGCGCATGCGCGTAAGACGGACGACGAGGTTTCCATAGGGGAGGTCGTGCTTGAAAAGGGAGAAGAGATTGAATGGCAGGAAATCGTGCAGCCTTTTGACACAATTTTATATGTGTCACAAGAGGGTGATATAGAGGAGTTAAGAGAACTTCATTCGGTTTGCAGGCAAGGGAAAAAGATCCTGTTTCCTGCATTGATCATCAATCAAGTAGGCATGGCTGGTCCGCTTGTCCATCCGGATTCCAAGGGGTGTTGGGAGTCAGCCTGGCATCGTTTACATCAAGCTGAGCTGGAAAAGAACCAGGCACCATCTTCCTTTTCCGCGACAGCCGGAGCGATGTTGGCCAATATAATGGTATTCGAATGGTTTAAAGAGGCTACAGGCGTTACGACTGCAGAACAAGCCAATCATTTTTATCTGTTGGATATGGATACAATGGAGGGAAAATGGCATCCATTCATTCCCCACCCGGGAGTGACGGGAAAGGGGACTGCTGCATGGATTGAAGATTTTGATCAGCGGCTCGAACAGAAATCGGAACCGAGTAAGCCGGGTAAGGTGTTTATGTATTTCAGCCGATTGACATCCTCGGAATCCGGGATCTTTCATCGTTGGGATGAGGGAGATTTAAAACAGCTGCCGTTGGCCCAATGCCGAGTTCAGGTTGTTGATCCGCTGTCGTCCGGTCCGGCCGAACTGCTGCCCGAAATCATCCGTTCAGATCTGACGCATGAGGAAGCGAGAAGGGAATGCGGTTTTTCAGGAGTTGAAGCATATGTATCCCGAACACTCAGCCAGCTCATTCCCACTCTTACACCGCTTCAGGGGGCAGAAGATATAAAGGAGTCGGTCGTCGGTATCGGAGCAGGGGAAACATTTGCTGAATGTGTATGCCGTGGGCTGCAAAGCTATTTGGATAAAGAGCTTGACAATAAGCGTTTCAACCAGGAGAAACTCGTGTCGGTGCAGTTGGCTCAAGTGGAAGAAGAACGCTGCAGGTATTATCTACAAGCGCTGACCCGTCTGCAAGGAGAACCGATCATCGCGTTGGGTGAGGAAGTGTCCGGTTTCCCGGTAGTTTGGGCAGGAACGAGCGACGGCTGGTCCGGAGCTGTCGGTTTGAATGTAACGATCGCATTACGGAACGCGTTGCAAAAGGCCGTCATGAAAGTCCAAAACCAGACCGTTTGCCTCACAGCTCCAGATTTAGTGGCATCGCCTGTTCTTAAGGAAGAAAAGCCCTTGAATCTTGTGATTCCTTCGTGCGGGGTGACGGGGAATTCCGAGATATTAAAGTCCGCCATTCAAGTCTTGAAGAAGAATAAGAAGCGAATCTTCGTATTCGAATTAGAGTTGGAAACTTTCTTGAAGGAAGAAATGGCAGGAGTGTTTGGGGTGCTTTTGCGAGAGGAGGAATCAGGGTGAAAACTGACGTATTGGTTGTCGGGGAAGGAGTGCTGGCCGACTATGTTCATGGGGACCTGTCCGGCCAATATCAGGTGAATCGCCAAACCGATTTCGAGGCAGGAATACCGCAAAAGACGGCTATGGTCCTTCTGCTGCAAGATGCCTGGAATCCAGCTGTCCATTTCAAGGCGGAAGAGGTGATAAGGCAAGCGGGCGTTCCATGGCTGCGGGGGTTCGTTTCATTTGGAGAGGGAGTGATAGGTCCGTTGGTGCGCCCGGATGTTCCTGGCTGCTCACAATGTGGGGACCAAAGGCATCTCATGGCTGGGCGTGATCGAAAAGAAATGTGGGAAATCCGCAAACAGCTGGAGGAAAATGGGGGGATGGATCGTGATGCGGCTGCATCACGCACAGGCCTTTTACAGATGGCCCACTTGATTTGTGCAGAGGTAAGGAAGGCGATGAAAGGAGAACGCGCCTGTTCGGAAGGGCGTGTATCAATCATCAACTTGAAAACGCTGAATGGCTCGTGGCACTCCTTTTTACCAGATCCATTGTGTCTGGTTTGCTCAACATTACCTGATGACTCGAAGGAGAGTGCCAGGATTACGTTACAGCCAAGTCCGAAAATCAGTCCCGACAGTTACCGTACCCGTTCAATGGAAGACCTGAATGAAGTTCTGGCCAAGGATTACTTGGACCATCGCACAGGTTTCTTGAATAATAAAATGATCGACCTTGTGCCGCCATTTGCCGATGTAAGTGTTAATTTGCCTTTATTCATAGGAGATGAGGGGGCGGCAGGCCGTACTCTCTCATATGCGGCCAGTGAGATGACGGCCATATTGGAGGGATTGGAAAGATATTGCGGTATGGAGCCCCGCGGTAAACGGACAGTCATACATGACAGTTACAACAACCTTAAGGATTTTGCGCTCGATCCGATCAGGATAGGGGTACACTCGAAGGAAAATTATGCACAGCGGGATTTCCCGTTTCAACCGTTTAATCCTGACCGCTCGATAGATTGGGTATGGGGCCACTCATTTTTGCAAGAGCGGCCGATCTTGGTCCCGGAATTGCTTTCCTACTACAGCTTGGGCTGCGGTCATGGGTTTGTCTATGAAACTTCTAATGGCTGTGCTTTAGGGGGAAGCTTGGAGGAGGCCATTTTCTACGGCATCATGGAAGTGGTCGAACGTGATTCGTTTCTTCTGACCTGGTATGCGCAGCTGCCGCTCACACGTCTTGACCCTTATTCTGCAAATGATAAAGAACTGGAGTTGATGATTGACAGGGCGAGGGCGGCAGCGGGGTATGATATCCATTTGTTTAATTCGACCATGGAACATGGTATCCCGAGCGTATGGGCGTTGGCTAAAAACAGGAAACAAAAAGGATTGAATATCATATGTGCGGCAGGGGCCCATCTGGACCCGATCCGGGCCGTGAAAAGCGCGGTCTTCGAGTTGGCTGGCATGATGCTGACACTTGACGATAATTTGGAAGAGAATCTGGATGAGGTTGAGAAAATGCTGCATGATTCTTCACTGGTACGGAAAATGGATGATCATGGCATGCTGTACGGTTTACCGCAAGCCGAAGAGCGACTGCAGTTTTTGCTTGATGATGACCGCCCGATGCGAACATTCGCTGAAGAATACGGGGAAAAGGTGAACCATCCGGACTTGACTGAAGACTTGCAGGAAATCCTTCAGGAGTTTCGCCGATTGCAACTCGAGGTGATTGTGGTGGATCAGACGACACCGGAAATTGCACGAAATGGATTACATTGCGTGAAAGTGCTGATACCGGGGATGCTGCCGATGACATTCGGCCATCATCTTACCCGCATAACGGGGCTTGAGAGAATACTGAGGGTTCCGATGGAACTTGGGTATGCTGAACGGCGGCTTGAATTCGAACAGCTTAATCCGCATCCGCATCCTTTTCCATAAGCGGTGATTTAGGAGGTTGGAGGATGAGTCTAGAAGCATTTTTGCACAATTTGCATTTTGATATCGAAAAGGCAAGTCCGCCGGATTGGGAAGTGGATTGGGAGGATGCACCGCTGACGTATAAGCTTTACCATGACTTGCCTGTTTTTCCGCTATCACTGGAGGTGCCGCTGACGCTGGAGGGTTGCAGCGGGCCTTCAAAACAGGACCTTAAAGGAATCGGTCATTTCCTCTGGTATGCATATGGCCTGACCCAAGTCAGTCAGGTATCGAGCTCCTCGGAATCTGCGGACCTCATGCAGTCATTCCGGCGTTTTCCACCATCAGGGGGAGCTTTGTATCCAAGCGAATTGTACGTGTACTTGAAGATGGAGGGATTACCTGCTGGTGTATACCATTATGATGCGGCACACCACCGGCTGGTATTGCTGCGGGAAGGGAATTTTGATTCATATATAACAAAAGCCCTTGGTGAAAACTTTGATATGTCCGCATGCTTTGGCACGGTTTTTGTATCGACGATGTTTTGGAAAAACTTCTACAAATATAATAACTTTTCATATCGTCTGCAAGGTCTGGATGCAGGCGTGCTTCTTGGACAGTTGCTCGAAGTGGCGAAACGGTTTGGAATCGCCGCTGGGGTGTGCTTCCAGTTCCTTGATCGAGCCATCAATCACCTTCTCGGGCTTTCCGATGAGGAAGAGAGCACATATGCGATGATCCCCTTATCGGCAGACCCCGCGTTTTGGTGTACGGATGAAAGTAATAGTAATGGACCTGTCACTTCGACAGAATTATTGCCGGAATTGACGGTCATTCAGCCTGAACACTATGTTCGGTCGCAAAGAATCAGGGAATTTCCGATGCTGACTAAACTGAATGCAGCATCCATGATCGAATCCACCCAATCATTCCGGAGGATCAGTCCGAAGAATGGGACGAAATCCGAAGGAAATATTGTAGCCCTTCCTATCGTGAAGCGGCTGTCCTATGACTTGGCATCAGTTTGCCGGAAGCGGTTTTCACCTGAAATGGACTTCGCACTCGGGAAAGTCAGTCAATGGCAGCTGGCTTCTCTCCTGCAGGAGGCAACCGCTTCGTTCTCCTATCGAAATGACTTGGATGGAAAAAACGGGAACGATGAACATCGCGTTTCATTATATGCTTGTTTGTATAATGTGGAAGACATACAAGATGGTGCATACCATTACGACAGCACGACACATACATTGCAACAGATACAATCGGGAGATCAGCGGCTCCGATTGCAATACGGAATGTCCCTCGATATCATGAATTTTCAGCAAGTGCCAATCTGCATACATGTAGTTGGCGAGCGGGAGCATTCCAAAACGCAACTTGGATATAGAGGATACCGCATCCAGCAAATGGAGGCGGGGATGCTCGTTCAGAAATTACTGCTAGCTTCGTCAGCCCTCGGAATGAACGGGCACCCGCTGCTCGGCTTTGATGTGGAAATGTGTGATGAACTTTACAAGATCGGTGGTGGTCCTCAAGGAAAAACGAGCCTGATCCAAATCCCGATCGGCCATTATCGGAATCGTCCCTGGCTGAAGGGAAGTTTGCATAGTTAAAAATGTAACGATAGCCTTCATTCCTTTTAAAGAATGAAGGCCGTTTCTATTCAATGAGGAAAATCCAATTATTAATAAAGGCTCTTTTCGTAAAGATTGTTGTTTCTAAAACGAAACGATTTAAAGTGGATCGGAGCGCAAGTGCGAGACTCCTGCGGGAGCAGCGGGACAGGTGAGACCCCACAGGCGTTTACGCCGAGGAGGCTCACCGCCCGCCCCGCGGAAAGCGAGCATCTGGAGGGGAAATCAACCACACCACATTACTTGGAAAATGGCAGCAAAGTATGCGGAAACAGCCTTAATAAAAAACTGGAGCTTGAAAAATGGTATAGCTTCCAACCTAAGAGTGCAATAATCCCGGCCTAGGATTATACTGATATAAAAGGTTTTATCATTTAAGGGAATGAATAAGTAGATAAAAAAGCCAATAATTTGGAACGCTTTTAACAAAACCAATTTAAAGGATGTAGCTTATGGAATGGAGAACGGATAGAAAATCCAAGAAGCCTTTATATAAACAAATAGCTGGTTATATTGAGAGTGGTATTGCTGATGGAACATTTTTACTAGATAAGCCGTTACCTTCTGAGCGCTTCTTGGCACATGAACTGGGGGTTAACAGAAGTACAGTTGTAGCAGCTTATGATGAATTGGAAGCAAATGGGTTAGTTGAACGAAAAAAAGGAAGCGGAACGATGATCAGCAAGGATATATGGGGAATCAACAGAAAACGTATGCCTAGTTGGAATAGATACATCGAAGCTGGTTCATTTTTACCTAATTTGCCGGTAACCCAAAGAATACGTAAAGAAACGGAAGGAAATAATCTAATAAACTTAGCTAGTGGGGAGGTATCAGAGGACTTATTTCCGGTCCAATCCTTACGTGAAATCATTTCGAATAGGTCCTTTATTGGAAGTTTAGGTTATGATCACCCCCAGGGCAATGCAGTTTTAAGGGACACAATTACTAATCATGTAAAACAGTATAGAAAAATTGATACTCATCCATCTTCCATACTCATTACCTCTGGTGCACAACAAGCCATACATCTCGTTGTCCAATGCTTGCTAAAGCCAGGCGATGCCGTTGCATTGGAAGATCCATCATACGGTTACAACCTTCCCATTTTTCAATCCGCAGGACTAAGGACTTTTCTTTTACCAGTTGATAAGGATGGCATCAACCCAGAGGATTTACTAGCACTACATAAAAAACATCGAATCAGGATGATATTTTTGAACCCTGTTTTTCAAAACCCAACAGGAACTGTACTTCATATCAACCGACGTAAAAGGATTCTAGAGATTTCATCCGAATATGGAATACCGGTTGTAGAAGACGATCCTTATAGTTTAACTTCCTTTTCTGGGGAAAAAATCTCTACTCTTAAATCGATGGACAACAACGGAAATGTTTTATATATAAGCTCTCTGTCAAAAATTGTTGCTTCTGGCTTAAGAATTGGCTGGATAATAGGACCGAAACAAGTTATAGAGAGACTGTCTGATGCTAAGCAGCAGGTTGACTTCGGCCATGGCTCCTTCACTCAATGGATAGCAAATGATTTCTTGGATTCAGAATATTTTCCTGCCCATATTACTTATTTAAGAGAGCAGCTAGAAAAAAGAAGGGATGCAATAGTTTCGAGTCTGAACGAATTCCTGCTTAAAGAAGTTGAGTATTTTTCGCCAAATGGTGGAATTCATTTGTGGTGTAAGCTGAAGGTGCCTTTGAACGAAATAAAGTTACTGGAGGAATCTATCAAAAGAGGAGTTATATACGTTCCTGGTTCAACATTAGGTACAAATAAGGAATATGTACGCTTTACTTTTGCAAGGGAAAATGAGGCTTCCATTCACGAAGGCATCAAAAGGTTTGCAGAGGCTGTAAAAAGTTTATAAGGGTCTTCTCAGACTGTAGACAAACTCGATTTCAATGAGTTTGTCTACAGTCTTTTTATGGCTTGGACAATTGAACGTTGATTTCCGCTCCAGGCACTCGCTTTCGGCGGGCGGTCCGGGAGCCTCCTCGACGAATCGCGCCTTCCGTTCCAATCAACTATTTATAAACTTTAGTTAGGAATCATACCCGAGGAGTTAAAGGTGTTGTTTTGGGTCAGTTGTTCAGGCATATCATTTGATGAAAGTTATGTTTTTCGACCAACTTTTGTCTACAGTCTTTTTATGGCTTGTACAATTGAACGTTGATTTCCGCTTCAGGCACTCGCTTTCCGCGGGCGGTCCGGGAGCCTCCTCGACGCTTCGCGCCTGCGGGGTCTCCCCTGGCCACGCTTTCCCGCAGGAGTCTCGCGCCTTTCTCTCCAATCAACTTTGTTTTATCAGTAAGAAAGAGCTTCTTTTGTCTACAGTCTTTTTATGGCTTGTACAATTGAACGTTGATTTCCGCTCCAGGCACTCGCTTTCCGCGGGCGGTCCGGGAGCCTCCTCGGCTTGTGCCTGCGGGGTCTCCCCTGGCCACGCTTTTCCCGCAGGGAGTCTCGCGCCTTTCTCTCCAATCAACTTCTGCTATAAAATTTTGGTGAAAACCTACCTGAGATTTGGAGGTGTTGCTTTGTTCGGAACCATCATTGATGAAAGAGATATTTTCCAACCCCTTTTATCTACTAACTTTATGGCTTGTACAATTGAACGTTGATTTCCGCTCCAGGCACTCGCTTTCGGCGGGCGGTCCGGGAGCCTCCTCGACGCTTCGCGCCTGCGGGGTCTCCCCTAGACGCGCTTTTCCCGCAGGAGTCTCGCGCCTTTCTCTCCAATCAACTTTGTTTTACCTTTTAGATGGAACCCTTTTGCCTAAAGTCTTGGAATAGAATCATGTTTAGAAAGCATCCTCATCTCTAAAACAATAGTCTTTGCTCCTTTCTATGTATATGAACGGAAGAATTCAGCAAGTGGATGGTGGAAATTTCACTTAATTGGATGGTCCTAAAATTGGTTGTTCTTTTATTATAGAGAAGTAGGGTTTTCTAATATATTTACGATGAGCGATCGACCTGCCAATCAGGAACGATTTTTTGTGTAGTTTCACTACGATATACGATGAGAATCGGAATAATTTGAAATGGCTCAAGGAAATGGATAATAATATGGGGAGGCATTGGATCATGACGATAAGTATAATATTAGTAGTAGCCATTAGTTTAGTTGCCCTGGTTGGGACCCTTTCGCTAGCGGGGAAGAGTGATAGTGATTATTCCGCAGCAACGAGAGGGAATTTGTTGAACCTTAGTTATATTTATATGGGTCTTGCCCTAATTTTAACTGTGGGCATCGTCTACTTCGTAATAAAATTAGCCTAAGATATCACGTGAATTATTATTATGATAGCATATCAAAATGGATAGAAATAAAGGCTTAATTGTAAAAAGATCATGTTTTGTACGAGTGATTTACAAGACATACTCTATTTGTGGGGAATTGTGAATTTGTTCACATATGTGGCGAAAATGTGAACGAAAAGAATACTGATTGATTCGTGAAAAAATCACTATTGCAAGCTGGGTGAAATTAGAACGGTCACTTCAAAGAAAAACTGACCGCCTCTTTCAATTAAACTTTAAATTAGGCTCTTTTCGTTAAGATTGTTGTTTTTAAACCGAGACTATTTAAGGTTGATTGGAGTGGAAGTGCGAGACTCCCGCGGAAAGCGAGCATCTGAAGGGGTAATCAACCACACTACATTACTTGGTAAATAGCAACAAAGTATGCGAAAACAGCCTTAAATTATAACGTAGCGGAGATGATGAAATATGACAGTGCCTGTATTGATTTTGACTATTATCTTAGGTTTGCTTAAATTATTAGTTACCTGCCTACCAACCGATGCAGTGAATTGGATTCTGAGTAAATTTAAAATACATTCGGAAATTAGTGGCGCGAATGCAATCGTAACCTATGATGGAAATCGTTTGGAGGGTGAAGACAAAGTTCAAGTCATTAATTATTTTAACGAAGCTAAGTTCTTGAAAAAGAATCATATATTCCCAGGGAACGAGCAATTGTTTTTACATCCAGAAAACAGTGGGATTCCAATAATGATTGATACTAAAAGAGGAAAAAACGATGTTCGATTATTTGTGTACATTTACAACGACCATGTGGATGTAGTCAAACAGTACAAGAATAAAGTAGTTGCGTATAGTCTTCTTTCCGAGAGGCTCCAAGAGCGTTCCATGCCAGTCATAAGGAATTTAGTTTAAAAGGAATATATAAAGTGGACTGCATCCCAATGCTAGTAACATCCAAGCATTGGCGATGCAATTTTTTATATGATTCGTGCATTGGTAAGTAATGCACTTTTTTAACAGTCAGTTGTTCTCGGTCAATACCTTTAAAGTCTTTTCCCTGATGCTTATCCTTTTTTTATAATCTTTAGCGACCAACTCTGTATATATTAAATCAAAAAGTAATAGCAGCGGAAGCAATGGAGAAATGTTTTGCCCCATATGCATGCTGTTCTTGCTCGTGACCAATAGCGATATATCGCCAAGCTGTGAGAGCTCGGACTTCTTATCTCCAGTAAAGATCAAGATACGTGAGCCTTGCTTCTTTGCAATTTTAACTGCAGAAATCACTTCTTTCGTTGTTCCGGAAATGGAAATGCCGATGACGACGCTATTCTCGTTACTTAAAGCTGCATCCATCATTGACTGATGGGGATCTGTAATGGCTTCAACAGTTAAGCCGATACGGAAAAACTTGGACTTGAACTCCTGGGCCGCTATACCTGAACTCCCTATTCCATAAACATGAATCTTATTTGCCTGTGTAAGGTAAGATACAGCTTTTTGGATATCGTCATATGTGGTTATATGAAAGGTATTATCAATGATACCTAAGTGATCTTGATACAGTTTAGCGAAATAATCCACCTGCTTGATGTTCTTCATATTTTTCGGTGTATTGCGGAGATCCACGAACCTTTTTAACTCATGCTTGAACTCATTGAACCCGGAAAAGGCTAATTTCTGGCAAAAACGTGTAATGGTTGCAGGTGAAATATGAAGCTTTTTAGCTATTTGACTAATGGTTAACTGACTTACTTCTTCAGGGCGCTGCAGAATGTAATTGGCCAATTCTTCTTCTGTTTTGGTGAATTTGTCCATGCTGCACTCAATGCCATATATGAGGTTTTCTGCGAGATATTCCATTTGACCACCCATTTCAAATTTCTTATATGTATTCATAGTTTAATGTATCCATTAGGGACGTCAATAACCGAATGATCCATGAATCGTAAAAAAGACCCAAACTGTTTCCAGTCTGGGTCTTTCATTACTATGTGCAGCGTTCTATTCTTGGATGGCATCCACGAATCTTTTAGTGATTTGCTGCGGTCTGGTAATGGCACCGCCCACTACTACTGCATGGACATTCATATCCAATACAGAGCGGGCGATTTCCGGTGTTATGACATTTCCCTCAGCGATCACTTTCGCTCTTTTCACTGCTTTTACGATCTCTTTGAGCACAGCATAGTCATCCTGATATATTTTCTGGCCGAACGTTTCGTCCGTATAGCCGTATAAAGTGGGCGCTACGATATCGAATCCTAGATCGTCAGCGAATATAGCTTCCTCAATGGTGGATACATCCGCCATTAGTAAAACATCCGGATATTTTGCTCTTATTTCACCATAAAACTGCTTTAACGTCTTACCGTCCGGTCTTACCCGGGATGTAGCATCCGTCGCAATGATTTCCGCTTTGGTTTCCATCAATGCATCAATTTCGGCCATGGTGGGAGTGATGTAGACATCGTTTTGTCCATACACCTGTTTAATGATCCCTATGACTGGAAGGTCCACATTTTTCTTGATTTCCATTATGTCAGCTACAGAGTTTGCGCGAATGCACTTCGCACCGCCTTCCTTGGCAGCAATGGCCATGCGCCCCATAATAAACGAGCTGTGCAGCGGCTCATTCTCCAATGCTTGACATGATACAATTAAGCTTTTGTGAATTTTATCCAGCACCTGTTGCATGTTTAACACGTCCTTATCGTTATCTATGTTCTTAATGACCCAAGTATTCTTCCACTTCATTTTTGATGATCGTCACTTGGGGACCGTATACTATTTGAATGCCATTTCCTTTTTTTACGACACCTTTTGAACCGGTTTGTTTAATGACGTCTTCTTTCACCAACGATTCATCCTTTACAGTGACGCGCAGACGGGTTGCACAGCAGTCGACTATATCGATATTTTCCTGTCCGCCTAAACCATTGACGATGGTTTGGGTTCTCTCTGATGCGGTTACTTGTGTAACGGCGGCCTGTTCATCATTTTCACGGCCGACCACTTTCAAATTCTTCTTCCTGATCAAGAATTTAAAAGTGAAGTAGTATAGGAAAAACCATGGAATGCCGACGAACAGTACATAAATCCAGTTTGTTTTACTGATACCCTGGAGTATCCCGAATAAAGTAAAATCAATAAATCCTCCAGAAAAGGTTTGACCGATCGTTATATTGAATATATCTGCCATCATGAAGGCAAGTCCGTCAAACAAGGCATGAATAACATAAAGGATCGGGGCGACAAATAGGAAACTGAATTCAAGCGGTTCGGTGATGCCTGTTAAGAAAGAGGTCAAGGCAGCTGAAAGAAGCAGGCCGGCCACGACTTTCTTATTTTTAGGTTTAGCGCAGTGATAAATGGCCAGTGCAGCGCCGGGTAAACCAAACATCATCGTGATGAACCGGCCGGACATGAACCGGGAAACACCCTCATAGTACTTGACGGTAGTCGGATCGGCCAATTGCGCAAAGAAGATATTTTGGGTCCCGCTTACAATCTGCCCTTTTATCTCCATCGTTCCGCCTAAAGCCGTTTGCCAGAAGGGAAGGTAGAAAATATGGTGCAACCCTAAAGGCCCGAGCATCCGTAATATGAATCCGTAAAAGAAAGTCCCGATTGTACCTGTGCTCGTTACCAGCGCACCTAATTGGTTTATGAAAAGCTGGAAATAAGGCCACACGATAAAAAGAACGGCTCCAACCAAGATGGACGCGAAGGAAACGATGATCGGAATGAAACGGGAACCACCGAAAAACCCTAAAACTTGCGGAAGCTGAATTTTATTATATTTATTGTGTAAAAGTGCGGCAACGATACCTACTACGATACCGCCAAACACACCGGTCTCCAGTGTTTGGATCCCGACCGCCATTCCCTGTCCGGCACCTGCCAAATTCTCTTTGGCAAGTTCGCCGTTTATTTGAAGCAGTGCATTTATTGAACTGTTCATGACGAAGTAGCCAATCATGGCTGCCAGCGCTGCGGTCCCTTTATCCGAACGTGCCAATCCTACTGCAACACCTACGGCAAAAATGACCGGCAAATTGCCGAATACGATGCTTCCTGCAGAACTCATGATCGTGAAAATGGCCTGCAGCCAAGCAAAGTCTAAAAAAGGATAAGCCTCAACTGTATTTGGATTGGAAAGAGCACCGCCAATTCCCAGCAATAAACCGGCCGCTGGCAAAACGGCAATCGGGAGCATAAAAGACTTACCGAATTGTTGCGCTTTCTCAAAAGCTTTCTTCATAATAATTCCTCCCTCATTTAACGAGCCTTTGATACTCTCTATTTTTGATCGCTCTATACTAGCTATATTAAATCCATATGATAGCGTTTTCAATACGGTGCAAGGTTATATCAATTGTTTTCAATCTTGCGCTTATTTCTCTGAAAAAGTTTTCATTAATAGAAGTGCTGGATTGGATATTAAGTTATATAAGTATATTGAAATTCCCACATGCTTATTTTTATAATTCGTGTATTGGAGAGTAAATGTGCTATTTAATTAAAAAAAACATTTTTTTTGTGTGAAATCCGAATATTATCTTGTGCAAAAAAGAAAAAGTATATATAATTACTTCAAACGATAGTTTGGCAGGTGATAGTCATCTTACCGATAAACTCTAACGAAACGAAGAAAGTGCTTTCTCATATGTATAATGAGGTATCGAAGGAATTGTTCGGCTTTGGTACGACGCTGCTGAAGGTCACTGTTGAGCAGAATGTGATTACATTCCAGGCCAAACATCGACGTGCCCCGCGCTCTGAAGCTTTGGAAGGGGAAGTTCCCAGCCTGAAGCAGGAGGTTGACTTCCATATGTCCCTGCTTTATAAAAAGAAACTGAAACAAAAGCTGGAAACGCAAACGAATTGGGATATTGAAGCTGTCCTGAGGGATTATGACTCAGCGACGCAGCTGGCATTCACCAATATTGTATTGAAGGAAAAAATCATCTAATCATATAAATGGATTTCACTTCGGATTTATCTGGAGGGAACGCCACTGGAGAACCAAAGGATAAGTTTTATCTTTGTTTACAAAGAAAAGACAATCTTGGGTAGAATTTCTATTCTATTTAAGATTGTCTTTTTTTTACATTTATATTAGTAAAAAGGAAAATTTAAACAATATAATTTTGGAGGTTTGAATGATGAAGAAAATATTGATGATGTTATCGCTTTTCACATTAGTTTTAGCTGCATGCTCTTCAAAAGAGGATGGTAAGGAAAAACCAGCCAAATTAGTCGTTTCCACTTGGGGATTCGCCGATGATTTCTTCCGTCCGGAAGTTTATGAGCCATTTGAAAAGAAGCATAATGTAAAGATTGTTGTTGATTCAGGAAATAATGCAGATCGATTGAACAAAGTACGCCAAGCGAATAGCGATGTGGATGTTATCTATTTATCCGACTACTATGCACAGCAGGGCATCGATGAAGGGTTATTTGAGAAAGTGGACCATAGCAAAATTCCGAATATTGATAAGATATACGACAAAGCAAAAGCGCCGAATGGCGATGACTTTGGACCAGCCTATACGATTGCACAATTTGGCATTGCCTATAATCCCGATGAAGTGAGTAAACCGATCACCTCTTGGAAAGATCTTTGGAGCAAGGATTTGGCAGGGAAGATCACGATCCCATCCATCACTTCAACAACTGGACCGATGTTTTTGGATGCCGCTTCAAAAGTTAGCGGAAGTGAAGAGTTCAATGAAGATAAAGCCTTCAATCAAATGAAAGAAATCATGCCGAATGCGGTTAAGGAATATGGGCAAACATCAGAGTTCGTCAACATGTTCTCACAAGGGGAAATCGCTGCAGGCCCGATCATGGAAATGTATTTTGGCGATTTACAGGAAGCCGTTCCCAATGCCAAGTTCATTTCCCCTGAAGAAGGCGGCTACGCAGTGATGAATACGGTGAATATTGTTAAAGCCAGCGATCAAAAAGAATTGGCCGGCGAATTCATGAATTACATCTTAAGCAAGGAAGTTCAGGAAAAATCAGCGAAAGCGAAAGTGGATTCTCCTGTCAATACGGAAGTCAAGCTCTCTGAAACGGAAGCGAAAGGCTTAACCTATGGAGATGACGTCATTAACAGCCTGCGTGTATTGGACATGAAGTTTGTAAATGAAGACTCTAAACAATGGATCGATCGTTGGAACCGTGAGCTTACACACTAAGAAAGAAACGAGGTGTGCTTGATGAAGAAAAAAATGATTCTTGATGTGGATACTGGAATAGATGATGCGATTGGGATCATCCTTGCTGTGAAAAGCCGTCAATTCGACATATTGGCGGTAACGACAGTGAACGGGAATGTATCACTTGATACGGCCACCTTGAATACATGCAAAATATTGGATTTATTGAGTGAACAGGACATTTCAGTCATAAAGGGGGCAGATAGCCCAATTATCAGGAGCCCCTTTTTTGAACACCGGGTCCATGGCGAAGACGGGATTGGCGGAGCCTTGAAGGATGTGCCAGTCAAAAAGCGGCCTGATGATGGATTTGCTTCTGATTTCATCATCAATTCCATTTTGAATTTTCCTGGTGAAGTGACGCTTGTCATGACGGGACCTCTTACGAATTTGGCATTAGCGGTGAAAAAATGTCCGCAAATCACCAAGCTCGTTAAAGAAGTCATTTTCATGGGCGGAGTCGTTCAAGGTGTCGGCAATGTCACGCCAACCTCCGAATATAACACGTATGTCGATCCTGAAGCAGCCAAAATCGTTTTACAGGCGGGATTCACGTCCATCACGCAAGTTGGTCTTGATGTCACGAGAAAGGTTCTATTGGGTGAAGAGCATATCCAATTGATTCAAAACCTTGAACTTGCCGACTATATAAGGGAAAGTACTTCAGATTATCGGAAAAGGTATTTTGAACGTAACGGTATATGGGCATGTGCGATGCATGATCCATTGGCTGTTGCCATTGCTTTGCAAGAAGATCTTGTCACCAGAGAAGAATATTATGTGGATGTTGAAACAAAGAGTGAGCTTTGTGACGGACAGATGGTTTGCGACTTTCAAAATAGGCTGATGAAGCCGCCAAATGCGCATGTTTGTCTGGATGTCGATGCGGAAGCGTTTTTCGACCTGTTCATTCGCATAATCAATTCATAAATCATACGAACAGGGGGTTCCGAGGTGAAAAAACGCTATCTATACCTGTTGCTGTTTCCAGGCGTTCTATTTTTAACGGTTTTCATGATCATTCCAATCCTAATGACGATTGGCACGACATTTTTTAATGAAAGCGGCGGCTTTTCCATACAAGGGTATCTTGATTTTTTCCAAGATCGATACTTTATTGAAATTCTGCTGACGACACTTAGGGTGAGTCTGTTCACGACAATCATTTGCATTCTATTAGGATTTCCAGCAGCTTATTATATTTCAAAACTGAAACAACGAAAAAAAGCCATCATGCTTTTGCTGACGATCTTCCCGCTATTGACAAGCCCTGTGGTCCGCTCATTCAGCTGGATGGTGATCATCGGTAAAAATGGTGTGGTGAATAAATTGCTCATGGGCATGGGCTTGATTGAAAAGCCGCTTGATATTTTGTACACCCCTACGGCCATCATCATCGGATTGGTCCATTTATTCCTGCCATTGATCATCGTGACGCTGGTGGGTGTGATGGAGAACATCGAAACGGACTTATTAAAAGCGGCGGAGAGCCTTGGAGCATCAAGGTTGGCCGTATTCTCAAAAGTGGTCATCCCGCTTTCGGTCCCAGGTTTGGTCATTGGCAGCATCCTTGTTTTTGTAGGGAGCTTCACGGCCTATACAACGCCTGCTTTATTAGGCGGGAAACAACGGGTCATTTCAACATTTCTTTATCAAAACGCGATTACATTGAACGAATGGCAAGTGGCATCGATTGTCGCTACCATCATGATTGCGGTGACAGTCCTTATCATATCGATCATGAATGGTTTGGCAAAAAAATTAAATCCAAAGGGGTAGAGGTGTATGCAGGAAAAAAATCGAGGATTGGCCCTGTTTACTCTCCTGGTGTTCCTTTTTTTACTAGGGCCTTTGCTTATCATATCCGTTACGTCATTCGAAGGCGGAAATATTTTGAAGTTCCCGCCAGAAGAGTTTTCTTTAAGATGGTATGAAAATATTTTTAATGTGGAAATGTTTTTGGTCGCTTTTAAAACGTCCATCCTTGTTTCACTGGCAGGCAATCTTCTGGCACTGTTACTGGGAGTGCCGGCTGCCTATGCATTAAGCCGGTTTGATTTCAAAGGGAAAAGCGTGATTAATGCATTTTTCGTTTCTCCCATTTTAATACCGGGAATTGTGCTCGGCTTTGCGTTTTTACGTTATATTGTGGGGGCTTATCAGCTTCCGATTTATGCGGCACTGTTTGTGGGACATACTGTTATCATGCTGCCGTTCATCATCCGCGTGATTTCTTCAAGCTTATCAAACTTTGACTTTTCCATTGAAGAAGCGGCGGAGAGTCTCGGCGCCAGTAAACTGGGCACATTCTTTACAGTCGTCCTTCCGAATATAAAATCAGGAATTCTTGCGGCAGTCATGATCGCCTTCTTGGAATCCTTCAATAATGTAGACATTTCAGTTTATATGACAGGCCCTGGAGTAAGCACGTTTCCGATTCAAATGCTGACGTATGTAGAGAACTACTTCGATCCTACCATTTCGGCCATTTCCGTATTACTCATGTTCATAACGGCTTTCTTCATGTTTATAGTAGAACGGCTCATGGGATTGTCTTATTTCACAAAACGATAAGGAGGTAATGATGGATGGCTTTATTCACTTTACAAGATATATCTGTAGCATATAACAAACAGAATATATTAAAAGATTTCAATCTTGAGATTGAAAAAGGGAAACTGGTATCCCTTCTTGGCCCGAGCGGCTGTGGGAAAACGACGACCCTGCGTTTAATTGCCGGGTTTTTACAGGCGAACGAAGGAAAGTTTTTATTCAAGGAAAAGGACTATACGAAAGTGCCCGTCAACAAGCGGAATTTTGGCTTTGTGTTCCAAAACTATGCATTATTTCCGCATTTGTCGATATTCGATAACATTGCATTCGGTCTCCGTCTCAGAAAGATTTCTAAAAGTGAAATCGAAAAAAAAGTAATGAATGTGCTTGAGATCGTTAATTTAAAAGGGTTTGAAAAGAGATATCCCCAAGAGCTTTCCGGAGGCCAAAAGCAGCGGGTTGCGATTGCAAGGGCGCTGGTGATTGAACCGGACATCCTATTATTTGACGAGCCATTGAGTAATCTTGATGCCAACTTAAGGGTGAATATGAGGGTCGAGATCCGCCGTATCCAACAAGAGCTGGGAATTACAACCGTATATGTTTCCCATGACCAGGAAGAATGCTTCTCGATATCCGACCAGGTGGCGATCATGAATAAAGGGATCATCGAGCAGCTTAGTGATCCTGCGACCATTTACAAATATCCTGAAACCAGATTTGTCGCAGACTTCATCGGCTTCAAGAACTTCATTGAGTTCGATAAGCGGACAGATCATGACGGTAAAATTGAACTGAACAAATCCGGATACTCATTTGTGCTGAACAAGGATGCCCAGATGACCAATGCAACGGGAAAAGTGGGCGCCATCAGGCCGGACGATCTGTTGATCAAGGAAAAAGATAACACTGGAGCTGTTCAGGAAAATAGTTTATCTGGCCGGGTTAAGGTAAGTACCTATCTGGGAAGAAGCTATCAATATGTCGTTGAAACTCCAATAGGGGATTTCACCGTGAACAAGGAAATGGCGGAATCCTATCTGACGGGTCAGGAAATCATCCTTGAAATTCCGAAAAACCAGATGGTGCTTGTTGACTAGCTTAGGAGGGTAAGTTATGCGAATGGATATGGTTGTAAGAGATATCAACGTGTTTAACAGCTATTTTAAAAGATTTATTAAAGGGAATGCTGCCATCAAGGATGGAAAGTTCTATTATATCGGAGACCGGGAATTGGATGCCTTCGAGTCGGATCGAATCGTCGATGGGCAGGGGAAGTATATGATTCCAGGCCTGATCGATATCCATCTCCACATTGAAAGTACGATGGTGACGCCTGCGACTTTTTCCTACGGGTTAATCAAGAATGGCGTGACGACGATCGTGCCGGAACCGCATGAAATGGCCAATGTTTTCGGAATTTCCGGTGTGAAGGAAATGATCAAAGCTAGTAAAGATTGCGTAGCGGATATGTTTTATGCCATCCCGAGTTCCGTTCCTGCCACATCGATGGAAACAACAGGCGGTTCTATCGAAATAGATGATATAGATGAATTGATGCAAACCGAGGACATTAAATGTCTTGGCGAGATCATGAATTACTATGAGGTCATAACCGATCCGGATTGCAAAACGAATCAGATTTTGTCCCATATCCGTTCTCGTTATCCAGATCTGATCATAGAAGGGCACGTTCCAAAGCTGCTCGACTTGGACTTGCAGAAGATTGTTTATGCCGGAGTGAATTCCGATCATACGCACCAGACCGTGGAAGGGATGGATGCGAGGATCGCTGCCGGGATGTTCATTGAGATCCAAGAAAAATCAATGACTGAAGAAGTAATAGATTACTTGAAGGAAAATCAAGTGGATGAGCATTTCTGCTTTGTCACTGATGATGTCATGACCGACTCTTTCCAAAACAGGGGACATCTGAATGTCCTTTTAAAGAAAGCCATTCAAATGGGGATGACACCGGAAAAAGCGATATATGCATGCACCTATACACCTGCACAGCGGATGAGGATGTATGACCGGGGTGCCATTGCACCTGGAAAAACGGCAGACTTCCTGCTGCTATCGGACTTGGAAACATTTGAAATTGAACAAGTATACAAAACAGGTGAGCTCGTTTATGAATCTTCACGGCCATATGTACAAGAAGTGAAAGAAAGACAATTTCCTGAGCATTTCTATCAAAGTGTGAAGCTTGCGGAACTTACGGAAAACGATTTTACCATCACAATCCCGGATAAGCTTGAACGCAGCAAGTGCAGGATCATAAACGTGCAGAATGGTTCTACTTTCACATCTGAAACCCATGATCATTTAGATGGGAAGAATGGTCAATTATGCTGGGAAGAAAGCCCTTATGGTTTAATCGCCACATTCGAACGATATGGGAAAAACGGTAATCGGGCGCACGGATTGATCACCGGCGATGTATTGAAGCGTGGAGCGGTCGCCACAACCTATTCGCATGATAACCATAATCTTTTGGTGATTGGCCATAATAAGCAGGATATGATGATGGCCGCTAACGAAGTCATAAGGAAGCAAGGCGGAGTCTGCTGCGTTGAAGACGGCAAGGTCCTATCCATGATTCCTCTTCCGGTAGGGGGAATCCTTTCCGAAGAGCCAATGGACATCGTATCAAGGCAAGTTCAGCACCTGACAGATGCACTAAAATCGTTAGGCTACGAACACTATAATGTCATCATGTCATTAAGCACCTTATCGCTTCCTGTCAGCCCGGCCCTGAAAATAACCGACCATGGATTGATTAACGTGAATGAAGGGAAAACAGTCCCTCTCATAATGAGTGATGAAGCTTAAACCGCGAAGGGGATTATCCACTGGATAATCCCTATTTTTAATGGCTAAAAGCCTTCTTTTTTTATTTGTATATAATTACCACTATAGGAAATGTGTGATAAAATAGAAGGACAACTGAGGATAGAGTGGTAGGTCACAGTTTTTCTTTTCCACCTAATGATAGATGGGAAAGGAGGTGACCGCTTGATTCATTTCTTATTGAACTTAATTACAGATATGGGTAAAGAGATATTTGTTGCTGTAGCAACCAGTCTTATCCTGTCTATGTTCGCCAAGAAACGGAAAAAGAACCACTCATCCTCCCAAGATGGCAATGGTTCTTCTTCTGACGATTAATTAAGTTAGTTGTGACCAACCACTCTTGCTAGTTGTCAGCCTCATGTTAGCGCATGGGGCTGTTTTCAGTTTATGTTAATATAAGGATAACATACCCCAATTTTAAAGTAAATATTCAGACAATGAAAAGGGGAGCTATTGAAGAGTGAAAAACATGGGCTTGGCTCCATTTTTTTTTGACTAGAATGATCCATTACATCACCACCCAAAATAAAACTTTGGAAAATGGTAAAAAGTAATTGACTCTTTCTTACTTATATGGTATGTTAATTCCAATCTAAGAAAAGGTGTGGTGTTTTATGTCGGGAGTAGGTATCAACTAATTTAGTTGAATAAGGTATTTAATCACTGATATGTCAGTGCATTAAGTATGCCTTTTTTTACAGTGCAATTCTGCATTGTGAATACCTACCTTAAGACTGCTTCCTTTTCCATAAATCGTGTAACATGCAGGTGTTACGGCGAAAAGCATGGTGGGATTTGTCCTATCATGCTTTTTTGTGTACGCAGGTCTATTCGAGCTGCCCAATTTGTTATCGATTTTAGGTCCTTATAAGGCCGTGCCCGCAGGAGCTTTCTACTCAAATGGCTTGTTCATTTGTAAAGGTAGGGGGACTATTGCGGGCATTTTTTGGATTCGGGAATTTATCACTCACTCATTCAAGGAGGATCATGAGATGAATACAATGACTTATGAAAAATTACAATATATCCAACTCAAGGAAATGGTGAAAAATCATTGCGTAAGCGGTTTAGGAAAAGCGTTATTGGATCAGCTTAAGCCGAGCAGCATTTTGAAAGTCGTTAAAAATCGTTTGAACGAGACAACGGAGGCAAGGAACTTACTGAATGCAGAAAGCCATATTCCCTTGAAAGGCATTTCACATATTGGACTCCATATCGACAAACTGGAAAAAGGAATGATTTTGGAGCCGTCAGAGTTAGTGGCGATAGCAGATTTTTTAAGAGGCTGCAGGAATATCAAGAAATTCATGACCGATAAAGAGTTCTTTGCACCAACATTGCATGCCTATGCCCGCTCCATGACTGAATTCAGGAGCATTGAAGAAGAAATCCAATTCACCATAAAAGGAAATGCTGTTGTTTCCGAAGCAAGCAAGGACCTGAAACGGATCAGGAACCAAATCATCAAGACAGAAAGTAAAATAGAGGAACGGCTGAATAAGTTCTTGAAGAGCGGAGCCAATAAAGAGTTCATTCAGGAATTTTTCATCAGTAAAAAGGATGATCGCTACACCATCCCGATCAAAGCCTCCTATAAAAATCAAGTGTCCGGAACGATCGTGGAAGTATCGGCAAAAGGGGCTACCGTGTTCATCGAACCTGCCTCGGTGACGAAATTGAATGTAGAATTGGCCAGTTTAAAAGCGGAGGAATCGATGGAAGAGTATCAACTTTTGGCCACATTATCGGGAACGGTTTTCGAACAGCTGAAACCGATCAAGATAAACATCGAGTTAATCAGTCAATATGACATGATCTTTGCAAAAGCCAAGTTCAGTAAAAGCATGGATGCCATCGAACCGAAAATCAATGATCATGGTCATATTAAATTAAAGGGCTGTAAACATCCCCTTTTGCCGCAGGACAGCGTACCTTTGGATTTTGAAATCGGGAAGGACTATCGCAGCTTGATCATTACAGGCCCTAATGCCGGGGGTAAAACAGTCGTACTGAAAACGATCGGCATCCTTACATTGGCCGTCATGTCAGGGCTGCATGTTGCCGGGAAAGAAGGGACGGAACTTGCTGTCTTCGATCAGGTATTCGTCGATATCGGTGACAATCAAAGCATTGAAAATGCACTGAGCACGTTTTCATCGCATATGAAAAACATCTCGGAAATCATGGGGGCATTAACCAATAACTCCTTGCTGCTGTTCGATGAAATCGGGAGCGGAACGGAACCGAATGAAGGAGCCGCATTGGCGATTGCCATCCTTGAGGGATTTTATCAGAGGGGCTGCATAACCGTTGCGACCACCCATTATGGTGAAATCAAGCGCTATTCGGAAATACACAGTGATTTCATGAATGCGGCCATGCAATTCAACAGTGAAACACTTGAGCCAAAATACAAGCTGCTGATCGGTCAATCCGGGGAAAGCAATGCCCTCTGGATAGCTAAAAAAATGAATGTTCATGAAAAGGTCCTGCAAAAGGCAAAGCTCTATATCGACAATAAAGACTACGACTTGGAGCGTGTCCAGGAAGGTAAAATCAAAAAAGCGAAGCCAGCAGCCGTTCCTAAGGAAGAAACTTATGAATATGAAGTCGGTGACAAAGTGAAGGTAAGCGATCTGAATGGCTATGCAATCGTTTATAAGAAAAAGGATGCATACAATAATGTCACCGTTCTTTTCGAAGATACCTTCAAGGAAGTTCATGCCAATAGGCTCGAGCTGGAAATAAAGGCCGCCGATTTATATCCTGAAGGCTATGATCTCAATACTTTATTTGTCAGCTACAAAGAAAGGAAATTGAACCACGACCTTGAACGGGGGTCAAAGAAAGCGCTAAAGAACGTAGCAGCGGATATCCGGAAGAAGCTTGGTGAATAACCTGATGTAAAAACCAACATCGGCAGGGTATGAGTTCTGTATATTTACAGGGCTCATGCTTTTTTTTGCCTTCCTTTCCCGTGTGGATTGTAACAAGTCAAATTATTACAAGAAAAGATTTTGGCAGGATGATCAATCGTTAGGTGAGGTGGAAAAGTTTGCGGTTTTTCGTAACATGAGTTACAATCAATTACGGATATTAAAAGTCTGTAATAGTTTTAATTATGAGGTGCATCCATGAAGTATTCAAAGGCAACCAATTATGCACTACATACAATGGTGCATTTAACGATGGAACCAAAAGGTCAAGCAGTAAGCGTGGATCAGCTGGCGTACATGCAGGATTTGTCTCCGACGTACTTGTCGAAGATTTTGACGAAGCTTGTGAAGGCTGGATTGATTGAATCCGTTCCAGGGGCAAAAGGCGGCTACAGCATTTCACGCCGCGCGCAGGACATTTCGTTTCTGGATGTTATTGAAGCGGTGGAGGGTCAGTCGGTATTGTTCAACTGTGCGTTTGACCATGAAGAAAGCGAGTGTTTAATTGAGCGCGTGATGGTCGAGGCGGAAGGCAACATGAAGAAAGAACTGGCTGGACGAACGATTCAAAGCATTGCGGAGCAGATAGAAAAAAAACATGGTCATGAGACAAAAAAAGAAAAATAAATTTTTTTTACACGAATTAAGGATATTAAGGGTCTTTAATAGATTCTATAAAGAGGGAGTGTTTCATATGTTGGATTGTGTAATTATTGGCGGAGGACCTGCAGGACTGAATGCCGCATTGGTCATGGGGCGTGCTGGACGGAAAACAATTTTGTTTGATGAGGATAAACCCCGTAACCGGGTGACACAGGAGTCGCACGGATTTATCACACAGGATGGGGTGAAGCCGTCAGAGTTCAAGAAGCGGGCAAGAACGGATGTCCAGAAATATCCGTCCGTCTCCATTAAGGAGGAGCGGGTGGAGAGTATTGAAAAAGCCAGTGGTGTGTTCCGGATTCAAACGAAAGGCGGAACGGATTACATGGCGAAAAAAGTGCTGCTCGCAACAGGTCTTCGGGATGTTTTGCCGGAGATTCCAAGCATAAAGGATGTATACGGAACGAGTGTTTTCAGCTGTCCGTTTTGTGACGGCTGGGAAATGCGGGACCAAGCATTGGCGGTGATTGCAGAAAATGAGCGGGCTTTTCATATGGGGAAACTGCTGTCAAACTGGAGCGGTGATGTAATTGTGTTTACAAATGGCTATCGGATGCTTGATGAGGAGAAGGATATCTTGGCTAGGCAGAACGTGACTGTCGTGGAAGAGAAGATTGAAGGTCTTGAAACGAGAGGAGGGCAGCTGACATCGATCCGGCTGCAAAACGGACAGGAAATCAAAAGAGAGGCAGGGATTGTGGTGACGGACTTGGTACAGTCTGCTCCTTTTGCGGAACAGCTTGGCTGCGAGATCACTCCAAACGGCGGGATAAAAGTGGATTCATTTGGACGAACAACGGTTGAAGGAGTATATGCATGCGGAGATACATCACTCAGCACGCCTTCTCAGCTGGTGATTGCGGCGGCGGAGGGCAATAAAGCGGCCGCTGGACTCATCATGGATTTGGTCGAAGCTGCATTTCTTTTGGAGGCATAGAATCCTTGACTGCATAAGGAAAAAGCTCTTTTCGTAAAGAGTGTTGTTTTTAAAACGAAACGATTTAAGGTTGATTGGAGCGGAAGTTCGAGACTCCTGCGGGAGCAGCGGGACAGGTGAGGAGACTCACCGCCCGCCCCGCGGAAAGCGAGCAATGGAGGGGAAATCAACCACACCGCATTACTTGGTGAATAGCAACAAAGTATGCGAAAACAGCCAAAGAAAAAGAGCTAATATTTGTAAAGGGGATTGAGGCATGACAGAATTCTGGGAAGCAAGTTTTATAGAAAATCAAATGATGTGGGGATTCGAACCTTCAGACTCCGCAATCTTGGCAAAGGACTTTTTCCTTGAGAATAAAGTTAAGGATATATTGATTCCTGGTATTGGATATGGCAGAAACGCAAAGGTTTTTATTGACAACGGAATACATGTAACAGGTATTGAGATTTCAAAAACAGCGATTGATTTGGCAAGGCAAAATGGGCTTAATAATAGTATTTTTCATGGTTCAGTAACCGATATGCCTTTTGATAACAAACGTTATGATGGTATATTTTGTTATGCACTTATTCACTTATTGAATAATCGTGAGAGAGATAAGTTTATTAAAGATTGCTATAAGCAGTTAAAGCCAAACGGATATATGATTTTTACTACTATTTCAAAAGAAGCGCCAATGTTTGGAAAAGGCAAACAACTGGATAAAGACTATTTCGAGATAATGGAAGGGGTAAAAATGTTTTTTTATGATTCCGATTCGATTAAACAAGAGTTTGGAAAATATGGATTGATAGATTCTTCGGAAATTGTCGAGCCTCATAAGAATATGGAACATAAACCTCCCTTTAAATTTATAATGATAAAATGTCAAAAGGAACTATCATAAAAAATCAAAAATAGTGAATTGTTAAGGCTTATGAAGTGATTACGTATTATCCATAAAAAGGGCATGTTTTGATCAATCAAAACATGCCCTTTTCTATTTGCTCCCGGACCGCCCTGCGTTCCAATCAGCGTTCAAATTGTCTACAGTCTGAAGCCTCTCTAAATGACAGGCTTTTTGCGTTATATCGCCAAAAGTCTATTTTACTTAATTCTTTTACTTCTATCATGATATAGATTAATTAGTTCTGCATTTTGCTCCTTCATCTTTTTCACATTCTTATTAATCGTGGCCAATTCCCACAGTACAGCTAATCCAAAGATTAGCATAAGCGTTAATAAATCCATCGTTGCCCTCCTATTGATGTTGTGTACCTTTAATTAAATGACCCTTTTCAATTTCCTTGGATTCAATTCCTCAACTTGGGAAGGCAAGTTTTTTCTTTGATAATAATTGTTTTGAATCAATGCATATATCACTAAAAAAGTTCCCAGTAATTCGAATGATGATAGTGATTTTCCTTGGATAAAAACGATGGCCAATGTGGTTATTGGAACTAAATTGATAAATAGGATCCCATTGATCGGCGTTAAAAGTTTAATGCCTGAATTCCAGCTTAAAAGGGCAATGGCACCGGGGAAAATAATCATGAAAATCATTTCGCCATAAATGGATTGCATAACCTCTGCTGTAGGGGCAGACAGGCCCATTGCAGTTGCGAGAAATGTTATGATTGCTGATACTGCAGTTCCTAAAATGCACGTTAAAGTCGAATATCGGAGTGTTGACCATCCATTGAATTGGTCGCCGCCCATCGTATATATAACCCAGCCTATAACCCCGATGAGAATGAAAAGGATAGGGATGAGGCTATCTTTCAATAAAAATAGGAATGATATGTCGCCATTGGTAATGACGAGAATGGCCCCTATCAGGGCAATGAACATACTGGCGATGGTATACTTCATGGGTCTGGTATTTTTGAAAACCCACAGAATTAAAATTGAAATCATGGGCATTAATGATTCCATGATGGAAGCGATAATTACCCCGTTATGCCCCAGTAAGTCTTGACCTGCGAAAATAAGGAAGTTGTATACAGTGAACGCCATCGTTCCAAAAAACAATAATTTCTTCCCTTTCCCTTCCAGGCTAAAAGACTTCTTTCCCTCCTTAATTAATAGCAATATCGCTAAAATTACACTAACAGCTAAATATCGCAAAAAAGAGAAATAAAATGGATCAATATATATTAAGGCCCTTTCTGCAACTGGAAACATCGCTCCCCAAGAAATGCTGGCTGTCAAACATAAAAGTGCACCGATTAAAACTTGATTTTTTTTCATAAAAGCTTCCCCTCAAAAATAATGATTGATTAAATTCCTATACACACCTTATGATAAAGTCATTATCATGTAAAATGACTTAAAATGAATATAATCATCATTATTAATGATAGTTAAGAAAGGGGGGGCACTTTTATGGAAATGCGGGATTTGCAAATATTCCAGTGCGTCGCTAAATATGGAAGCGTAAGTAAGGCGGCTGTTGAATTGAATTACGTCCAATCCAATGTAACGGCTAGGATTAAGCATTTAGAGCAGGAGTTACGGACGCCTTTATTCAATCGACATAAACGTGGCATGTCTTTAACTGCAGAGGCTAGAAAAATGCTTGAGTATGTAAACAAAATATTGCTTGATGTGGAAGAACTCAAGCAAGTATTCCTGGATAGTGAAACACCTACAGGGATATTGAACATCGGTACAGTTGAAACGGTCAGCGATCTTCCCAAGATCCTAGCCTCTTATTATAAACAGTATCCAAATGTCGATTTATCCATTAAGGCGGGGATAACCGAGGATTTAATTAAAGATGTCATCGAACATAGGCTGGATGGCGCTTTTGTTACAGGACCGATTAAACATCCGCTCATTCAGCCATACGATGTGTGTACAGAAAAACTTGTATTAGTTACAAGAAATGAAACATTTAACCTGGAAGAAATTATAACAGAACCATTTTTAGTATTCAGTCAGGGTTGTGGCTATCGCTCAAAACTGGAACAATGGCTGAAAGAAGAAGAAGTGATGCCCAAAAGGATCATGGAGTTCAATGTATTGGAAACGATCTTAACCAGCGTGACACTAGGCCTTGGCATTACCCTCGTACCACAATCAGCGGTAAATCACCTTACAGCCACTGAAAAAGTGCACGTGCATGCAATTCCGGAAGAATACGGCAATATTTCGACTGTCTTCATTCACCGTAAAGATGCCTATATGACAAACTCCATGCAAAGCTTCTTACAAACCATTGAAGCTCATCATGACAACCGATTTAAGCAAAAACTTGGATCCACTCCTGAGCTAATATGAAGGATATTCTTTACATAGAATGATGGACGATCGCTGAAACCGATTATTAGGCTGCGAAACTATTAGGGGTGGCGAAAACGTATGGATGAAAAAGACTGTTTAATTTTGCAATATTTATATAAGAGTGGTTCAATGAAAGGTTTCTTCTTGAGGAAGAAAATATATGCATCATTTCAAAAGATGTGATACCTGTTGTTAGCCTTCCGGAATTTCCAATGATTAATCGCAAAGAACCGAATGGTTTGCTGAAATATAGAATATATCGCAAATTCCCTCTGAAAAAGGTATTGATTATTGGTGGAATGAAAGGTTTGGATCGCCTCCTCTGGTAATGATGCAAGTGGATAGTTATGGGACATACAAGGAAATGGTCAAAAGAGGTTTTGGTATGCCATTATTCCTCGTGTTTTTTTGCAAAAAGATGATGACTTGTTTTCCCATGATTTTTAAAAATGGTGAAGAACTTAAAAGAAGAACATGGATGCTATACCGAAAATCATCTCTACAATTAGCTAGTTTTCCAAGTTTGTGAGTGAAATTAAAAAGCTATTTTGCTATAGTGAGAAAAACTAAAATGGTTGTTCGCCTTTCAGACTGTAGGCAAACTCGAAGAAAAGCGAGTTTGCCTATAGTTTTTTTCTTTTAAATCGTTCCTGTTGAATGGAATGGAATGTACGAGATTCCTGCGGGGAAAGAGTCCCGAAGAGGCTAGTAAAACCAATAGCCAAACTTTTTTGTTTAGCTAAAGAAAAATTGTATTACTTTTCATCAATTGGGAAAATATATAAGTAATAGCAAGAAGGAGGGAACAGAGATGGAAGTTAATATGAGTGTTGAAGAAGTCGTGAATCAAATTTCTCAATTAGTAGAAAAAGAAGGAAAGCCACCTCGAAAGAAAGAGGTAAAGAAGTCAGATCCGGAGTTAATGAAAAATGCATTGTATTATTTTCCTAATTGGGATACTGCAGTAGAACATAGCATTGGATCTTAACCATAAACGATACATAAATATTTATTTTTCAATTAGTATATATAAGGCAAGGGAAGTTATGAAGGCAGCCAATGGGCGGCCTTTTGAACGTGCGATTCTTTACATTGGAATATCATTTCCGGCAAGCCCGGGCAACGTAAATGAAATCAACTAACTTTGCATATTTTGATTGCTCCTTTATCGGGCGCTTTTCCTGAACCGGAAAGCGTCTTTGTTATGGAAAAAAGGGATATTAAATAATGCCTTATTGTGAAATGATACTTATTAACTTAAGGGTAGTATTTTCTTGAAATTAGTAAATGAATCAATTTCATATTTTCTTTTCGGAAAGAGAGGAGCATCGATCTTTTTTTGGTCTATATAGTCTGATACTTGCAAAGATGCATAGTGTAACTTTTTTACATATGGAGCCGTATAATAATGTGTTAAAACACATGAAAAGAGGGTTCCAATGAAAAAGATATTGTTTATTTTGGCAGCCGTTTTTTTGGTAACAGGACTTAGTGCTTGTAACGGAGTCCAGGAGGAAAATAAGGAATCTCCACCAATTTCAGAAAAGCCAAATGATAAACCTAAGCAAACCGGCGGGCAAGATGAAAATCTTCCAGGTGAATCGGTCGATGATCCGACAAAAGATCGGCCAAATGCGAAAACGGATATGATCATTTTAGAAGGTATGGAAGAATCATTTCAATTCAGGCTTCATCATAGTCAGGCACTGGGATTCTCAACCTACATCGTGGATGACATGGTCGTTGAAGAGGCTAGTTCTGGTGAAGGGGATGCAATGATTGTTATTGCAAATTTTGCAGGCAAGAGAAATGAGGATGCCAAAGTTCAGATATTCTCCAAAAGGGAGGGTACGAATGTGACAATAGAAGAAAAGAAGGAGTTTGCGAGGGAAGTGGTGATTAGCAACGACTTTGAAATTAAACAGCGATCTGATAATAGGCCTAACCGATTTGATTGGTCTGAGGTCGAATTTGACATTAGTCAGCAGGGCAGTAATTCAATATTGGGTACCGTGTCGGTTTTTCAACATGGCGACCGGGTTTACTATGCGATAGTTCAATACCCGGAAGAATATGAAGAAGGCTTCATACCGCGGGTTGTAAAAATGTTTGATGATATCGTTTGGTATGAAGCACCTTGATAAATGAGGATCCGGAATTGGGAATAATTATCGATTTTTCTGGGAGCAGCTCTATGGCTGTTCTTTTTAAGTAGTAGATTGTATGCTTTAAACCAGGTTAGGAAGGAAAAATGATTGGCTTAGAGAATAGTTATGGAAAGGTGACATACATCTCAAAAAAATGAATTTGATTGAAAATAGGTGAAGCAATTGGAGTTGGATACATTATATAAGACATATCAACCTTTTCTTTTTTCCATCGCATACCGGATGCTTGGATCTGTTACCGACGCAGAAGATATCGTTCATGATTTATTCCTGCAGCTTAAGCTTGATACCGAACAAATTAAGGACATGAAAGCATATCTTGCGAAAATGACGACTAATCGCTGTCTGAACTTCTTAAATTCAGCCCAAAAGAGAAGAGAGGTTTACACAGGACCTTGGCTGCCCGAACCTCGGGTAAACGAAACAGATCAGCCTTTAGATAAGGTTGTAACGGATGAAACGGTTGCATATGCCTTCCTCGTTTTGCTGGAACAGCTTTCACCTGTTGAAAGAGCGGTTTTCGTGCTTAGAGAAGCATTCGCTTACAGCTATGAAGATATTGCCGAAATGCTGGAAAAGAATGAAGTGAACTGCAGAAAGATCTACAGCCGGGCTAAGCAGAAATTACAGAATGATCTGCCAGTCCATCCGGGGGATACGAAACATGTCGATCTATTGGCACAAAAATTCATAAAGGCATCTACGACAGGAAACTTTGAGGAGTTTTTGGATATTCTTACAGAAGATGTTGTCCTTGTTACTGATGGCGGAGGAAAAGTGCTATCTGCCTTAAATCCGATTGTAAACAAACAGCGCGTATTCTCCTTTCTTACAGGAGTGTCTGCTAAAGGAAGTTTCATAGGAGAACTTCTTCCGGTGATGGTCAATGGTCAGGAAGGAATTTTGCAAATGAAAGAAGGAAAGCCTGTCAAAGTCATCTGCTTTGAATTGGATTCAAAGCAAAAAAATATCCGAAAAATCTTTATTGTTACCAATCCCGATAAATTAAAACATATTCCTGTTCCATAATAGGGTAGACGGAGGGCTCATAACGGGCTCTCTCTTTTTGTATGTCACAAATCAAAACCCTATTTTGTCTTATAAGTGGAACCAAAAAGATTTAATGGAGGAGATAGACATGGAACAACGCATTAACTACATGAAGACAAATCGGGAAGTGGTCAAATTAATGATGGGATTGGAGGAGTACAAGAAAACAACGGAAATCGATAGCAAATTAATTGAATTGATTAAAATTCGCGCATCTCAAATCAATGGCTGTGCGTACTGCTTGGATATGCATACAAAGGATGCCCGGGCAATGGGTGAAACGGAACAAAGAATTTACTGCTTGAGTGCTTGGCGTGAATCACCATTCTATTCTGAACCGGAAAGGGCAGCGCTGGAATTGACGGAAGCGGTCACGGCCATTTCTGCAAACGGTGTACCTGATGAACTGTATGAGCGGGTCCGCCTTCATTTTGATGAAAAACAATATATCGATCTCGTTACCATCATCATCACGATCAACGGCTGGAACAGATTGGCCATCTCAGCTCAAAACATCCCCGGGCACTATAAGCCCGTAATTCAAAAATAATTTTGGATTAAAATCCCTTGTATGCAACACAAATTAGGATATAAATTAGATGACCATCCGCGAAGCGATTTGGTCCCAGTTTTTACCCATGAATGCTGATTTAACGGGATTCATCTATAAAATCAGCATGAAGTTTAGCAAACTTTTGCGAAACAACCAATGGACATCAAGCATCATTATAAAAGGCCACGTTTTTGTATGAAACGTGGCTTTTTATAATCATTTTTCTTTTTTATAAAAGCGTTCACCTGTTTCAGGATTATAATACACTCTTGTTTTTTCTCCAGTCACAGGGTCCATATTTACTTCATCTGTCGGATGAAATCCATCAGGAACTTTTACACCGTGATTACGTTTAAACCGTTTATCATAGATAAAGTATCCAAGTAAAATGCATAAGATAACTATAACAATTTGTAATATATAGTACCCTATGATGAATTTCATTATATTGCCTCCACAATAACGGCAGTTCCATATGCAACAATTTCACTCATATTTTTACCGATTTCCCCAGAATCATATCTCATCATTACAATTGCGTTTGCGCCCATTTGATTGGCATTTTTAATCATACGGTCCATAGCTTCTTTTCTTGAATCTTCAAGCATAGCTGTATATTGCTTGATTTCTCCGCCTACTAAGGATTTTAACCCTGCCATGATATCGCCGCCAATCCCTCTGCTTCTTACAATTAGACCAAAGGCGGGTCCTTTCACTTCTACAATTTTGTAACCTTCAATATTTTCTGTGGTAACTACCAACATAATAATCGCCTCCATCTTATTTACTTTATTGAAAGTAAGCCCACAATATCTTTTATATCTATGTGCTGTGCAGCCCTATACTCTTTTTTAATATTTCTCCATAAACAGAAGGCATATCTTCAGCTATTGTGTTACCTCCATTTAATAATGATTACCTGTTTATCAAGCAAAAAAATTATACCATTCCTTTAAATTTTAACATAATACAAGCTTCATCCTGTTTAACACCTAGCATATTTCGAATAAACATAAAAAATCCCATTTCGCAGAAAAGAAATGGGATGAAATTTTAAGCAGATGAATTGTGATCTGGAGGTTATGTTATATCCAACTCTTCAAACCGTTTATTTATATAATTACGAACTGCAGAAACATTTATATGCAGATTATCAGGCTATTTCTTTATCCCCGAAGATTTGATTTTTAGTTTTTACAGTGGTATTTTGCAAGGCTGTTTTCGCATACTTTGTTGCTATTCACCAAGTAATGCGGTGTGGTTGATTTCCCCTCCAATGCTCGCTTTCCGCGGGGCGGGCGGTGAGCCTCCTGTGGGGTCTCACCTGTCCCGCTGCTCCCGCAGGAGTCTCGCACTTCCGCTCCAATCAACCTTAAATCGTTTCGTTTTAAAAACAACAATCTTTACGAAAAAAGCCTTTTGCAATAACATAAAACTAATGCACAGAGTCTGTCAGGAACTTCGAAAACCTTGATAAATATCTACATGAGGATGTTGATACTTAAAAAAGCCTTGGTATTCATAGGCTTTTTTTTGAATGATCATACCGGGATTGAACGAACCACTGTAAATGGAGGTTCCTCTGTTGTTTCCATGTTCTTGGATTATCGGTGTAAAAACAAAATTCGACAAGGATTTCATCGCTGGTGTAAGATGAATGAAAAAGCCAGAAATGGGGTGAATGTTTTGGTTGGTTTATTACCGTCGCTGTTTGAAAAAGTGGGAATCATCGTAATCGCCGCATTCCTGCTTTCCTATATGAAACCGTTTCGGCAAATGATAGGCCATGAACATGATTTGTCCAAGAAAATCATGTTTATTGCACTTTTTGGGACGTTCGGCATCATAAGTAACTATACAGGGATCGAAATCGGGAATCATGCCATGCCGGAGTGGGATTGGTCTGGGAATTGGCATGCTGAGATTGCTCCCGAGAACGCGATTGCCAACACAAGGATTATGGGCGTGGCTATCGGCGGTTTGCTGGGTGGACCCTTTGTTGGATTGGGAGTAGGTTTGATTGCGGGCATTCACCGTTATTTTCTCGGGGGTTTTACGGCGGGGGCATGTGCGATCGCTGCGATTTTGGCTGGGGTTTTATCGGGTTTTTTGGGGAAAAGGCGCCGAAAGCATGGGACGATCACCCCTTGGTTCGCCCTTCCCATTTGCATGGCATTGGAAGCGATCCAAATGGGCATCATCCTGATGACGGCCAAACCATTTGAAAGGGCGTGGGAGCTCGTACAAGTAATTGGACTTCCCATGATCATCATCAACGGGTTCGGGACTTTACTGTTCATGCTCATCATTCAGTCGATCACGAGGGACGAGGCACGGACGCGGGCTGTACAAACCAATCTTGCGTTCCTGATTGCGGATCAGACTTTGCCCTATTTCCGGCAAGGTCTGAATCAAACATCATGCAAGAGAATAGCCGAAATCATCTTGGGGCTGACTGAAGCCGACGCCGTGGCCATTACCAATGAACATAGCGTACTTGCCCATGTGGGTGCTGCATCCGATCACCATGTCCCAAAGGTGGGAATAGCGACAGGCTTAACGAAAAAGGCCCTTGAACAAGGGGAAATCATCGTGGCCAAAACAAAAAAGGACATTTATTGTTTCCATGATCAATGCCCATTGGAGGCGGCCGTGGTCCTGCCGTTGCAGGTCCAACAGAAAACGGTCGGGACTTTGAAGATGTATTTCAAGCATCCGGATAAATTAAGCCAAGTGGAACAAGAGTTAGCTGAAGGGTTGGCAAAACTATTTTCCACTCAATTGGAACTCGCTAAAGCGGAAATGCAAACGAAATTATTGAAGGATGCTGAAATTAAGGCCTTACAGGCACAGGTACATCCTCATTTTTTATTCAATGCAATTAATACGATATCCGTTCTATGCCGGACGGATGTCGAGAAGGCAAGAAATTTATTGCAGGAGCTCAGTGCCTTCTTTCGTTCTAATTTACAAGGGGCCCGACAAATTCTTGTGCCGCTGGAAAAGGAATTGGAGCATGTTAACGCTTATTTATCCTTGGAGCAGGCGCGTTTTCCAGATAAATATCATATCGACTACCGCATTGAGCCAAGGCTTAAGGAAGTTCTCATCCCTCCATTCACGTTACAGCCGCTAGTTGAGAATGCGGTACACCATGCATTTCCACCTGTGAAAGGTAAAGGTGAAATCATCATTCACGCATACTTTAAAGACCATTCATTGCAAATTGTTGTGGAAGATAACGGAAAAGGGATTTCGTGCGGGAGAATAGATGAGTTGGGTAAGCATGCTGTAGAATCGACTAAGGGTACAGGAACGGCCCTTCATAATATCAGTGAACGGCTGGAAGGGATCTATAAAGGACAGGCCAGCCTCTCGATCGCAAGTGAACCGGGGCACGGAGCACAAGTGAAAATATCAATACCACTCAACGAAAAAGGAGCATATGTCAACGATGATGAAAGCATTTATCGTAGAGGATGAACCACTGGCAAGAGACGAATTGAAATATCTATTGAAGAGAAGCAGGCAAGTTGAAGTCTTGGGTGAGGCCGAGGGGATAGAAGATGCCATGAGGGAAATCTCCCGCCTTAAACCCGAACTTGTCTTTTTGGACATTGAGCTTGCAGAAGGCAATGGCTTGCATTTGGCTAAGCAATTGGCGGAACTTGACCCTGCACCTTCGCTCATTTTTGCGACCGCTTATGATGAGTTTGCCCTCCAAGCTTTCGAGTTATATGCCTTTGATTATCTATTAAAGCCATTTAATGAAAAAAGGATTCGGCAAACATTGGATAAGCTCATGAAGCAGCGGCAAAGCGAGAAAGGTGAATCCAGGACAGCACCTCCGGCCAGCCATACGGCGGTGGAACAGACTGGTAAATTGGCTGTATCGATAGATGATCGGATCGTTTTGATCGACCGGGATCATATTTTGTTCATAGGACTCGTGGAAGGAAAGACGATCATTAAGACCGAAGAAAATGAATATAAAATCGGTGAGCCCCTCATCGTGCTTGAAAGGAAGCTCGATAATCGCTCATTTATACGGGTGCATCGTGGTTTTATCGTGAATGTCATCCATATATCTGAAATACAGCCTTGGTTCAACTCGACTTATAATCTCATTATGAGTGACGGATCGAACATTCCGGTAAGCCGCACATATGTGAAGGAGCTAAGGCAGCTTATCGGTTTTTAAAAATTTTCATAATTCTGCATTTTATCTTCTTCATAATGCAGTCCATCCCCCGATATCTGCATTATAACTTGAAAACCCATTGAAGCCGCTTTCATTGTGATATCATCATTTTACGATGTAAGAATAGAGGGGGTTCAAATATGAATGCGGTTACAATTGTCATAGGCTCCATTTGTATATTAATGATTGCCTACCGTTTATACGGGACATTCATAGCACTTAAAGTATTAAAACTCGATGATTCGAAGCCGACTCCGGCCCATAAATTAGAAGATGGAAAAGATTATGTTCCAACAAATAAATGGGTGGCATTCGGCCACCATTTTGCAGCCATCGCAGCGGCCGGTCCATTGGTGGGTCCGATCCTTGCTGCACAATTCGGTTATTTGCCAAGTTTATTATGGCTATTAATCGGGGCTGTAATCGGGGGAGCCGTCCATGATGCCGTCGTGCTTTTCGCGTCGATGCGGAAAGACGGCAAATCCCTTTCGGAAGTTGCGAAAGAGGAACTTGGACCTGTAGCAGGTTTCTGTACAGGACTCGCGATGCTTTTTATCATTACGATCACGATGGCAGGACTATCAATGGTCGTGCTGCATGCTTTGGAAAATAATCCATGGGGGACGTTTGCAGTCGGGATCACCATTCCCATCGCCATGGGAGTAGGGCTTTACCATAAAAAAACCGGCAATCTGAAAGGTGCGACCATCGTCGGGTTTGCGCTTATCATGGCCGCGATTTTACTTGGCCCGAACATTCAAGGAACGGCACTTGGTGACTTATTGACACTTGAGGCAAGCACACTTGCCATCATCTTGCCGATCTATGCTTTCTTCGCTGCCGCATTGCCTGTTTGGCTGCTGCTGGCACCACGTGATTACTTGAGTACATTTATGAAAATCGGTGTTTTTGCCGCATTGATTATCGGCGTTTTCGTGGTAAATCCAGAAATCCAGTTTCCTGCGTTTACCGAATTCATTAATGGCGGGGGCCCGATTGTAGCCGGACCCGTTTGGCCATTCATTTCAATAACGATCGCCTGTGGGGCGATTTCAGGATTCCATGCATTTGTCGGATCGGGCACAACCCCCAAAATGTTAAACCGTTGGAGTGATATCAAATCCGTCGGTTTCGGAGCGATGCTTGTGGAATGTGTCGTTGCCATCATGGCACTGATTGCTGCGGTCTCGCTGCAGCCAGGAGATTATTTTGCGATTAACTCTTCACCTGAAGTATTTCAAACATTAGGTATGGAAACCGTGCACCTTAACGAACTTAGTGAAGAAATCGGCATTAATCTGGAAGGACGTACAGGCGGCGCAGTTACACTTGCTGTCGGCATGACCTATATTTTTACCGAAATTCCCTTCTTTGACAAACTGGCTTCGTTTTTCTTCCAATTCGTCATCATGTTCGAGGCGGTGTTCATACTAACCGCAATCGATTCAGGGACACGTGTTGCCCGTTACTTAATCCAGGACTTCTTCGGAGAGTTCTATAAACCATTAAAAAGGGTCGACTGGCTGCCGGGTAACATCTTCGCCAGCGCGTTAGCCTGCTTTATATGGGGATACCTGCTTTACTCTGGGGACATTAGTTCGATCTGGGCACTCTTTGGCGTATCCAACCAGCTCATGGCCTCGATTGGACTCATCATCGGTGCGACCGTCGTATTGAAAATTGCAGACAAACGCTGGTATATGTGGACATGCCTCGTACCCCTTGCCTACTTATATGTAACGGTTAATGTAGCAGGGTATTGGATGGTCAGAAACGTATACCTGAACCCGGACTCTGCAGGATTCAGCATCTTGAACGGAATTTTATCGATCACCATGTTAATCCTGGGCTTGATCATTCTGGTTGCCGCCTTGAAAAAATGGCGGGAACTTTGGAAAATACCACAAGCAGAACTACTGAAAAGAACAGCATGAGCATAAAAAAATCCGGGTGGAAACTGCCCGGATTTTTGTTCGTTGCGAGTGTTAGAAAACCCCCTCAATTTCGTTTGCCTTAACAAAAACCTGAAAAAGGAAAGTATCAATAATCTCAACTTTGTTAATGATAGCAAATGAGGAGGTGTGATAAGATGGCAAAAGATGTTCTATGTGAAGTGAATAATTGTAAATATTGGGATTCTGGAAACAAATGCAGTGCAGATGCTATTTATGTTGTCAGCCATAAAGGGAATCAAGCAACAAATAGCAAAGAAACGGATTGCAAAACATTTGATCCAGAAATTTAAATCATCGAGGGTAACCATCAACTGGTTACCCTTCTTTCTTTTTATTATTGATAATAAAAATCATTTTCATTCAAGATTATAGAAATTCATTTCATTTTTCTTCATGAAAAGGATATTTAGGCGATAAATATGATAGTTTGGGCGATAGTTCGCAACTTTACTCGTGAATTTAGCTGTTTTACTCGTGAAATTGTGCACATTACTCGTGAATTTGGCTGTTTTACTCGTGAATATAGCTATTTTACTCGTGAGATTGAGCACTTTACTCGTGAATTCGCCCATTTCTCGTGAGATTGGGCAATTTACTCGTGAGATTGGGCAATTTACTCGTGAATTTGGCTGTTTTACTCGTGAGATTGAGCACTTTACTCGTGAATATAGCTATTTTACTCGTGAAATTGAGCAATTTACTCGTGAATTTGGCTGTTTTACTCGTGAGATTGGGCAATTTACTCGTGAATTTGGCTGTTTTACTCGTGAATTTGAGCATTTTACTCGTGAGATTGGGCAAATTACTCGTGAATATAGCTATTTTACTCGTGAATTCGCCCATTTCTCGTGAGATTGGGCAATTTACTCGTGAGATTGGGCAATTTACTCGTGAATTTGGCTGTTTTACTCGTGAATTCGCCACTTACTCGATTAGCCCATTACTCGTGAGTTGAGCACTTACCTTTGAAAGAGTCAGCCCATCACCGATCGGAATGAGCACGGATTCCAGTTGAGGGTGTTTGGCGACCGTTTCATTGAATGCCTTCATGAATGCAGTGTGACGTTCAGGTTCAGCATCCGGATATGCGACACTGCCCCTCGCAAGTACGTTATCCATGACGATCAAAGCACCAGGTTCCGCCAGCTTAATGCAATATTGCAGGTAATTTTCATAATTGTCCTTGTCGGCATCTATAAAGAAAAAATCAAATTTCTTGTTATCCTGAACGAGTTTTTCAAGGCTTTGCAGAGCTGCCCCGGTCATATATGATACTTGATCGCCAAAGCCGGCTTTGGATAGATTGCCATAAGCTAACTTTGCGTAATCCTCTTTTAATTCAAGGGAGGTTAATGTTCCTTCGCTGCCGAATCCCCTGGCAAGGCAAATCCCGCTATAGCCCCCAAGAGCCCCTATTTCCAAAACATTTTTAGCCCCTGAAATGGATACAAGCATTGTAAGAAGTTTCCCGGATGAGGGGGATACCGATATGGACGGCATTCCGTTTTCTTGTATGGATGTAATGACTTCTTCCAATAGGGGATCTTTTGTATAAAATACTGAATCGATATAACTGTTAATTTGTTTCATTCATTTCCAATCCTTTCTCATCATTATTGGAGGTTTCTCTTTCTTCACTTTTCTTATCGGTTGTTTCATTTTCTTGTATTTCAAATAATTGAATGAATTCGTTGATTAACATATCAATGGCCTTCAATTCACCGACTAAGATTTGATTAATGGATTGAAACTCTGGTTTATCTAACTGTTCCTTAATGGTTGAACGTTTAATATTCATCATTTCTAAAAAAGCAATGGCCCTTCCGCGGCGAAATGTTTTTGGTCCACGATGGTGTGAGCCGTGGTCTTTTCCTTTGTAATGGCCTTCTTTTTTGAGTTTTTCCTTTCTCATGTTAAAACCCCCTTTTGTGTATACACATGTATACAAAGTGTCGACTGATAATAGAATAGAAAAATTAAAATACCGTTTATAAAAAGTTTGTCTAAATTGTGAATTCGTTATTTAGAGAGTCAAAAAAGTACTTACATTCAAAGAATTTTTTTTGTTATAGTAACAAATAGACCGGTTGGTATGGTGGGGGTGTGCTACGGAAATGGATACAAAATCGTTGATAATCGAGAATGCGACGATTCTTTTCCAGCAAAAAGGATATAAAGGTGTTGGACTAAGCGAAATCTTAAAAGTATGTAATGTTACGAAAGGTTCGCTTTATCACCATTTCCCTAATGGAAAAGAAGAATTATTAATCGCTTGCCTTCATTCCTTGAATGAAGTAATTACGACGGATATCGTGGAAATTTTTGAACGGTATCCGACAACGTTAGAAGCGACAAAATACATGATTGAAAAGTTAATCGTCCATTTAGAAAGGGAAGGGACGATTACGGGTTACACATTTAGCAGCATGGTAAGTGAAATGGCCACATTAAGTGATCCTGTACGAAAGGCTTGCGCCGAACTTTATGTGAAAATTCAAGGGATTTATTTTAATAAGCTTATAGAAGATGGATTTTCAAAAGAGTTAGCTTCCAATATTGCATTGATGATGACAGCCTCCATCGAAGGGGCAATGATGCTTTGTTTGGCCGAAACATCGGCAAAGCCGCTAAAAGTAATTTCGCAAATGTTACCCAATATATTGAAGGAGTTTTAACAAGTGGATAATAAAAATATTAAAACAGGACCGATAATGGCTGCCCTTTTGGTAGCAGGCTTTGTTGGACTATTTAGTGAAACCGCATTGAACATCGCCTTAGGTGAATTGAGCCATATTTTTGGCGTGGATGCGACGACTATACAGTGGCTTGCAACAGGCTACTTTTTAACGCTTGGTATTTTAGTGCCAGTAACAGGAATTTTAATGCAAAAATTCACTACACGCCAAATGTTCATGGCGTCTTTATTTTTTTCGATCATCGGAACGGCCATCGCTGCAGTAGCACCGGTTTTTAGTGTGTTATTGACGGCCCGTGTCATTCAGGCAGCTGGCCTGGCGATCATTTTGCCATTGACGCAAAATGTCATTTTCACGATTTTCCCACCTAATAAACGCGGCGGGGCAATGGGTGTGATGGGCTTAGTCATTTTGGCGGGTCCAGCATTCGGTCCTACATTGGCAGGAATGATTTTAGATACGTTATCATGGCATTGGATATTCTGGTTTACAATTCCATTCTTGCTATTCTCGCTTATCTTCGGCTATCTCTATATCCCGAATGTCAATGAAACTCGACAAGTATCAATCGATATCTTATCAGTTGTGTTATCGACGATTGGCTTTGGTGGGGTTGTATACGGTGTAAGTGTAGGCGGGGATCATGGTTGGGCGAGCATGACGGTAATTGGCACGATAACCGTTGGATTGATTGCCCTAATCCTCTTTGCAATCCGTCAGACAAAGATGGAAAACCCGATGTTGAATTTAAAAGCATTCAAATACCCACTATTTGTGCTAGGTCTTGCGATGAACATGATTACATTCCTCAACATGTTATCGATGCTGGTCGTTTTACCGATGTATATGCAAATGGCGTTATTGGTTTCTGCGTTCGCCACGGGGCTGATCATGCTGCCAGGAAGTCTATTAAACTGCGTTTTTGCTCCGATAATCGGCAGACTGTTTGATAAATATGGGCCTCGTACCGTAATCACACCAGGAACGATGCTGGTTGTCATTGGCTACGGGCTATATGCAATGTATGGAACAGAAACAGCACTATGGATCATGGTTGTTACGCATATCGTGATGATGCTTGGCATTGGCATGGTACTCGCTTCAGTACAAACGAATACATTGAATGCATTGCCAAAACGATTCTATCCGGATGGCATCGCGATTACGCAAACATCACAGCAAGTATCAGGGGCAATTGGGATAGCGGTCATGGTTTCGCTATTCTCTGCGAAGCAAAATGGCTACTTGATAGATGTGGCAAATGATTTACCAGCAGCAGCTGCCTCCGGTTCATCACTTGTATTTAAAATCAGTTTGATCTTCGCCATCGTGAATGTGGTGCTTTCACTGTTCATGAAAAAACCGAAGTAACAAAGGTAAAAAAAACAGATCACCATTCTAGCAGGTGATCTGTTTTCATTTTTGAACTTTACTAAGTAAAGCTAAAAGCTGCTGCTTTTCTGCCTCATTCAAGTTGGCAAACTGTGATGCTTGAAAATGTTCTTGTTTTGGAACAACTTCATGAAAAAACTCTTTTCCTTCCTCTGTCAATGAAAGGTATTTTGTTTTCCATTCCTGTTCCCGTTTAATCAATCCCAACTCTTCCATTTTCCTTAATAATTGAGTGATATTGCCTTTTGTCACAAAAAGCTTGTTTGCCAGTTCTTGCTGAGACAATCGTTCATGTGAACCCACTTGAACCAGGATATCGAATTGGGCTGCCGATAGATTCCATTCCTTTAAATGTTGATTGGATTCCCGGATGCTCTGGTTATATATTCGTGTTATTCGGAACCATAACATTAAACCTAGTCGTTCCTCATTAGATGCTGAGGGATTCGTTGTGTTTTCTTTCATGAATGTCACCTCATTCTTTCTTCGTCACAATCAGTTTATGAATAAACCAATAGGGTGTCAAATGCAAAAACTTCCATCCTCGAATTAAAGAAACCAGTATGATCAATTGATACTGGTTTCTTTGATTCCTTCATTATGTAGTCGTTAGTTTAGCAAAGATGATAAAAAACAGTGTTAATTCGCCTATTATCACAATATTCGGTACCCCGACAAACAAATTAAAAATAAAAAAGATAGCTAAAATCCCTAAAAATAATCCTAAATGATAGATTTGCAACCGCTGGTGCTTATGTCTATATTGATGGAAAACAAAAGTGGTTGACATGAAATAGAGCAATACGGAACCGAAAACAAAATATAAGATAAATGAATAATGGACTTCATGTAAAAACAATAATCTGATGGCTGCTGCAATCATGCTTATGGACATTAAAATAAACAGATGACCGTAAATGATGATTTGGCCGGAAGATTGTACAGACTTGTCGACCTTTTTTTCCATGTTATCGAAATATTGCCACCACATAGCTATTATCAGGGCAAATGAAATGATGGAAAAGGCTATCGAATCCCAATTTCCTTGTTTAGGCTGAATGACCGCAAGAGTGCTCACAAGAGCTTCCCCAAAGAGAATGATGGTAAATAGACCAAAGCGCTCCAACAAGTGGGCCGTATTTGTAGGGACCTTTTCTAAGCACTTTCTTCCAAGGATTGGGATGATGATATCGATCAGGATGCCCAAATACAGCACAGCATATCGAAGCCAGGAATCAAAAAGGACGGAGAACAATGAAATGGCGATTCCAATCCAAAAATACCTTCCCAAAAAGAGTGCTGCCTTTTTTCGAACTCCCTCTTCTATCCGCTGTACAACAAGGTATTGGATGGCAGTCACGGCTCTTAAGCCAATATAACCAATTAAAAAAGAAAGATAATAAGGATCAAAATCAACAGATAAGCTTGATGTCATAATGAGGACAAAGAACATTTGCAATATCAAAAATAGCCGTTGATGAAATACATCCTTACCAAACCGGTTAATAAATATGGTTTGCCCTACCCAAGCCCACCAGATAGGAATAAAAATCAACATGAACTTAAATAAATACTCTGGATGGATATATCCATCTTCAACATGCAGTAAAACATGAGTGGCGCCCGCAACGGCTGCCACAAATAACAAATCATAAAAGAGCTCTAACCATGTAACTTTCTTTTCATCCATTTCCGCACTCCTCCCGATCGCCTTATAGTTTATAGTATGTTGTAAATATTCAGGAAATGGAAGAGGGACTTTGGTGCATTCAATTTAGAATTCATGTTTATTTTAGGAAGTTCTTTTTACCCAGCTATTATGTTTTGCCATATTTAGTGATTAGGAATAACGTCACTTTTTCGACTTTGGTATATTATGGTACTATAGGAGATGATTTCAAAATGGGAGGGAAGTAGATGACCAGAACCATCGGCCTTATTTGTGGCAGTTTACGGGAAAATTCTTATAATCGAATCATTGCTCAATCATTGACAGGGATGGTTGATTCTTATCAATTTCGCTGGATCGAAATTCATGATCTGCCGTTGTTTAACGAAGACTTGGAAATAAGCGGCATTCCAGAAACAGTGCCGTCATTTAAATCAGCCGTTCAGGACGTTGACGGTATCATTATCGTAAGCCCAGAGTATAATTCCGGAATACCAGGCGTATTAAAAAATGCATTGGACTGGGCATCAAGACCACGGGAGTCCGCTGTACTTACCAAAAAACCAGTTGGCCTGATCGGGGCAACTCCTGGGGGAATGGGCACTGCATTTGCTCAAATGCAAATCAGGCAAATACTGGAGGCCATGCAAGTTCATGTTCTTCCATTTCAAAAAATGCTGATATCTCAAGTACATAAAAAGATTGATTCTGATCGGAAAGTTCTTACTGACGATCAAACAAAACGTTATCTTGAGCGTTATTTACAACAATTCATTCATTGGATCGATCACACTCCAGTTCTAGATTAATTAGCCATAGTCAATGAATCTTATTATATATATGATTGACAGGCTATAAGTATATAGATAAACTTATAAATAACAATCAGTTAAGTTATAAACTGATTGCAACCAACGAAGGAGTTGGGGGAATTTCCCTACATATGAACTTTCTTCGATAGCTTTAATAAAAGGGGGACTTTAAAAATGTCTGATCTCTATTCTCGTATTTCCAAAGATGATGCTGCCGTTCTGCTAGTGGATCATCAAACCGGTCTTATTTCAGGGCTAGTGCGTGATTATGGTGTTGATGAATTCAAGAACAATGTTATGGCTCTTGCCAACACCGCCAAGTTTTTTGATTTGCCAGTCATTTTAACAACGAGCTTTGAAAACGGACCGAACGGACCCCTCATGCAAGAATTGGAAGAACTCTTTCCTCACGCACCAAAAATAGCTCGCCCTGGACAAATTAACGCATGGGATAATGAAGATTTTGTTAAAGCAATCGAAGAAACTGGAAAAAAACAACTAATCATCGCGGGCGTTGTTACGGATGTCTGCGTTGCTTTCCCGGCACTTTCCGCTTTGAACGCTGGTTATGAAGTATTCGCTGTCACGGATGCTTCTGGAACAGTCAGCAAACAGGTAGCTGATGCAGCCTTAGCACGTATGGCCCATGGCGGTGTGCAGCTTATGAATTGGTTTAGCGTAGCGTGCGAATTACAACGTGATTGGCGCAACGATGTCGAAGGTTTTGGTGCTTTACTTTCCAGCCAGCTTCCAGGTTATCAAAATATAATCGGAAGCTATAGGGGAGCTCAGCGTGATTTCAGCAAGATATAAAGAATGAAGGAAGGGACATTTTTCCCTTCTCAGACTGTAGGCAAACTTGATGAAAATCGAGTTTGCCTACAGTTTTTTTATGATTAGTAGAATTTTGTCCTCTCCAGGCACTCGCTTTCCGCGGGCGGTCCGGGAGGCTTTGTTTTAAAACTTGGATGGGAATGGACTATGATTTTAAAAACAAGATTCCTTAATGGTTTTTGACTGTTTTATGAAACCCTCAATGGATTTCTGAAATCAACTCCGAACGTTTTTTGAGGGTTTTGTAAAATATGCCATTTTGATTGGCTGAAGAATGCGTATTCCTAATTCCATCGCCAAAGTTTAGCCCCTTTAAAACGGCTCATCATTCCAAACCCTCAGCTACACCCCGCCCCTGACTTCACTATCATGCATTCCAATCTGCCTCGAATTTTATTGTAAATCGCTTACGAAATAAAAAGATGCGGTATTGTGCACAATTGTTTAAAGAGTATATTATTGTGCAGTACTAATGACAACATTCGGACTTAGAAACGCTACATTTTTAATAAGAAGTGAGATATCGTAGAAGCAGGGAGAGGGATTTAGAATGTTTTTAGATGAAAGAAGCGCCAATTTACTAAAACTATTACAGCATTCGCCCATTTCAAAAATGAAAGAACTTGAAGCCCAAACAGGTCTGACGAGAAGGCAAATCCAATATGGTCTGAGCAAAGCGAATGACTGGCTCCAATTTCATGGATATCAACCGATTCAATATAATCGTGAAATGGGCTACTCCTTTTCTGAAACGATCAGGGATGAAGAATTGAATGTAAAACTGACAAAACGCAATTATATATTTTCAGAGACAGATAGGGAAAAAGTATTTTACCTCATGATCCTGTTAAGCCGAGAAGAATTGTCCGTCTATCATTTCCAGGCGATCACCGGGCTTTCACGTAATACGGTGTTGAAGGATTTAAAAAGACTTAAAGAGAAAAACAGGGACATATCGCTCAAAGTCCAGTATTCCAAACAAGATGGCTATGTGGTGATTGGGGAAACCCGAGTAAAGAGATATATCATTGAACGTCTCGTGCATGATGTACTGAACAGTCCCAATAGTGAGTTGATCATGGAATGCATATGGGGAAATCATGAAAAGCAAATCAGCCCGATCCGGATACAGCTTGAAAGGATCGAACGTAAATTGGGCATCACCTTTACGGATGAACGGCTTCATGAACTGAGCTATTTATTTCTATGTACAGATCAGCTCATAGGAAAAGGGGAAGAGTTACAGGCAGACCATAGCTGGGCGCCGTTTGTTGCGACGGAAGAATACAAAATGGTTGAGGAAATGACCAGAACGAATGCCTTTCAATCAGTATGGAGCGAAACGGAAAACTTATACGCAACCTTACATTTATTGAGCATGAATCGAACGAAGGATATTTCTCCTCTTAAGGATGATGAAGCCATTCAACATCTTTTGCAGGAAATCGTGGCAGAGTTCGAGAGGCTGGCATTTGTTCACTTGAAAGACAAAGAACAGCTATGCCAACAATTATACGTTCATTTTAAACCGGCATATCATCGCCTGCGGTATGGTCTCCCGCAAATGAACCCGATGACGGGAAGGGTGCAGAAGGTCTATCCTGAATTGCATCATTTGACAAAAAAATCCCTGTGGGTGCTGGAGAAAGAAATTGGCTGTCCGGTATCGGAAGAGGAAGTCGCATACTTCACCGTCTATTTTGGCGGCTGGCTGCGCAGGCAAGGGACGACATTGGATGATCGAAAACGGGCAATTGTCGTATGCCCGAATGGCATTGGCATCAGCAATATCCTCATTTATACATTGAGGGAATTATTTCCGGATATATTGTTCCTGGACGTTCTGTCCGTTAGAAATGCGGCTGAATACCCACTGTCGTACGATCTTGTTTTTTCAACGGTGCATATGAGAACAAAAGCGGCATTATTCGTTGTACCGCCCATTTTGGAAATGCAGGACAAACATACATTGCGCCAGCAGGTCATGCAGGAATTGTATGGATATACGACGGAAAGTGTGGATGTTGCAGCTTTATTAAAGATCATATCCAAGTATGCAACCATCCATGAACAGGATCAACTTGAAAAGGCTTTGAAGTCGAATGTGTATACCCATACACAAAAAATAACCCAATTTTCTTTAAAGGAGGCAGAGAAGCCTGTGTTAGAAGAACTGCTCAATATGCAAACGATTCAATTACAGCGGCATGTTTCCGATTGGAAAGAAGGCATTCAAGTCGCGGCCAAGCCTCTCGTGGACTTAGGAACCGTAGAGGAACGGTATGTGGATGCCATGATCGAGGCGATAGAAACGAATGGACCATATGTAGTGATAACGCCAGGAGTGGCGATTCCCCATGCACGTCCGGAGCAGGGGGTCAGGTCTTTATCCATGAGTTTGCTGAAATTGGATGAAGCCGTGGACTTTGCGCCGGATAAACCGGTACGCCTGATAATCATTTTGGCGGCCGTGGATAACGATTCGCACCTGCGGGCATTGATCCAGCTCACTCAATTATTGAATGAACCAGCCAATATAGAAGAAATTTTAAGGACTTCAGATAAATCGGTCCTTATGGAGTACGTTCATAAATATTCGAAGGAGGAAGCGGAATGAAAATCATGGTAGTATGCGGAAACGGATTGGGGAGCAGCTTCATCATGGAGATGAATGTGAAGAAAGCATTGACGGAAATGGGTAAGACAGCCGAGGTGGATCATACGGATCTGGCATCCGCAAAAACGGTTCAGGCGGATATTTACCTGGGAGCGGCGGATATTGTCGGTCAGCTGGATGATGGAACCCGGACGATCGTCACACTGGAGAACATGATGAGCATCCCTGAAATCAAATCTAAATTGGAAATGCATGTAGGATAAAAAAAGGAGAGATTGATATGAAGAAAATCATGGTAGTATGCGGAAATGGATTGGGAAGCAGCTTCATCATGGAGATGAATGTGAAGAAAGCGTTGACGGAAATGGGTAAGACAGCCGAGGTGGATCATACGGATCTGGCATCCGCAAAAACGGTTCAGGCGGATATTTACCTGGGAGCGGCGGATATTGTCGGTCAGCTGGATGATGGAACCCGGACGATCGTCACACTGGAAAACATGATGAGCATTCCTGAAATCACATCGAAATTGGCTTCACATCTATAAGAAGTAAACATAAGAAGAGGGGGAGAGGCAATGCTGGAACTTATCATGAATGACATCTTGGGTACACCTTCCATACTTGTGGGGCTGTTTGCCCTCATCGGCCTGCTGTTACAGCGGAAATCCAGTGCGGATGTTGTATCTGGAACGCTAAAAACCGTCATGGGCTTCATTATCATTGGAGCGGGGGCGGCAGTGCTCATTGGTGCCCTTGATATATTCAGTAAAATGTTCGATCATGCATTCAATGTACAAGGCGTCATACCGAATAACGAAGCCATTGTCGCAGCCGCCCAAAGTGATTTTGGGACTTCGACTGCACTAATCATGGTTTTTGGTATGGTTGTCAATGTTTTGCTGGCTCGTTTCACGCCATTTAAATATATATTCTTAACGGGACACCATACCTTATTCATGGCTTGTTTACTTGCAGTCACGCTTTCGGTCGGCGGGCTCAATGGTTTTCCGCTTATCTTGGTCGGTTCCATTCTATTGGGAGTATGCATGGTGATGTTCCCGGCCCTCCTTCAGCCATACGTACGGAAGATTACCGGAAGCGATGATTTTGCCATCGGCCATTTCGGGACAATCGGATATTTTGTATCCGCGACTGTTGGAAAATGGTTTGGAAATAAGGAAAAAACGACAGAGCAAATCAAGGTTCCAAAATCTTTAGGATTCCTGAGGGACACATCAGTCGCTGTATCGCTTACAATGACGATGTTCTTCGTGATCGTCGCATTATTTGCCGGACAGAACTATATTGAAACGGAATTATCCGGCGGTTCGAACTTCATCGTATTCTCTTTCATCCAGGCGATAACATTCGCTGCAGGAGTCTATATCATCCTTGCAGGGGTACGGATGTTAATTGCTGAAATCGTCCCTGCATTCAAAGGGATTGCCGATAAAGTCGCGCCGAATACAAAACCTGCATTGGACTGTCCGACCATTTTTCCATTCGCTCCAAATGCAGTGATCATCGGGTTCCTATTCAGTTTCTTGGCTGGACTATTATCCATGTTCCTCCTTCCGGCACTTGGATTGAAAGTAATCGTTCCTGGGCTCGTACCGCATTTCTTCACCGGTGCTGCAGCAGGAGTATTCGGAAATGCCACAGGAGGCAGACGCGGAGCGATGCTTGGATCCTTTGCCAACGGGCTCATCATTAGTTTCCTGCCGGCAATTCTCCTGGTCTTCTTGGGGGATGTAGGGTTTGAAGGCACCACATTCGGTGATTCGGACTTTGGCGTGGTCGGTCTCTTGATCCTAAGCGTCATGAAACTTTTAGGATTATCCTAAACTGTTATACTGATAAGGTAAAGAAACAAAAATAAATGAATGAATGAAACCAACAGCCTAAGATCTTTATAGATAATGGGCTGTTGGCATTTTCATATCATTCGGATTTTTGAGGTGATTTGCATGACCAACAAAGCAATTGTGCTCGATTTGGATGGCACGACATTGAACGAAAGAAATACTGTGAACGAGACGCTGGAACAATACATAGGCGAACTCAGGGAAAGAGGGAAGCTGATTTTCATTGCAACAGGAAGGACGCTTGAAGAAATGAGGGACGTTTTGCCGTCCGGCATGGAAGTAGATGGAGTGGTGACTGCCAATGGAATGTCCGTATTCATCGGAAAGAAGCAGATAGCCGAACACGCCCTGCCGCTGGATCTTGTGGGAGAATTGGTAGCCAAAGCAGGAGCGGAAGAGATTTTTTACGAAGTTCATCCGAACGATGGAACACGGATGGCATTACTTAAAGATAAAGACTATATGGTTAAACAAGGTTTGATGCCAAAGCCTGAGACAGTCGATGAAAATGAATGGCTATCAAGACAGGATGCAGTGGAAGAAAAAATAAGATGGTCAGAACAACTGGATATAAGCAGCGTAGCCAAAATCTACTTCTTCAGTAATGAAATGAATGCGATTCGAAAATGGAAAGCGGAGTTGGGGGAAATCAAGCAGTACAATGCCTTTACCACAGCTTCCTCCACCCATCATAATGTAGAAGTGACCGTGGAAGGCATCACAAAAGCAACAGGCGTTCAACTTCTGCTGAAGCATTTCCAGCTAGCGCCGGAAAATATCCTGGCAGTAGGCGATGGCGAAAATGACCTCCCGCTATTCCAACTCGCCGGACATTGCGTTGCCATGAAAAACGCCACAGACCTGGTCAAAGAACAGGCCGATGAAGTGACGGAGCATTCATATCGAGAAGATGGACTGTATCGCTTTTTAAAGGGAATGTTTCACTAAGATAACCTGGAAGGCAAAAGATGATCCAATTATGTTTGTGGAATTTGAATGTTGATTGGATGCATTTAGAGTCAGACGATCGGAAGCAAAAAAACATCAGGGGGATTTCACATCCCCCTGATGTTTTTTGTTTATCCATTTATCCTATTTATTCCCTGGAGCAGGTTGGTCGACCCCTTTAATTCTATGGCTATGCCCATCTTCTTCCGTTGTGTAAAAATCGTAATAGTGAACGTGCATTCCATTTCCAACCGGAATGGGTGGTCCCGAATAAGCCTTATAATAATGGGTATGTCCATCCTCAAATAACACATATCCTTCAGTATAATGAATATGTTCTCCCTCTTGTGATGGAATTGGCGGGGAAGTTACATCTAAACATTGATGGACATGGCCGTCCGCTACGGAAGTATAATCAACAGATCCATGATTATGATGTGGTACGAACCCTGATACAAAATCATCTTTTCCTACTTTATTCAATCTCTTCACCCCTTGTATAAACAAACGTTTTATAAACCATATGAAATAAGAAGATTCATAACGTCAAATTTATGTAAAGGGGATTAACACGTGAAAAACCACAATACATGAACGTAAATCCAGAGTTAAAAGCGCTTTAAGTGCCAGGTGGGATCAGTTTAAATGATAAAATAGAAAGACTAATGAATTGAAGGAGGCTTATCATCTTGGAAGCCAAATGTGTTAAATTCTATGAATTCGGGAATCCGCAAAAGGTTTTAAAAGTTGAAAATAAGTGTATTCAAAAACCTTTCGAAGGGGAGGTCCTCGTTCGGATGACTACAAGTCCCATTAACCCGTCTGATTTGCTGCCCATTCGCGGTGCATATTCCCACCGAATTCCCTTGCCTTCCATACCCGGTTATGAAGGGGTCGGCATTGTAGAAGAGGTGGGTCCTTCAGTTTCGAACGAGCTGATAGGCAAGCGTGTTCTGCCTTTGCGCGGTGAAGGGACCTGGCAGGAATATGTTAAAACATCTGCGGATCTGGCCATCGTCATTCCCGATTCGATCGAGGATCATATTGCAGCACAATTATATATAAATCCGATAACCGCATGGCTAATCTGTACAGAAGTATTGGCATTGAAACCGGATGATGTATTACTTGTAAATGCTTGCGGATCTTCCATTGGCCGTATCTTTGCCCAGTTATCCAAGATACTTGGATTTAAGCTGGTTGCTGTAACGAGAAACAGTAAGTATACGGAGGAACTGCTTAAACTTGGTGCTTCATATGTGATCGATACGTCCCGATCATCCTTGCATGATACCGTGATGGAATGGACGAATGGGCGCGGAGCGAAAGCGGCCATAGATTCAGTGGGCGGCATCGATGGTTCAGAGCTAGCTTTTTGTGTTCGGCCTAATGGCATCTTATTAACGATCGGCCTTTTATCAGGACAGTCTGTAAATTGGGCGGAAATTTCACAAAGGACAAAAGTGGATGTTAAAATGTTTCATCTTCGGCATTGGAATCAGCAGGCTTCCGTACAAACTTGGCATGAAACGTTTAACCTTTTGATGGGTTTCATTAATGATAAAAGATTGAAGTTCATGATGCCGGGTTCCTACTACAGCCTTCAAGGTGTGCAAGAAGCCATTCAAGTCGCTAGCAATGGAGGGAAGATTTTCTTAAACAACTGATTTCGCATGAGTCATGCATCTTGGAGCTCTTCCAATAGGTTCCTAAGGTAAATGGAAATGGCCCCTGATAATATGAAATTACTTGATTACCTGTAAGGTGCTAGTTTAGAATGCGGAATAGAACATGTTGCTACATGATACGACTTTGGAGGAACTACTTATGAAAACAATATATGTGAATGCTACATTTTTTACTATGGACAAGGAAAATCAAATCTTTGAAAACGGCATGATGATTGTACAAGATGATACCATATCCTACGTCGGCCAGCATGATGAACAACAATTGGCTGATGCAGACCAAGTGGTCAACCTTGGCGGGAAATGGATCATGCCAGGCCTTGTGAATGCCCATTCGCATATTGTAATGACCCTTTTACGCGGTATCGGGGACGATATGCTGCTGAAGCCATGGCTTGAAACGAAAATATGGCCACTTGAAAGCCAGTTTACAACGGAAATCGCTTCTGTAAGCACTCAGCTTGGCATTATGGAAATGATGAAATCAGGAACCACGACATTTTCGGATATGTTTAATCCTAATGGAATAGATGCAGGTGCTGTCATGGAGACAATAGGCGAAACAGGAATGCGCGGAGCCTTCTCCTACACGATCTTCAGCTTGGGTACCGAAAAAGACCAAAAAGCGAACCTCATGGGGGCAGAAATGTTTTCAAAAAACTATAAAACGTTTGCCGATGGCCGCCTGACTGCCATGGTCGCACCACATAGCCCTTATGCCTGCACACCTGAAGCGATCATGGAAAGTGCACGGATTGCAAAAGAGAATGATTTGATGGTGCACATCCACGTATCGGAAACGGACTTTGAAATCCTCGACATCGAAAAACGTTACGGATCCCGTCCTGTCGAGCACCTTCGCCGTCTAGGTCTGTTCGACCAGCCTACCGTGATGGCACACGGTGTGGTTCTTAATGACGAAGAGCGGGCGATACTAAAACAGCATGATGTTCGCGTAGCCCACAATCCAATCAGTAACCTGAAGCTCGGATCTGGAATTGCCGATGTCGTCAGCCTTCTTGATGCAGGCATTAAAGTGGGAGTGGCAACTGATGGCGTCGCCTCCAATAACAACTTCGATATGTTCGAGGAAATGAGGACAGCTGCATTATTGCAAAAAGGAATCTATAAGGATGCCACTAAATTCCCTGCCCAAACAGCACTCGCCATGGCCACAAGAATGGGCGCAGAAGCGATAGGCATGAGCCATACAGGATCACTGGAAGCTGGTAAAAAAGCAGATTTCATCACCATTTACCCATATGACAAAGAACATCTGCAGCCGCTGAGTGAAGCCTATTCGCACCTGCTCTATGCAGCACGCGGAAATGATGTATGTGATGTGTACATCGATGGCAAAATGGTCGTGAAAGAAAGGCACTGCTTAACGATCGATGAAGAAAAAGTAATCGCCGAATCGAATCGCCTGCAAGGTACACTATCACGTTAACCTGATGGGAAAACAAACGGATGCACAGAAAAAGGAGCTGCCATTTGCAGCTCCTTCTTTTTATGGACTCAATGATGAAGATGTGGGAGGACCAGTAAGGAATAGTACGCAGCGAATGGCCGTCAAAAAGGAATGACCGCTAGTATTGTAGAATAAATTGTAACTAACACTCTGAAATCCGTCCTGAGTCCAGGTTCTGGAAATATGGAAACAAAGTAGGTATGCAAAAACGGTTAAATACAAAAAAATGCTGCTGACCGCAAAATATTAACCAACTTGATAAAAAATCTTTGCCACCATGGATCATGAATTTCACCAATAATTGAAAAAGGAGGACAAGATGAATGGATGGTGAATCTTCATTATTAAAAGAACAGTTGTATCAACTGGAGGAGAAATTGTTAAAGTCTGAAGTCCGTAAATCTCCAGAAGAGCTTTCATTATTATTGAAAGATGATTTCTTTGAGTTCGGCAGTTCGGGTAACATATGGTCAAAAAACGATTTTATGGGGCAAGAGGGAGCCGGAGCGGTGAAGATGACACTAAGTCAATTTGATATGCATCCATTGTCTGAGGATACCGTTTTAACGACGTACCGGATTTTTGATGAAGATAAAGTGGAACATACCTTAAGGAGTTCAATCTGGAAATGTACGAATGGAAGATGGCAAATGTTTTTTCATCAAGGCACAAAAACGAAAGGGCCCCGCTAAGCCTATTATTTATGAAAAAGAAAAAAATTAATATCATAAAAATGCGTAAGTAAAATGAGATTTGATTTTTGAAAAAACTATTTCACTAAAATGATAGGGGTGGGTGAAGCTGATCTTTCGTACCATTGATACCGATAAAGATAAAGAGATTATCATTAAATTCAGGAAAGATTCCTATGTTGTAAGTTTTGGATCTGAAGATGGTTTTGGAGATGAGAATACATATCTGCAACGAATGAAAGAACGGATCCGCAAATTTCCGGATGGACAGGTGATCATTGAAAAGGACCAAGAACCGATTGGCCAAATGGAACTTCAAATTCGTGAGTATGAAGGAATGGAAATCGGCTATGTGAATCTTATTTATCTTATTCCCGATTACCGCAGTAAAGGCCTTGGCAAGGAATTGGTTCGCTACGCAGAAAACTTTTTCAGGCAATTTAATGTATCCGAATATCATTTAAGGGTTTCTCCGGATAATGGAAGGGCGATTCGTTTATATACGAATTCAGGCATGAAGAAGATAAGCGAAGAAAATGAAAAATACCTTGTATGGAGAATGAGCAAATCAATTTGAAGTTATGTCAATATAATTAAAAGTTATCAATTCACTATACTATAAAAATATCTAGCGTGAGGAAAAATACGGTTGACTTTAGAGAAATTAGAATATATAGTGAAGGACATAATTAAATATAACGTTAATTCTTATCAAGAGATGTGGAGGGACTTGGCCCTATGATACCTCGGCAGCGGGTTTTTACTTTTGTAAAAATACTGTGCTAATTCCAACGGACGAAAGTTTGAAAGATAAGAAGGAGCTTTTCTTAGATAATTAATTTAAGAGTTTACTCTTTTTGATGTCTAAAAGAGGCCTCTTCTGTCTGATGACGGAAGAGGCCTCTTTTGTTTATTCAAAATGTATATGGTTATTTGGAGAATTGGTGCAATTACTCGTAAGTTTGGCAGATTTACTCGTGAGTTTCACGCATTTACTCGTGAATTTGGCAGATTTACTCGTGAGTTTCACGCATTTACTCGTGAATTCCAAAAATTTAACCCTATCATTATGAAACTTGGCAAAGCTCTTCTCTAGATAATGAATTGGTACAAATAAACAGCATGGGGGGAGATTGGATGATTGAGTTTCAACATGTCAAAAAGGTTTATCAAACAAAGAAACAGACTGTCGAGGCTTTGAAGGGCATCAATTTGACAGTGGAAAAGGGGGATATATTCGGTGTAGTCGGTTATAGCGGGGCCGGGAAGAGTACGTTGATCCGGTTGGTCAATTTGCTTGAACATCCTTCAGGTGGTTCAGTGATTGTTGGGGGCAAGGATTTAACCAAATTGAACCCGAAGGAATTGCGGGCAGAAAAGAAAAAAATCGGGATGATCTTTCAGCATTTCAATTTGCTGAACTCAAAGACCGTTTTTGATAATATCGCCATGCCGTTGATTTTATCGGGAATCCCCGGTAAAGAAATCAAAAAGCGGGTAGGCGAGCTGTTGGAGTTCGTTGGCTTATCGAGCAAAGCAAAGAGTTATCCGGAACAATTATCCGGCGGTCAAAAGCAGCGGATCGGCATTGCGAGAGCATTGGCTACCAATCCATCGATCTTATTGTGTGATGAAGCTACCTCGGCATTGGATCCACAAACAACTAGTGCCGTTCTTCAGCTCTTAAAGAAAATCAATAAAGAATACAATATCACCATTCTGCTAATCACTCATGAGATGTCTGTCATTAGGGAAATTTGCAATAAGGTAGCAGTCATGGAGGGCGGATGCGTCGTTGAACAAGGTTCGGTTTTCGAAGTTTTTGCGAAGCCGCAAACGGATATTGCAAAAAACTTCGTAAGAACGGTCATACATGACGAAATTCCACAAAGTTTCCTAAAAAGCATAGGGTCCCATATCCCGATTATTTGGAAAATTAATTTTATTGGGACTACTTCGGGTACTCCTTTACTTTCAACGATCTCGAAGAAATATGATGTTCATTTAAGTGTTTTATCAGCCAATATTTCTGAAATTCAGGAAACGCCTTTCGGGAATTTGATCATCGAAGTGACCGGGAACAAAAATGAGGTGGACAAAGCTTATCAATATATTAAAGATGAGGGGATTCTCGTCCAGGAGGTGCAGATTTAATGGGTAATACGCTTTGGGGAATGGAAATAACGGCAGATCAGCTGTCGACAGCTTTCGGTGACACACTTTATATGGTAGCCATCTCATTGGTATTTTCCGGATTGATTGGGCTTCCGCTCGGTATCCTGCTTGTCATTACAAGAAAAGGTCACATCCTGGAGAATAAATGGGTCTTTAATGTATTGAACCCGATCATCAATATATTGCGGTCGGTTCCTTTCATCATCTTGCTTGTAGCACTTATTCCGTTTACAAGAATGATTGTAGGCAGTGCAATCGGAACGAATGCGGCGATTGTTCCGTTAATCTTTTACGCGGCTCCTTATATTGCCCGGCTTGTGGAGAACTCCCTGTTGGAAGTGGACAAAGGGATCATCGAGGCAGCTCAGGCGATGGGGGCGACGACATGGCAAATCATTTACCGCTTTTTGATTCCCGAGGGACTTAGTTCGTTGATCCTTACATTTACAACAGCGACAATCGGGCTTGTTGGTTCTACGGCCATGGCAGGTGCCGTCGGTGCAGGCGGGGTCGGAGATCTAGCTTTGGCTTATGGTTATCAAAGGTTCGATACGATGACGATGATTGTCACAGTGGCGGCGCTCGTGATCATCGTTCAATTATTGCAATCCACTGGGAATTTCGTTTCAAGAAAAATCAGAAGAAGATAAACATAACAGGAGGCAGGAGAAATGAAGAAAATCTTATTAACGATCATCGTATTGGCATTGGCCATCGTGTCAGCAGCATGTGGGAAAAAAGAAGGTGCATCAGGCGGTTCGGATGATGTGAAAACAGTGAAAGTCGGTGTCAGCAGCGGGGATACGAGAACATGGGAATACATTGTCGATATAGCGAAAGAGGAAGGGCTTAATATCGAACTGGTCACTTTCAATGATTATATCCAACCAAACCTTGCGTTAAGTGAAGGTGAAATCGATGCCAATTCATTCCAAACAGTCGCTTACTTCGATGAATTCGTTCAAGATCAAAACCTGAAATTAGAGGCCATCGGGTCGACTGTCATTGCGCCTATGGGCCTTTATTCGAAAAAACATAAAAGTCTTAAGGATCTTCCGGATGGTGCTACGATTGCCGTTCCGAATGAAGCGACAAACTTCGGCCGTGCACTGCTCCTTCTTCAGGAAGCCGGATTGATTACATTGAAAGAGGAATTCAATGGATCGGGATCATTGGAAATCATTAAGGATAATCCGAAAAAATTGAAAATCCAGCCTGTTGCTGCCGGCAATACGCCTCGTCTATTGGATGATGCCGATGCTTCAGCCATCAATAATAACTTTGCCGTCGAAGCGGGCCTTACTTTAAAAGATTCATTATTCCATGAAAGTAAAACGGCGAAACCATATATTAATATCATTGCAGTTAAAAAGGGCAATGCCGATCGTCCTGAGCTGCAAAAATTAGTGGAGCTTTATCAATCGAAAAAAGTGGAAGCGTTCATTGAAAAAACGTTTAAAGGAAACACCATTCCTGCTTATGTTTCTGTAGATGAATTAGTCAATTACCAGGATGCTTGGACAAAACCAGCTAATGAAAAATAATGCTTGAGAACAAGTGCCGGATGGATTCAAGATGCCTATCCGGCTCCTTAAACCAAAAAGGGGAGATACGAATATGGCGAGAGAATTAGTGCAGAAGCGGCATCAGCAGATCATTGAAGATCATATCGACCTTCATTCCAAATTATATATCGAAACGAGTCAGGCCATTCATGCCAAACCCGAGATTGGGAATCAAGAATTCTTCGCTTCGGATACATTAACCGGAATACTTCGGAATGAAGGATTTGAAGTGACCCGCAATATTGCCGGACATGAAACAGGATTCATCGCTAAAAAAACCTCTTCAAAGAAAGGTCCCACAATTGCCTTTTTAGCCGAGTATGATGCATTGCCGGGTTTAGGTCATGCTTGCGGCCATAATATCATCGGCACAACGAGTGTTGCAGCTGGCATTTCCTTGGCTCAAGTACTGGAGGAAACGGGCGGAGAGGTCATTGTTTTCGGAACACCGGCAGAAGAGGGCGGGCCGAATGGAAGCGCAAAAGGCAGTTTTGTGAAGCACAGTCTATTTGATGGGGTGGATGCGGCCATCCTTATCCATCCTGCCGGGAAAACGGGTGTCACAAGTCCGTTTCTGGCTGTCGACCCCCTTGATTTTCATTTTTACGGGAAGTCAGCGCATGCAGCAGCTGCGCCTGAAGAAGGCGTGAATGCACTTGACGCGGTGATTCAGCTGTTCAATGGCATTAATGCTTTGCGCCAGCAGCTCCCAGCCGAGGTCAAAATCCACGGAATCATCACCAATGGCGGGGAAGCGCCTAACATCATTCCTGAATATGCTTCCGCCAGATTTTACATTAGAGCCACAACATGGAAACTTTGCCAAGAAGTGTCCAAAAAAATACGTGCTGTTGCTGAAGGTGCAGCACTTGCCACAGGAAGTAACGTAAAAGTTGAACGCTTCCAAAATGAAGTGCTCGATTTTGTCATTAATCCAGTCCTGGATGAACTGTTAAAAGAAGAACTGGCTCAATTAGGGGAAGCGGTGGCTCCCCGAAAAGAGAGCGGCTATGGTTCGACGGATGCAGGTAATGTAAGCCATGTAGTGCCGACAGCACATCCTTACATAAAAATTGGCCATGATGAGCTGATTGCCCATACGAATGAATTCCGCGACTGTGCCAAATCTCCTGCTGGAGACAAAGCCATCCTGACCGGAGCAAAAGCCCTTGCACTTACAGGGTATAAATTGATTTCGGATCAAGACCTGTTGGATAAAGTGAAAGCAGCATTTCATGAAGCGAAGCAAAAATAAATAAGATGCAGGAAAAAAATTATTGACTGCGGATTACAGAGTTAGTATCATTAAAAATAACAATACCTAGTAATTAAATAGGAATTATAAGTTAATTGACCGGATAACCGGAGACTTTTCTTTCATGTAAAGAGGTGTCTCCGGTTTTTTTGAATGGGCAAGCAGAAAGATTATCTTTCAATACGTATAAAAAAGGAGGATTTAACTTGGGGATATTATTACGTAAAGCGATTGAGAAAAAAAGAAACTTCCTGATAAACAAGTTAATTAACGAGGGGGTTTATAAAAAGAATGACAGCCATCTATTTGAATTGACTTTAACCGATTTAGAGAATGAATATATGAAAATAAGTAAAATCGGGGAGAAGGAATCCGACGATCATTCCCCCTGTCTAAGGATACATTTCATATAATATCAGAATAAAAGGAGAGGGAGAAATGAGGAAGGGCGTAGAAGAAAGGCGGAAGGCATTGATCTATAAACTGATGATCCATACTGTAAATAAGAGTTTGGAACAGTTGATGAAGTTAACTTTAAAAGAATTGGAAACAGAGTATAAAAAGGTTCAAAATGACTGTCATCCCCATAGTGATGCGGGTTCGATACATTGGATCAATGCAAAACGGCATTAGGCCGAAGTTCATGATCCATAAAAAATTTCATCATTTTGCTAACGGCTTTCTGTGCTGATTCTGCATGATAGTTTGAGCTGTAAGGGTCGCTGAATCCGTGTTTTCCATTGAATTTATGAATTTCGACATTCTGTATTTCTAAAGCTGAAATTAACTCGTCCACATTAAATGAAGGCTCTTCCAGTGGGAAAAATAGCAATGCAGGGCATTGTGGTGCTAACTCTGCATAATTCCTAATACGCGAACCGTAGTATCCAACTATTCCATCGACACATTCTTCCTCACTGCACAGCCATGCTACAGTTGCCCCCGCACTGAATCCAAGGATAAAAATCTTTTGGTATTCATCTTTAATATCCGATAATATATCCTTTATTTTATGTAAAGCGCCCGTGAAACCTACGTTCTCCATAAAATGCCGATACGCAGCCTCCTCTTGGGAATAATCAAAAGGAGTCTCCCGTTCTAACAAATCCGGACAAATCACATCAAAACCCTGTTTTGATAATAACTCACAAAAACCGTGCATATGCTGGTTCAGTCCATATATTTCGTGAATGACAATGATGACAGTATCGGAATTTTTCTGAATGTGCAGCATTTTTACCCCTCCAAAACTAAACTATATATAAAAGCCAACCAGTTCTTTCATCCTTAACCATTACAAATCATAAGTACATTACCATCAGGATCTTGAAAGTTAAAATATGCAAAATCCCCAATACGCTCTATTTCTTTAACAATAGATATGTTATTACTCTTAATGAATTTATAGGCTTCGTCTATATCATTTACGTAGAAATTAAACAATACATGGCTGGAGGGTTCGTATCTAAAATCAGGATCAAATGTATGGTCGTCTAACGTTAATCCAGTTTCATATGTTATAGGAATATTGTAAACCGGCGATTCTACAGAATCACTATTATGAGGAATGCCAAGGAGATTACAATACCATCCAGCTGATTTTTTTAAATCTTTAACATGAATGAAAACATTGTTAACTTTAGGGTAAATAGGAGAATTTATTGATTTCATACTTTACCACCTTTCGTTGAACCTTACCTAAGAATTCAACGAGTCTCCATAAAAACCTTTTTTTCTCAACGAGTAGACTTACATATTCAACCGCTGCACAGAAACGTCCATTTTTTTATGCGTGTCAGCCTTTTCCCCTGTATAATACGTAAAGAAAAAGCCCCCATAAAGACAGCTTGTAAATAGTCTATTTAAAAATGAATTCAGACAAAGCCCGCCCACTTCTTTGTTACGAATTTCTGAAGGAATTTGATTTTAAATAAAGTAAAATTAATGCACAATACTACAACTAGAACGCATATCATTTGAAGCCAAAAAGAAATACCTACAATGAATAGTGTAATCCCATACGCAACACTTTCCCATTTCAATTTTTTGCCACCTTAGGATTTAAGTTTTTCCCTTCGGGTCATTGTTCCATTAACATGCCGCGTCCATTAAAAAATCTAGCCTACCATTGTGTTATCGTGAAAAAAATAATGGTAATCAGCAGTAAAATAAAGTGCAGCCAAACTATGAATTTAATAATTAATGCTGCCCAGACTTTTTGGCGTTGACCATAGTGGAAGACAATCAAAGAAAAAAAGAGACAGGCCATTCCCCTAAAAATATCTCCATCCATAAAGAATGAAATCAGGTTTATCAAGGAAGCCATGATAAATAAAACTAGGTACCCCTTGAATATCTTTTGTTTCCTTTGTATCTCGTGTTCGAATTGATACATTCCTATTACCTCTGAATCACCTTTAATTTACCACTATATTATACCAAGTACTCAACTATCCTGCCCTGTTATCACATAAAGAAAAGACTGCCTAAAGAAAGCCCTGATCGTTAGCTATATTCCAGATGCGTAGTACTATTTAAAAATCTTATTAGTTTGTATGGATGATCCGTATACTCAAGAAGATGTATTCCTGTATTATGAGAATTGAACCACACATCATTAATTGCGGGTGGTAATTGAAGAAAGCTTTCAATAATTTTAGTAATCATCCCTCCATGGGATATAATAGCAATTCGTTTATAATTTGCACTGTTTTCTCTAATATAAGAAAGTACACTTTGAGCCCGTAATCTAAAATCCAAATGATTCTCCCTATCCTGCATCTCTCGTAAATCATCCAGGAATGTTACTGGACATTTAATAGTAGTTGATAAAGTTTCGGCAGTTTCACTAGCCCGAAGCAAGGTACTCGACCATATGAATTCTGGTGGAAACTCTTCGGATACACGTCTGCACATTTTTTCTACTTGTGCAACTCCCTTAATGGTTAGGGGTAAATCAGTAGTTCCTTCGTAATTTTCTTCTAGAAAATCGTCTTCTGACTCACCATGCCGAATTATTAGTATCTGCAAGATATCACCTCTATTTTGTTTATTCATCCCAATTAATAATTCTATTCAACTTTAGTAAAACCTTTAAATGAATAAAAATTGAACTATTTGGTATAACTCCATTAAAGTTTATAAAATCGTATCATGTCTTTTTTATATAGATATGGTGCAACCATGTGACAAAATTGTTAGATAATGGATCAAACTGTTAGGAAGAACGATGGAGAGATACTTCCTTTCTCTTTTAATATGTAAGAAAAAGAGGAAGGTTGGGTAAGGAATGGATTTTTTTGAGCTGAATATCAATGTATTTAGAATGATCAATGACCTAGGGAAACAATATGATTATTTAAACCCTTCTGCCATTTTCATTGCCGAGTATATGGTTTTTTTCTTAGCATTAGCTGTCATCGTAATATGGTTCACTCGAAATGAGCAGAGTAGAATGATGATTGTTTGTGGGATGATTACATTTGTAATAGCAGAAATGATGGGGAAAATGGCAGGGAAATTGCATTCAAACAATCAGCCATTTGCTGAATTGACCAATGTTAATAAGTTAATTGAAAAGGCAGTGGATAATTCATTTCCAAGCGATCACACCATTTTGTTTTTCTCGTTTTGTGTATCCTTTTGGCTTTTCAAAAGAGGATGGTGGCTGTTATGGATCATGCTGGCTTTCCTTGTTGGCATTTCCCGTATTTGGGTAGGCGTCCACTTTCCGGCGGATGTGCTGGCAGGAGCTATCCTGAGCACCATTTCAGGCTTGGCGGTTTACGTTGTTGTTCCTAAAATAAGCCTGATTCATAAATTATTAGGGGCTATGAGAGGTGTGAACAAATGATTCTATCCCCGTTAACAAAAGCGAAGGAAAAAAGATCAAAGGATTTGTAGGCGGAATCAAAAAACAGGTTGCTCAGGCAGCCTTTTTTTGTTGAACGAAGTGCAGTGTGATAAATACAAAAATATCCACATCATGTTGTTGGATGGTAAAATAAAGAAAAAAATCGATTGCAATGGGGGACCTAATATTGATTGATATCCAGGAAATCAAAGATATAATCAGGCATCGCTATCCATGTCTTTTAGTTGATAGAGTACTGGAATTGGAAGAAGGAAAGAGAGCGGTGGCCATTAAAAATGTTTCAGCAAATGAAGAGTTTTTTACTGGCCATTTTCCAAATTATCCAGTGATGCCAGGCGTATTGATCGTTGAGGCTTTAGCACAGGTAAGTGCTGTTGTCATGCTTACAATAGAAGAAAATAAAGGGCGGATCGGGCTTTTGGCTGGAATCGATGGATGTCGTTTTAAAAAGCAAGTAAGGCCAGGGGACCAGTTACGTTTAGAAGTAGAGATTACTCGCTTGAAAGGTCCCATCGGTAAAGGAAAAGGAAGAGCTACTGTCGATGGAGAAACTGTATGCGAGACAGAGCTCATATTTGCTTTTGGTGATTGATCTAACATGTGCAATAACGGGGGAATGATGGTGATACCGATAAAAAAAGCTTACGGGTATGTGACAAGAATCAATAATGGAGAAACACAGGTATTGGTTTTTCAACATCCCATTAAGGAAGCGGGCATACAGATCCCCAAGGGAACAGTGAGGCCTCAAGAAGATGCTTGCCAAGCAGTGATTAGGGAAATGAAAGAAGAAACAGGTCTGGAAAATTTTCATGTGCAGAAATTAATTGCAGAAGATTTTTGGGAGAACGCCGACGGTGCCGTACATAATAGATATTTTTACCAAATACATGTATGCGATGTTCCTGATGAATGGGACCATCAACCAACGGGTGGAGGAGATGAAGAAGGGCTGACATTTCATTTCTTCTGGATTTCATCCGAACATGAAGTGCAACTTAGTAAAGGGCATGGAGATTATTTAAACCTGATATTCAATTAGCACATCAGTGCGCAGCAGTTCATCACAACCGGCCAAGGTCATTATTGATCTTGGCCGGCTGTTTTTTATGATCAGGTTTGTTTTTCGGTAATGAAAGTTTTTACGCTTGGCGGTTCATATGTATTAAATTGATCAAGAAGTCCATTTGGTTCAACATCTACCAGCGCCATGGAACGGAATTTTTCATGCAGGAACTGTTCGTCGGACATATGATTGAATAAAGCGACCAAAGGATCATAATAGTGATTGATATTCAAGAGTCCGCAAGGTTTTTGGTGAAGTCCGAGCTGAGCCCAAGTGAAAATCTCAAAGAATTCTTCCAATGTTCCTGGCCCGCCTGGCAAAGCCATGAACCCATCTGCAAGCTCAGCCATTTTTGCTTTTCTTTCATGCATGGATTCCACGACGATCAATTCAGTTAAGTTCTTATGCGCTATTTCCTTTTTTTCTAGAAAATCTGGCATGACTCCAACTACTTTTCCGCCTGCTTCCAGAACGGAATCTGCAACTGCGCCCATGATTCCTACACTTGAGCCCCCGTAGACAAGGGTAATATTACGTTTTGCCAATTCCGCACCCAGTTTTTTAGCCTCATCTACATACACAGCAGATGCACCTTTGCTTGATCCACAAAATACAGCTAGACTTTTCAAAATATCACATCTCCCACTTAGTAATCTTCCTTTCTTATCATACAAAATTCAGGAAGATTTGTTAAACTTGAATTAATCTAACTGAAAGGTGGATGAATATGAACGTCACTGAATTTCAACAATGGGTAAAAGATTATTATGAATCACGAGGATGGTCAGAATTGGACATTTTCATTCGCATCGGCTTTTTGGCAGAAGAAACTGGCGAGGTGGCACGAGCCATTCGCTCCCTTGAAATTGGCAGGGATAGACCTGATGAGGTTATTGGTTCGTATGAAGAAAACAAACAGGAGTTAACCGAAGAATTGGGAGATGTGCTAGGAAACTTGATTGTGATTGCGAACAAGTACAATATCCCATTGGAAGAAGTGTTCAATGCCCATAAAAAGAAACTATCTGAACGCTATCATCATGCATAAGAACCTTTGATTCAATTGATTAACATGAAAATCATCCTGTTTTAAACTTGAAGAGCTGTGACTAACAGCTTTTTTTATTCGCAAACGATAGTTCGTATTACCCGTTTAATTCCTCTAAAATAAAAAAATCCAGACTTTCATCCCCCTTTGTTAACAAATAATTCACAAAATCTGGGTAGTATGCGCGATTGAGATGGGATTTTATTGGGTATACACTTACACTGAAAGGAATGAACATTCATTCCGCATCTTGAAAAAAAGGGGTGAATCATTATGATCACTGCAGTAAATAAACGAGACAGTATAGTATCCAGCGCTTTAGAGCTATTCGCAGAACGGGGATATGATGCGACGACGATTCCGATGATTGCTACATCGGCTGGAGTTGGAGCGGGTACCATTTATCGTTATTTCGAGAATAAGGAAGTGCTGGGCAACAAGATTTTTCAAGAGTACTTGGATATTTTTACTGAAACGGTCAAGAGTGGATTTCCTCATGATGATTCAATTCGCAATCAGTTTCACCATATTTTTAAATCAATGGTTCACTTTACAACCGAGCAGGACCAAGCAATTTATTTTATTAAAATCCATAGTGGAGCCCATTTTTTAAATGAAGATAGTCATGCTAGCTTTCAAGGGCTATTGGATATATTTAGAAATTTTTTTGAGTCAGGAAAAGAGAAAAAAGAAATAAAGGAGCTTCCTTCTTCCGCTTTGATTGCCATCATTTATGGAGCTTTTCTTGAGCTTGAGCGACTTGTTCGCATCGGGGAGTTAGATCCTGACCCAAAACTTTTAGCAGATGTGGAAGAAAGCTTTTGGGATGCAGTCCGATTGCACGCTTGATGAATTTTTAACATGTAAACGGAATGAACGTTCATTCCGTATTCTAAACTATTGTAAAGAGGTGCTAATAAAATGGAAAACACAACTCAGTTTCCACAGCCAAAGACATATGGCCCCCTAGGCAGCCTGCCTATCATTGATAAGGATAAGCCGCTTCAGTCCTTCATGAAGCTAGCACGAGAACTTGGGCCGGTTTTTCAGTTTCAATTTCCGGGTCGAATCGCTACATTCGTATCCAGTGCTGCCCTCGCAAAAGAAATTTGTGATGAAACAAGGTTTGATAAGAAAGTCGGTCCAGCCCTGCAAAAAGTGAGAGCATTTGGCGGCGATGGCCTTTTCACAAGTGAAACGACGGAGCCGAATTGGAAAAAGGCCCATAACATCCTGCTGCCAAGCTTTAGCCAGCAAGCAATGAAGGGATATCATGCCAAAATGGTGGATCTTGCTACCCAACTCATTCAAAAATGGGCCCGCCTGAATCCGGCTGATGGGATAGATGTTCCTGAAGATATGACACGATTGACCTTGGATACGATCGGACTCTGCGGGTTCAATTATCGTTTTAACAGCTTTTATCGGGAGACCACCCATCCATTTGTCAACAGTATGGTGCGTGCGTTGGATGAAGCGATGAGCCAAACGCAGCGGCTTGGCATCCAAGATAAACTGATGATCAAATCTAAAAAACAATTCAGGGAAGACATTCAATATATGTTCTCTCTAGTGGATGAAATGATTGCTGACCGAAAACAAAATGGTGATCAGGGAGAAGATGACCTTCTTTCCCATATGTTGAAAGGGGTCGATCCCGAAACGGGCGTATCACTTGATGATGAAAATATTCGCTTTCAAATCATTACCTTTTTAATAGCTGGGCATGAAACGACGAGCGGTCTCCTATCGTTCGCCATCTATTTCCTCATGAATAACAGAGATAAGTTAAAAAAAGCGCAGCAGGAAGTCGATGAAGTGCTAGGTGATGATGTTCCTGATTACAAACAAGTGAAAAAGCTGAAATATGTAAGGATGGTGCTGAATGAAACGCTTCGTCTGTGGCCGACAGCTCCGGCGTTTTCCGTTTATGCGAAAGAAGATACCATGCTGGGCGGAAAATATAATGTGAAGAAAGGTGATGTGTTCTCGCTGCTCATTCCCGAACTACACCGTGATCCATCCGTTTGGGGTGATGATGTTGAATCGTTCATTCCAGAGCGGTTCGAGGATTTGGATTCCATCCCTTATCATGCTTATAAACCGTTTGGAAACGGGCAGCGCGCCTGTATCGGACAGCAGTTTGCCCTTCATGAAGCGACACTGGTGCTTGGTATGGTTTTACAGCACTTTGACTTGATTGATCATGAAGAATATCAATTGGATGTTAAAGAAACTTTGACACTCAAACCGGACGGATTGACCATGCGCGTTTCACCGAGGAAGCCGGCGATGTCATTTACCGCTGCTCCTCCAGAATCAAAGCCAGCGGACAAAGGAGCCACGGTATCTCCAAGCGAATCAGCACATGGGACACCATTACTCGTCCTGTTTGGATCAAATATGGGAACAGCGGAAGGGGTTGCCCGTGACCTTGCCGAAACAGGGAAGCGACAAGGCTTCAATGCCAAGGTTGCCCCGTTAAATGATTACACCAATCGGCTTCCTCAAGAAGGAGCTGTTCTTATAGTCACGGCATCTTATAATGGAAATCCACCGGATAATGCAGGTGACTTCGTTTCATGGCTGAAGGAAAGCAAGGGTAACACATTGGATGGTGTTCAATATGCGATCTTCGGCTGCGGGGACCGCAATTGGGCCAATACGTACCAACGCATTCCAATCCTCATTGATGAGCGGCTGGAACAAAAAGGAGCAGTGCGGCTGTCGGAAACAGGCTATGGAGATGCAAGCGATGACTTTGAAGGGGATTACGAGAAATGGACAGAAGCCCTTTGGCCGAATCTTGCCAAAAGCCTGAACATAGAAGTGAATAGGAATGATCGGGCAGTCAGCTCGATTACAATGAACTTCGTAAGCGATGTGAGCGGCACACCACTTGCCCGCACCCATCATGCTTTTACTTCTATCGTAAAAAGGAATGTAGAATTACAACATGCAGATAGCGGAAGAAGCACACGGCATATAGAATTAACTCTGCCAGAGGGAATACACTATCAGGAAGGCGATCATCTCGGTGTACTTCCGCAAAATCCATCGGAACTTGTCGAGCGAGTGCTCAGTCGATTTAACCTGAACGGTCAAGATTACGTGAATCTGACTGGAGATTCCGGAAAAGCTGCCCATCTTCCTACAGGAAAACCGGTAAAACTAGAAGAGTTACTATCAAACCATGTGGAGTTCCAAGAACCCGCCACCCGGTCTCAAATTCGGGCGCTTGCCACTCATACGGTATGTCCTCCGCATGTAAAAGAACTTGAAGATCTTCTTTTGGACAGTACCTATAAACAAGAAATCCTGAACAAGCGCATAACCATGCTTGACCTTATAGAAAAGTATCCTGCATGTGAAATCCCATTTGAACGTTTCCTGGCTTTACTGCCACCTTTAAAAGCAAGATACTATTCTATCTCAAGCTCACCACTCCACAAAGAAGGAGAAGCAAGCATCACCGTCAGCGTCGTCCGTGGAGAAGCCTTGAGCGGGAACGGGGAATACAAAGGAATTGCATCGAATTATTTGGCAGAACGCTCCCAAGGAGACAAAATAGCCTGCTTTATCAATACGCCGCAATCCAACTTCCAACTTCCAGAGAAAACAGGAGAACCAATCATCATGATTGGCCCTGGAACAGGAATTGCGCCATTCAGGGGATTCATACAGGCACGCCGCGCTTTGAAAGAAAAAGGTGAAACTTTAGGGGCTGCTCACCTTTACTTTGGATGCCGTAATCCGGAACACGATTTCCTCTATCAAGAAGAACTCGTGCAAGCCGAACAAGAAGGCCTTGTAACACTGCACACCGCTTACTCCAGATGTCCCGGTCAAGAAAAAACATATGTCCAGAACCGATTAGCGGAAAACGCCCATGACATCCTTCCTTTATTAAAAGAAGGCGGGCACCTATACATCTGCGGAGACGGAAGCAAAATGGCACCCGATGTTGAACGAACACTAATCGAAAGCTATATGCATTTCTATCAAACATCGAAAGAAGAAGCCACAGTATGGCTGCAATCATTAGAGGAAAATGGCAGATATGCCAAAGATGTTTGGGCAGGAGCATAAATAGGAGGTGCAGCGATTCTTAAGGGAATCGCTGCTTTCTTTATGCATGAAATGATAAAAATGCAAACTCACGAGTAAATAGCGTGAATTCACGAGTAAACAGTGTAAATTCACGAGTAAACAGTGCGAATTCACGAGTAAACAGTGTGAATTCACGAGTAAAATGCGAATACACGAGTAAACAGTGTGAATTCACGAGTAAATAGCGTAAATTCACGAGTAAACAGTGCGAATTCGCGAGTAAACAGTGTGAATTCACGAGTAAACAGTGTGAATTCACGAGTAAAGAGTGCAGATTCACGAGTAAAATGCGAATACACGAGTAAACAGCGCAAACTCACGAGTAAACAGTGTGAATTCACGAGTAAACAGTGTAAATTCACGAGTAAACAGCGCAAACTCAGGTAATATCGCTCAATTTCACGAATAAATGCGCTAAAAATAGTAGTATTGGAATTAATGGGGAGTGCATTCATACATTTGCGGAGAGCGTTTACGGATTCTTTATTCATTGTTAAAATTTGAGAATGTGTTAATACTTTGGAGGCAGCAGAAGTGAAAAAGGCCAATGTTTTTAGGTAAAGATCTTTCCTATAAAAAGGGGTTAAGTATTTTTTAGCTTCACTCTTATTAACCAGCCTAGCCATGAAGTACATTAATTAACGATAAAGGGGTCACTTTGAATAATGTTTAAGTATACGGTTTGTTTTGTAAAGAAGAATGATGAACTGCTCATGCTTAACCGGGAGAAAGCTCCTATTATGGGTGTTTGGAACGGGGTGGGGGGCAAAATCGAGAAAGGTGAAACACCTGATATAGGTGCACAACGTGAGGTATATGAGGAAACGGGCATAGACGTAGGGACCTTTTTTTCTAAAGGAACCGTAACCTGGGAAACTCCAGAAGGTGAATTGGATGGAATATATGTATATTTGTATATGGCAGATGCAGATTTACTATATGAAACACCGAAAAAAACGCGGGAAGGCATTCTTGATTGGAAATCCATTGATTGGATACTTCATCCGCTTAATCTTGGAATTGCCGAGATGGTCGCGCAGTATTTGCCGGTTTTATTGAAAAAAGAAGGAATCCATGCATTCACTTACAAAAATGGCCAGACATATATTTCATGAAATCAGCCTTACTTATAAAGGGATACTGCCTAACTAGTATCCCTTCCAATAAGTTAAGTATTCTCGCAGCTAAATAAGGCGGCAGAGTTTGCTGGCGTGGAACATGTCGGCAACCATACTTTAAGAAAGCCACGAAGGATATAGCCATGTTCCAACGAATTCTGCATCAATCTCATCCTTTTGTCACCCTTCGCTATATCGAGATTACTGAAGAGGAAACCCATAACGTATTGAAAAATTTTATTTTTTTCACTTACGAATGATTCTTCGAGAAGCTAAATTTAGAATATGAAAGAGACCTTAGGTACAATGGACTCTTTTTTGTGCATTGATTCCTAGAGGAGAGTTTATTGTTATTGTTTTCATGCATCGCAAAAAAAACAGGTAATTGTATTCCTTAAATGGAAAAATTTGATTTCTATATTAAAATACTATATCATGTATTTGGTAGATAATAGAAAAGGAGATTTGTAAAAATGAAAAAGGTTGCAAATTTAGGTTTTGCATTAGTATTAGGAGTATCACCATTTTTTAATGACGGGAAATGCTTCGGCCGAAGAAACAAATGAACAATTAACTGAAGAATATCAAGTGAATTGGGACGACGCACGGGAAAATACAGAAGAGTCTGATGATTCAGTTGATTTTGGCGCTTCTAGTAATTCAAATTCAGCAAGAGCATCTAAATGGGGAGACTTAGCGTCAGGAAAAACGGCATTGTCACCTACTACAAAAACCATTACAAGTGAAGGTACTACAAAAGGGAAAATTATTTCTACGGTAGTGTCAGCTACAACAAGTATTAGAAATGCTAATTTATCCCTTACTAAAAATGGATCTAAAAAAATTGCTATTGGTAAATTAACAGCAACATCTGAGGCAGCCTTAGGTCGAAACTCATCATCAAATGTATATACTGGTTTAACCATTCATACTGCAACTAATTCAGGTGTCCTTTATGAGGCAAGAACAACAAAGAGTAATGCCTATTAAAAACTATTAAAATATTTGATTAGCGCTGTAGCGTAATTGCAGCGCTATTTTTTTTAGAAAGGTTTGTTTTAATGCGAAAAATACAGTTTTTAATTTTATTACTGTTATTAATTATATCAGGATGTTCTAATTCATCCGATACTAATTTATACGATGAAAAAGATATACTACAATTGACTTCAAATAATAAGAGTACCATCGTCTCTAAGGACATGGATTTGCTAAATAAATCTGATAAAGTTGCGACATCCAGTACTCCTTTTACTCAAGTCAAAGCATTTATTCCTAATGACGAATATATACAATATGAAAAAGTGCAAGGAGAAGAGTTTCTCTTTTTAAAAATCCCCAAAAATAAATCCTTTATATCTGGTAAAGTAAAGTATGAGAATAACACTAAGGAAAAAGTGGTCATACAAACTTTGTTTTTACAAGGAAATAAAAACGCGCAAATCAAAACAGCTGATTCTAGTAGTTGGAAACCTGCAATGATTTATGATATCCCACCATATTCATCAGTTACTATCAATCTTGATATTAAATGGGATGTAGATGAAATGCAGGAACTTACATTCTTCCCTATTGATCAAACAAGTACTTTGAACCGTTATAATGGAGGTAGTTTAAGTAATTATCGTTTCTTTGTACAGAGTAAAAATATTTCAATGGATAAACAGCTAATAAATGATCAAACTTTTACTTTGGAACAAAAGGAATTGTCAAATCAGCAAAATTTCTATCCAATTCCAACTTGGATAGGCAGTGATAATAAAGAATCAAAGTTAGTTGATAAAAATAATAAATTACTCACAGAGGAGGAAGTTGAAGGTATAAAATTAGCTGCAATTCCTTATAAAACAAAGGTAGATGTACTTTTAATTGATGAATTTGGAAATACCTCTGTATTAGCTGGAAAAATAGATATTGATGAAAATAAGCCAACTTTTGTTCATATAGAACCTAATAAACTAAAGGAAATGTATGAAGATAAAAGTAGGAAGTTTATTTTTATTATTAATAATCGTGAAAAAGAAATACTAGCGGACTTAAAAACTTTAGACTTACAAAAGAAACCTTTTTCTACAAGTTATCAAGGAGTTATCGAATTTTATGATAAGAAAAAATAATTTTTGGTTTTAGGAGGAGGATAATCATCTCTCGTTGGTCTTTTTTTCAAGTTATAATAATATTTGTGCTAATAAGTTCTATGTTCATAGCTGATATATTTAATAAAAATATATCAGTCCCTATGTCATCTAATCAAATTGGTCTACCAGTACCTGCTTATATGACTATTTTATTTATTATAGTAATTATTGGGTGCTTTTACTTAATAACAATATTTCAATTCAAAAAAAAATCGACTATATTATCCCATTCTATTTGGAACAAGATGCATATAATTAGTAGTTTGATTTTTATTATTTCTATTTTTATACTTATGGTGTTAGTGGTAGGTACTCCTTTAGACGAATGGATTCAAAAATGGAGATGGATTTTATATTTAATAATCAATTATTTCTTATTTTTAATATATTGGTTTATACTTTCAATAGTTAATAAATATGGATCTAAAACTATAACTAGACCCCAAAAAATATATTTCTCTTTTTTATGGACTGTTTTACTACTTATACTTGTTATATTTTTTTTACCTGCAATTTAAGAGAGTATACAAAAAAGCTTAGAGTAGATATACATATAAAAAAAATCAGATAATAGAAAACTAGTAGATGAATTAATCGATAATTCTGTTTAAATGTCGAGGAAGCAGAACAGTCTTTAAGTAAGATTAAAGATCTCAAAGCTGAAAATTACTATTGTTATCATGGTGGGACATTCACTTTATAGGATTAAAAAATTTGATTTCCACTCAGGCACCCACTATCCGCGGGCCGTCCGGGAGCCTCCTCGGCACGCTTTGCGCCTGTCGGGTCTCCTTAGGACGCGCTTTTCTAAGCAGGAGTCCCGTACCTTCCGTTCCAATCGACTGGAACGTTTTGTAAAAGACTCGATTTTTCGATTTTTTTCAGTTGAGATATTGTTTTAATATGTCTAATCCTATTTTTAACTCATCAAATGAGTTTGTGGAAGATAGTGCAATACGCAAATGCATATCAGGGGTGGTCTGCCCGCTTTGGAAACGATTGGAATGGAAAACTCGAATGCCGCGCTTTTTCAGATCTGTTTCCAGCTGTAATGCATCGTTATGTCCTTGAATGGGAAGCCAGCGATATAGACTGAGAGGATGTCCAACATCCTTTCTTAAAGGAAAATATTCCGAATAAATATCATTTGCAGTCTTGGCAAGCTGTTTCTTTTGAAAAACAATTTCATGAGCCTTTCCTGATAGGATAAGCTCTGTGATAACCTCTGCATCAAAAGAAGAGGTCTTTACATTTATGTTGAAAATGGCCTGGGAAATTTTATCGCGCAAAGCATCCCCATAGACCATATAGGCAACCCTTAACCCAGAACATATGGACTTAGAGGTGCCGCAAATATAAACGCACTGTTCTGGAAGCAAGTGGTACATAGGCTGCCGGTAATCGGGGATAATCCCTGCCGTCAGAAATGCATGGATATCATCCTCAATCAAAATTAAACGATGCTTGCGGATGACCGCCGCTATTTCTTGCTTTCGAATATCTGACATCATGATTGTGGTTGGATTGTTGCAAGAGGGCATCAGAAAAATGCCGTTAATATTTATTTGACAACACTGCTTTTCAAGTTCGTCTGGCAGCATGCCAAACTGGTCACCGGGAATGGGAACTAACTTAATATGGAACATCTTTGCCAACTCGATGAAGTTCGAATAGGTGTATAAGTCGGTTGCAATTCTATTGCCGGGCTCAAACAAGGCAGCCAAGGCAACTGCTAATGCATTTTGGGCACCGGAAACGATGGCCATATGCTCTTGATCCGCGTGAATGCCGAAAGATTCCATCCAGTTTAGGGCTGCTGTTTTTTGATGTGGAATACCAGTCGGGTCGTTGTAATTCAGCAGCTGCTCCAAATAACTTTTGTTCACAGTTTTTTGAATAGTTTCTGATACAATATCATTGGTTTGCTCAAAAGAAGCCACGAAACCAAGGTCAATGCTGTTTGCCGTTTTATCCACGGAAATGGTTATGGAACGAGTGGCGTTGGGAGCCACAAAGGTTCCGCTTCCCGTAACCGCATATATTAATCCCTTTACCTCGCATATTTTGTAGGAACGGGTAATCGTGGTGAAGTTTAAATCAAGAAAATCTGCCAATTCTCGTTGCGGAGGCAACTTCGTTCCAGGTGCTAAAAAACCATTTGTTATATCTTGTTCAAGTAATGATGCAAGGGATTTATAAAAAGGACGCTTTAATGCTTTCTTATCAGGTTTCCAGGACATTGGATAATTGTCAAATGAATTTACTGGCATGTTTCACCTCTACTAACTTATTCCATACAATCATATCATTTTTTGTATGGAATTCTAATCATGAAACGGGATGATATATATAAGGATATCTATCAATACCCCCATTTTAATGAAATGGGGGTATTTTGTTTAAATTGTAATCCATACAATTAACTTGTTTTTTGTACGGATTTTGTATGTTACGTTTAAATAAATTTAGCCATCAGGATGTGAAATATATGAAGAAAAGAACTCAAATGCTACCTGCATTTCGTGCAGCCTTTCCGTACACAATGCCCATTTTTGCAGGCTTTTTATTTCTAGGCATCGCTTATGGGATCTTTATGAATTCATTAGGTTTCAGTGCGATTTACCCGATATTGATGAGTCTGACAATATTTGCAGGATCAATGGAGTTTGTTGCAGCCAATTTACTGCTTGTCGCATTCAATCCGATTAACGCCCTTTTTCTAACATTAATGGTGAATGCACGGCATTTGTTTTATGGCATTTCCATGCTGGATAAGTATGGGGGGACCGGGAGGAAAAAGCTGTATCTGATTTTTGGGCTTTGTGATGAGTCTTTTTCCATCAATTGTACCGTTGATGTTCCGAAGAATGTAGACAAGGGCTGGTTCATGTTCTTCGTGACACTGCTCAATCATTCCTATTGGGTGATAGGAGCGACGATTGGCGGCATTTTTGGATCCCTTGTCAAGTTCAACACAGAAGGACTAGATTTTGTAATGACGGCCCTCTTTGTAGTCATTTTCATTGAACAATGGATGAAAGAGAAAAACCATCATAGTGCTCTCGCAGGGCTTGGACTGTCAGCGGTCTGTCTTATTATTTTTGGCGGAAGCAATTTCATCATCCCTGCCATGTTTTCAATTTTGGGGGTACTCACCCTACTTAGAAAGCCATTAGAGAAAGTTGAGGTCAAGACCGTATGACAATGGATTTAACACAGCAAATCATTACAATAGCAATGGTTGTTCTAGGCACGATGCTTACAAGGTTTCTTCCATTCATCGTTTTTCCATCAGGTAAACCCACACCGAAGTATGTACAGTATCTCGGTAAAATACTGCCATCTGCGGTAATTGGGCTTTTGGTCATTTATTGTTTAAAGGATGTGAGCTTACAATCCGGAAGTCATGGCCTCCCTGAATTTATGGCGATAGCGGTAGTTGCTCTGCTTCACATTTGGAAGAAAATGATGCTCCTTTCCATAGCGGGGGGAACGATTGTCTACATGATGTTGGTTCAATTGGTTTTTTAAATGGATAATAATCAGCACATCAAACACCGTCACAACACTCCAGTTTATTGAATCAGCTAAACCCGGAGACAAGATGGTGGTTCGTGCAACGGAAATGACAGGATTTTATCGATTAGACGATGGAGGCAGTGTCATACCGTAAGGATCATTATTTTATTGCAATGGTTATTGTTCAGAGCTGTCCTCAATACAGATTTTTTTATAGAGCTTAAGGGGGCTGTTTGACTTTTGTTCAACAATTGGGCTTTAGTAAAGGAATTTTCAATAATGGAACGTTCTTGGAATTAGTTATGGTAAACTAATGGTAATCTTGCGAAAAAAGGTATTGTAGAGAATCATTTACATCGCTTTTATTTTTCGAGAAAATAAAGGTACAATTAATACTTATTTAGCTTATGGATTTTAGACTATAAATTATAATGAGGTAGGAATAAATGATTGCAAAAACAGAAGAGGATTTTAATGGTTTGAAGGAAATTGGCAAAATTGTTGCCTCGATTAGAGATGAATTGGTACAAAGAACAATTCCGGGGATTACGACCAAGGAACTTGATGATGTAGCCGGAGAACTTTTAGAAAAGGCGGGTGCAGTTTCAGCTCCGAAAGGTGAATATGATTTTCCTGGCTATACTTGCATTAGTACTAATGAAGAAGTGGCACATGGTATTCCGGGTCATCGGGTTATTCATGAAGGGGATCTAGTGAATATAGATGTATCTGCTTCAAAGAACGGTTATTTTGCAGATACAGGAATCTCCTTTGTAGTAGGAGAAGGAGAAGAAGTATTAACGAAATTATGCGACGTTGCTAAAAAGGCATTTGAAGCAGGTCTTAAGAAAGCAAAACCCGGTTCCAAAAAAAGCAGAATCGGAAAAGCAGTATTCGAAACAGCGAGACAGCATGGATTCACTGTTATCAAAAACCTTACAGGCCATGGTGTTGGACGTAGAATACACGAAGCACCTGACCATATTTGTAATTATTATGATCCATGGGATAATGATATATTAAAGGAAGGGATGGTTATCGCATTCGAACCATTTATCTCAACCTTTGAAGAAGAAGTATTGCAAGAAGATGACGGTTGGACTTATGCTACGGAAAAAAGCTATGTAGCTCAAGTGGAACATACGATTATCCTTACTAAAAATGGTCCGATTATTGTCACACTTTAATTCAAATTTCGATCGGTGAACCAGCACTTGAATAAGGGAGTTGCTTTAGCAACTCTTTTTCTTATGGAGTTAAAGGGCAGGGAATTATTTGGAAAATATGTTAAGGTAGGGCATTGTTGTTTTGAAAGGCGTTGGAATACGAAAAAACAAAGATTTGCTTTTGGCTATCTGTTACACTTTTACTCTGTGGAATTGTTTCTATGGAAGAATCTTATGGGATGTTAACATTTGTTCTGAACCCAATTGGAGTAATATTAGGTTCTTATTCAAATAACCATTAATAGCTTTCAGAAATTTATTTATGGTCTTTAGTTTTATTCCCGCTGAGGATTTTCTGACACTCCATCAAACGTTCAGGTGCAATGACAGTTAATCAGATCTGTCATATAGGCAGATTTTCCTTATGCAACTAAAGGGGCAGGGTAGCATTCCTGCAGTCTGCATTACAGTTTTTTTGAGGGAAATTCGAACGTTGATTGGAACATAGGGCACGCGCTTTTCCCGCAGGAGTCTCGAACCTTCCGTTCCAATCAACCTTGTTTTAACAGTTAGATAGAATCCTTTTGCCTACAGTCTTTATTGTTTGATGGCCACGTACATTACTTCTGTTTCTCTGATGCTAATTTCAACCCTTTTTGATAATATTGCTTCATTATTTCTTCAGGAACCATGCTTCCGCCAGTCCCCCAAATAATATGTGTACCATTGCTCATCTTTTCCGTTAAATGATGCTTCTGTAAATAATCGATTCCCTCTTTACATAATTTACTTGGTCCTATCATGCCTGCTAGTGCGGAAGGTTCTAAATGGATTCCCTCTGTATCGACCAGTTCCTTTAGCAACTTATACAACTGTTCATCGCTTACCGTATAATTGCCACTTAAAAAGGGTTCCATCGTTTTACCGACAAACCCGGATGGCCTTCCAACAGCAAGTCCATCCGCATCTGTCACATTATCGATGCCAACATCTTGTACAGAAACTTTATCATGTAGTCCAGTCATTAAACCGAGTAGCATGCATGGCGAGTGGGTAGGTTCTGCAAAGAAACAATGAATATGGTCTTGATACAATAATTTCAAACCAAAAGCTACGCCTCCAGGACCACCTCCCACTCCGCATGGAAGGTAAACAAACAGAGGATGATTTTCATCTACAATTATCTCTAGCTCTTCCAATTGCTTTTGCAAACGAGATGCAGCCACTGCATATCCTAAAAATAGGTCGTGGGAATTTTCGTCATCCACAAAATAACATGTCGGGTCACTATCCGCTTGGATACGGCCTTCCTCTACAGCTTTACTATAATCAGCTTCATATTCAATGACATTGACATTTTTGCTTCTAAGCAAATCTTTTTTCCACTGCTTTGCATCAGCTGACATATGAACGGAAACATTAAAACCTAACTTTGCACTGATGATGCCAATACTAAGTCCTAAATTTCCAGTCGAGCCTACTGCGATTGAATATTTTGAGAAAAGGGTTCGGAATCTATCACTATCCAATATCGAATAATCATCTTTAATGGTTAACAATTGATGTTGGAAAGCTAATTCTTCCGCATGTTTGAGAATTTCATAAATCCCGCCTCTTGCTTTGATGGATCCTGATATAGGAAGGTGGCTATCACATTTTAGTAATAATTCTCCTAATATAGGTTGTTGATGATTCTGTTCCAAGGAATGTTTCATGGCAGGAATTCTCACTAAAGGAGATTCTATGATACCGTTCGTCCCTTTTGTTTCAGGGAAAACCTTGGCGATATATGGAGCAAAACGTTTCAACCTTTCCTCTGCATCTCTTACATCTTCTTGAGTAAGGGGGGACTTTTTAATTCCGGTTTGAAATTTTTCGACATTTGGATTGAGCCAAAATACTTCATCCATCGATATGAGCTTCTTTAATAAAGGATATTTGTCTTTCCATGATTGTAATTCTTTGCTTTCAATCTCTTTCATTGGGACCCTCCTCATTTTCTTGTAACAAGTTGTTTGGTGAATTATAATTAAATAAAATTTAATACAGTTTAACACACAATTATCTCAATGTTAATCTATATTAACTTTATTTAAGTGTGATTTAATATGTCGTTAAGGAGTATCAGTAATGGAAAATATAGATATTGGCAAGAAAGTTGAAAAGTATAGAAAAGCTAAAGGATTGAGTAGTAGAGAGTTAGCAAAATTAGCTGAAATTACACCTTCAATGTTAAGCCAGATTGAACGGGGTTTGGCGAATCCTTCTATTCAAACCCTAAAGGTCTTAGCTAAAACCTTGAATGTTCCAACATTTAGTTTTTTTCTTGAAGAAACAATTACGGAGGATTTAATCGTTAGGTCCAGTAAACGTAAGAAAATGATCATTGATCATTTGTCCTATGAATTATTGTCACCTGATTTTACGGGTAATCTAGCAACAGCGATTATGAAAGTTCCTCCAAATATCTCCTCGTCAGAAAGCCCTATAGAACATAGGGGAGAGGAAGTGGCATATATTTTGGAAGGGAAAATCAAGCTGTACTTAGGTGACGAAGAATATATATTGGAAGCTGGTGATAGTGTGAAAATACCGGCAAATTTCAAACATAAATGGGAAAATAATTTTAGTCAGAATGCAGCTGTATTATTTTCAGTTACCCCGCCTGCGTTTTAATAAAAAAATTTTCTTTCACAATTGGGCGCGATTCTTTAATGAGGATCGCTTTTCTTATGGAACTAAAGGGGGAGTTCAGGTATAGAAGGACTATTTCATGAATAATGGCATTATAATAAATGGATAAATATTGAACTGTAGGTCCGGGGCTTCCTTAAAAGTTGCTTGATTTTAATACTTTTGAATCAATTGCATAGTGAGGAGAATTTTATTATGAAAATAAAATGGTTTGGACATTCTGCCTTTTTACTAACATCCGAAAGTGGAACCAAAATTCTTATTGATCCATATCATCGTTTCATCCGTTATCGTATGCCGAGTGTTGAACCTGATATAGTGGCCGTTACACATAATCATTTCGATCACAATAAGATTGAAGCTGCAACAGGTGAATACTTGCTTGTTAATGAGCCGAAGGAATACATCCGCGAAGATGTAAGAATTAGTGGATTTAAGACATTTCATGACAAGGTAAATGGCGAGAAGAGAGGCCCCAATATTTTATATCGTTTCCAAATGGACGGGCTAACTATCTGTCACTGTGGAGATTTAGGGCATATATTATCAGAAGAACAAGTAAATGAAATTGGAAAAGTGGACATTCTCATCATTCCTGTAGGAGGTACATTCACGATTAGTGCAATAGAAGCTGCTCAAGTGATGCGTCAATTGAAATCTACCATTACAATTCCCATGCACTATAGAACGAAGGCATTGTCAGTCGTTGGCCTGATGTTTTCAAAGGTAGATAAGTTTCTTCAGATTTCCGGACAGCGAACAACCGAAGTTGAGACATTGGATATTTCCAAAGAAAATTTGTCAGAATATGCTGGGGTCGTAACCATGCTGTATGAATGAATGGATAAGAAATCCTGTTTCCTTTATTCATTATAAAGGGACAGGTTAGTTCGAAAAGAAAAAGGGAAGATACTAATCATTGATGCTGAATCAATTAAACTTCCTCTTTATGTTATAAGGAGATAGAATATAAATAAAAAGGTGATTACAATTAAAAAAGTAAAAAGTATCCTATTTTTTCTTCTTGGTTCCATATCTCTTTTGATAGGTATTGCAGGAACTGTGTTACCAGTTCTGCCGGGCGGTCCGTTTTACTTATTTGCTGCTTTTTGCTTTGCTAAAAGTTCCAAGAAGATTGAAAACTGGTTCAAAAGCACCTCATTATATGAAAAATACGTTGAAGCATTCCTGCAAAAAAAAGGTATGACTCGGAAAGAGAAAATCAAAATCAATTTAATTGCCGATTTCTTCATCGTAATTTCTGTATTTTATGTGGACATCCTATTAGTGCAAATCTTATTGATAGCACTCGCCCTCTACAAACATTATTATTTCATTAAAAAAATTAAGACAATCGACCCGAACAATACAAAACAAAGAGCTTTTTGAACGGGTCCTTACTTCAATAAGGGAGTTGCTTCGGCAGCTCCTTTCCTATGAAATCAACGGGGCAGGGGGGGAATCAATGCATTCTTGATAAGAAGGCTGCCATTTGGCGGCCTTTTGAATGTAAAAAGTACCCTTAAGGAGGTATTGTCACATAACCATCAAGTTAAAACTCCATAATTACCCCCGAATGAAATTTTTTGGGCTGGATTGTTTTCTTAGCTTGATAGGCACGAGGTTACCGGCAAGTATTTCGCGTAAAGCATATTCTAAGCATATTTCCCCTACCCTAAAGGGCAGGGTAAGTCAAAAAAAATCTTTCCTTGGTGTTTTTATGAATGGACCCAATGAGGCTTGTTATTTCCATTTATTTGCCCAATCTTAAATAACCCACCCGCATACAATAAAACCAGATTACGAGGGTGCAAATGGTTTTATTATAAGGAGTGAATTTGATGGGGAAGGACTCAAAAAGGGATTTATGTAGTGAATTTGCTCGAAAAGTTCGGGAAGCATTCAAAGTCTTAAAAGCTTAAGTTGAATTTTAAATCGGAAGCTAAAATCAGAATGTCTTATGCAACTAACGGGTGGGTAGTTCATAAAGACTCACAAAAATAATCAAAAAAACTGAATCAGAAGAAAATCCATTTTGATCAATCCTTTTCAAAATGGATTTTTTTTACGCTAATATGGGGGAAAGAGGACATTTTGATTAATCTTTATTTTAAAGCTACAGCAATTAAAACATTTCATTAACTTCCCATGATTCGACCATTTGATGCGCCATCCTTGGATCATATCCTTTACCCATCAGATAGGCTATAGCTGCAATTTCCATCATTGCATGAGGGATCGATGTTTTTTGAGCTTCGTTTAAACCATACTGTACCCAAGGGCCAACCTGTGATAATGTTTCTTGTTTGAGATGCTGTGGGTTAGTGTAAGGAGGATACACAATATTACATCCTTTCGAAATATAGTTAAATATCATAATCCTATATTATGCACCTTAACTCATCCCGTGTTCGATAACTCTCTAATTTTATAGATTAAAGTTATGAATCAAAGGATTCCCTTTTTACAACAATAGAGGGAGGTATTTTACAATTATTTCTAATTGAATCATTGTAACTTCCTTGAGAATAAAAATTCACCCTAAAAAACCTAAATCAATTTCAAGCTAAAAGTGAATTTTTTGAAATTGGTTAAACTAGTGGATCGATTGATTCTTCAAAATTTATGAAAATGTTGACAAAGTCCACTAATTACAATAAAGTATTAGTGGATAAAGTCCACTAAAAAAGGAAGTCAACAATGAATATAAGTAAAAATACCATGGCTGATATACGGCAGTTCAATAGATTTTATACGAATATTCTTGGTGTATTGGATAAGCATATTTTGGATACCGGGTATTCTTTCACTGAGGCACGGGTAATTTTAGAAATCGGTTTGATGGAGCAGTGTATAGCAAGCAATTTGGTTGATAAGCTGGAAATTGATCGCAGCTATATGAGCAGAATTATTAGCAAGCTGAGTAAAGATGGACTGGTCATGAAGGAAAACTCGACCTTGGATAACAGGACTAGTTTGATTCGGTTGACCCCTGAAGGGATGACTCTTTTTAACCAGCTTAATGAAAGATCTGATGAACAAATAGTGAGGTTATTCCAAGGATTATCACAAAATGAAATAAAAGAAATCCATGCTTCTATGATGTTCATTCAGAAGAAACTGGATAGTTTGGGGAGAATATAGATGATACGCTTTGAAAATGATTATACAGAAGGTGCTCATGAGCGAATTCTGAAACGATTAATAGAAACCAATGAAGAACAAACACCCGGATATGGAGTGGATGAGCACTGTGAAAAAGCGAGAGCTTACATTCGAAAAGAGTGTGATGCGGCGAATGCAGATATACACTTTTTAGTAGGGGGAACACAAACGAATACAACCATCATCGCTTCAATTTTGCGGCCGCATCAAGGTGCAGTTGCTGCAATTACCGGGCATATCGCGATACATGAAACAGGAGCAATTGAAGCCACTGGTCATAAAGTACTTACCTTGCCGAGTGATGATGGGAAAATTCAAGCTGAACAGGTGAAAGAATTATATGATACTCACTGGAATGATGTGACTCATGAGCATATGGTACAGCCAGGCTTGGTTTACATTTCTAACCCTACGGAAAATGGAACGACTTATAGTAAAACAGAATTGGAAGCATTAAGTAAAGTTTGCCGGGAATGTGGTTTGCCATTGGTATTGGATGGAGCTAGATTAGGATATGGTTTGGCTTCAAAAGACAGCGATTTAACCTTGGCAGATGTTGCAAGGCTATGTGATGTGTTCTATATAGGGGGAACGAAAGTTGGTGCAATGTTTGGTGAAGCGGCTGTTATCATGAATGATGCCCTGAAAAAGGATTTCCGGTATTTTATCAAGCAAAAGGGAGGATTACTGGCTAAAGGGAGACTATTGGGGATCCAGTTTGAAACCTTATTTGAAGATGGCTTATACTATGAAATTTCCAATCATGCCGTCGAACTGTCAATGATGATTCGAGAAGCTTTTGTTGAAAATGGATTTTCATTACGATATGATTCCACATCAAATCAGCAGTTTCCCATTTTGCCTGAAAATGTAGTTTTGGAATTAGGCAAAAAGTATTCATTCTCCTTCTGGGAAAAGGTCGATGCTGTACACAGTGCTGTGAGATTTTGCACCAGTTGGGCTACGAAAAAAGAACATGTTGACATGCTGGTAGAGGATATCAAGGCAATAAAAAGAGAAAAAAAGTGACACGAATAGAATAATAAATGAGTTTAGTTTTTTGTATTGAAATGTATGGGGATACAAGGGAATTAACTTCAATAAGGGAGCTGCATCGGCAGCTCTTTTTTTATGGAGGTAATGCCAGGTTGTTGAGTGATTTTTAAATGAGGTTTGTGATCCGAATAATAAAAAACAACCAGTCATATAACGGGTTGTCTTTTGGCCATTGATTCAATTTAGTTGACAGTAAACATCCATGAAATACCAAATTTATCCTTCAGCGAACCGTGAAGTTTCGCAAAGAATGTTTCATGAAGATCCATATGTATTGATCCATCTTCTTTTAATAGGTTCCATGCCTTTCTGGCTTTTTCCTCCGAGTTAAGTTCCACGCTTACAACCACTTTATCACTATCATTCAATTCGCGTTTTGAATCAGAACCCATAATAAATCCATCTTCTGTTATTCTTAATTGTGAGTATAGAACAAGGTCTTTATCACTCTCTTTAACAGGAAAGTCTGGACTTGAAGGGAGCTCACTATATTTTTGCATCGCAATAAGTTCCCCGCCAAATGCCTCCATATAAAGTTTGAAAGCCTCTTCACATTCTCTGTTAAACATTAAATACGGTTTAATCATTTTCATTCCCCTTTGAATTAAAATTGGATTCCATAGTGATAACTGCTAAAGTATACACGAACATAAGTTCTTTTTTCAAGCGGGAACTTCTAAAACTTACACCTGTATCATTATGTACAAAAATAACATTGTTTTATTCTCCTCGTGCAACATGGTGAAATGGTTTCCATAATTGGAATGTGATCAGCAAAACTTATAATCATCTTCTACAATCGGGTGCGATCCTGGAAAAAGGTTAAGCGTTCATTTAGTACAACAAAACAAGATAACCATCATGGAAATAGAAAAGACCGATTCACCTCCGCTTGCTATTCTAGGTATATTCGAGATAACTAGTTTCTTCATTGGTTTTATTAAAGGCTCTTTTCGTAAAGATTGTTGTTTTTAAAAACTAAACGATTTACGGTTGATTGGAGCGCAAGTGCGAGACCCCTGCGGGAGCAGCGGGACAGGTGAGACCTCACAGGCGTTTACGCCGAGGAGGCTCACTGCCCGCCCCGCTGAAAGCGAGTATAACCACACCGCTTTACTTGGTAAATAGCAACAAAGTATGCGAAAACAGCCTTATTAAAGGGCGCTTTAATGGGGGAACGAAAAAAGCCCGATTTCTTTATATAGAAATTGGGCTTTTTAATATTTGAATTCATTATCATTGTAAATCGGCATTTTTCTGACGTTAACCAAAAATGATCGTCTATTTGGATATCATTTTTTGTAGTCAATTGTCTTGTGGAATTTTTCTTCCTTTAATCATTGATAATAAAGAAAAACTGTGGTAAATTTATATAGTTACACAACTTTGTGTGATTTTTGTATAAATTACCCCTATTTTAATTATACTCTACAAAGTTCTTTTCAGTCAACCCCTATTTTTATTTTTTTAAGGAGTGTTTGATGAATATGGAACTTCACCAGGAGCATGAAAGAACGTGCCGCGCAATTGGTTGATCAGAGAATGATTTGTCTTGGTATTGAGCGATAAATGGGAGGGAAAGAAATGAAACCATATGTATTAGAGTTTCGGGAGATCGATAAAACGCAACTTTTACTCGCCGGAGGAAAAGGAGCGAATTTAGGGGAACTATCGAAGATTCAGGGAATACAAGTACCAGAAGGATTTTGTGTTACGACAGAAGGTTTTCAAAAAGCCCTTGAACAAAACGAGGCCTTCTGCGCATTGGTGGATCAACTATCACGGCTAAAAGTAGAGGACCGAGATCGAATTGGAGAGATCAGCAGGAAGATTCGGAAAATCATCATGGAAGTAGAAATTCCTTCCTATGTAGTGAAGGCTGTTGCTCACCATCTCTCCCTGTTTGGTGATGAACATGCTTATGCAGTGCGTTCTAGTGCGACTGCTGAGGATTTGCCACATGCCTCTTTTGCTGGTCAACAAGACACCTATTTAAATATCATCGGCGTCGATGCCATCATGCAGCATATCAGCAAATGTTGGGCTTCCCTGTTTACGGATCGCGCGGTAATTTACCGTATGCAAAATGGATTTGACCACAGTCAAGTTTATTTATCCGTTATCGTTCAAAGGATGGTCTTCCCACAGGCTTCAGGGATTTTATTTACCGCTGATCCGATTACTTCTAACCGAAAGCTGCTATCGATCGATGCGAGTTTTGGACTTGGAGAAGCATTGGTCTCAGGTTTGGTCACTGCCGATAACTATAAAGTGCAAGAAGAGAAAATCGTCAATAAGAGGATAGCAATCAAAAAATTGGCTATCCATGGACTAAAAGAAGGCGGAACAGAGACCCAGCAGATCGATCCCGATCGGCAAAAGATTCAAACACTTACTGAACAACAAATATTACAACTAGCACGCACAGGAAGACAGATCGAAGCTTACTTTGGCTGCCCGCAAGATATCGAATGGTGTTTGGTTGACGATACATTTTATATTGTCCAGAGCCGGCCAATCACTACTTTGCATCCCATTCCTGAAGCAAATGATCAGGAGAATCACGTGTATGTATCTGTTGGTCATCAACAAATGATGACCGATTCCATGAAACCGCTGGGGTTGTCCTTTTTCCTGTTAACGACTAATGCACCTATGCGTAAAGCGGGTGGAAGGTTATTTGTTGATGTCACACATATGCTGGCTTCACCTGACAGCAGAAAAATGTTATTAGATGGCATGGGACAACACGACCCGCTCATGAAAGCCGCACTCATTACCATAATAGAGCGAGGAGATTTCATAAAATCTTTACCAAATGATAAGGAAGGGCAGGGTTCCGGTAAAAGCAATAAAAGTGTGTCGTCTGCGGATTCTAGGGCACAAATCGAAAGCGACCCGACAATCGTTTCTGATTTGATTAAGAGCAATCAAACATCGATAGAAGAATTAAAACAAAACATCCAAACGAAATCAGGATCGGATTTATTTGATTTTATTCTGGAAGATATCCAGATATTAAAGAAGATTTTATTTGACCCACAAAGTTCAGCTGTGTTTATGGCTGCTATGGATGCTTCATCATGGATCAATGAAAAAATGAACAAGTGGTTAGGTGAAAAAAACGCAGCAGATACGATTTCTCAATCTGTACCAAACAATATTACTTCGGAAATGGGTCTGGCGCTATTGGATATCGCAGATGTGATTCGTCCTTATCCAGAAGTAATTGATTATTTACAACATGTAAAAGATGATAACTTTTTGGATGAACTGGTTAAGTTTGATGGTGGACAGGAAACCCAAGACGCTATCCATGATTATCTCCGCAAATACGGAATGCGATGTACCGGAGAAATCGATATTACTAAAACTCGTTGGAGCGAAAAACCATCTACACTCATCCCTATGATTCTCAGCAATATCAAAAACTTTGAGCCTAATGCCAGCAATCGGAAATTTGAGCAAGGGCGACAGGAAGCTTTGAAAAAAGAACAAGAGTTATTAGAACGATTGAAGCAATTACCGGATGGCGAACAAAAAGCCAAAGAAACAAAACGAATGATCAGTTTAATCCGGAATTTCATCGGTTATCGGGAATATCCAAAATACGGCATGGTTAATCGCTACTTCGTTTATAAGCAGGCTTTACTGAAAGAAGCCGAACAACTCTTACAAGCCAAAGTCATTCGTGAAAAAGAAGATATATACTACCTCACTTTTGAAGAACTTCACGAAGTCGTACGCACAAATCAATTGGATTACCAGATCATCAGCAAACGTAAAGCAGAGTACAAATTATATGAAAAACTAACTCCGCCACGTGTTATCACGTCTGATGGTGAAATCATTGTGGGTGAGTACAAACGAGAAAATCTCCCAGCAGAAGCTATTGTAGGTCTACCTGTTTCTTCCGGAGTTATTGAGGGAAGGGCACGTGTCATCTTAAACATGGAAGATGCGGATTTAGAAGAGGGAGATATATTGGTCACCCCATTTACCGACCCTAGCTGGACACCATTGTTTGTTTCCGTAAAAGGTCTAGTTACCGAGGTTGGTGGACTGATGACTCATGGAGCAGTAATAGCGCGTGAATATGGCTTACCGGCGGTTGTTGGGGTGGAAAATGCCACCAAGATCATAAGAGACGGTCAACGAATCCGCGTGCATGGAACAGAAGGGTATATCGAAATAATATAATTCATTACATGTAAATATAAAAGAAGAACTTTCGCTTTCACCAAAGCCCCATTTCCCGCCTGCAACACCGGGAAATGGGGCTTTTTTATATTTCGATTTTAATAACGTCGTAAATGCGCAGTTATCTATTCAAGTGAAGCTATTTCAGCTTGTTCGAATCTCTTGGAGGGGAACCATCCTGGAAAAAATTTGTTTCCATTTACTCGCGATAGCCTTTGGTGTTGGGCGCACTCTCTCAGCAAGTCACAAAGCCTGCGTTGGAACGTAGGGCACTCGCTTTCCCCGCAGGAGTCTCGTACATTCCGTTCCAATCAACTTTTTAGATATCTTTAAGACAAAGCAAAACGCATGCCCAAGAATTTTGAGCATGCGTGAACTATTATTCCTTTATGATATCCAACTCTTTCAGGGCATCAAGTGTAATCGTTTTGGCTTTGCTTCCGCTGCCGTCCATGTTCGTTGCGAAGGCCCATTTGCCTTTGTCCGTTTCGATGTAACCCACATACCAGCCCAATCCCATATCAGAAAGGCGTGTACCGGTTTTTCCATGGAGGACATATGAGTCTGCCTCTTCATTGATCATGATTCTCTTTACGGTTCTCATATGCTGCTTATCGATAGGCAGTTTTTCCTCTACAAGGTTTTCGATGAATTGGACTTGTTCCCGGGCAGAAATCTTTATGCTGCTGTCGAGCCAGAACTGATCGATACCACCGGAGATATCACGATTGCCGTAATTGATCAGGTTCACATATTTCTGCATGTTTTCCGCCCCGATATCGCGGGCCATTGCTTGATAATACCAGATCACGGAATGCCTCATGGCTGAAGCCAGCGTATGATCTCTGTTCCAATCCTCAAATTCCCTGATTACGCCATCCCAGCGCTTCACTTCATACTCATCGCTCACCGCTTTTGTCTGTAGACCGATTAATGCATTCGCGACTTTGAATGTTGATTCTGGGGTGTAGCGTACTTTACTTCTCTGTTTGTTATAGATATATACTTTATCATTTTTTAAGTTTTGGAGAACCATCGTGCCTTCCGCACCATCGAAAGACTCCCCGATATCCAGTTCTTTCACCTTTTGATCGTTTGCACTTGCTTGAATCGTACCCATGGAACCAGTGACTAGCAGGACAAGAATGAAACATAACGTTTTGATTTTCATTACACACTCTCCTTTAAGGCTGGATTGATACATCATCAGAATAATTTCCATAAAATAGGTTGGTAGCTAAAGTATACCTATTCCCGATAAAAAACGAAACCCAATTCTTGGATTCTATCTAGTTAGTATCAGTCAAGGAGGAATGCAGCGGGTGGCTAATGAATGTATAGAGCAAATGCCAGAATGGATAAAGGGAGGAATTTATCATGAAGATTAACCAAAGAAAAGTAAATAGTAATGAAAAAGAAATTACATACACACATATTGAAAACGGAAGTCCAGCCGTGTGTTTTATGTTTTCAGGTGCGGGATACACGTATGAGAAGCCGTTATTCTATTATTCGACGATGGTGATGCTTCAAAATCAGTATGATGTCGTGCATATTCATTACGCTTACGACCAGGATATTTTCAAGCATCCATTGGTAGATATAACAAAAGTGATCGTTAATGATATAAATTCCGTCATTACAGAAGTACTTCAAAACCGTGAATATCAAGGAACAGTGTTTTTAGGTAAATCACTTGGCACCATCCCCATCATCAGCGGAATTATGAAAAGTGAGCGGTTTATGAAAGCCAAAGTGATTTTGCTTACGCCCCTATTGAAGTTCGATTCGATTTTTGATGGATTATTGAGCAGCAATCATTCAGCACATATAGTTATAGGAGAAAAAGATCATCATTATATTCCAGATAAAATTCAAGCGATTGAAAATAAAACGAACATAAGCATCGATAAAATCCCGCAAGCAAACCATTCCTTGGATATGGAACCTTTGAATGCCTCGAGGTCGATTACCGTGCTAGAAGGTGTAATGAATAGAATGGAAGAGTTTATAAAAGGATAGGACAATCGCGATTAAAAGGGGAAGGCAAGGAAAAAAAGAAAATCAATGAAGTTATGTGGGGGTCAGCGGTCTTTTAGATAGAATTTCGGCGTGTGAAAATTCAATATTTGAATAAGCTGGTCGCCCATATACGCAGGTGATTGTTCGAAATCATTGTCAACCCCATTCTATTATCAATCCAATAATGCCGTTAAATACAAAAAATCCAAAACCCCTGAATTCACTGATAGTATCCAACTATCTTTTTAATCTCCAATCATATGATTTGTACTAGGGAAAACTGGCGGAATTAGCCGCGAGTGCCCGGGTCCCTTTCCCTTAAAGGTAACGGAACATGATAGTGGAAGGATAAAATGTTATATTAAAGGTATTGATGACTAATCATTTGGTTTTAGAAAGAAGAAACCATGGAAGGAACCAATACATTTCATTCAATTGATGAATATATTATACAATTTCCCGAAGAAGTTCAGGAGATACTGCTAACGTTGAGAAAAGTCATAAAGGATGCAGCACCGGATGCGGAAGAAAAGATAAGCTATCAAATGCCTACCTTTGTTTTATATGGAAATCTGGTACATTTCGCTGCCTATAAAAAACATATAGGATTCTATCCGACTCCTAGCGCGATCTCTGCGTTTGAATCTGCTCTAACGGAATATAAATGTTCAAAAGGGGCCGTTCAGTTTCCGCTAAACAAGCCAATTCCTTATGAATTAATAACCGAGATGGTTATATTTAGAGTGGAAGAGAACAAAAAGAAAAAAGCAGAAGGCAAATCAAAAAAGAAAAAATAATATGAACGATTATCAGAATTCGTCAAATATTCGTGAGATTCAGGACCGAAAGTGAAGGGTGGAAATAGTATGTTCAAAAAATTATTCAGTAAAAAAGAAAGTGTGGAACAGCTGCTTGCTCCTATTAATGGACAAGTAATAAATATTGAAGATGTTCCAGATCCGGTGTTTTCCGGTAAAATGATGGGGGACGGAATAGCGATACTTCCTGAGGAGGGGTTGGTCGTATCTCCAATCGATGCAGAAGTAATCCAGGTTTTTCATACTAAACATGCACTTGGCCTCCGCACAAAGCATGGCATTGAATTGTTGATTCATATTGGATTGGAAACAGTTAACCTTAATGGTGAGGGATTTGAAGTCCATGTCGCAGAAGGGCAAAATGTAAAAGCAGGAGACAAGCTTGTTACATTTGATATCGATCTGATAAAATCCAAAGCTCCAAGCATCGTAACTCCAATTGTTGTCACGAATGGCGAGCTAGTTGAAAAATTGGAAAAAACAAATAGCACCCAAGCGAATATAAACGAAACACAAATTATGAGTGTTTATTTGAAGTAGGAAGACTTTATGGTGATCTCTCCTTTTATGCTGCAAGCAGGATAATCGAAAAATGCAGCGAATAGTAGGTGAGTGAACAAATAAATCAAGCGAGGGTGAATTGGATGGGAGTTCAAGCGGAAAAGATTTTTGTAAACTTGCCTGTTAAAGATTTGGATGCCTCAGTAGAATTTTTCACAAAGGTCGGCTTTGAGTTTAACGAGCAAATGACCAATGAAAATGCAACATGCATGGTTATCAGCGAGTCCATATATGTCATGTTATTGGTGGAAGATTACTTTAAAACGTTTACGAAGAAGGAAATCCCGAATTCAGCAGCGAGTACGGAAGCCATCGTCGCCCTGTCCGTTAAAAGTAAGGAAGAAGTCGATGAAATCGTGAATAGGGCACTGGATGCTGGCGGAAAGCCTTTCAATGAAGCCATTGATCATGGTTTCATGTACGGTTGGAGTTTTTTGGATATCGACGGGCATTCTTGGGAAGTATTTTACATGGACGAAAGCGGATTTAATCAAAATTAAATTAAATGCAAGACACAGTCCTTTCCGAAGGACTGTGTCTTTTTTTTGATTCTCCTTGCCGTATCCGGGTCAGCAGGATCTTCTAAGTGCTAAAGTATAAAATAACCATTTATACTTATGATACAATATAAGGGATAATGTAAAGGCGGGTACAAAAAGTGACGACAATTTACGATATTGCGAAAAAAGCGAATGTATCAACGATGACTGTATCGAGAGTCATTAATAATAAAGGGAATATCAGTGAAAAGACAAGGGAAAAAGTTGAAGCGGTCATTAAAGAGCTTAACTATATACCGAATTCCGCTGCCCAAAGTTTGAATATTAAAAGAACGAAGCTGCTTTCATTAATCATAACCGATATCACGAACCCCTTTTTCACCCAGGTAGCGAGAGGGGCCGCGGATAAAGCCAATCAAATGGGATATCAGCTCATTTTATGCAATACCGATGAGGATTACGAAAAAGAGAGTGAATATATCGATGCATTGATTTCAAAACGGGTGGATGGCGTAATCATTGCACCAACAGGCGATCAATCGATGAAAAATTTAAAGAAATTAATTAAAAACAGGGTTCCATTTACATTGATAGATAGGCAAATTCAAGATGTTTCTTGTGATCGGGTACTTGGTGATAACTATGAAGGAACGAAAAAGCTTCTTCAGCATCTCATCGATTTTGGACACGAACGAATCGCTATGGTTCATGGTCCGCTAACGATCTCCACTTCGAAAGAGCGTTATCAGGCCTATATTGAAACGCTGAAAATAAATGATTTGACCATCGATCACTCTTTCGTCATCGAGACTCATTACAAACAGGAAAAGCAATGGAACGGCATTGAAGGATTGATGAATGTCCCGCCCTCTGAGCGGCCAACGGCGATTTTTGCCGCCAACAATTTCATTGCCATCAAAATTATAAAAAGTTTACGAGAAAAACAGATTAAAGTGCCTGAAGACATTGCCGTCGTTTGCTTTGACGACTTAGAATTATTCTCGGACTTCGATCCTTTTTTAACCGTATCATCACAGCCTGCTTACGATTTCGGATATCTAGGAACACAATTAGTGATCGAGCGAGTGGATGAAGTCGGTCCTGCCGACTATCGGACGATCAATTTAAAGCCTGAATTGGTAATCAGGAAATCATCTGGAGCTCCTATTAAATAATAGGAGTTTTTTGGTTTTGCCAAAGAAAAAGTGGCCTCTCCCTGTAGCATGCCGCTCATAACAAAACTGGGCTAATATCCTTCCACTCATAAACCAATAGATTCAATTCAGCGCCAGCCATTTTGATTTTTTCGGTTTTAAGCAATTCAGCACCAAATGCCTCATAGAAGTATCGAGATTTATTATCTTCAAGCACCTCAACAAAAATTGTCTTAAATCCCAGTTCGTCGAATTTAAAGAATAATTCTTTGATGAGTTCCTTACCTATCCCCATTCTTTGAAAATTTTCGAGGATATAAATTGAAGTTAAATCACCAGAATCCTCAACTATATTTTTATCCCTTTTCCCGCCACTTATAAATCCAACTATTTTGCCATCGCTATTTTCAGCAACATAAACATAATTCCCATCACTGGATATATTCTTTTTCCATAATTCTTTCCTTTGCCCATAAGACAGATTATCTAAAAAATCACTCGGCATTATATCTTTATAAGTGGTTCTCCAGCAATCCACATGGACTATTGCTATTCCTTCGGCATCAGCCATCGTTGCCTCTCTTATTGGCATATTGGTTCCTCCTTTTTTAAGTTTGCTATACTTCCTATTTTTTACTAAAATTATCCATTTAGCAAGCAATACACCGATAGCTTAATTGTTAATAATTAACTATTTGTGATACTATTGGCTGTAGTTTGTTTTTGTGGGAGAGGTATTAGATGAAGCGGATATTCCGTAGTAAAGTATTTTATTTATTAATCTTCTTGGTTACATTTGGGATTGTGCTAGTTTTTAATAATGATAAAGAACCGACTGAGAAATTAACTGAAGATGAATTTTTTACAACTTTAGAGGATGGGAAAGTGACATTTTTAAAGGTGGAGCTACAAAAGAGTGTTTATGAAATAAGGGGCCGGTTGGCAGGGTATGAAAAGGATCAATACTTTATCGCATCTGTACCGGATAGTGAAATTTGGCAAGATAGAATGGATCACGCCATAAGGGGACATGATATAGAAAAAATTGAGTTTACGCCAGAAACCAAAGAGACAAGTGGATGGGTCACTCTTTTTACAACGACCATTCCGTTCGTGATCATTTTCATCCTGTTTTTTGTTAGTTTTATATTTTTATTTGTCATAAAAAGAATGAAACATTCTAAATGATTAAAAACTCGCCGTTCCAATTGGGAATGGCGAGTTTTCTTATTAATAAGAGTTGAAAATGGAAATTCCATTTGGATAGTTTAAGAGATTTCATTTAATTTATTGACAATTTAAAATATTGCTGTTATTTTAATGTTACCGGTAACATAAAGGTAACAAGAGGAGGTCAGCATGATGATTGATGCACATCAGCATTTTTGGAGAATTGACCGAGGTGATTACTCTTGGCTTACAAATGATATGGGAGTCCTATATCGGGATTATCTTCCCGACGATTTATCACCATTAATACATAAGAATGATATTTCGGGGACGGTCCTGGTACAAGCGGCTCCAACCTATGAAGAGACTATATTTCTATTATCCTTGTATGACCGCCATGACTGGATATATGGCGTGGTGGGCTGGCTTGACTTATCTGCTCCATCCTTCCCGGAGCAATTGGATTCATTGATGAAACGACCGGGAATTGTTGGTTTACGCCCTATGTTGCAGGATCTGGAAGACAGTGCTTGGATCTTACAAGAACAAGTGGTGGAAAATCTGAAACAGCTTATTCGATATGATCTTCCGCTGGATTTGTTGATTAATCATAAACATATTTCATCTGTTTTAACATTAATGAAAACGCTTCCTGACCTAAAGGCCGTCATCGACCATATGGCTAAACCGAATATATCAGCAGGGGAATTAAACAAATGGCAAGAAGAAATGAATGCTTTGTCACAGTTTCCGAACATTTGGTGCAAACTGTCGGGTTTATTGACCCAAGCGGATCCTGCAACGTGGAAGGTGGATGACTTTACGCCATACATACAACATATTGTTCGGGCGTTTGGGCCGGACCGTTTACTTTTCGGCAGCGATTGGCCTGTATGTTTATCAGCTGGGAGCTATGAAGAGGCAGTGGCGGTCATAAAAGGGAATTTACCGGAAACTTTAACACTAGCTGAAGTGGATGGGATATTTTCTGGAAATGCAAAAGCCTTTTACAAGCTAAAAGAAAGGGGAGAGGAAAATGGGCAAGTTAGTTTATGAACAGGACATTACAAGCATCGTCATGTCTGATCAGGATAATGTTGCGACATCATTAAAAGATGTAGAAGAAGGGGAAACATTACTCTATGTCATCAATGGTCAAAAAGAGGCAGTGGAAGCAAAGCGTTCGATTCCATTTGGGCATAAAATCGCAATCAAACCGATTCAGCGATCGGCGGCCGTCATCAAATATGGAGAAGTGATCGGTGCAGCCACGATGGATATCGAGCCTGGTGAACATGTCCATGTACATAATATTGAGGGAATCAGAGGAAGAGGAGATAAGGCGGAAGGGGAGCAAAAACAATGAGCATGATAAAAGGGTATCGCCGTTCAAATGGGAAATTTGGAATCCGTAATCATCTATTGATCATTCCTACCGTCATTTGCGCCAATCATGTGGCCAACAGAATCCAGCAAGCTGTACCGGAATCAGTGGCCATTCCGCATCAGCATGGATGCAGCCAGATTGGTGATGATAAAGAACGTACACATAAACTACTTGGCGGAATGGGAAAAAACCCGAACGTTGGAGCGGTCCTATTAATCAGCTTGGGCTGTGAGGTGATTGATGCCAAAGTATTGAAACAGGAAATCGAAGAAGAAACAGGAAAACCAGTGGAATGGCTAGATATCCAAGATGCAGGCGGGACGATAAATGCGATTAAGAAGGGAACTGAAGTGGCGAAGGGGTTATTTCTGGAACTCGAAAAAGTGCCGCAAGTGGATGCCCCCATTTCAGAATTGATAGTAGGCGTGAAATGCGGTGGTTCCGATGCTACATCCGGATTGTGCAGCAATCCCGCTTTAGGGAGGACGGCTGATCTGCTCCTGAATAAGGGAGGTACGATCGTAATGGGTGAAACCACGGAAATCATCGGAGCTGAACATCTTGTTGCCCAAAAAGCAGTGAGTGAAGAAGTGGCCAATAAACTATATGCATATGTTGATAGATTCGAAAAAGAAGTGGAACGCATCGGGGCCGATATGCGCGGCGGAAACCCGAGCCCGGGCAACATTGAGGGAGGGCTCTCGACCATCGAGGAAAAATCGCTTGGCTGCATAAGTAAAGCAGGTACAGCCCCATTGAACGATGTCTTATCATTTGCGGAAGCAATCCCAGGTAATGGCTATTACTTCATGGATTCCCCGGGGAATGACATCGAGTGTGTTTCAGGCATGGCGGCAGCCGGTGTACATATGGTCTGCTTTACGACAGGAAGAGGGACACCGACAGGGAACCCGATCATCCCGGTCATCAAAATAACGGGAAATGAACATACGGCCATCAAGATGATCGATAACATCGATATGGATACAAGCCCTGTCATGAAAGGAAAAGAAACGACAGAGGAAGCGGGAAATCGCATTTACGAAACGATCGTTAAAACGGCACAGGGTGAGCTGACAAAGGCGGAAATTCTAGGGCATCAGGAATTCAGCATCAGCCGGATCAGCATCAGTCTTTAAAAACGGATAGGAAAAGGGAGGAGAATTCATATGGGTAAATTGAATAATCGAACAGCACTTGTCACAGGAGGCAGCCGGGGAATCGGTGCAGCGATTGTCATGAGATTGGCTGAGGAAGGTGCCAATGTGGCTATCAACTATACATCACCAGGTTCATTTGAAAAAGCGAACGCTTTAAAAGAAAAAGTAGAATCCGAGTTTCATATCCAAGCGATCGTCGTGAAAGCGAACGTTGGGGTGAAGGAAGATGTCGATGCCATGATCGATGAAGTGGAAAAAGAATTGGGAACAGTGGATATTTTAGTGAATAATGCTGGCATCGCCCCGTTTGAGCCTTTTTTGAGCCTTTCGGAAGAAACATGGGATGATACGTATCGGACCAATGTGAAATCGATCTTTTTGACGACGCAAAGAGTGGCGAAGGGAATGATTGAAAATAAATATGGCAAGATCATCAATATTACATCAACGGCTAGCGTCCTTGTCACGAGTCCGGTCATTCCCCACTATATTTCATCAAAAGCGGCTGCCTCTCATTTAACGAAGGCATTGGCGGTCGAGCTAGGAAAATACAATATCAATGTGAATGCTGTCGGCCCAAGCACCGTTGCGACGGATATGTGTGAGGAATATTTGGAAGATCCGCAAATTCTCGCAAAAGAGATTGAAGCCAATCCGATGAAAAGACTTGGGACGGAAAAGCAAATTGGTGATTCCGTCGTATTTTTGGCTTCCGATGAAGCCATGCAAATCAACGGGCATCTGTTAATGGTGGATGGCGGTTTAACGGTGAAAGCGGCGCAGCCTGAAGATCATATGAATCATGAACAGGAGGTAACGTCATGAGACTGCAAAATAAAATCGCTGTCATCACTGGCGGGGGAAGCGGGATCGGAAAGGAATCAGCCCGTTTATTCGCTAGTGAAGGCGCATTTGTCATCATTACCGATATTCATGCAGAAAATGGGCAGGGCACTGTTTCTGAAATAAAGGAAGCTGGCGGGAAAGCGGCATTTTATGAGGTGGATGTAACGAATCCGGAAGCGGTTCAATCTGCAATCTCCCAAATCATCGAAACCTATAAGAAAATTGATATATTGTTCAACAATGCCGGAATCTCGAATGTGGGCAGGGTGGACGAAGTGGAACCGGATGTGTGGGACCGAATCATGAGCGTGAATGTGAAGGGGGTATATCTGCCTTCTAAATACACGATTCCTTATATGATGGAACAAAAAAGCGGGGTCGTTATCAATATGTCATCATGTGCAGCGGAAATGGGTCTCGTGAAACGCGCCGCATACTCAGCAACGAAAGGCGCTGTACTTGCTTTGACGAAAGCGATGCAAGTAGATTATGCGCCTTATAATATTCGGGTGAACGCTTTATTGCCAGGTACGATCCTGACTCCGTTCGTCGAAGATTATTTAAAAACTTCATATGACGATCCTGAAGTTGCCATCGGCACGATCAAGAAAAGACAATTGAGCGGAGATTTGGGCAGGCCTAGTGATGTGGCAAAAGCGGCATTGTTCTTAGCTTCGGACGAGTCTGCGTTCATGATGGGATCCCCTTTATATATCGATGGCGGGGTTGTTTTTGGAAAAAATGCATAAAAGGAGGAAGAAACGATGAAGTTAGCTACTTTTATAAAAGGTGAACAGCAAAAACTGGCTGTTCAAATTGAGGATCAGTTAATAGATATCGAAGAAACGGCGAAGAGAAATGAATGGAACCAAATCGTGTCGGATGTCATGCACGTGATAAATTTCAGCCAATCCGAACGGGATGAATTTGAAAGTAAGATCCATGAAGCTGTCAGAGAAGGAATGGCAGCTACAATTGAAGAGAAAGGGCTCGAATTCGGTCCCAGTGTGACGAAGCCGCATAAAATCATTTGCGTTGGATTGAATTACAAAAGACATGCGGATGAAACGAATGCACCATATCCTGAAGTGCCGATTTTATTTAACAAGTTTGATAATACATTAACGGGCCATGGATGTGAGATTGCCATTCCAAGCGTAACGAACGAGCTGGACTATGAAGTGGAGCTCGGAATCGTGATCGGCAAAAAGACAAAAAACGTATCGGAAGAAGCGGCACTGTCCCATGTGTTCGGATATTGTACGGTCAACGATTTGTCGGCAAGAGATCTGCAAATGAGAACACAGCAATGGCTGCTTGGGAAGACGTGCGATGATTTCAGCCCTGTTGGACCTTACCTGGTAACAGCGGACGAAGTGGGAAATCCAAACGACTTGCAGTTGAAAACGTACGTAAATGATGAAATAAGGCAGAATTCCAATACATCCGATATGATCTTTTCATGCGCGGAAATCATCAGTTATATTTCCAAACATATGACATTGGAACCGGGCGATCTTATATTGACAGGTACACCTGAAGGAGTGGTATTGGGCTTGCCGGCCGAACAGCGTGTTTATATTCAGCCAGGGGATGTGGTCACCGTTGAAATCGAAAAACTGGGAGCACTCACGAACACATTCGTGGCTGAAAGCGAAGAGGCCATGACGAATGCTTAAAGGAATTCCGCCGATACTTTCTCCTGAATTGATGAAGATCATGATGGAGATGGGGCACGGTGATGAAATCGTACTTGCAGACGGGAATTATCCGGCTGCAAGTCATTCAAACTTGATCATCAACGGTCATGGACATGGTGTGGCCGACTTCCTGCAAGCGATATTGGCGTTTTTTCCACTCGATACGTATGTCACGCATCCCGTCATACTGATGAACCCTGTGGAAGGCGATGAAAAAAGCCCTGTTATCTGGAAGAGTTATGAAGATATAATAAAAAAATCGAACCATATCCCCATCAACATCGGAAAACTGGAACGAATGGACTTTTATGAACGAAGTAAAGCGGCCTATGCCATTATCGCAACAAGTGAACGGGCACAATATGCGAATCTCATATTGAAAAAAGGTGTACTTTAATTTATCTAAAAGGAGTGACGACTTTGCAAAAAATTCCGAATATTATGTATGTTTATGCGATCTTTGGCGGCTTGGCCGGACTATTATATGGTTTTGATTCCGGGGCCATTTCTCCTGCAATCCCATTCATCACCGAGGAGTTTGGACTAAGCCCGTCAGGTCAAGGATTGATTGTAAGTTTCCTGCTATTGGGGGCATTGCCTGCCATCGTCCTCTCCACTTCACTATCAAAGGTGCTTGGAAGAAAATCGCTCCTGATTGGGGCAGGCATCACATTCATCGTAGGGTCGATTGGCTGTGCCTTCGCTACAAATGTAAGCGTTTTAATAGCATCGCGATTCATCCTTGGAATCGGCTGTGGAATAGCCAATATGTGTTCTCTTATTTATCTGGTGGAATTGGCTCCTCCTAAAATCAGGGGATTGATCGGAGCTTTATATCAATTAAGTGTAAACGTCGGGATCTTGAGTGCTTACATAGTGGGGGCTTCCTTCTCCGCTAGCGGATCTTGGAGAATCATGCTCGGAATCGGAATCATTCCAGCAGCAATCTTCACATTTGGAATGCTTATCTCACCGGAAAGCCCGCGGTGGCTCATGACTGCAGGAAAGGAAGACCGTGCAAGGAAAGTCTTGATGAAACTAAGGGGAACGAAGCAAGAAGTGGAAGATGAAATAAACGATATCAATCATTCTCTTAAACAGCAAAGCGTAGGGTTCAAACATTTAATACACCAATATAGAAAAATATTGAATATGAATTTCATTCTAACATTCTTCCAGGTCTTCACGGGAATCAATGCCGTCGTATACTTTGCCCCAATCATTTTTGAAGGGGTTGAAATCAACGGATGGAGCGGTTCCAATATAGCAAACTTCGGGATCGGGACGGCCTTGGTCGTTTCCACTGCCATCTCTTTATTCATCGTTGATAAACTAGGAAGAAAAACGCTGCTCATCTACAGTATTGGCGGTCAGGTCCTGCCGCTGATCGGATTGGCGCTATTTTCGGATTATACGATTTTCAGCATGGTTTGTGTGTTCTTATATGTCTTCGCATTCGGAATCGGCCTTGGACCCGTCTTCTGGCTATTCATACCGGAAGTGCTACCATTGCAGGCAAGAGCGATCGGAATGGGCGTCATCACCTTTTTGCAATACACATTGAACTTCCTTTTTTCATACACGTTCCCGCCACTGTTAAGTGTCATTGGCAATAACGTTTTTCTCATATATGCGGTCTTATCAGTGGTCGCTTGCGTATTCATACACTATAAAACTCCTGAAACGAAAGGGAAATCATTGGAGGAAATTGAAGAATACTGGCGTGAACAAGATTTGGCAAAGGCCATTAAACCTGCTTGAATTCGGCCATTGCAGCCGGTAAGTTGCGGCTTCTGCAAAAAAAGAGGTAAACCTTTAAAATGATATTGAAGATTGCTGAATAGTTTGATAGAATAAAATAAATGAAAAAGACTATGTGCAACTGGCGAAACACGGATAACCGTGAGGGAACACATAGTGTCGTAGCCGTTCGCCTGGGCAGAGGTAAGGGATTTTATCCCTTGCCTCTTTCTGTATATTAATAGATAGTGAAGGTTTAAAGTATGCAGATTTTCATGGGCTTAAAAATCCTGTAAGTATTTTGAAATTTCAAAACTATCATAAGCAAAAGAGGAGCAAACACAAATGAGCACATTACTTTTAGAAAAAGTCAAAACGATCAAAGCGTTAAATAATATTGCCGAAAGCGGGCTGAATGTATTCAATAAAGGCGAATTCAAGGTCGACAATGACAGTGAAAACCCTGATGCGATCGTTCTTCGCAGCTTTAACATGCATACTATGGAATTCGGCGATCAGTTAAAGGCAATCGCAAGGGCAGGGGCTGGAGTCAATAATATTCCGGTCGATAAATGCACTGAGCAAGGAATTGTCGTTTTCAATACACCTGGTGCTAACGCAAACGCTGTAAAAGAAATGGTGCTAACGTCATTAATGGCCTCATCTCGTAACCTTTTTGCAGGTGTGGCTTGGACTAAGACGCTTGAAGGCGAAGGAGAACAAATTCCAAAGCTTGTTGAAGCAGGAAAGAAACAATTCGTTGGTAAAGAAATCAAGGGGAAAACTCTTGGCGTAATCGGTTTAGGTGCGATCGGTGCACTTGTAGCGAATGATGCCCTGGATTTGGACATGGATGTCATTGGGTTTGACCCGTTCATCTCTGTTGATACAGCTTGGAACTTGTCCCGCAATGTACAGCGCGCCATGACAATTGAAGAATTGTTTGCAGAATCTGATTATATTACAGTACACGTTCCATTAACTGACGACACAAGAGGAATGTTTAACCAAGAAACATTCAGCATCATGAAGCCGGGCGTACATATCTTGAATTTCTCACGCGGCGAGTTAGTGAATGAAGAGGATATGCAAGCTGCACTTGAAAGCGGAGTGGTAGGCAAGTTCATTACTGACTTCCCGAATGAAAACGTGTTGAAAATGAAAAATGTCGTTCCAATTCCGCATCTTGGTGCCTCTACGCTTGAATCAGAGGAAAACTGTGCCATCATGGCAGCCCGTCAGTTGAAGAACTTTTTAGAAACAGGGAACATCAAGAACTCTGTGAACTTCCCAAATACTTCCCTTCCTTATACAGGAAACCGTCGTGTGGCAACTTTCCACGAAAACGTTCCGAACATGGTTGGGCAAATCACACTGGCTGTATCTGGCTTTAATCTGAACATCGCTGACATGGTTAACAGAAGCCGTGGGGGATATGCGTATACGATCATCGACATTGACGGTGAAGTAAACGGCGATATCATTCCTGGCTTGGAAGAAAAAATCAAACAAATCGAAGGCATCGTTACAACTCGTATTATCTAATTTGAACAGGAAGACTTTCTTGCTCAAATAATAAATGAAAGCCCCAATTCCTTTATGGAGCTGGGGCTTTTTTTAGGCCTTATTATTGATTTTTGATAAAAATGCCAAGTTATTGCGTGTTGAGAACCTAGGGTTTAAAACGAACACATCCTGGCAGCTCAATACATTTTCATTTGAGGTCAAAACTTCCTCCATCACGAATTGCTAAGCATTGAAATTCTCCAATCAAAAACCTGTTATGGTTTCACATCTGGATTTTCTTCATAATGTACAAACAACATCAAGTAGATTGCGAATAGAAGATGCAAATAAAGTGGAATATTCTTATCGTTTTGAACGACAACAAATATGTAAATTCCATATAGCAAAATTGGAATGGTTAAAAGGATTCTCAGCTTAGTCATAGGTCATCCTCCCAGTTATCCTCGAATAATAATACATCAAGCAGTTGAGCCATTTGAAAATCATTTTCTGCTATTGCGTTCATTAAACTTGCACCATTATTTTCTTTAAGAAGATCTGCTTGTTTCATAGTTTCATCCCCTTTGTTTACAGAATATTCTGTCAATCGTATTACTACAATAGTATGAAGGACAGGGGAAATGATGTCAATCTATATTCCATTTGTACTCATTTTGGTTAAGGTTGTCTATCAAAATCACTATCTCATATATAAATCTACTTAGTGAGATAGGTAAAAAGGTACATTTCTTTATTCAGAAGCCCCCTCAAACAGGATAAGCGATGCGGTCAGTTCGCGTTTGGTAATTTGCTATTGTAAAAGAATCGTCCCAATGTGATACAGAGACGATTCCTTATGTTAAACACCATTTCTGTACAGCATGATTACCCTATATCAACTTCCCTACAAATTATGATGAAGGATACTCGATGTTAAAAAAGCTCCAACAGGAGGTAATTGCTCGGTATAGGCGCTACCGCCAGCAGGAAATTGATTCAAAGGTATATCAGTGGTGGCAATCCAAGACCCAGACTCACCAGCTTGCAGAGAGGGAGGCTTCATGAGAAAACGTCCTTGTAGAATAAAATGCCGAATCCTAATCTGGTTATCATCAATCATGGTTAAATTGCCAGAGAATGTGGCATAAGGTGAATCAAATGAGATTTGTTTAGTGCTTTCATTCCAAAATCCATTAATCGGAATAGGTGTACCCCGAAAATTAATTGTACCCATTACCCTTTTATCCGTAATAGAGTTAATGGAAAATGTACCCAAAATGATCGTTCTGCCAGCTATTGAAGCGTGGATGCCCCATAATGTTGGGAATGGAAAGCTAACCGAAGCAGTACCCTGTGAAGTTACCAATGCTATGCCCTCCCTTAAATGTTGTTTATGTTCTGAGGAAGCTTCCTTGTTTAAAGATACAATCCAGTATATGCAGCACGGGGAGAATAATCCAATAAACAAAGGTGAAGCATTACATCCCTGCCTGAAAAAAGGATTGAACGGGTCGCAAGGAACGGAATGAAGGGAAATGAGGTAAATACGGCGAAAGTAATCTATAGAAATGTGTTGAAGAAAAGCAGCACTCTTGAAAAAAGAAATGGTATAGATCGTAAAAAAACTTTAAAGGAGTGACGAATATGCATAATAACGATTGTTCCAAAAGGTGTCAGTGTTTCATCGTACCTAATTATATTCTTGAGAATTTGGCACAAAATGATGTGGAAGAAGCACGGATCAGTTTAGCGAAAAGCCGTCAAATGCGCAGGCGCAGGATCTTTAAAGAATATGATATTGACGGTGTTGTCGCTTTAACGGATGCAGGATCTGAACGTCAAGGTGAATCTGCCCGACATGTTTACGATTGTAAAGGGGGAACGAAACTCCGGCAGAATGAGGCAAGGAAAGAAGGAGATCGATCAAGTGCAGACCCTGTTGTTAACGCTGCATACGATTATAGCGGAGTTGTGCGTGACTATTTCAAGGATGTCTTGCACCGTAATTCAATTGATAACCAAGGCCTTGATCTCATTCTGAACGTTCATTATGGGAATAAATTCACGAATGCCTATTGGGACGGAGATGAAATGGTATTTGGTGACGGCGATGGGGTCATCTTTAGCAATTTTGCCAATTCACTCGATGTAATTGGACACGAACTGACACATGGGGTTACGCAGTTCACAAGTGGATTGGAATATGAAGGTCAGTCCGGGGCTTTGAATGAACATCTTTCAGATGTGTTTGGAGTTACCATAAAACAATTTCACTTAAAGCAAACGGCAGGAGACGCCGATTGGCTAATCGGTGCTGATATAATGGGACCGACACTGAAAGGGCAGGCACTGCGTTCGATGAAAGCGCCAGGTACTGCATTTGACAATAAGTTAATGGGGAAAGATATTCAGCCTGATCATATGAAGAACTTCTATAAAGGAGAACGCGATAATCATGGTGTCCATATCAATAGCGGCATACCGAACAAGGCCTTTTATCTAGTATCCATGGAAATCGGAACGGACAAGGCGGCTTTGATCTGGTTCAATGCGATGCAGAATTTATTTGCAACGGCAAACTTCAATCAATTCGTGCAAATTGTCATCAAAGCAGCGCAAAAACTTGTTGATAGCGGAGAAGTGCCTGAAACAACCATAGGAACAATTGAAAATGCTTTTAAAGCGGTTGGATTGCCTGAGTAGTCATATTCCATGAATAGGAGGACTCATCTAACATGCATATCAAATTTAGCTGCATTGGGGGATTTGCCAACCTCGACTTGAATTGCCAGATAGATACAGATGAATTGCCAAAAGAGCAAAAGGAAGAATTGCAGAACTTAATGATGACAGCTGATCTTCCTAATGCTGCCGAAAGCAAAAAAGTAAAAGCGCAAGGGTTCGACGCGTTTTCATACCAACTGGTTATAGCAGATGAAAAGAAGCAGCAGTCTTTCTCTTTTACTGACATAACAGCTCCAGAGGAAGTGCGGCCCTTATTGGATTATTTACGGGATTTAGCGATTGAAAAAAAGATGGCAGAATAACCACGTCAAAAAAAGTCTATCATCACGATAGGCTTTTTTGACGTGTTTTAAAAGTTCACAAAAATGTCATTTCATTTCACTTTTATATGAATTTTGGCTGTTTGTTCTCTAAATGGACACAAAATAACAAGGAAATAGCGATCTGAGCAGCAGATTTTAAAAGGAAATTCGAGATTTTTTATAGAGTGAGCCAATTAAACAGGCAATGCAGCCACAAAAGGGAAAGAATTTTGATAGAGGTAAAATCAGATTGATTTTACAAAAAATACATAAAATAGGATAATGGTCGCATGGAGGTGAGTGACATATCTGAAAGGAAAGTGCGAGAGACGGAAATAAAAACCCCTAGGTGAGGACGTCCTGGAAGACATCACCTAAGGGCTTGCGAGCAGGAGTATACCTGCCTCTATATCCAGTATACTCCAAAAAAAATGAATAGGGAAATGGGGAGTGAATGGAAGGATGATACGCAAAAACTATTTATTGAATGTGGAAACGGTGGGAATGATGGAGCATTACGATTCCAATGGTGTGGAGATGACCACGGTAGTGGAAGGGGAGAATACATTCCATGTTGCCCAACCGCGACAGGAAATCCTGAATAACACGCTAAACCACTTTGGGCTGGATCTAGATGGAGGACTTGCAGCAGCCAAATCCGTGCTTGGCGGTAAATACAGGCTGCCTGTCTGCATAAACGCCCAGCTGGGAATGGTCTGGTTCTCCTCCCGATCATTCCGGAAAAGGGGAGGGATCTGGTTTTCCTATATCCATATTCGAGATCTCGAGGAAATGAACGAAAAAGAAACATTGGTCCACACAAACTACGGACATTGCCTTCCTGTAAACTTAAGTAAAAATCAGCTCTCCTTCAAAAGGGATCAAGCCTCCTATTTGCAAACGACCTTCCATGAACGCTCATTAGGCAGAAAGACCTTTTATTACGAGCCGGGAAGCGGAATCACCTTTTGCAAAGAACCTGGGGAGGTCCATTACAGGGTGAAAGGGAAGGAATAATTAAATCAATGAGAAAAAGATCGCCGAATTGGCGGTCTTTTCTTCGGAATAGATAGAGTGAGAGCGGGTTTAATTTTAAATATGGAAATATAGTTATTGTAAAAAGCGAAATGATACATTATGATTAGTGAAAAGTTAATTTTTAGGAAAGGGAGTTCATATTTTGAAACGATTATTTGCTATTTTACTATCTTTTGGACTAGTTTTGGGTCTCTCGTTTGGCGCGAATGATGTTGCCGGTGCCAAAACAAAGGTGAAGACGTATAAAAACTGTACAGCATTGAATAAAGACTACAAAGGAGGCGTGGCTCGTACATCTTCCGTTAAAAATAAAGGAGGAAAAACGAAATACAAACCTCATGTTTCAAAGGCGCTATATGATGCCAATAAAAAAAGCGATCGTGACAAAGACTTGATCGCTTGTGAAAAATAAGGATTATTCTAAGAGACCTTTTAAAAGAAGGTCTCTTTTTATTTGGATTGCTGTTTTACATAAATGGTAAGCACCCGGGCGGTTTAGGGATTTAATTTTGTTGCACATAGTATTCCCCCTTACCGGGGAACCTTCTATAGCATGACCGTTTGGTGTATTGGCACCAGCGGTCTTTTTCAATGGGGAAGATGGAGAAACAATTGCAGCTTCCAAACAAATTTTGATCAAGTTAATACAAGAAACCTTGATAAATGAAAAAATATTATAAGGGCATGTTTTAGATTAATCAAAACATGCCCTTATAATATTTAATTGGATTATTCATTTATAAAAAAGATTGTTGTGTTCCTTAATCAACGAACTCACCCGTTAGTCGAAGAACCATTCATTTAAAAAGCGTTAAGACCGTAGTTTTATGCTATAGAATCTCATTGCTATAGGGACACCCTCTATGTCAAAAGTACCGATATTTATTAGATGCCTAACTCGGTATTCAATAAATTCGTCTCCTAAATATTGTTCTAGATGACCAATTACTTCACCTACTAATACTGCACTTTTCATAAAATCCCTATTCTTTTGTTGGCTATGTACCTTTCGTGCCTTATTGATGATGAATGGATCATAAAAATCTTCATCAACGCCATGCACTTTACCATTATCCCAAATACGCAATACATCTTGTGCCTCAGCTAAAAGCACCCATTCTCGTTGGAATTTTCTTCTATCCTCGATGGAAATAGGGTTGTTCGTTTTATTTTTCTCGTAGATCGACTTCAGTTTTTCCGGAGGGATTCCACCGGTAGTAAGAGGGGAGTATACTCTATTTGAACCCTCGAATTCTTCATGATAGGCTTTAGACGTATTAATTAAAATGATGTTATTTCGCTTCTTATTCAATAAATACAAAACATATCTAACTCCTGTTTGTTCATGGGAACTATCGCCTGCCCAAAGGAAGATGGTGGTTTCTTCTGGAACATGACTAACTATATCCTTAGTTTTATTAAAATCTTTTCCATAGTCCATTTCATAGTAATCATCTTCTGATAAAAACCGTGTTCTGAACCAATCTATCCTTTGTTTCACTCCAACATCATCATGTAATTTCCAGATAGGTCCTACTGAAAAGATGTCCGAAAAACATAGCACCTGCTCTTCATTTTCCATACCTAGTTCTCTTAGACCCATTTTCAACGATCCAGAAGTTGATTGTCCAAAAACAATGTGTAAAACTTCACTCTTATTTATCACAGCACTTGCACCAACTTTTTGGTACAAGTTTAACTCATTTGCGGTAAATAATCTAATAAGCTTAATTTTATTGGAGCTACGATTACCGCATATAATAAGTAATGCATCCGTTAGTGTTCTTGGTAAGGGCCGGAAATGGTCTAAATAACCTCGGAGAGATCATATTCTCTATACCTGCTTTAATTCCAATAAAAGGTCTAAAAGGTTTCGGAATGATACCATTCCGAAACCTTTTAGACCTTTTTCTCGTGGTTTATCTTCCACTAATCCCCATTTAGTTCATAAAGAGTTTATCTTTTTCATCTTTCAAACCGTCCCAAATGTGTATTTTCTCGATTTATAAGTGCATCACCAAGATTGATTCTGCTCATTAGTCTTTCATGGTCCGAAGGAAAACGTTCTCTAATGTTTGCAACTCCCTCTATTGTTGGGATATCACGATTAGGGCTAGGACGTTCTTCTCTTTGAAATCCGGGGTTCAAACTATCATCAATCATTACAGGTCTGTTAATTGTATCGTTGTCATCATTATTAGTAGCAGGATTATTAGTTGGGTCTCTATCAAGGTTCCCGGCATTATTAAATGAATCATTGTTATGATCTTGTGGCATATATTTCACTCCTTCGCTTATATTATCCGCTGATGGCATTAATCTATTCGCACGCTGTTCTTATCCGTAATCCATATAGTAACGAATCCTGTATTTTCTAATCCGCAACAACGCCATTTCTCTTGAATGGACATCAAGTGCGAAGTGTCAAAAGGTTTTTTTAATGAAAGGTTATTAAAAAACTTATAAATATTATTATTGACTTACATTTTAAATTGTCTTACAATTTCAAAGTGAATAGTCAAAACATTCAATCAAATGGAGGGAGAGCTTTTTTAACAAGCTGATTCACTTCACCATGAAGCATGACAACATACTGCAGTGTACACTTTATGTCAATTCGGTATAGGGTCTTGTCATAATTTCAAAATCTGTATATCTAGAGTTATCAAAGTATGAATGCTTTAAAAAAATGAAAGCGAATACATTACTCGCTGGAATGGAGTGAATAACTTGAAAAATCAATCAAACTTTGCTGAATCCACTGTGATTGTTCCGGAGGTCGTAAGTAAGAAGCCGAATTTCATCACGAAGTTCAAAACATCTTATGGTCCTGGGATTCTTGCCGTGTTAACGTGGCTTGGAGCCGGGGATCTGGTGACTTCATCGGTTGCTGGGGCAGATTATGGTTATAGCTTAATGTGGATTTTAGCTCTGTCATTAATCCTTCGTTTTCTTATCGTTAATGTTATCGCCAGGTTCCAGCTCTGTAACACAGAGGGGTTAACCATACTTGAAGGATATGGACGTATCCACCCATTCTTCGGTTACTTCATGTTTGGTTATGCACTAATAATGGGTCATCTTTTTAATGCATATATGATTAAGGGAGCGGGAGAGGTATTATCGACCCTATTCCATGTTAACCAGCCATTCTTAGCCTCAATGGTCGTTGTAGGATTAGTTTTTATGCTTATTGGCAGGAATATTTATAATAGAATTGAAAGTGTCATGAAAGTGCTTTTGGCGTTATTGACCATTGCCTTCTTGTTCCTGGCCATTCAAGCAACACCGGATGCGGGGCAAATCATTAAGGGAACAGTTGGTTTTAGCATTCCAAGTGATACTGGCGTTCATGGAGCATTATTGGTGGCGATTTCAATTATCGGTGCAGTGGCAGGATCGATTTCGAACTTTGTTCATCCATATTTCATGAAGGAAAAGGGCTGGACGAAACCGGGTCATGTAAAGGTTCAAAGAAATGATTTGCTTTTTGCCATCGGAGTTTGCATCGTGATTAATTTGGCCATTTGGGTGGTCGGGGCAGAAATTTTAAAACCGAATGGAATTCATGTGGAAACGATTGATGACTTGGCAATGGCATTACAAATGTCGTTAGGACAATTTGGCTGGTACATTTTCTATCTTGGTGTATTTGGCGTATTGTTCGCGAGTGTAGTAGGGAAGTCAACTGGTTTTCCTAGATTGATAGTAGATGCCTTTTATGTAATAAATAAGGATCGTCGCGAAAAGTACAATGGTAAATATGAAAAAGATCCAATGTATAAATGGATTATGATTTTTGTATTGGTTACCCCAATCATTTGGTCCATTCCCGGCATGCCTGGTTTCATCGCATTGACAATCGGCGTAAATGCAATAAACATCATCGGTTTTCCTATTATCGCTATTGGGATGCTGGTGCTATCAAATAAAAAGAGCTTGATGGGAAAATATAAAAACAATTGGTTCGAAAATATCATTCTATCTTTAGCTTCCATTTTAGCGATTTGGTCCGCCATTCAATTAGCTACAACCTTTTTTTAAATAATGGTAGATTATAGGTAGAGGTATTTCAAAATATATGTGTCTGCATTTGATCCCGATGGGGTCCTACTTTATTGGAAGTGAGGGTACTAATGATGAAACCGAAAGTAATCATCTATAAGAAAGTGGCTCAAGAAGTGTTGGATTATGTTCGAGAGACTTGTGATGTCGTTTATTTTGAAGGTCTTGACTCACGAAATTATCCTGAATTCCTTCAAGAGCTGAAGAACGCAAAAGGCATATTAGGTTCAGGATTAAAAGTGGATAAAACTTTACTGGATCAAGCACCGCACTTAAAAATCGTCTGTAATTCGTCAGTTGGTTACGACAATTTGGATATAACCGAGTTGTCCAATCGAGGAATCATGGCCACGAACACTCCAGAGGTATTGAATGAGACAGTCGCAGATACGATTATGGGCTTGATGCTGTCCACGGCGAGAAGAATGCCGGAGATGGATCAAATGGTAAAGTCAGGGCAATGGACATCGAATTTCGGAGAAAAATCATTTGGGTTGGACGTCCATCATAAAGTATTAGGGATTATCGGGATGGGCGGAATAGGTTCTGCCGTTTCAAAAAGGGCCCGTTTTGGATTCGATATGAACATCCTATATCACAATAGAACTAGAAACGAAGAAGCAGAACAAAAATATGGAGCTACATACTGTTCTCTGGAAGATCTGTTAAAGCAATCTGATTTTGTCTGCTTGATGACACCGCTGACTCCCCAAACTGAAAAGATGATGGGAGAAAAAGAATTCAAGCTCATGAAAGAGACTGCCATCTTCATCAATTGTTCAAGAGGGAAAACAGTGGATGAAGAAGCCTTGATCACTGCGCTAAAAAACGGTGAAATTCACGCGGCAGGACTGGATGTCTTTGTACAAGAGCCCGTCCAGGAAGACAATCCGTTGCTTTCCATGAAGAATGTCGTCACTTTGCCTCATATCGGTTCCGCAACATATGAAACCCGCCTGAAAATGGCGATGCTGGCAGCAACAAACCTTGTAGCCGGAATACAGGGAGAAACTCCGCCTACCTTGATTAAAGCTGGAGTAAAGGTGAAGTGATTTCTTAAACAGCATTTATAAATTAAGATGGATAGCCTTATTTGGGGCTATCCATTTTTTGATTTCGCATTATTCAATAAAACAAACAAGCCCTCACTATAAAGGAGGGCTTCTGGCTGTAGACGAATTTGTTACTATAGATTTCCACTCCAGGCACTCGCTTTCCGCGGGTGGTCCGGGAGCCTCCTCGGCAGGCCTGCGGGGTCTCCCTTGGACGCACTATTCCCGCAGGAGTCTCGTACCTTACGTTCCAATCACCTTTGTTTTAAAATTAGAAGCCCTCACTATAAAGGAGGGCTTCAAGCTGTAGACGAAATTGTTACTATAGACTTCCACTCCAGGCACTCGCTTCCCTTGGATACGCTATTCCTGCAGGAGTTTTGTACTTTTCGTTCTCTAGTAGTTGATTATTATTTCCATCGCTCTAACTTCGGGATGCCCCTAGTAAGGAACTTAGCAATAAATTTAGGCATTTTCATATTTTCGATCATATGATTTTGAACAAATTTTTGCATTTCCATCGCAGTAATATTATGGAGTGAATTCACCATTCATATAACAATGACTGCAATATTTAGTGCTTTTACCACCTAATTCATCTTTAGATAGCGGCATTCCGCAGCTCTGACATGTTTTATATTTTTTCATGATAAATTCTCCTGCAAAAAGTTTTATTCTAAACATTATCTAACAAACAAAATGAAGTCAAGACAATAGGAATCACATATCATCGAAACGACGAATCAACCGTTGATGTGGGTGTTGCGTTATGTAAGGCAGGACTAGCGGAGCATTTTTTCAAATAGTCATAAAAATAACCAGTCAAGCCACTGCTCAACTGGTTATGGATATACATGTTAAATTAGAGTTTAAAATGACGATTCATTACGGCAACTGTTGTGCAATATACATTGATATAGTCCTGAAAATGTGATAAATTAATATAGAAACACATTCATAAATATATTATAACAGTTTACCCCTTACTATAAGTATAAGGTAAAACTCACCTCTAGTCAACCCCTATTTTTATTTTTTGAAGGAGTGTCTGATATGAACGATGAAATTCGGCAGGAGCAAGAACGTTTAGATGAGGTGATCGAAACAATAACGAAACAAATCGGCAAAATTGAAGGAGAAACTTCACAGCGCAGAAAAGAAGTTGTTAATATCCGTAAACATTTTTGGGATGACCTCAAGGTTAATATGGATACTTTCGATGATTACCTCGAGACCATCATTGGCTTAAGGCAACAGGCTCAAGCCTTGTCAGAAAGGGAAGGCGCACATAGATATTCCTACAAGAGGTTATCTACACTGCGCCGCATGCAGGAAGTACCTTATTTCGGCCGGATCGATATCACTGAAGAAGGATCTGCCCTTACGGAACATATTTATATAGGGACCGCCACTCTTACTGATACAACAGGAGAAAATTTCATAGTCTACGATTGGAGGGCCCCGATTTCGAGTGTTTATTATGACTTTCCTCCCGGCCCCGTACAATACTCTACTCCCGGGGGCATGATTTCTGGGATGTTGGAGAAAAAGTGGCAATATATCATCAAAGGAGGCGTTATCGAATCAATGTTCGATACGAGTCTCACCATTGGGGATGAGATACTGCAGCAGGTGCTTGGCAAAGGAACAGATAAGCATATGCACAGTATTGTGGCCACCATTCAACGTGAGCAAAATAGGATCATCCGGAACGATCGCGGACGTCTGCTCATTGTTCAAGGTGCTGCCGGCAGCGGTAAGACATCAGCTGCCCTCCAACGGATCGCATACTTGCTCTACAAGAATCGGGAATGGCTAAAAGCCGACCAAATCATTTTATTCTCTCCTAACTCCATGTTTAATAACTACGTATCCAATGTGTTGCCCGAACTTGGCGAAGAGAATATGCAGCAGGTAACATTCCAGGAATACTTGGATCATCGTCTGACTGACTCATTTCAAGTTGAGGACCCTTATGAGCAATTGGAATTTTTGTTGACTGCAGCGGATGATCCTTCCTATAGCACCAGGACAGCGAGTATCCAATTTAAGGCATCGATTCGTTTCTTTGAAATCATCAAAACATACAGGCAATCACTTGAACGGTCTGGAATGATCTTTAGAGGGTTAAAGTTCCGCGGGGAAACGCTCGTCTCCTCCAAACAAATCTCGGAAAGATTTTATAACACGGACACCACATTACGTTTTCACAATAGGGTTGAAAAGTTGAAAGAGTGGTTATGTGAGATGCTTGATGAAACGGAAAAGTCTGAGTTGAAAAAACCTTGGGTCCAGGAGGAAATCGAGTACCTTAGCAAAGAAGACTATCAAAAGGTATACAACCAATTGGAGAAAAAACGCGGCCATACTGAAGATTCCTTTGACGATTATGAGAAAGAGCATAAAATGCTCGCGCGTATGATTGTTCGCAAGAAATTGAAGACATTACGCAAACGGGTAAAAGCACTTCATTTTATCAATATTAAGCAAATATACAAGCAACTCTTTGATGAACAAATACGGAATGAACTGTGGAATGAGGGTGAAACACCTGTCGAAAGGGAAATATGTTTATCAACGCAAAAAATGCTGGACGAAGGTAAACTGCATTACGAAGACGCGACCCCATTTTTGCTGCTGAAGGAGCTAATTGTAGGGTTTCAGACGAATACCTCAATAAAATACGTGCTTGTAGACGAAGCACAGGATTATTCTCCATTTCAATTCGAGTTTTTGAAACGGTTGTTTCCTTCTGCAAGGATGACCGTGCTCGGTGACTTTAACCAGGCAATATTTGCACATGCCAGCGAACGGGTGGATTTCCAGACTCTTGCCAGTTTATACGGAGTAACTGAAACCGAGAGTATAACCTTGGATCAAAGCTATAGATCCACAAAGCAGATTATTGAATTCACACGTGAACTAGTTCCTGAAGGCCATCGAATTAAGGCATTCGAACGTGAAGGCGAGAAGCCAGTACTTACTCAAGTGTCCAACCGTGATGAATTGCACCGCAAAATCGTGGCTAAAGTCAAAGACTTTCAAAGTCGTGAATATAATACCATCGCAATAATCTGTAAATCCGCTGCCGAAAGTGCCGCTGCATACGATGCCCTTAGTATCCACGGTGAATTTAAACTCGTACAGAAAGGCACAAATGAATATGAACAGGGTGTTGTTGTCATTCCGGCTTATTTGGCCAAGGGCATCGAATTCGATGCTGTCATCATTTATGATGCATCTATGCAGACATATGGTGATGAGAGCCTGCGAAGATTGTTCTACACCGCATGTACCAGGGCTATGCATAACCTGCAAATATATACGGTTGGCGAACCTAGTCCTTTCTTGCAAAACGATGCAACGAAGCGTTTCCTTCTGACAGATTAACGCTTCCTTTCTTCTCCTTTCATTTTATTGTTCTTTTATCAAATACTATAAAAGAATCTTTAGAAAAGGAGGAGATGAATTGACTAACGAGAAAGAAAACAGATCCGTAAGACTTGATCTGGCGGAAGCCGGAGAAAGTCATGTGACTGGTGCATCAACGGTTGAACCAGTTAATGATGGCCATTATCATTATCCAGGACCCATGGAAGAAGGCTATAGTGGAAATACAGGAAGAGCGGTACAGCCTGACGGGAAAGAAAATCCCGATATTCCTCAGAACAAAGATACAATAAATTACACCCGTGCTTTAAAGTAAGTCCTTCCAACAAACAGCTGTTTTTGAAACCTGTGTAGACTTTGTTTCTATGCAGGTTTTTTATTGGGGTGATCTTTATAGAAACCCACTTCGTTTTTAATTTATAACAGTTCGGACATAATATACTTGGAGGTGAAGGAAATGAGTAAAAAGACAGGAAGAGGTCGCATTGCACCAAGTGTTAACCCGCAGGGACACGGAAAAGATGTGGAATTCTCCACTGAGCCAAAAAGCGATCTTGAAAACAAGGCAAAAAAGTCCAATACAAAATAAGCGCATTGGGAAAAAATATGGTCATACTTCATAAAGAATGCCCTTCTCTTAGACGAGAGGGGCTTTTATAATCTAGGCTGTTTTCGCATACTTTTTTGCCATTTACCAAGTAATGTGGTGTGGTTGATTTCCCCTCCAGATGCTCGCTTTCCGCGGGGCGGGCGGTGAGCCTCCTCGGCGTAAACGCCTGTGGGGTCTCACCTGTCCCGCTGCTCCCGCAGGAGTCTCGCACTTCCACTCCAATCAACCTTAAATCGTTTCGTTTTAAAAACAACAATCTTTACGAAAAGAGCCATAATCTATAAAGTTTTTGTCGATGAATCATCCGTTTCTGAAGCAGTGAAATGTGAAAGAATGACAGGAGGCTGCTTTTTAAAAAACACCAAATACATTTGTCGCTGTGCTAATATGAAAGACTGAGCTTAATAAAATGGAGGGGAGTTACAAATGAAAATCAATCGATTAATAGCGAATAATATAAACCATTTGGATGCAGCGCTACCAGACGATCAATCATTAGGAATTGCTGGGTTATCCGGTTCCGGGAAAACGACTTTTTGTCAAACCATTGGGGAAGAATCCAAGAAGCGTCTCGTTTCCTTATTGCCGAAGTCTGAATATCAATATTTATTTCCTAATATTATGGAAACCAACTTCAGCGCCATCAAGATGGAAGAAATGCCGCTGGTCCTTTTTCTCGGCAAATCATCCATTTCAGCCAATCCCCGTTCAACCATTGGCACACATACTGGTGTGTTTAAAGAGATTCGTGTTTGTCTTGCTGAAAAATTCAATCTTTCTCCGGAAGTTTTTTCCTTTAATAATGCCTTAGGCTGGTGTCCCAGCTGTAAAGGACGCGGTACGACGAAAAATGTCGAGTGTCCTAAGTGTGAGGGGAAACGCTACAATCAAGACGTCGAGCAATATACCATTGGATTATTAGATCGCCCGCATACTATTTCCGATATCAACAACTTAAGCATAGAAACCATCCTTTCACTTGCAGAGACCTTACATATTAGTGAAGCTAAACAACATATTCTCCAAAATATAATCAATATGAATATTGGCTATTTAGGCTTGAACCGTATTATGGGGACAGTGTCAGGGGGAGAATTGACCCGGCTGTATTTGGCCGAATTCATGGCAACAAGTGAAAATTCCGTAATCATCATTGATGAAATCTCCGTCGGTCTTGATCATCAAACACTATTGAAAATTTTGGAACAGATTGAGCAATTAGGTTATAAAAATCAAATTTGGCTCATCGACCATTCAGACACGGTGTTAGATAGCACGGATGAACAATTGTTCTTTGGACCTGGCAGCGGGAAATATGGCGGGGAAATCGTTGAGGAATCACCGCGTCCCAAACCAATCAGCTGGGAACGAAATGAAGCGGCACCAACGGAATACTATCAATTTCAGGATCTTTACTGCCGTAATATTCAAATGGAGGAAATCCGGATTCCCAAGAATAGGCTCGTTACCTTTACGGGTGAGTCGGGATGCGGTAAATCTACACTTGTCAATGAATGTATCTCCAAGGATTTTCAGAAGCGGTATCCAAAGGATAAGCTGGTCATGGTCGGGCAGGACCGAAACAAATCGATTACAAGTCGATCAACCGTTGCGACGTTTCTTGATATTAAAAAGAAACTCACGAAATACAGTGATGAAATTGATGATATTTTTCTGCGTTCGATCGAAGATATCATCGAAGAATTGCCAAAGGAAGACATCGCCCATAAACGCTTGAGCTTATTGATCAAACTTGGGCTTGGTTATTTAACGTTAGAAAGAAAAACACAAACACTATCGACAGGTGAATTTCAATGTGTCCACTTAGTTTCCGAGCTGTTCGCAAAGACAAGAAACCCACACACGCTGTTCATTTTTGACGAGCCTTCAAAAGGGTTATCGCAAAACATTTTAAACCAATTCATCGATAGTATCAGGGTCATCCTCGAGGATGAATCGGTCTCCATCATCATGATTGAACATAATGGTTATATGCTGGAAAGTTCGGATTATATCGTTGATTTTGGTAAAAGACAGCTTGCACCTGTCCAACATCTTGACGTTGTCAGTCATGATGAGCATTATCGTCACAAAGACAGTGGAGATCGAGCGGAACCATTGCATATCTCTTCCACACTTCGGTCAAAAAATGGCATCAATTATTTACAGGAAAATCATCTGGACTATTTCAAAAAGGCAGAGAACGTCTATAAGGGCGGCATTTTAAAAAGCTTATCACCAATCGCTCGTGTGATTTATGGTGAATACGAGTCCGACAAGATTGCACCTGTGATCGCCATCGATCTTGAACGGCATTTGTACAGTCAATATACGTTTCTTTATGAAGTGGGCGGAATGATCAACCATCTAGTCGCTGCACATCCGACCAATAAAGATACAAGAAGCTTTGATTTCTATTCTGCAGAAAACCATTGTCCAAGCTGTTCGGGCCGCCGGGTCATTGAAAAATTTGACTTTGATGTCGTCATTCAAGACAAAAACGTGCCATTCTGGGATGGCTTATTACATCCGGACGTGATGGAAGTATTAAAATACTATCAACATTCAAAACTGCAATTCCTGTTTGATGAAATCAAGAATGAACTCGGTCACGACATCAGTAAAAGCTATAATGAGATGACAGATGCAGAAAAGCAAACCTTCTTATATGGATATTGGGAAAAGTCCTTCTATGATAAAGCGGGCAAGGCATCAAGAATTTGGGAAGGCTTCAATTTCATCATTGGACGTTATATGTTCATATCGAAATCGATCATTAAAGAGCAGATGAAAGCATCAAAAGAGATGATCGCCTGCCCAGTCTGTCAAGGAACGATCCTGAACCATCATAAAAAACTGACATTCGGTGATACAGACATTCGCGAGATCATCCAAAAGCCAATTGATGAAGTCATCAAAATTGTGGGGAAGCTACCAGAACTGGAAAAACTAAAAGCAATAGTAGGCGGCGATATCGCACTTACGGATGATGTCTCATTCCTTCCTCGGGAAATAAAAGCAGCGTTGAAAATGCTCGAACTGGAACTGGCAAGCCTCAAAGGCTATGAAGTGGTCTTGCAAAATACCCTGCCATTCTGGGGCAGCATCAAAGGCAATCTCGAAGCAATCAGCAGCAAAAACCAGATCACCATCTGTGACTTTGCCGATATTAACGAAACAAGAGAAACCATTATTGATAAATACTTCACCAATGGCAAATACAAAAAACTAACCTATGTCTATGAAACATTTGGCTACAAAAAAATCGTGACCCAAATCAATAAAATCAAAGCAAGTCATAAATGCCCATTCTGTAATGGAAAGAAAGTCATTTCAGAAGATAACCTCCATGACGGTGTATATAAATTAACGATACCGTGTGTGAGTTGTCATGCCAGTGGCATCAATGATGAAGGGCGTAAAGCAATCGTCGAAGACATCGACGTCCAGACCTGGCTGACAGGGAAAGTAGGCGATGTTGTGGCTGAAAGTGAACGTACCGAGGCCGTTGCCAATATCCCCATCTTCGCCCGGATTCGTGAGCTGAACAAACGAGATATGATGGCGGTCTATCAATGCCTTGAACAGAAAAAGTAAATAATGACAGCATTCTACAATTTTTTAGGTTTTTAAACTTTGCCCGTTGATTTCCACTCCAGGCACTCGCTTTCCGCGGGCGGTCCGGGAGCCTCCTCGTCGCTTTTGCGCCTGTGGGGTCTCCCTTGGACTCGCTTTTCCCGCAGGAGTCTCGTACCTTCCGTTTCAATCAACTTTGTTTTTTTATATTTAGATAGAACCCCTTTTGTCTACAAACTAAAAGTCCGCTGTAAATGGCGGACTTCTGTTTGAATATAAAAGAGGTTTAGAGTCCGAATAGTGAATGAAGGTCGAATACTATGTGGTTTAGATCGATAAACTGCGTCAATGGCCCAAAAGACAGTGCAGCTGGCCGAATAAAGTGCTCCGGTTTTTATCGTTTTTTACTGTAATCCTAATTGGATTGAAAAAATTTGCGACACTCCTGCCGAATAACTGGCTAGCCAAGACCCCACAGCCGCTTGCTTTGATGCGGCTTGGCAGACAGTCGGCGGAAAGGGAGCGGATTTCTGAAATCGACTGAACTTATTAAATAAAAAACTGCAGGCAAACTGAGTTTTCGTCGAGTTTGTCTACAGCTTTATAAGGGTTTGTATAATTTAAACGTTGATTTACACTCCAGGTACTCGCTTTCCGCGGGCGGTCATGGAGCCTCCTCGGCGCATTTGCGCCAGTGGGGTCTCCCTTCGACACGCTTTTCCCGCAGGAGTCTCGCACCCTCCGTTCCAATCAACTTTGTTTTAAAATTAGATAAATCCTTTTTTGTCTACAAACTAAAAGTCCGCTGTAAATGGCGGACTTCTGTTTGAATATAAAAGAGGTTCAGAGTCCGAATGGTGAATGAAGGTCGAATACTATGGGTGAACGGCCGAATACTATGTGGTTTAGATCGATAAACTGGTCATTGGCCCAAGACAGTGCAGCTGGTCAAATAAAGTTCTCCGGTTTCTATCGTTTTTTACTGTAATCCTAATTGGATTTCTGAAATCGACTGAACTTATTAAATAAAAAACTGCAGGCAAACTGAATTTTCATCGAGTTTGTCTACAGCTTTATAAGGGTTTGTACAATTTAAACGTTGATTTCCACTCCAGGTACTCGCTTTCCGCGGGCGGTCATGGAGCCTCCTCGGCGCATTTGCGCCTGTGGGGTCTCCCTTGGACTCGCTTTTCCCGCAGGAGTCTCGTACCTTCCGTTCCAATCAACTTTGTTTTTAAAATTTAGATAGAACCCCTTTTGTCACAAACTAAAAGTCCGCTGTAAATGGCGGACTTCTGTTTGAATATAAAAGAGGTTCAGAGTCCGAATAGTGAATGAAGGTCGAATACTATGTGGTTTAGATCGATAAACTGCGTCAATGGCCCAAAAGACAGTGCAGCTGGCCGAATAAAGTGCTCCGGTTTTTATCGTTTTTTACTGTAATCCTAATTGGATTGAAAAAATTTGCGACACTCCTGCCGAATAACTGGCTAGCCAAGACCCCACAGCCGCTTGCTTTGATGCGGCTTGGCAGACAGTCGGCGGAAAGGGAGCGGATTTCTGAAATCGACTGAACTTATTAAATAAAAAACTGCAGGCAAACTGAGTTTTCGTCGAGTTTGTCTACAGCTTTATAAGGGTTTGTATAATTTAAACGTTGATTTACACTCCAGGTACTCGCTTTCCGCGGGCGGTCATGGAGCCTCCTCGGCGCATTTGCGCCAGTGGGGTCTCCCTTCGACACGCTTTTCCCGCAGGAGTCTCGTACCTTCCGTTCCAATCAACTTTGTTTTTAAAATTTAGATAGAACCCCTTTTGTCACAAACTAAAAGTCCGCCGATAATGGCGGGCTTTTTTAATAACCTTCTTGATAAACGGGAAGGGTTATTGAAATCGTTGTTCCCTTATTTAAAAGGCTAGTTATATGAAGTGTGCCGTTCATCGTTTGGATGGTCTTAACAGCTACCATTGATCCCAACCCTGTCCCTTTTTCCTTGGAACTGTAATAAGGTTCACCAAAACGATTTATTTGTTCCTTGTTCATGCCTATTCCATTGTCACTTATTTCGATAATGATATCGAAATTATTTATATAGGAAACAATACTAAGTTCCCCGCCGTCCGGCATTGCCTCTATACCATTTTTAATCAGGTTCATGAAGCACTGCTTGAAATGTTGAACATTCCCCCTGGTAATGCCTGGAGTCAACTGTTCAGATATAGTAACTAAATTCATGCTGGCCAATGGTTTTATCATTTCAAGTACATAACCTATTTCACGGTTAATTGAAATAGTATCCACTTTTTCAATTGCAGGTTTTGCAAACGCTAAATATTCACTAATAATGGATTCTGCACTATCAAGTTCTCTAACGACGTGCTGTATATATTGTTCTTTCACTTCTTGTGTTAAATCAGGAGCCTTTAGCAGTTGAACAAATCCTTTCACAACTGTTAATGGATTTCTAACTTCATGTGAAATACTGGCTGCAAGCTGACTGACTACCTCCATTTTTTCAAGCCTTATCATTTGTGTTCGGATTAAAATGGCATCTTTTAAAATTTCCATTATATATACAGCTATAGCGATAATGAAAGGAGGGAGGATGATAAAGTAAAATAGATACGCCTCCGTTATTCGAAAATAATCAGACATACCGAGTGAAATAAAGCTGGTCAGTATTCCGAGAAACAAAATTAATAGTATGGAGCCATATAGCTTATTTTTTCGATTGAAATTTTTAAATTTGGAAGAAAATAGTGCCGTTATAATAAAGATAACGATATAAACAATCAATGTAAGGAAATTGAAACCATAAAAAGCAAACCTAAAAGTTAATATGACGACAAACAGGGCAGCCCCTACAGGCCAACCACCATAAAGTGTCCCAATTATAAAAGGAATTTGCCTGAGATCGTGGACACAATATTCATCTATATAAATAGGAAACTTCATACACAATATGATAGGAATGCTCATGCATGCAGTAATAAGGGTCTTGCCATACTGACTTAACCTTTTGCCATGATCTAATAAAATGAAATAAATTAAAATACTTAGCAAGATATAAAAGAGGTTATCTAATATGTTTTGATTAATATAAGTAAAATTCATAGGATTCTCCTGAAAAAGTAACCGTTTCGTTTATTATACAAGAATAACACTAAAAAAGAGAATCATAATAAAGTAATTTTTTTACAGAAAGACATGTAAATTCAAAAAAAGAGTTATTTATTGTATCAAGGTGAGAAGTGAAACTTATTTAACGAATTATCAGCTGTAAATTTGGTTTTACAAAATAAAGGAAATATAATGAAGGTAGAGGTGAATACATTGAAAAAGTGGACCAGAGACATAGAAATAAACGCCCCAATTGAACAGGTATGGAAGTTTCTTGATGGTTCTGTAGAAAATATGCAAAAAATCATGCCTCAAGTAGTTGAACACAAGCCCGTTAAAATAACCGAAGAAAAGGTTGGAAGTGTATATCGCCAAAAATATCGAGAAGGAAAACGAACAGAAGAGTATGATATAGAAACATTGGAATATTTGAATGAAACGAATGAGAAAAAGCTAAAAGTGGGCTTTATACTTGCTAAGATGTTTGAGATTACAGCTTTCTATGAACTAAATAAAATCAATGACAATAGAACTTCCTTTACATATACAGTCACCAGTCGCCCGTTAAAGTGGTTTTTGAAATTACTTTTATTATTTGCCACCGAAAAAGTGGTAGTTGAATTTTTAGAACGTGTCAAAAAGGTAGCTGAAGCAGAAACAAGTGGATCATGAATGACTTAAGTCAATCTTCCGCATTATAGGGGGCGTACTTGCCCATGTTGGAGGGTGGGCTTTGATCGTTTCATTCCACTGCAGGCACTAGCTTTCCGCGGGCGGTCCGGGAGCCTCCTCGGCGCTCTTGGCGCCTGTGGGGTCTCCCTTGGACGCGCTTTTCCCGCAGGAGTCTCGCACACCCGCTCCAATCAACTCTGCATGAAAACTAAATCGGCACAGCAACACTGATAGAAAATGATCCGTTTTTTTCAAGATGGATACTGAATGATATACAAGACCCATGTTTCAAAGGCACTATATGATGCCAATAAAAATAGCGATCGTGATATAGACTGAATCGCTTGTGAAAGATAAGGATTATTCAAGAGACCCTTCCGAAAGAAGGGTCTCTTTTTTAAATTGTTATTACATTCAAGCGATAGCAAAATGCATGGGCTTTTGTTATACCTCAATCTCCATCCCGATGTTCCGTTCTTTCGATTGGCGGTAAACGCCTTTTGCGACAGCGAGGTCAAAGTATGCAGCACCGACTGATTTAAAGAAGGTAATTTCCTCTTCATTTTCCCTGCCTGTTTTGGTCAGCATTACAAGCTCATAAAGCTCCCCGTGAATATCATTAAACGACCAATTTCCTTGATTGGCTGCATGCATGAGTTCTCCTGCTTCATCCTTCACGCCCGCCAAATCGTCGACGATAATTTTAGCGGCGCGTGAAACCGTGGTATGATCCACTTCTTTCATATCCGGCAAATAAGAACCGACTCCGTTAATGTGTGTGCCCGGCTTTACATCCTGCCCATTGAATACAGGCTCGTTCGAGCGGGTTGCACAGCAAATAATATCTGCTTGACGAACAGCTGCTGAAACATCTTCGTAAACCTCAAAAGGAACGGTCACTCCGAATGCGCGCAGCCTTTCACCGAATTTCTCCGCTTTCTCTCGTGTGCGATTCACTAATAAAATACGTTCAATGTCCCTAACGGCCAACACACCAAGTGCTTGTTCAAATCCCATAGCTCCCGTTCCGATGATTGTAAGAACCCGGGCGTCTTTACGAGCAAGAAAGTCTGTGGCAATGCCGCTCAGTGCCCCCGTTCTGAGACGTGTTAAATAGGAGGCATTCAACAATGCTAAATGTTCGCCATTTTCTGCATCTGACAGCAAGATGACTCCTTGTGTTGTTGCCATCCCCCTTGAAGGATTCTTCGGGAAAATGGTAACGACTTTGACCGCCGAAACTTCTTCAGATAGATCAGCACTAGGCATGTAAAGTGCCGATGCCTCATGTTGAGGGAAAGCAAGTACTGTGCGATGAGGGTTGTCTATTTTTCTAGCACCATGTGCATGCAATACTGCCTTTACATCCGCTATTGCGTCTTTCATTCCATATGATTGTTGAATTTCCTTTTCACTTATAACTAACATTCAATTGTCCTCCTTGAGTAAAAGAACCATGGATTACATGGCTCTATTATTATGCGTTTCGTCTAATTTCTGATTGCTGCGATCCTTGACTGCCCAAATCGCTGCTAGTGACAGGACAGATGCAAAAATAATATAAATGGCGACTGGAACATAGGAGTTATCAAATCTATTAAGTAAAGCCGTTGCAACTAGCGGCGCTGTTCCTCCTGCCAGAGCTGCCCCGATTTGATATCCAAGCGTGATGCCGGTATAACGGATCTTTGCATCGAAAATTTCAGAGAACATCGTTCCAAGAACAGCTGTGATGGGAGCCCAAATAACCCCTAAACCTATCACTGTCGCAACGATTAAAAGCAGGACCGATTTTTGCTCCAGCAACCAGAAGTATGGGAATGCAAACAGTGCCATCCCAATCGTACCGCCAATGAACAGCTTTTTGCGGCCAATTGTATCGGATAAATTCCCCATGATTGGTATTAAGATCGTCGTTATTATTGTTGCAATCATGACTGCAGTTAATGTAGCAGTCCGAGAGAAACCGAGATTTGCAGTAGCATATGATACGACAAATGTGCTGAAAATATAAAATGGCGCCGTTTCTACCACTTTGGCTCCCACGGCGATAAGCACTTCACGCCAATAATTCTTAAGAGTTTCTACAATCGGCAGCTTTGGAACTTCTCCGGATTCCTTTACTTTTTTGAAAGACGGAGTTTCATCAATTCCTTTACGAATCCATAGGCCAAAAAATACGAGCAAAGCACTAAAAATGAATGGTATACGCCATCCCCAAGTCATGAATGCGTTTTCAGGGAGCATTGTCATAATAGATAAGGCAACGGTTCCAAGCAGCATTCCTATAGTGACACCCATCTGAGGAATCGCTCCGAACAGTCCCCGTTTCTCAGCGGGAGCATATTCAACGGCCAATAAAAGCGCTCCTCCCCATTCACCGCCAATTCCCAGACCTTGAACTAAGCGCAACGTGATTAATAAAATCGGCGCCCAAATGCCAACGGCTTGATACGTAGGGAGAAGCCCCATCCCAAATGTTGCGACCCCCATTAAACTAAGTGTTAAAACAAGTGTTTTCTTTCTCCCGATACGATCGCCAATATGGCTAAAGATCACACCTCCAAAAGGGCGGATGAAGAATGCTAACGCAAAGGATGCATAGGCAAGCAACAGCCCGATTGTCGGATCCTCATTCACGAAGAATATCTGGTTAAACACGAGAGCTGAAACGGTCCCATATAAAAAATAGTCAAACCACTCAATCGAACTTCCGACTAAACTCGCGACTAAAATTCGCCGCATTTGTTTCTTCTCCATCTTGAGTCATCCCTTCGGAATTGAAGTATCACTTCAATTTACGTTTTCTTTCATTTTAAATAATTAAAAATTTTCTGTCAATATTTTTCGGTAAGCTATTAATGACGGAACATTCTTCAAAACTTGTCATGTATAATGTAGCTAGATACTATGTAAAAAAGGGGGCATCTGTATGCCTTTTGATTCAATCGGGAAAAAAATGAAATTATTGAGGAAAGAGCGGAAACTAACATTAAAGAGTCTGGCTGAACAAACAGGCGTTTCGATCAGTTTTTTATCACAAGTAGAACGGGGAAAATCAAGCGTCACATTAGAGTCATTAAAAAAAATCGCTGATACATTGGATGTCAACCCAAGTTTCTTCTTTTCTGAGGACCGCTCCCAAGAAAATTCAGATTATAATCATGAACAATTTCATTATCAGAATTTATCCAGCGGCATTCGTGATGCTGTTTTTTCGCCCATTCTTGTCACCTTAAAGCCAGGGGAAAACAAAGGAAGCGCTTTTTCCCATAGCGGACATGAGTTCTTATTCATTATCGAAGGGAAGCTAACCGTGGAAATAGAGGGAGAGAGAACAGAACTCCATGAACAGCAGTCATTCATGTTCGATGCTCGAAAAGCCCATTACTGGTTTAACTTCTCGGATCAAATTGTCCGGTTTCTGGTGGTATCGTCGAAATAACGGAAGTAAAGGATCAATGAAATTTTCAAGTAAACCAGTTAACGAAAAATGTCATACAAAAGGATAGATGTAAACAGGGGTTCCTCACTGTTCATCTATCCTTTCTAACTGTTAATTTGTGTCTTTGCATTAGGTCCTCATTAGTTGATAGAATGAGTTGTGTTTCTATTAATGAGGAGCGCTATGCTTACCTTTCAACAAATGGAAAGTGGGATTTTATGATTAATCTGCATCAAGTGAGTAAAAAATTTTCACAGTTTCAGGCAATTAAGTCCGTTACGTTAACAATACCTAAAGGTGAAATTCATGGAATAATCGGAGCAAGCGGAGCAGGGAAATCAACGTTGCTGCGGCTAATGAATTTGTTGGAGACCCCAGATGAGGGCGAAGTGGAGGTAAACGGCCAAAGGTTGACCACATTGAACAATAAAGCACTCCGAGGGGCACGGAAGTCGATTGGCATGATCTTTCAGCATTTTAATCTTGTGGCAAATAAAACGGTTCATGAGAATGTGGCAGCCTCTTTAGAACTGGCAAATTACCCAAGGAAAGAACGTCGGAGCCGTGTTGTAGAGTGTCTTCAATTTGTCGGATTGGAGGGTGAGATGGATAGATATCCTGCACAATTAAGCGGGGGACAAAAGCAACGTGTTGCCATTGCAAGGGCATTGGCAAATAACCCGCAAGTGTTATTATGTGATGAACCGACCTCTTCCCTTGACCCAAATACAACGTCTGAAATATTGGAAGTGCTGGAGAGCATAAACAAACGCTTCGGTGTGACGATAGTCATTGTCAGTCATGAGCTGGATGTCATTAAAAGTATATGCAATCGTGTTACGATCATGGAAGGTGGAGAAATCTATGACACTATCATAATCGAACCAACTGGGATTGAAAAAAGGGATAATCGTCCAGAATACTTCATCGAACAATTAGCAGAGAATGGTGGGCTGGGTCATGCCTGAGATTTTAGTTCAATATGAGGCAGAAATTTGGCGGTCAATTGGAGAAACCATTACCATGGTCGGTGTGTCCATTTTAGCTGCGATTTTGATTGGATTGCCTGTTGGTACCTTGCTATTTCTTTGTAGGAAGGGGCATTTGCTTGAAAATCCGTGGTCTTTCTCGATTTTGAATTTATTTGTCAATATTATCCGTTCATTCCCATTTTTATTATTGGTTGTTTTTTTAATTCCGTTTACAAGACTCATAATCGGCACAGCCATTGGTACAGCAGCTGCTTGCGTTCCATTAGCGATCATTGCCATTGCCCATTATTCGCGCTTGGTCGAGCAATCTTTATTGGACGTGCCAAAGGGTGTAATCGAGGCAGCCATTTCCATGGGTGCTTCTGTTAAGGATGTCATCTTTAAATTTCTTTACGTGGAGGCTCGTTCAGGGCTTGTCCTCGGACTGACAACATCGATTATCAGCTTTATTTCCTATTCAACGATCATGGGAGTGGTCGGTGGCGGCGGTATCGGCGATTTTGCCATCAGGTATGGCTATCAGCAGTTTAAAACAGAGTTAATGATTTATATGATTATCATTATGATCATTCTAGTGCAGCTTATCCAATTCATTGGAACGGCTGTAGCCAGAATGATTGATAAAAGATAAATAATGGAGGGAAACATCATGAAAAGAATATTCTTTCTCATGGCAGCAATCATGTTGCTTTTAGTAGGATGCGGAAAGGCGAATGAAGAAAAAGAGAAAGAAAATGCACAGAATCAGGAGAAGAAAGAGGTAACATTGAAAGTGGCCTCACTCATTCCCCCAATGACGGAAATCCTTGAGCTTGTTAAACCAAAGCTGGCAAAGGAGGGCATTAACCTGGAAATGGTTGTATTAGGTGATAATGTGCAGCCTAACACCGCACTAGCGGCAGGAGAAGTGGATGTGAACTTCTTCCAACACGTTCCATATATGGAGGAATTCAATCGGAACAAAAATGCCGAGCTTGTACCAGTGAAACCCATTTACTTTGCCAATTATGGTGTGTATTCCAAAGAATACGATTCAATGGATAAATTGCCAGAGGGTGCCGTTATTGCCATTGCAAATGATGTGTCGAATATCGATCGTTCATTGGCATTGCTGGCACAGCATAAAGTCATTACTTTAAAGGAAAAAAAGGGTCCATACTATACAATGTCTGATATCACTGAGAACCCTAAAAACTATAAGTTTAAAGAAGTGGATTTATTAATGCTGGCGAGAACGTATGATGAAGCAGATGCGATCGTGATAACACCTGCTTACGCCGCACCGCTTGGTTTGACACCCAAAAATGACGCACTTCTCACAGAAGGTGTTGAAAATGACTTTGCGATTACATTAGTGGCACGCAAGGATAACGTGGATTCCGAGCCAGTCCAAAAGTTGGCCAAGGCCATGACAAGCCCGGAGGTACGTAAATTTTTAGAAGAGAAATATAGTGAAACGGCCATACCGGCATTTTAATTTTGATACAAAGAAAGGGCTATTCCTTCAACGGGAATAGCCCTTATTTACGTATTGGTTTAACTAGTAACAAACACGATGGACTTGTAAATAATGATTGAATGAAAAAATAATAGGATTAAAAAAATATTCTATTGTATTTTTTCTCTTCCCGATTGGGAGCTAGTGCAATTTAATCATATTACAGGAGGTGAATGTAGTAGGAAATGGCTGCAAATGGAGTAAGTAAAAGTAGTTTCTATTTAGATTTATCTTACTCCAGAACCGGATTATTTAAATTTTTACATGTTGAGCTTTTAACCATTCCATAGCAACGTTTGCATGTAAAGCAGCACCGTATATAAACATTTCTTCATTTTGGTGCATGCGGGGATTATGAACGGGTGCTGCACCCTCTTTACCTGTACCTAAAACAACAAATGCAGAAGGTACTTCCTGAGAGATATAGGAGAAGTCTTCCGAACCGCCCAGTGGTCCATTATCTCCAATATTATCTTTACCCATGACTTCTTCTAATGCAGGCATAATTTCAGCAATGAATCGTGAATCATTGTAAGTGGTTGGTGTATGGAAATCAACTACAATATATTTCCCGCGCCACGCTTTAACAACATGATCAATCATTTCGGGAATTCGATTGCACAAATGATCTCTGGATTTTTGATCAAAGCTGCGCATATTACCTTGTAATACTGCTTTATCCGGTATGACATTTGTTACCGTGCCGCCAGACATAGCTCCTATAGAGAATGTAACATTCGCTTTGGGATCCACTTCGCGAGTATATAGCAAATTTAAACTTGTATATAATTGATTCATGATCATATTGGCATCAATTGTTTTATGAGGTTGTGAGCTATGTCCGCCATCACCTTGAATCTCAATGATATATGTATCCATAGCTTGTGTTAAAGTTCCTTTGTGAACAGACAATGTGCCTGCTTCCTGGTCGGGCATAATATGAATGCCAAAAGCGGCATCTACCTTAGGGTTTTCAAGGATACCGCCATCAATCATTAACTTGGCGCCATAGCCCCATTCTTCACCCGGCTGGAACATTAGTTTAACCGTTCCTTGTAAATCATCTTCATGGTCCTTCAACATTTGAGCGGCCCCTAAAAGCATGGCTACATGTGAGTCATGACCACAAGCATGCATTTTACCTGAAATCTTGGATTTATATTCAGATTCATATTCTTCTTCAATTGGAAGTGCATCCATATCTGCACGAAGGAGTATGCAAGGTTCACCTTTGCCGATGCTGGCTACTACACCTGTACAATTTTTATTTTCCCCAAATCCTGCTTTTACATATTTTTGTCTAATATCATCAGGGAGGACACCGCATGGTTCATTTTCAATCCCCATTTCATCCAAACGTTGCCGAATATATTTTTGTGTATTTGGAAGATAGAAACCCAGCTCCGGATATTGGTGTAAATAACGACGGTCCTTAATGATTTGTTCTTTGTGTTTTTTTGATTCTGCAGAAAAATCAACCATGTTCGTTCCTCCTTATTTAGCATATCGCTTGCGTTGTAACCTTTTTATCAAGGTTAAGGATACCCCACTTTAAAGATGGGGCGCGATAATGGATTCATTTAAATCCACGGCAAAGATCTTCTCATGTAAATTAGAGTGCCTCTTCTTTTAAACGATCTGAAGGTAAATCGAATTTTGGTTTGGTTTTAATCGCAACAAAAAATAGCGCAAATTGCACAACGGAAAGCACAATCAAAACATTTAGAAGCAATCCATATGATTGATTAATAGTATAAATGGCCCCTGATATGATAGGGGTGATGGCCGCGCCCAGTGAGATGAATATGGATACAATCCCATATTTGGCACCAAATTCTTTCTCGCCATAAAGTGCCCCTGTAATATAGGCAGGGGTAACAGTAACAGCCGTTGCGCCTAGTCCCGAGAATGCTCCATACAAAATAGCTGGCAACAATAAGTTTGCGTTCATCAAGAATAAGAAACTCACTAAACTTCCTGCAGATATAATAAGTAAAGTCGCAGTTAATCCTAACCTGTCAAATAATCGCCCTATCAATATCTTGCCAACTATCACCATTGCTGAACCAAATGATAATAAAAGTGCAGCTGTTTTGGCAGTGGTGCCAATTTCATTTAAATAGGGAGCAAGATTAATAAGCATACTATTTACAACGATGCCACCTATTGTAATGGCTAAACAAAGAGCCCAAAATGATAATGATTTAAATGTTTCTCCCTGGGGTGTACCTGTAAATGCGGTTCTTTGTGAACTATTCAAAGGCTTTGCTTCACCTAGAGGCAATAGTCCTTTGTCAGCTGGATTTAATCTTATGACAAATACCGCTAATGGAACCAATGCAACAACTATTAAAACGCCTATGGCAAGATATGCTGATCTCCATCCGTAGGCTGAAATCAGCCAGTTAACTAAGGGGCTGAGAATTATACCGCCGAAACCGCTCCCAGATAAGGCGATTCCTAAACATAATCCGCGTTTTTCATTAAACCAATTCGTGATAAGAACGGATGCAGGAATCGCTGCGCCTCCGATTAGACCTGCGCCCATAAGTATGGCAAATAGATAAAAGTGGATGAGCTTAGTTGCAAACGAAAAACCAACAAATGCACTAGCTCCAATTACGATAAATACAGTTAAATATAATCTTATATCCATCTTTTTCATTAGTTTTCCTGCTATCGGGCCTACAGCCATTCCTGCTAAAGCCATTATCGTATAATAAACCATAAACTGAGGTATACCAAATCCAAGTTCCTTCGTAACAGGCAGAGTAAATAGGGAAACCAAGTTTGCTATCGGAGCATAGATAAACGTCATAATCATGAAGGTAGCCGCAACAATCCACCAACCATAAAAAACCTTTCCTTTTTTATTCATATAACACATCCTTTTTTACAAATTAGTCAATAGCATATTGTTCATAAGGTAGAGCTACAACTTAACTGCGAAACGTAAGATGAAATCACTCCTTTTCTAAAGATCCACCCAAACTATTGAAGGCGATTTCCTTTGTTTGCAAATAATTTGGAGATTAAAAATATATTATGCAAATTCAATGCCAGCTTATAAATTACTTTTAGTTTTAGTGAGCTAATTATCTTTCCATATGGTGCTGAAATCCTATCATTCTTAATTTTCATGAATTGAATTTTATTCACATCAAAATGATAATTAATAAAGCTAACGAACCTGCCGAAGCAGGATTTGTTTCCGAAAGTAAAATTTTTTTTACTAATGGAGTAAAAATTTTTTTACTCCAAATCCACAGTAAAGATTAAATGGAGATTCACCGCAAATATAAAAAGGGAGAATCATGATAATTCTCCCTAACCCGTTTACCATCCATTATCGAATGCATGATTTACAGTTCTGCAAGCCCTGTGAATAGCTCAACTCCAGCTTCAATGAGTTCATCGCGGAAGTCATACTCGAATGTATGAACTTGTGGATAATCTTCTCCGTTTCCGATGAAGCAATATGCTCCTTTAGTTAACTTCGTATAGTGGCCGAAGTCCTCAGAGCCGCGGAAAGCCTCTTTCATTTCAAGTACCTGCATTCCCTTTGCTTTTGCAACCTGACGAATCTTGTCAGAGCTCTCATTGTGGTTTACGGTTCCAGGGAATTCATCGTTATAAAAGAAACGTACCTTCAAACCATATTCCTCTGCTTGAGCTTTGGCAAAATCTTCAAGATTACTCTGAAGCCTATCCAATTCATCTTCGTACAGAGCACGGATGGTTAAAAGCAAGTCTCCTTAACTCGCAGATAAGCCGAAGGCTCTTTCTCCAATAGCTACCTGTACAACCGTGCAAAGGATTAATCCCCTGTTTTTATCCGGAGAGATGAACTCAGGAATGGCATCAATGATCTTCGCTATGGCAAAGGAAGGATTTGCCCCGTCCTCGGGTTGACTGGCATGAGCAGGAGCACCTTCCATGTGAATGGTCATACCTTTAGATGCACAGTTAGATGTTCCGTTGATGACATTGACAGACTTGAAGGGGAAATCGCTCATGTTATGGTATCCAAAAATTTCGTCGATGTTATTTTCCTTGATTAGATCTACACATTGAAGGGCACCATCTCCCGTTTCCTCCGCAGGCTGAAATAGAAAAAAGATGTTTTTGTCGGCCCCCCTTTGATCTATCTCTAACGCAAAACCGGCAAGAGTTGCAGCGTGACCATCATGTCCACATTTATGTGCTTTCCAGGGAATTGGGAACCGTGTGGGAGGTCAATGCCTTCATCCATAGGAAGAGCATCATAATCCGCACGGAACGCTAGGTTCTTTTTACCTTCACCTGCATGATAAACCGCATAGAACCAAGTCCCCTTATCAACGATATCTAACTTTGTATTCTCTTTCAAAAAGCCGATTAAATGTTGTTTTGTCCAAACCTCCTCATTTGAAAGCTCTGGATGCTGATGCAATTCATGACGCAACCGTGTGGCTAATGCAAGATTTTTCTTTTCCATTATATCCTCGTCTTTCTTATAAGTTTTTTAAAGAAATAGATTCCTTCAAATCTAACCGACATTTTCTGATACAAGTATTGTGCCAGATGAAAAATGATCCAATGTGAAAGGATTAAAAAGAACGCACCAAATAACTTGAACTTTAAAAAATCGATATAGTGAAATCCTCTTCATTTCTTGAATAAATGAAGAAACTCTTCTAAAATATAATCAGTCCATAATTTTACAGTGAATAAAAATATTACATATAAATGAAATCTAGTTATAAGAAAAGAAGTTGAAAGGACTTTCCATAATGTCGATAATTTACGAATCTCAAACACTAGTTTCTGCCATGCAAATGCGTGTCGGACAATATAAGGATCTAAAGGAACAGCTCACGGAATTAAAAAAAGGATTTGAGAGTATCGTTCATTTGGATGATGAGCTGCAGGGTCAAGGCGCAGAGGCCATCAAAGGGTTTTACAAAGCACAGATGGATGTCGTGGATTCTTGGCTGCGCCTGATCAATCGCCATATTGCCTTTTTAAGCGGAATTCAAGGAGATACAATCGAAGCGAACCTTAGTGAAACCGTGGTTACTGTTCCTTTTTTAGAGGAAGAGCTGGAAAGCGCCAGTCGAAATTCAAAGGAAATGGTCACAGCCCAAAAAAATGATCTAAAAAAAATATTGGCTGGAATTGATGATATCATTCAGTTAGAACCCTTTTCCGATGATGCGTTCTTTGAGAATATGGAGAGAGCTGAAAGGAAACGGACCGAAACGATAGACAAAGTAAACGAAATCGATCATAAGTGGACGGCTGAATATGCCAAATCCGAAGCGGACCAAGCGGCAGTGACGGCACTCATGGAGCAATTGAAAGTATCCAGTACAAGAGGAGGAGTAGTATCCCCTCTCTATTTTAATGCAACAGCCTATAAAAATAGTGAAGCCTATAAAAACCTGGAAGTAAGGAAAAAAGAGACCGCCCAATATCTGAAGGTTAAGAAAGAGGAAGCAGAGAATCGCAGGATCAAAGACTTGAAGGCACAACTCGATCATGTAACAGATCCGGATGAGTTCCTCAAAATCGCCAAGCGGATCGGGTACGAAAACTTAGCGCCCACCCAGCAGCAATATGTCATGCAGCTAGAATCGGCTAAGCAAACCGCAGACATTGCAAAAGGAATCGGCGTAGGCCTATTTGATGTAGGGAAAGACTTCGTGACAGGAATTTGGGACTTTGTCACAAATCCTGGCGAAACGGTTGAAGGTGTAGCAAATTCGATCATGCACCCGATAAAAACCTATAAATATATTTCCAAATCCATCTCGGACTCATATGAACGGGATATGGTTAATGGCGATGCCTACTCGCGGGCTCACTGGGTATCCTATGCCCTTGGAACAGTCGTCACATCAGTGGTCGGAACAAAAGGCGCAGGAGCCGTAACGAAGACTGGGGCAGCCACAACAAAAGCGGCTGCAGTAAAAGGTGCAACAAAGGCAAAAGAACTGGCCACTATCCCTAACCTATTGCCATACAACCCTAAAAACCAACTGTCGTTGGCAGGTGGAGTACCTTATAATGTGGTTAATGGTGTTGGGTTGAAGGATCAGTTAATTTCTATGGCGAAAGTTGAGTCTGAGGTTAGTGGTAATGTTAGAAGTAATTCTGACCATAAAATTAGAACCTATCGTAATGCAGATTTAAAAAGATTAGAGAAAAAGTATACCGCCGACCCTAGACTTACCATTGAAATGCCTTATGTTGGAAAGGGGCTAAGAAGTACAAATTCGGAAGGGTGGTTACGAGATAAAGATTACTATTGGAAAGAAGTAATGAATAAAAATCCTGAATATTTAAGCAAAATGAATATACAAAAAATAGAATTGGGATTTTCTCCAGTTAATGATAAAAAGTTTAGAGAACACTTCCCACAATATGATATAAAAGAATTGTATAATGATACACTTATTCACCATCATATTGGTGGAGGAGGTCAAGCCGTAGCGGTACCAGCAAAATTACATCCAGGTTCGGGTGGAATCCATAATGCTGAAAAGGCAGCTGAGGTTTGGGGAAAAGATTCTAGTTATGCTGAATTACTTGAGAAATTTTTAAATAAGTAAAACGAAAAGGGTGATATCTTTGTCTATTAAGAAATCAATGGGCCAATACTTCAGAATGAGACAAGAGCTTGCGGATGAAGGAATGGACTTCTTATTTAAGACTCCAGTGACTGAAGATGTTAATTCAATAATTTATGAAGGTGAAGTTGACGAAGAAGATTATATTACATGGAAACCTGTAGAAAAAACTACTTCACAGGACTTAAAGCAGTTAGAAGAGTACTTAGAAGTGGTATTCCATAAATCAATTATTGAATATTTTAATTCATATTGGTTCGCTGATTTAGACGGGTTTATAAATGATTTCTATATCAAATTAGAGGCGGTTTTACCAAACTTCGAATTTGATTCATTCCGGGGAACCTTAGAGGGATATAAGAGCAATCATAACAATAGACTAGAAAATATCCCTTTAGGTATTGAAGGGAATGGTTTGTTAGTGGTAATTGATAATTTGAACGGTAAAGTAAAGTTAGAGGATTTCGAAAGGAATTCATTTGAGGTTGTTTCAGAAAATATTGAAGCATTAATTTCTAAACTAAGGTTAAAAAGATAATTGCATATTAGACATTTCCAAAATTCAGGAAGAATTTGATGAAACCGAGGTAAGTGGGTTCAATCAACTTTTTTATTAAACAACAAGACACAACATCATTAGGCGGTTCCTTACATTTAGGAACGCCTTTTTAATTAGTATGGTTTTATAACTCTTTATAAAGGAGGGGAAATTTATGTCTTTTGAACCTGGTGGAAGAGCAGATAAGTTAGGTAATCGATATGAGGGAAGATGGGTTATTAAACAGTTTTTTAGGCTAATTAATGAGGAAATAGTTTCAATAACAGTAGAACCGGCCGGGGAAGATGAGGTTGGAGTAGAATTTTGGGTTAAGCATAGTGATGGGAAAAAAGAAGGGCATCAATGCAAAGCTAGAAATGCTGATAAAGAGAAATGGACTGTATCAGATTACAAAAATAAGAAGATACTGAAAAAGGTTAAATATCAACTGGATAGGAATCCAAGTTACATATTCAATATTGTTTCAGCAGTTTCTAACACTCTATTAGGAGATATATGTGATTCAGCAAGAAATTCAAGTGGTAATTCCAAGGAGTTTTATGAATATCAAATATTAACCAGAGGAGAGAGTGTTCAAAAAACATTTAAAGATTTTTGTGATGCAATGGGACTAGATGATAAAAATGAAGTGGATTTAAATATTGCCTATAATTATTTAAAGCGTATAAATATAATACTTTTTCCGGATAATGAAGTCACGAAACAAGACCTTTTAAGAGAAGCAAGTTTCTTGTTTACTGGTAAACCCGAAACAGTTTATGCACATTTATCTAATTATCCACTAGAAAATGATAAACTCGGAAGCTCAATTACTTCTAATGATTTATTAACTTATTTAGAAAGGCAAGGTATATTTTTAAAACAATTAGGCCGAAACACTATCATGCCAGTGGTTTTGAGGTTACAAGAAGAATTTAAGGAATCGATACTACCTAATTTAATTAACGATGAAGTTATTAAGCGCCCTGAAACAAATGACTGTATAGAAATTTTAAATCATGACGGTCTAGTAATTGTTACTGGAGATTCAGGTGTTGGTAAGAGTGGTGTACTTTACCAACTAACTAGTTATTTTGATAAAAAGGATATATTATATGTTCCTTTAAGAGTTGACCGGCAAATTCCAAAAGTAAGTGCATTTCATTATGGAAACGAAGTAGGGTTCTCAGATTCCCCAGTTTATTCGATAGCAAGCGTTTCAGATAACAAACCAGCTGTTATCATAATAGATCAGCTAGACGCAATTAGATGGACAGGTGCTCATTCTGCTAATGCATTAGATGTATGTAAAGAGATAATTAATCAAGTATTATTTTTAAAACGACAAGGGAAACAAATTAAACTAATAGTGTCATGTAGAAGTTTTGATTTAAAATATGATCCTGAACTTAAGAATTGGTTTGAAAACAAATTAGATAATCAGGAATATACATGGGAAAGTATACAGGTTAAACCTTTATCAGACAATATTTTACAAGAAGTATTAGGTGAAGTATATTCAAAATTTAACAATAAACAAAAAGCTTTGTTATCTAATCCACAAAATTTATATATGTGGTTAGAAATTAATAAAGAGTGTGATTTTAATTTTAGCTCATCCATAGATTTAATAAGGGCCTTTTGGTCAAATAAGAGGTTAAAAATAGAAAAAGAGGGTTTGTCCGTTACTGACTTAAACGATACAGTAGATAAATTAACTATATATATGGAGAAAAACGGAGTAATATCTGCACCCATAAGAATTGTACATAGAAGTTCACAGATAGCACTTAATGCTCTAAAATCACATTCTATTGTAAGAGAGCAAAATGGAACTTTGAGTTTTAGTCACCAAAGTTACTTAGACTACTTGATAGCTGAAAGAGTAGTAGAATCGATTGAATCAGGAAAAAGTATCTTAGAATGGTTAGGAGATAGGAGTAATCAAACACTGCTCAGACGTGAACAATTACGACAAGCGATGATAATGTTAATTCAAGAAAAATTCTATAACTTTGCTCAATTAGCTAAGGATATTTTATATTCTGATTCTATAAGGTTTCATTTGAAGCATTTAGTACTTGAGGTAATCGGTCAATCTATAGAATATGACATTAAGACTGAAGAACTAATTATTGAATTAATAAAAGATGATTATTGGAGATCGCATGTACTAGAGACGGTGTTTATAGGAAATTCATTAGGTATAAAGTTATTGGCGAGAAAAGGCTATCTTCGAGAATGGATTATGTCTAATAATGAAATGGAAGCTAATATATCAGTAAACCTTTTGAGTAGCATTAAAAATTCCTTTCCCAATGAGTTAGTTGAATTACTTAATGAATTGTCAGAAGGAAATTCCGTATTACAAGATAGATTACTTGGTGTAATAGGTTGGGATACTGAGAGAGATACAGAAGAAATATTTAATCTTCGCATAAAACTAGCAAAAAATAAAAAGTATCATTATTTTAGTAACTGGAATTCCCTTGGAAAGAAATGTCCTTTGAGAGCAATTTCATATATTGAGGCTATTTTAGAGTCCATTGAAGATTTATCTTACTTTAATGATGAAAATAGAAAAAACAGGATTGAAAATTGGTATGAAAATGATATGAAAGAATTACTGCTAGTAGCAGAGAAATACCCTATTGAGGTTTGGGAAAGGTTAATTTCACAGTTAGCAAAATATAATTCACAAATTGAGAGAGAGATTGATGAATCTAATTGGAGAAATACATATGGGGATTACTCCATAATTGAAGGGACAATTAGATTAATCATTAAAGCAGGACGTTCTATGGCAAAGGATGATCCTTCAGAATTTATAAAAAGAGCAAATTATGTACTGGAGAACTATTCAGAAGCTATAAAAGAATTTGTATTTGAATCGATTAGTAACTTATCCTCAAAATATGCAGATTATGGTATAAGTGTTTTCATAAATAATGCATTCAGAATTATACAAATCGGTGAAAATAGGTTCAATATACCGAAAAGAAAAGTAGCAAGAGAAATTATAGAATCTCTTTCACCATATTGCAGTGAAGATGTATTTGGGGAGTTGGAAGAATTAATATATTGTTATCATGAACCAGATGAATTAGAAGTAGCTAGATGGTGTTTGAGGAACAGGAAAGAAGGATTCTTTTCTAACTTTTATTGGGGTGAAGCACAATATCTATTATTGTCGAAATTGGATAGTAAAAGAACAAGTGATAAAGTTAAGACTTTAATTACAGTCCTAAAACGAAGATATGATGGAAAAATAGATGATGAAATTGCGAATGCGAAAAGCTATGGGGGAGGAATCATAAAGTCCAAACTGGATAGTAATCTTTTTAAAATAAGTGATAAATCATGGTTAAATATATTACAAAATTCAAAGGTTAAGGAAGATAACCGCAAGTTGTGGACTAAAGATGAGTCAGGTGCCCTAGTAGAAAGTTCAATTTTTCAATTTTCATCTAGTTTAGAAAGAGTAGCTAAGACAAATCCAGAACGATTTGGAATACTGTCTTTGCAATTATCATCTGATGTTTCACCATCATATATAGCTGCTATTATAAGGGCACTTGCTCTTAAAGAGTATGATTCAGATATAGAACTATATCATGAATGGCAACCTGCTTCTAAAGGCACAATTATTAATGTTTTAGAAAAACATCTTAATGTCAAGAGCAGAGAAATATCTCTTGCTTTTTGTAGATTAGTTAAATCAAGAGATGATATTAATTGGCCTGAAAATATTATAAATATCTTAAAATTTTTGAGTACAAGCCATCCTGATCCAGAAAAAGAAACAATGAATTTATCTAGAACCGATTGGGATGGTTCGATGGAAACCTTATCTTCTACTGAACTGTTTGATAATAGTATTAATTGTGTGAGAGGTGTGGCTGTAGAAGCAATTGGTCATCTTTTATGGAGGGACCCAAAATTATTAAATTTGTTTGAAGACACTATCGAAAATATTATAAGGGACCCACATCCATCAGTTAGAATTAGTTTAGTGGAAACTCTCATACCTATTATAAATATTGATACACAAAAGGCAGTAAATTGGTACGTGAAAAATTGTATAGAAGATTTGCGTGTGGTAGAGGAAAGATACAGTATAAACTTTATGAATTACACAATAAAAGAACATTATGACAAGTTAGGATTAGTACTGGAAAGAATGATTTGTTCTGAACGAGAAGAAGTTGTCATTTTTGGTAGTAGGATGGTAACTGCATATCACATTATTTATAATATATTTGAAGAAAAAGTAAATAAGTGTATCAATGGGTCTCTAAATCAAAGAAGAGGTGTAATTAAAGCAGCAGGTGAAATGATTAGTAATGAAGATTTTTCTAATAAATGTATAAAAATACTTGATGGCTTCTTAGAAAACTATGAAGCAGAATTAAAAGAAGAAATGGATAAAGTTTTCAGATTTGACTTCAATAAGTTAAAACACTTAGAGGACTTCATAAAAAAATATATAAAATCTCTATATTTTACTGATAGCTCAAATTTGATTTACATTCTCTTAGATTATGAGGATGATTTAATGGAGTTTAGCGATATTATATTAAGTTTAAGTGATGAAATAAGTGAACATTGGATGGACAAAACAAGAGATTTTAATAATAGATTAAGGTTAGTATCTACTGAATTGCCTAAACTTCTAATTAGATTGTATAACGATACAGTGAGGATTAACAATAAAGGTATGCTAAATACTTGTTTAGATATCTGGGATAATTTCTTTGAAAAACGTGTTGGAACTGTACGAGAATTAACTGAGGCAATTAATAATTGAGGGTGTCAATTAGTTTTGACACCCTTTTTTTGCCTCTTAAATAACTAAGGTGAATAGTATCATAAGTAAATGTGGTTGGATTATTTTTATGGAAATAAAAAGGTTTAATATGTTAAAGAGAATAGATGGAGGATATTACGATGAACAAGTATAATGAAATAAAGAATTTATTTGAATTAGCTAATAATAAGTATTTAATTGAACAAAAAAATCTCATACAAAGTGGAGTATCAGAACGGACATTATGTGGGCAATTAATGCTTTATCTAAATGAGGTCAAAAAGACGACACAATATAAGCAATATTTTGTTGATGTTGAATACAACAGAAATGTTAATGGGAGATTAAAGACAATTAAAGATGGAGAGGGAGAAATTATAACTATCAATTGTGATTTAATCCTTCACAGTAGAGGAGAAAATCTAGCGCAAGATAACTTAATCGCTTTAGAAATGAAAAAGTCTAATGGAAGTAGAAGTGAGAAAGAAAAAGATAGAGAACGATTAAAAGCTTTAACAAGGCAATCTTTTGATAACATTTGGAGCAGTGATGGAAAATCTCTACCTGAACATGTTTGTAGATACATACTAGGTGTTTATTATGAAATAAATATTTCTCGTATGGTAGCAAAAGTAGAATATTATCAAGATGGAAAACTATTACACAACTATATTAAAACCATATAAAAGAAATGATTTGATATAAAAAGTTGGCGTTAGAGCTCAATTTGTGATATCCAGCTTTATTACTAGATAAAATGAGAGATTATAATATTGGATAATTCAATATAATTACTGGTAATAGAATCCATTTATGATATAATAATGGTGCCTCGTAAAATAGTTACGAGGGAGACTGGTGAACGGTTGTCAAGCTTTATCCAAGCGACATTTCTTGCTGCTATCACAAACCAGCAGGCAATAACAAAGGATAACGTAAGGCAACTGCACTGCATATCGGAATTAACACCTCCATTTGTAGTCAACCATTCAACTGTATACTCAATAGTATATAGGATTAGTAAGATTTTTTAGCCTTGTTGTTTGTGCGAAATCACATACAATGTATACGGTCCTTTTGAAGTCTATTTTATAGGATTTAACTGAGACCACACAGTAAGCTGAGAGGGTGACTGATAATGAATCAGAGTAATAGGCTAAAATTACATGCCCTTTCCAGCTTTGCTAATATTGATTTTGATAAATACCGCACTAAGAATTATAAGCACTTTGATAATAAACTTTCTTTTAAAAATGCTGTTGATAGAGTCACAAATCCATGCTGGGTAAAAAGGCATGGATTTTATCCGTTTATTCATTTTAGTATAAAAATAAATAAATATAATAATGAGATGAAAGGGAAAGAAAAACCAGTGCCGAAAGAAAGAAAAATCTTTTATGCATCTCATATTGATAGCTTTATTTATAAATATTATGGTGACTTGCTAAATGATATGTACAATAAAGTAGCAGTTACACGAGGGATTGATTCTGTTGCAACTGCTTATAGAAAAAAGAATGGAAAATGCAATATCCATTTTGCAAAAGAAGTAATAGATTATATTAAAGGAAATAACCAGGCTTTCATATACGTAGCGGATTTCAAATCTTTTTTTGACGAACTTGACCACAAGTATCTTAAAAATCAATTACAAACAGTCTTAGAAAAAGAAACTCTGCCGGATGATTATTATGCTGTTTTTAAGAGTATTACTAAGTATAGTTGGGTTAATAAAACTAAAATAGATGAATTATTAATGAAGAAATACAAAAATAGAGATAAGAGAAAAAAACTGTCCAGACTTTTAGATGAGAAGGATTTTAGAAGGTTTAGAAAAGCCGATAAACAAAACGTTGAATATAATAAAAGAAATTTTGGCATACCTCAGGGAGCGGGACTGAGTTCAGTATGTTCTAATATTTATTTACTTGACTTTGATGAGAAATTAAATAATTATGTAGAATCCCTTGGTGGTCTTTATAGAAGATATTGTGATGATTTAATCATTGTTATACCATTTGCTGGAGATGCGGCCAATTACAATTATAGCCAACATCTAGACGTAATTGAGCAAGTAAAAAAGGAAACTCCAAGGTTAATCATTCAAAGAGAAAAAACTAATAGGTTTACCTATAGTCAGGATAGAATTTATGATGAGAACCATGAACCAAGTATTTTAAATTACCTTGGCTTTGCATTTGATGGTCAAAATGTGAAATTACGGGAAAAGAGTTTATTCAAATTTTATTGTAGAGCTTATAAAAAGGTTCGATTATGTAATTGGAAGACTGAAGAAGCGGGTGTTAAAAAGTATAGAAAAAGCTTGTATACTAAATATACTCACCTCGGAAATGGCAAGGCAGGATTAGGGAATTTCTTAACTTATGCCAAAAGGGCCCAAGAAGTATTTGATAAAGACTCTACAACGAACAACCTTTTGTCATACCAAGTTAAAAATCATTGGAAAAAAATTCAGAAACGCCTAATAACGCCGAAACCCAAAAAGCCTAGCACCTAATTAAAGAGTGTTAGGCTTTTTAGATTTTAGTGAAGAAACCTCATTTAGATACACTGCCGATAACCGTATAATAAAGGATGGTAAACAAAAGACAGTATTACTAAAAAAATTGAACATCTTTATTTAACATTATTCAGAATTAGATACAACTGACCTTGTAAGCTATTCTTATGGAATTCTATGTTACCATTATCTAAACATTAGTTTTCAACAAGTAAAACATGTATCTTTAGATATCTGAAACATTCTCTAATATAACCACAGTCAGGAGCAAATCATGAGCATCGAGAAAAAGCTAATTGTCAATTCAGACAAGGGTAATTTATTAAATGAATTAATCTCTTCAATAAATGAGTGTGAAAAGTTTTATTTCAGCGTGGCCTTTATTAATTATAGTGGACTACAGCTTTTATTAGATACATTTAAGGAAGCGGAAAAAAGGGGAGTAAAGGGGAAGATTATTACTTCTACTTATCTGAATTTTACTGAAGCGAAGGCTTTAAAGAAAATAAATGAGTTTAGTAATATCCATTTGAAAATTTTTGAAACAGATAAGGCGATTGGTTTTCATACGAAAGCGTATATTTTTGAATTTAAGGATAGTTATAAGGTGATTATTGGTTCTTCTAATATTACTCAAAGTGCACTTAAGAGTAATATTGAGTGGAATGTTGAGATTATTGCTAAAAGGGATGCTCAATTTCTTAAAGATGTTCTTAAGGAATATGATGGCTTATGGAATAGTAGTGTCGTAGCGGATGACAATTTCATTAGTAAGTATGAAGACTTTTTGAGTAAATTAAAGGGCTATACAAATACACAGCAATTTATTTATGAAAGCTCTGAATATATCATTCCTAATAACATGCAAAAACGTGCGGTTGAAAACCTTGAGAGGATTAGATCGTTTGGGGAAAAGAAGGCTTTAGTTATAGCAGCAACAGGGACGGGTAAAACATATATGTCTGCTTTTGATGTAAAGGGATTCAAGCCTAAAAGATTACTGTTCATTGTACATAGAGAAGAAATATTAAAAAAGGCAAAAGAGACCTTTGAAAAGCTCCTTCCTAATGAAAAACTGACATTTGGATTACTGACTGGTAATCAAAAGCAAAAAAATGCTGATTATATTTTTTCTACCATTCAAACTATGTCTAAATGTTACGAAGAATTTAAACGAGATGAGTTTGATTATATTATTTTTGACGAGGCCCACCATGCAACAAGCCCTAGTTATCAAGCAGTGCTAGAATATTTCGACCCACAATTCACATTAGGGATGACAGCTACTCCAGAGAGAAGCGATCAACAAAATGTTTTTGACCTATTTGATAATAATGTTGCCTTGGAGGTTCGTTTACATGAGGCTTTAGAGGATGAATTGGTTATTCCCTTTCATTATTTCGGTATTACCGACATTGAGGGAATTGATTTAAGTGATGTAGATATTGACGATGTAGCGGAGATCACGAAGAGATTAAAGGTTAACGAAAGAGTCGACTTTATTATTAAGAATATGAATTTCTATGGCTATGACGGTGAAAAAAGAAAAGGTTTAGGTTTTTGCGTAACCGTTGAACATGCACAATATATGGCACAAGAATTTAATAGTAGAGGTATTCAAAGTATCTGTTTATCTGGAAATGACTCAGTCGAGCTGAGATCGCATTATATAAATAGATTAGAAGATGACCATGACGATTTAGAATTTATTTTCACCGTTGATATTTTTAATGAGGGTGTTGATATTCCTTCTGTAAATACCGTATTAATGTTAAGGCCAACTAATTCTCCGATCGTTTTTATTCAACAGCTAGGACGAGGGCTTCGTAAACATAAAGACAAGAGTTTCCTAACAGTCCTTGATTTCATCGGGAATCATAGTAAAACGTTCTTAATTGCCATCGCTTTGAATGGTAGTAGATATTATGATAAAGAGAGCTTGAAGGTTGCTATTGCGACTGGCTTTGCAAATATTCCAGGTTGTACACATATTCAAATGGATAAAATCTCGGAAGAACGGATATTGGCGCAGATTGATAAGGAAAACTTTAATTCTTTGAGGTATTTGAAGGAAGAGTACTTTGAATTTAAGAAAATGAATCAAGGTAAAGTTCCTTTCTTATTAATGGATTATATGAAATTTGATGGAGCTCCAGATCCGATTAAGTTTATTAATCGCGAAAAAACCTATTTGCAATTTGTAGCAAAAGTAGAAAAAGAGGATTCCTTGAAAAGGCTATTACTAGACGAAGATTTTGAAGGAGTATTAAGGGAATTATCGAGTAAGCTACCTTTAAAGCGAGTGTATGAGTTTGCGATTGCTAAATATCTATTGGACCATGATGAGATTTCTTTAGAAACCGCAAAACGTGAGATATTGAAGTTGGTTAAAGAGGTAGATGAAGATAGCGTATTGCATGCCCTTCAGTGTCTTAATCAGGATTTTTATGATCCTGGTCAGAAAAAGAGGAACTTTAAGTTATTTACTCTAGACGATGGTCATTTAACTAAGACATCTTCTTATCAAAAGGTTCTACAGAATGAAGAATATAGACCGTATATCGAAGACCTTATTATTTATGGAATCTTTAGATATGAAAAGGAATTTAAAGAAGATTACTATGGTGTGCCACATTTGAAGCTGTATGAGCAATATCAAATGGGTGATGCCGCATTACTATCAAATTATCGCAAAAGCCACAGTGCTTTTAGGGGTTCTGGTCTACTTTCGAATGGAAATGACTATTTCTTATTTATTGATTTACACAAGGAAGAAGATATTAAAGAAAGCATTAATTACCACGATGAATTTATAAACGAACGCATTTTTCAATGGCAGACTCCAAATAGTACAGCCCCAAGTTCTGAGAGAGGCAAGAATATTGTATTCAACCAGGATAGAGGGATTCATTTACATCTATTTATTAGAAAGTATAAAGAAATAGATGGTAAGACAGAACCTTATATTTATATCGGGAAGGGTAACACCGTGGAATATGAAGGGGAAAAGCCAATTACCGTTACGATGGAATTAGAGAATGAAGTCCCAGCTAGTTTATATACGGAGTTCACTAAAAGAGTATAGTCTTCTCATTTGAGAAGACTATTTTTTTCATTTATTAATTGTTCAACAGCTGGAATGTCAGCAGGAGCCCATTTTAGAGAGCTTAGATTCTCGCGCTTTAGCCATATCAGTTTAGAATGTTCATTGGCTGTTGGGGTACCTTCAATAATTCTACATTTTATAGACAATAAATTAATTATAAAGGTTTCATATTCATGCGTATTATCATTAAAGATTGAAGTCTCTGTTTCAACCTTACATTGTAATTCTTCATCAATCTCTCTTTTTAATGCAGTAAAAATATCTTCACCCTTTTCTACTTTTCCACCTGGGAATTCCCACATATTCGGGATGCTCATATCTGGAGAACGTAACGCACATAGTATTTCATCTTTTTCATTTTCAATGATGGCTGCAACTACTTTAACTTGCTTTTTCATGTTATCCTCCTATAGGTTTGCTCTATGTAATCATACCATTACGGTATGTATAATTAAAAGAAACTGAAGGGGAATAATCAGAATAGAACAGTAAGGTTGAAAGGCACTAAGACTCATGAAAAATTGATTGTTTTTCCACAGCATTTAAAGATAATGATTTAATGATTGTCATGTAAAATCCTCCTTATAATTTTTTACCTTACAATTCTATAAGGGAGGATTTACTAACTTTTTTACAACCTATATGAAGTTTTATTTGGATTAGTGTACAAAACTTTGCACAATTTGTGAAATCATAAAAACTAACAAACTTGATATAATAGCTCCGACCAAAATATTATAGCCTGAAATGAAATCATTATAGAATCCAATTGTTCCAATCAATAAAAAAATCAGAATAAAAACATATGATATAGAGAGAGAAATTAGAATTTTACGAAAAATACGTTGATCTGCAACAACGTAACTACTGTTCCACTTATCATTTTTCTTCTTGACTAAGAAATTAATTACTTGATAACCAATAACAAGAGAAGCTATCCCCCATAAAAACCATAGGTTACCATCATTTGTTAAATTTGAATAACATGAATATCCAAAGGAAAAGAATAAGTACATATAACCAACTAAAATCATCCACTTTTTCAAACGCATAAAGATCCCTCCTGATTTTAATCTGTTTTTTCTTCTAAAAAGAATAATTTGTCGATTGGTTCATTTAATACAGCAGAGAGCATTAAAACAATTCCTATTGAGGGTTCGTATTTTTGTTTTTCCAAAGCAACAATGGTTTGTCTATGTACACCTATTCGATCCGAAAGTTCTTCTTGGGTAAAATCATGTAATCTTCGAAAATACCGTACGTTGTTTTTTACTGTTCCTCTTTTCAAATTTCCCACCTCTTATGTATAGTATTATATACAAAATGGATTAAAAAGAATACATTTTAAAGAATGAAAGGAGTTTATTGGAGATAAAGTAGACAAGAAGATTAAAAACATGAGCTGGTTGTGCCAGACCCATATCCTCAAAAAAGAGACATCCCCCAAAGGATGTCTCTTCTCTTTTACAAACTTATAGCACTCATAATCCCCTCATGCGTAGCTTCCTCTATCGTCCGCGGACCAAAACAATCCCAAATCTGTTTCACAATGGGAGCATGGCCTTTCATTTCTTCGAATAGTTCTGTGTTGGGAATGCGGTTAAGGGAGAGGACGATGGAGTCCCAGTTGGTTAGTTCTTCTTTTTGTTGGTTGAATAGGTTCCGGATGGTGACGTGATCTTCTTTGATTGTCCCGATGTCGTAATGGGGAAGGAGTGTGACGTTTAGGTTGTATAGTTTTTTTAAGTATTCATTTCTGAGATATTGGTGGACGGTTTCGCCGATGTGGAGTCGTGATGATATGAGTGTGACTCCATGGCCTTTTTCGGCTAGATAGATGGCCGCTTCCATTCCTGGCCAGTCGCCCCCAAAGTCGAATACGAGTACGTTGTCCCCCACTTTTTTGGTTGAGCTGAAGAGGTCATCACTCATGATGATCCGTGGGTCACGACTCCTTCGATTGCCTTGAGTATAGGGCCGTGAGCCGGTTGCACAGATAATGGCGCCTGGTTTCCATTCGGATATTTCTTGGACGGTGGCCGTTTTGCCTAATTGCAGATTCACATTGCTTCTCATTAATTTCTGGGAGTAGTTATCGAGTGTGATTTCTGCCAGTTTATCCTAAATAGGTATTTTGTCATGATTTTGTTAGGTGATAAATAGGTAATATGATATAATTATCCTTATTATATAAAATTTACCTATTATGGATAAGGAGAGTAAAAATGAAAAAATTATTTTGTGCGATATCAACCATTGGTCTGATAAGTAGTTTTTTAGTAAGTCCAACTTTTGCTAATGAAAATACTGACATACTAGAAGGAAAGGTTAATCAAATACTCGAAGAATCAGGATATGATATTGAAACATTAGAAGAAATGGAATTTACTGATAAAGAGGAAATAGCTACAGCAATACTTGAAGATCCTAGTTTAGTTGAGTCTAGTAATACCTTGTTAACAATTGATAATATTTCGACGTTAGAGTATTTTACAAATACTGAAGATAGTGAACTTATTCAAGAAGGATATGAGCAAGAAGAAATAAATAATATTAGGGATAAAATAGATTATATTGATAACTTAAGTAAAAATGAAGTAAAAGAAAAATATAATGTAAGTTCATCAGAATATAAAATGATAAAAAAGGCTATAGAAACTAACCCTGAATATGAAGCTAATGCCGATTCTGGAGAAAAGACTGTAACCACTTCAGGGAGTATTGCCACTTCTAAAATGTCTTTTGGTATGACGAAAGTTAATAACTCTACATCTAAAGCTCCTTCATATAACATTACTGTTACATATAACTGGAAATCGCCTTATTTTGTTGATTCCTTTAGTGATAATATTGGAATTGCATGGGGCGGTGGTTTAAATTCAAAAAATATTTCCTCTACAGCTAAATATTATGCTGGTAACTGGTATACAGGTAAATTTAATAGTTTAAAATACACTAAAAGTTGGAGTAAAAGTGAAACTCCTAATAAGGGAATAGTATTTTCCACAGCTCAATCAAGAGCGGTTGCTACTCAACAAAATAAAACGGGTACTATAAAAGCTACACTTTATCAAACAAAGTTCAAAGGCTATGATACAAAAGTTATTTCACAATTTGCACATAAAATTGTAACAGTAAGCAATATTACAATATCAGGAACTCCCAGCATTACTATAGGTACTGGTTTTGATAAGAGTGCTCAAAAAGCTTCTACAATAAAATATTAAAAATAAGTATATATATTTTAATAATTGATTATTTAGGCAGATGATTAAAAAAATGATAATAAAAAAGAATTTATTATGTATTATACTAATAGTTATAGCGTTTATTGCCATTGTATTTTTGGTATTTAATTATATGGATTTTGAGAAAGAAGAAGTAAACTATGATAAGATAATCCCAGAAAATCAGTGGGCTTTAATAAATAATGGCCAAAAGGTGGAAAATTCTTTTGGGGTAAAAAACTATGATATAAGCGCTAAAGAAGCTTGGAAAGTAACTAAGGGCGATAGAAAAGTAATTGTAGGAATCCTTGACACAGGAATAGATATTTCAAATCCTAATATTTCTGATAATATTTTTTTGAATCAAAAAGAAACTGAAAAAAATGGATTAGATGATGAAAAAAATGGATTTATTGATGATATCAATGGATGGAATTTCTTGAAAAATGACAACTCTGTTTATGATAGATATTTGTCCGATTATCATGGTACATTTATTGCTTCATTAATTGTTGGTAAACATGACCTTAATAATAATGTTTGGGGAGTGGCACCTGAAGTTAACATTCTACCTTTGAAATTTATTAATGGATCTACTGGAAATACTGATAATGCAATAAGGGCAATTGAATATGCATATAAAATGGGAGTTAGAATCATTAATTGCAGTTGGGATAATACTAGTTTTGATACTGGTTTGTACGATACAATGAAAAAATATAAAGATATATTGTTTATTAGTTCATCTGGTAATAATCAAAATAACTTAAAGAAAACACCTGTATATCCATGCAGTTTTGAATTAGATAATGTTGTTTGTGTGGCGGCTGTTAATAATACTGGTAAAATATATGAATACTCAGGCTATGGTAGTGAAGATTTGATTTATGCTCCTGGTGAAACTATATTAGGTTCCTTACCAGAAAATGATTACCTATATTCAAGTGGTGCATCTTTCGCTACAGCTTATGTAACAGGAGTAGCAGCTTTAGTAATAAGTGAGTATGAGGACATTAGTAGTAATGACTTAGCCCAAATACTTAAAATTAGTAAAAAATCGTTAACGAATGCCAACGCAGATGCCTATGACATAATTGATGCTAAAAAAGCTCTCGATAAAGCAAAAGTTATGGAGTAAAAAATTTTATTAGGGATTGATATTATGTTTTATTTACTTATTATTATAATGATAGGAATTTGCTTTCTACAATATAAAATGGTTAAAAAATCTACTATACTTGTAAGTTTGCTTTTACCTATCCTATTTAGTATTGCTTACATCTTTCTTAACTTTGATATTTTTCATATATACGTGTTAGTTTTTTGTATTATACTTTGGTTAATATTTTTTTGGAAAGTGCTCAATATTAAAAAAAGGTAAGAATAAAATAGGTCGTGCCATACCTATATAAAAAGAAAAGAGACATCCCCCAAAGGATGTCTCTTCTCTTTTTATAAACCTAACACACTCATCATCCCTTCATGCGTCGCTTCCTCTATCGTACGCGGGCCAAGGCAGTCTCCTATTTGTTTCACAATAGGCGCATGGCCTTTCATTTCTTCGAATAGTTCTGTGTTGGGAATGCGGCCAAGGGAGAGGACGATGGAGTTCCAGTTTGTTAGTTCTTCTTTTTGTTGGGTAAATAGGTTCCGGATAATGACGTGATTTTCTTTGATTGCCCCGATATCATAATGGGGAAGGAGTTTGACGTTTAGGTTGTATAGTTTTTTTAGGTATTCGTTCCTGAGATATTGGTGAACGGTTTCGCCGATGTGCAGTCGTGATGATATGAGTGTGACTCCATGGCCTTTTTCGGCTAGATAGATGGCTGCTTCCATGCCTGGCCAGTCTCCGCCAAAGTCGAATACGAGTACGTTGTCCCCAACTTTTTTTGTTGAGCTGTATAGGTCATCACTCATAATGATCCGTGGGTCATCGATTCCTTCGATGGCTGGTGTATAGGGCCGTGAGCCGGTTGCACAGATGATGGCGTCCGGGTTCGCTTCGGATATTTCTTGAGCGGTAGCCGTTTTGCCTAATTGCACATTTATATTGCTTCTCATTAGCTTACGGGAGTAGTTATCGAGCATCGATTCTGCCAGTTCATGACGCATCGGTGCTTTGCGCATGGTACGAAGCAGGCCGCCGATTGATTTGCTTTGATCAATCAGTGTAACGGAATGACCGAGGTAGTCCGCTGTTATGGCTGCCTGTAATCCACCAGGTCCGGCGCCGATGACGAGGACATTTTGTTTGGTTCTCGTTTTCTTTAATTCTGGTAATATCCATGCTTCTTTACCTGTTGTTGGGTTTTGGACACAGCCAATCGGCAGTCCTTTATGATAGTGGCCGATACAGGCCTGTAAACAGCCGATGCATGCATCGATTGCTTGCAGGTCGCCGTTTTTGGCTTTGTTGGGCATGTCTGGGTCGACGATTAAGGCCCTGGTCATTCCTACTACATCGGCTTTTCCGGTGGATACGATCTGTTCGGCTTCAACGGGGTCGACGATTCGATTGCCGACAAAGACCGGTACGGCTCCCGCCATCCTGATTTTGAATCCATGTGGAGATAGGTATGCGTGCTTTATCGGTGATGGCGGCACGATATGTGTTGATCCCTCGAAGGTACTTGAATCTCCGGCCGTGACATTGATGAAATCCAATCGAACTTTTTCCGCAAGATATTCGACAATTTGCACGGAATCCTTCATCGTTGTCCCGTCCATCGTCAGTTCGTCTGAACTCATGCGAATGCCGACGGTAAAGTCTTCTCCGACCCTTTCCCATACTTTCTCCAAAATTTCCACGATGAATCGCATTCGATTTTCGAATGATCCGCCGTAGTTATCGGTGCGCTTATTTGTATGCACCGACCAAAACTGGGCGGGAAGATATCCGTGTGAACAGCAAATTTCGACTCCATCAAGTCCGCCTTCCTTTGCCAGCTGTGCTGAATGGGCGAAGCCTTCAATTACTCCTTCAATATCTTCTAAACTCATTGGTTTTGGCATGACGCCGAAGCGCAGGCTGGGAACGGCGGATGGCGCCCACGCCGCATTTCGGTAGTCGCTCGATACGACTTCCCTTCCGCCATGAAATAGCTGCGAGAATACCTTCGTTCCATACTTATGGAGCGTTTCGGAAATCTCTTTATAAGCATCGACAATTCTTTGGTCAAATCCTGCAATTGTTTTGGACGTTAGCATGCCGGATGGATGTACGGATGCCGCTTCAAGGATGATCAATCCGACGCCCCCTTTGGCGCGGGCTTCATGATAGGCGACCATATCCGAAGTGGGGATACCGTCCGTGACATGATTTGTTTGATGCGCTGTACTTAAGATTCGGTTTTTTAATTCAGTCGAACCGATCGTTAAATGAGTAAACAGATTCTTGAATTGAGCCATGATCATGACCACTCCCTAATGTTAGATAGAATGAGAGTATAGAGGGCACCAATCGCCCTCTACCTATCCCTATACAGGTTCAATATGCAATAATCATGCCGTTCGGGAATTTGGATTCAGCATCTTTTTTTTACTTTAATAAAGAGGGTATGGCCCATGAATCTAGTATTTTATATATAGATAACTGAACCTTTTTTGAAAAGTGGTGATTCATAAAAGGTTCAGCTTTAAATTTGGTTGGTATATGGACATTCGTTGCTAATGAGAGGGGCACTTATTTCTTTGCCGCCCCAAAAAGTGTAACAAAATCGGTTCGAAATCAAATTATGGGGTGATTGTGTGGATACGGAAGTAAAAAAAGAATCACTAATTGTATTTTCCGATATTTCTATTTTGGATGTGAAATCCTTACTGAAAATCAATTCTTCTCCTTTTATTGTCATGAAAAATCACTTGGAAATCCTCGGCATTTTAGAGGAAGGTTTCTTTTTGAAGAGATTGGATAGTGAGGGTCATGATCAAGAAATCACGGCTTATCTGAATACATCGTTTGTCGTTGTGGAGGATTTAGATAAGCTAAGTGAAGAGGATCTGTGCACCTATGATTTTGTGATTCAATATGGCGATAACCAATATAGATGCAATCCGATCACTGATGCAAGGGAAATTCTGCTTAAACAGAAGGTTAAGAGCTTAATAAGCTTAAATGAATCACTGCATGAAGAGCTTGAGGTGACAAGAAAGAAGGTCAAAGAGCTGACGCAAATCCTGGATTCCAGCTATGATGAAATTTTCGTGACCGATGCCAACGGGGACACATTATTCGTGAGTGAAGCGTGTAAGAAGCTTACAGGGCTGCCGCCTGAGGCCTTTATTAATAAGAACATTAGAGAGCTAGTGGAAAAGGGATTGATCAGCAATTCGGTTACATTACAAACGATGAAAACGAAAGCGATCCATTCAGCGGAGCAAACGTATCCGCATGGGCTGACTGTATTCAGCACAGCGAAGCCGATTTTTGATGAGGAGGGGAACTTATATAGAATCGTTTCGAATTCCAGGGATATCACCGAATTGGTTGAGATGAAGAGTCAATTGAACAGGGTGAACCTTCGGAACCAGCGAGCCCGGCATGAGAATTCGAGAACCGTTTCGTTCAATAATTTTATTACAAATTCGGATAAGATGATAAAGGTTTTGGAATTAGCTGAAAAAGTCGCACCGATGGATTCATCGATCTTCATCCATGGTGAAACCGGAGTCGGGAAAGGCGTATTAGCAAGGGGCATTCATGATCTTAGCAGTAGAAAGGATAAGAAATTCATTCAAGTGAATTGCGGCGCGATTCCATCGGCATTAATCGAATCCGAGCTGTTTGGCTACGAAAGCGGTGCATTCACGGGAGCCAATAAGCATGGAAAACAAGGACTTGTTGAGAGTGCTGATGGCGGTACATTGTTTCTTGATGAAATCGGGGAAATGCCGCTCGACATTCAAGTGAAAATCCTGCATTTGGTCCAGGATCGAACATTCATGAAGGTGGGAGGAACGAAGGAGAAAAAGGTGAATATCCGCATCATCTCCGCTACGAATAAAGACTTGAAGCAAATGATCAAGAATAATCAATTTCGTGAAGATCTATACTATCGGCTGCATGTCGTTCCAATGGAAATACCGCAGCTGCGTGAGCGGAAGGAAGATATCTTATTATTAACCGATTATTTTCTGAAGAAATTCAATGAAAAATACGGTCAATCCATCACGATCGATGATCATTCGAAGTTAATTCTGCAGCTGCAGGATTACCCGGGCAATGTTCGGGAGTTGGAAAATGTAATTGAACAAATCGTCGTGACGGCCAGGAAACCTATCGTAACGATAGAGGATTTGCCTTCCGATTTAACCTACAAAGATACAGCGTTGGTCAATTTAACAGGAATCATTCCCTTGAAAAGAGCGTTAGAGGAAACGGAAAAGCAATTATTGTCACAGGCCCTTTCCACCTATAAATCAACCAGAAAAATGGCCAAGGCCCTGGAGGTCAGCCAAACGACGATCATGCGCAAACTGGGCAAATACCAATTTAGCTATCAGGACGATTAATAATAAATTAGCCTCTTTAAAATCTGAATATTCAAAAACTTGGTATGGATATTGCATATTTAATGATTGATTATTTTTATTTTGATAAGGGGGTCAAGAAATGGGTGAGCTGATTTTCTCTTTAAGCTATGGAGGTTCCTTAATTGTCATGGGGTGGATCACGAAGGTTTTCCTAGTAAGAATGAAAAGAAATCAAGAAGAAATAAAAGCAAAAGATCCGATTGAAAAGGTGGGGATGTAAGTGGCCTTTCTCCTTGGTATTATCATATCCTTTTGTGTGTATGTCTCGATCGGCATCTTTTTATTCAGGAAAGTGAAAAGCTCAGAGGAATACTATGTTTCTGGAAGAAGCGGAAACACATTGATGATTATGGGTACGCTTGTGGCCTCTTTCCTAAGTACGGTATCCTTCATGGGAGAAGCGGGATTTTCCTATGAAGGGTATCCGATCCTGCTGCTTATCCTCGTTATTTTTAATGCAAGCGGCTATATATTCGGAGTGTTCCTGTTTGGCAGGTATTTAAGAAGAAGCAAATCATTGACCGTTCCTGAATTTTTTGGTAACCGCTTTCATTCTAAAAAGGTAAGGCTGGCGGCTGCGATCACGACGATTCTTGGAATCGCTGCATACTTGGTTGCCGTTACTCAAGGGGCAGCCGTTTTATTGGCCGAGGTTTCTGGTGTTTCCTATCCAATGGCCCTGGTGATCATGTGGGTCGTGTATTCATCCTTCACCATTCTCTCAGGAGCGAAGGGCGTCATGGTCAATGATACGGTGATGTTCTTTTTATTCTCGATCGCAACGTATATTAGCTTTCCTTATATTATCAAATCAGCAGGCGGTTTCCCTGATGCCGTTACGAAAGCGGCAAACCTGGCTGAACGGCCTGATTTATTAAGCTGGCATGGCATTACCGGACCTGGCGCAACGATGGGCACTCCTTGGGAAGCATTGGCCTGGGCCGTCATCATGGGCTTGGTCTGGGGCATTGTCATTGCCGTGAGTCCATGGCAAAGCAGCCGATATTTAATGGCCAGAAATGAACATGTAGCCATCCGGGCCGGCGTTTGGGCAACGATATCCATTTTGACCGTCTATTTGTTTCTTCATATCAGTATATCGACAATCACCACCATTAAAGCGGATATCGCCCCGACGGAAAAGGTATTCATTTGGGCAGCGATGAATATTGTCCCGACATGGCTTGGCGTCATCATCGTCAGCGGCATCATGGCTGCTGCATTATCATCCTGTTCGAGCTTCCTTCAGATTATAGGAAGCAGCATTACACGGGATATCATGGAACAATCGCGGAAAAAGGAATACACCGATCATCATCTATTACGGGCTAGCCGCATTTCCATGGTTGTGATTAGTTTGATCATCTTATTGATTGGATTGTTCCAGCCACCTGCCGTCATGTGGATCGGCTACTTTGCGGCTACACTATTTGCGGCATCATGGGGACCGATTGCCATATCAAGCGTATTCTCAAAGAAGGTAACGAAAGAAGGCGCATTTTGGAGCATCGTATTCGGCTTCGTTGGCGTGATACTCGGAGAAAGTCTCGGCATGTTCGGAATAAGCCTTCCCGTTTACCTAAATCCTGTCATCATTGGTTTAATCTTAAGCATAGGCGCACTTATCATTGGCTCCAAGTATGGAACGATCACCATCAAAGAAAGGGAGTTTCAGGCAAATATCCTTCAAACCCCGATTGAAATAGACGAGCAAAAAGAAATGAACATCACCCGCAGATACCCAGCCTATTTAATGATCAGCGGCGTCATGATCATCATGGTTACACTGGTGTTTTATTATTGGCCGATCAGTATGAATGGATAGATTGAAAGAAACTATTGTACAGGCAGGGGAAATCCCTGCCTTTTTTTTGCGTGACTGGCTAAATTTCAAACTATGTATCACCATGACTATTTACCCTTAGCTCCATGATATAATAGTAGCATTAACTTAATGAGGTGTATTATGAAGATCGTCAGAAAAGACAAAGGCAATAATGAACCATTTGATTATAGTGAATTAGGGTTCATATTGATTTTGTGTGCCCCCCTGTCTCTATTCTTTGGTTGGTTAATCGTAAAGGTTTTTAAGCTTGGTGACAATGGTGAACCTACAGGGGACTTTTTTACTAACTTAGGAGTTTACGGTGACTTCTTAGGAGGCTCTACTCTCCCATTTCTAACTCTTGTTACTATTGCTTATGTTTATAAAACATTTAAACTCCAAGAGGAACAGCTTAAGACTCAAAAAGAAGAAATGAGAATGACCAGAGAGACATTAGAAGAGCAAAATAAAACAGCTAGAATGCAGAGGTTTGAAAATTCCTTCTTTAAGCACCTTGAGGAAATAAGGTCTGATAAGGAAATTAATTTGGGAGACGAACTTATAAACGTAAGTATGGGCGATGCCCTATTTACTATTATAGAAAAATATAAAGAAGAGATGAGAAATCGCCTAGATGGATCAGGTAATTATACAATTCCGATTACAAGTGATTATGAAAAGTTTTTTGGTGATTATTCTTCTCTTGCTGATGCTTCTTTAGGTAAAACAACATTTTATGATAAGAGAGTTTTCTCCTTTGTGCTGAAAATCAATCGAGTTTTTGAAATAATATATCAGTACAAAGGCAGCATGGAGGAATGGGAGATTGAATTTTATTTAGGTTATTTAATGGATGAAATTGATTTCTCTTCTTGGTCTTTGGTTATACTTGAAAGTTGTATTATGACATATAGGACACATATCATTAGAGAATTGAAACTCGACAATTGGATTCACCAATCGGGGTCTGGCCTTAGTGCACTTGATATTCATTTTATTTCTTACATAGTACATGGAGATCCCTTTTATATGTATGGAGAATAATATTCTAGTTACTCATATCAATGCTTCAGTAACCCTTTACACTGTCTGAATATTTACATTGAAATTCGGGTATGATATCCTTATATTAACATAAACTAAAAACAGCCCCATGCTGGAACATGAGGCTGACAACTAGCAAGAGTGGTTGGTCACAACTAATAACTCTTAATCAGAAGAATCAGAAGAAGAACCATTGCCATCTTGGAGGGATGAGTGGTTCTTTTTCCGTTTCTTGACGAACACAGACAGGATAAAATTGGTTGCTGCAGCAACAAATATCTCTTTACCCATATCTATAATTATGTTCAATAAGAAATGTATCATGCGGTCACCTCCTTTCCCATCTATAATTAGATGGAAAAAGCAAAACTGTGACCTCCCACTCTATCCTCAGTTGTCCCTCTATTTTATCATATATTCCCATTCTAGTAATTATTTTCAGTTATTTATCCGTTATATAAAACAATAATTATTGACTATTGGAAATTTCTTGGTTAGAATAGGAGCAAGATTTGAAAGGAGCGATACACGTGGCATTTTTACAACTATACTGATATACACACATATTATGGAAAAAACCACTTTGTATAACGGGTTATTTGCTGTGTGTATAGGATGGATATGTTGTAGGAGTTTTGTCGTTCTACCGGATATCTATGCCGTTTTTTTTTAGTACACAGAGCCTTCTGTGTACTTTTTGTTTTGGCGGGATTTTTACATGATGATGTTACTTTTCACGAGTTTGGAAATTTCGAATATGTGATTATTCAGCGGTGACTTTGAAGATGGGGGAATGTACATTGCAATTTTTATTATTCTTTTGATGCGAGCTTGATATAGAAGCTCGTATCGATCCAAGCTATCGATACGAAATCACAAATTTCGGAGGTAGCGAATATGGAACAAATATGTTTTGAATTGGAAAATGTCGAAGTGACATATTTAGATAAAGAGATATTGAAGATCGAACGATTGGCTGTACATCAATTTGACCGCATCGGCATCGTCGGGAAAAATGGTACAGGGAAAAGTACGTTATTGAAGTTACTTGCTGGAGAAATTCAACCGGCAAGCGGAAAAGTAAAGGGGTATGTTGATCGTGGTTATTTTGAGCAAGTAGAAGCGCCAGCTGTTGCAGAGGCTGATCCGGCGTTACTGGGAAAATTAACAGTTCCGCGAGATTCAGGGTCGCTAAGCGGCGGTGAGCAAACAAAGCTCAAGCTTGCCCAATTGTTTACCCACTATTTTGAAGCGTTACTTATCGATGAGCCGACAACCAATTTGGACCAAGACGGCATTTCGTTTTTACTTGATGAATTACGCTATTACTATGGTGCGCTTATATTAATTAGTCATGACCGGGCTTTATTGGATGAACTTGTGACAACGATTTGGGAAGTGCATGAAGGCAAGGTACACGTATATTCAGGAAATTACAGCGAGTACATGGCACAGAAGCAGTTACGACGTGAACAACAGAGGCAGGCTCATGAACAATTCATAAAAGAAAAGAGCAGGCTTGAAAAAGCAGCGCAGGAAAAAATGAAAAATGCTGAAAAAATCGCTCAGGCTGGAAGGTTATCGAAAAAAGAGGCGAATGCAAAACCGAATAAGACGTTCATGACGAAATCGAAAGGCACAAGCCAAAAAGCCGCACAACGTGCAGCGAAGGCAATTGAGCAGCGAGCGGAAAAGCTTCAGGAAGTCGATGCTGTACAAGATGAAAGGCGAATCGTATTTCGCCAGTCAAAGCAATTGGAATTGCATAATAAGTTCCCGATCATGGCGGACCGATTGACTCTTCAAGTTAAGGAAAAAGTATTATTGGATGAAGTGAGTTTCCAGCTGCCGCTCGGTAAAAAAATAGCCATTACAGGCAGCAATGGCAGCGGTAAAAGTACTTTGCTGCACCATATTGCAAATGATGGTGCAGGCTTGGCGCTTTCTCCAAAAGCGAAAATCGGTTACTTCCGTCAAATGAGCTATCGATTTGCAAGAGATGAAACGGTTCTGCAATTCTTGGGAAACCGTTCAGAATATGATGAAGGATTTTTAAGAAGCATCCTGCATTCGATGCAGTTTGTCGGGACGGATTTACTGAAAAGTGTTCAGTCATTAAGTGGCGGCGAAGCGATTCGCCTCCAACTTTGTCAGTTGTTTCTAGGGGAATACAACATTCTGCTTTTAGATGAACCGACCAATTTTCTGGATATTACGGCCATTGAAGCATTAGAACGATTTATCGCCGCATATGATGGGACGATCATATTTGTATCACATGATCAAGCGTTCATAAACCATGTAGCAGATCTTCAGTATAAAATTCAGGCGAAGAAATTGGTTCAAGTGTGATTTTACGTTCTGCCAAAATAATCCGATGGGACAATTCCATCGGATTATTTATCATCATTCCCTAAACACTTTAAGGATGAATCGTAACCGGTGTCCTGATTGGAACGATTCTTGATAATTCCTCCACGTCCCGATTATGCATGCGAATACAGCCCTTTGAGACAGCTTTACCGATCGAGCTGGGATCATTCGTTCCATGAATGCCATAGTGCTCTTTTGATAAACTCACCCACAATGTACCGAATGGGCCTCCGGGGTTTGGGGGCTTTATTGATAATGATGAACTGTCCTACCGGTGTATCGGACAGCATTCTCCCAACGGCAATCGGATATTGTTATTTTGCACCTGTTAACTTTTTTGCAGTGAACGTACTATTAAAACTTTGTCATCGGGAGAGAAAATTGGTTGTTTTCTAATATACTGCGAGGTGCTAGGGGGGGCCGTCATGTATAGTGTGGTCGAAACGGCAATGGAGAACGGTTTAAGCCCCTATCATTATTTCCACTATTTGTTTGAGTCTCTACCAAACATAGATCTAATGTATAAAGGATAGATAGAGGAATATGTTAATATTTGTAGAAATTAGAAAGGGGGGTTGATTTTAAAAAGGAGGATAAAAAGTTGAAAGTAATGGTAGCCTTTTTTAATCGTGTTATGCAGAGGTATTTACCCGATCCATTTATATTTGTTATTATTTTAACTTTTGTTGTGTTTGGATTGGGACTTATTTTCACCGATAGCGGACCTTATCAGATGACTCAGCATTGGGGAAATGGATTTTGGGGATTGCTTCTTTTTGCTATGCAGATGGTTCTTGTTTTAGTAACTGGACATGTATTAGCTAGTAGCAGAATTTTTAAAAGGGGATTAGGTGCTCTTGCAACTATGGCTAAATCTCCAGGTCAGGCAATTATTATTGTAAGTGTCGTTTCTCTCGTAGCAAGCTGGATAAACTGGGGATTCGGACTTGTTATTGGGGCTTTGTTCGCTAAAGAATTAGCGAAAAAAGTAGAAAATGTTGATTATCGCCTTTTAATTGCGAGTGCTTATTCTGGATTTCTCATCTGGCATGGTGGAATATCTGGATCAACTCCATTGACTATTGCTACTCCAGGCCACTTTTCCGAAGATTTAATTGGTATTATCCCAACAAGTGAAACGATATTTTCTAGTTTTAATCTTTTTATTGTTATCGCTTTAATCATAATCGTTCCATTAGTTAATCGATTCATGATGCCTTCAAAGGAACAAACAGTGACTGTAGATCTTGCTCTCCTAGAGGATGATGTCCAGGCAGCTACTATTGAAAAAGAGGATTTGACTCCTGCTGAGAGGCTTGAGAATAGCCGGATTATCTCTCTATCAATTGGGATATTAGGGATTGTTTTTCTTTTCTATTATTTTGTACTTAACGGTTTTAAACTAAATCTTGATATTGTTAATTTCTTATTCTTATTTTTAGGAATTCTCTTTCATGGTACTCCAAAACACTTTTTAGAGGCTGTTGTTAATGCAGTAAAAGGAGCGAGTGGGATCATCATCCAATTCCCTTTTTATGCGGGGATTATGGGTATGATGACAGCATCAGGTTTAGCTACTGTTATATCTAATGGTTTCGTTTCAATATCTAATGAATTTACATTCCCGTTATTTACGTTTTTAAGTGCAGGATTGGTCAATATTTTCATACCTTCTGGTGGAGGCCAATGGGCGGTTCAAGCTCCTGTCATGCTGGATGCAGCGATAGCACTTGATGTTTCCATTCCAAAAACGGCTATGGCGGTTGCCTGGGGAGATGCATGGACTAATTTAATCCAACCATTCTGGGCACTCCCTGCTCTTGCTATTGCTGGTCTAAAGGCAAAAGATATTATGGGTTACTGTGTATTGACTCTTTTTGTAAGTGGTATTGTTATTTCACTAGGACTCTTGTTTTTCTAAAAAGGATTTTTAGATTAGACAGTATTTAGGATGATAATGAATGGAAAATAAAGGATCTATTCAACTAGTTAAATTTGAATAGCTCTTTTATTTTTTGTAGTGTTGTCAGGAAAATGTGGATTTACAACGTTAAGACACGAATAAAACTTTTTAATTCCTCTATTAAATATAATGTGAACTTTTTCTCTACAGGGATGCACCCACATCGCCATCAAGTTAAAATTTTATGCAACCCCAAAACAAAATTCTGCACTTATTGTAACCTTTATCGTTTCGGGGGTGACCTGTTTTCTTAGCTTGATGGGCATGTGTCTGTACCCCTAATACAAAAGTGGACGATGCTTCAGGTACTAGCCTTTAGATTTGCAATTTTAATAAAAAACAAGTTAGTTAACATAAACCTCTTTATCGTCATTAAAAAATACAGGTAGCCCTGGGTTTTAAGTTGAGCACTTAAAATTATCGACTAAAGTGACATGTCAGGCTACATTCTATGTAATTTTTAAAAAGTGTTTCTAATTCGTTGAAGGCTGTTATCTGTTTTTAATGAAACTTATATGTTAAGTAACTTAGCCGAAAAGAAACCGAAATGAAGTTTTGATAAAATAAGTTTTTATGGAAATGAATTTTTTGTTGTTAAAGAGGGGGAATAAAGGTGGAGGAACATGTGAAAAAGGCTTTAGTGGAATGGAATGAAGAAATCAGTGATGTGTTAAATGGGATAGAAAAAGAATATGAAGAAGTTAAGCGTGATCTTCAGGTTTATTCCTATAAATTCAATATTACCAAGCAAGTTGTACAATCCACTATTAATGATGAAATCATTCGAAATATCCGTGAGCTCTATCATAAACCTTTTGAACAAAAATTGAATGAATTGAAAGAATCAATAAAAGAGCTGGAAGAAAAGAGAAAGGTTTTTCAAATGTTTGTCGATAAAATTGAAAAGGTTAGTGAAAGAGAAGAAGGAAAACCGCAAATATCAGTCATATAAGGCAGCGAATATAACTGCTTTTTTTTGCTGGAATTTACAAAAGGCAGCCCCTTGTTTACCCCAGCATCTACCAGGGTACACTATCCTATAAAAAGGAAATGGGGGAACTCTATGTGGAATGCGGTCTTTTGGGGAGGGGTTTCGGGTTCTGCTGTCCTGCTTGGCGCGTTAGCCGCCATCTTCATTCCGATAAAGAAAAACATCATTGGCTATATTATGGCTTTTGGTACGGGTGTATTGATTGGTGCAGCGGCATATGAGCTGCTTGCTGATTCGGTGAGTGATGGAGGAATCTGGGCGACGGGGATCGGATTCATAACAGGGGCCGCCGTATTTACCGCCTTGGATTTTCTTATTTCCAAAAAAGGTGCAGATAAAAGGAAACGGTCCAATAATAGCTCTACGAAGGAAGCGGGCCTAGCCATTTTCATCGGGACGGTGATGGATGCCATACCGGAGTCGATCATGATTGGTGCCAGCTTAATAAGCGGTGGCTCGGTAAGCTGGCTATTGGTCATTGCCATCTTCATCTCTAATATTCCGGAAGGGCTCTCAAGTACAACTGGTTTGCTCAAAAGTGAGTATTCGAAGAAGAAAATCATGCTGCTGTGGTTATCCGTATTGCTCATTTCGGCACTATCCTCGATGTCGGGCTATCTATTCCTCGATCATGCCCCGGACTATATCCTGGCAGCGATGGCGGCATTTGCAGGCGGCGGAATCATCGCCATGATTGCCTCGACGATGATGCCTGAAGCATATGAAGACGGAGGACCGATGACGGGCATTTTCGCCGCCGCCGGCCTGCTTATTTCTTTGGTTCTGGATTCGATGTGATAACGAAAAAGTAATTGTCCCCTTGGAAAGAATGGGGGCAATTTTTTTGTTTGAAATCTATCAAAGTAGGAAATGCATAGGCGAAATAAGGGAATCTATCTTAAAAGAATTAATTGTTGGTGTTAAAATATCATTTCAAATCATACACTCTTCATATAGATTTTAGACATTGAGGGGATGTTAGAAATGAACTTCGAGATGCGAATAGCGAATATGCTGGCTGATAATATAAATGGTTTCATTACATTCGTCAGGGAAAATCATGAAAATGAAAATAATTGCTTTTGTTTAAATAGAGATAAATTGTATCAATTGAAGCTTCTTGTCGAGGAGTTCAAGTTTCAAGTATTGGCAGATGAACTTAAACGAATCAATCGGTTTACATGGGATGAAAACTACACGCATTTATTAGTTGATAGATTCAGGAAAGGGATGGGGATCATTGAAGAGTACGTTGAAAACAACTACAGCGATTTATTCATTTTTACCGCTAGACTCTATACGTTGAATAACCTCAGCCTATTACTTTGCAAGGAGGAAGAATCGGGCACAGCCCTCAGCGAATAAAAGAAGAGCACATATTATCGTATATAATATGTGCTCTTCTTTATTTCATTATAGTATGCTTCCGGGCCGGCCTTATTTGCTTGGCATAGTGGAGATATATTTTTTGACTACTTCATAAACATATTCTTGATTGGCTGCCGCTGTATTCGGGTTATATTTACCGCCATTCACTTTATTATTGGATAGCACTCGTATACCTAAGAAGGGAACATCGTAAGCTTTGGCGATTTGGGCAGCCGAAGCTCCTTCCATTTCCTCAACAGATGTACCATATTTCGTATGGAACCACTTAATCCGATCCACTTCATTATTCCAAACGTCTGCAGAACCGATCGTGCCATCGACAACCTTACCTTTTGTGTAAGTATCTTTAACTGCATGAGCAGCAGCGAGTAAATCCTTATCTCCCTCGTAGAAGCGTGGCTTTTCAGCGTTAGGATCTTCTCCTGCACTTCCTTCAGAAGCCATTAGGTCCATCGGTTTCCAAATGGTTGGATCAATTCCTTGGTTTTCAGTTTTATCTGCCGTTTTCAATGAACCTAGGTTTACCGTTCTTTTTCCTAAAACGATATCAAAAACGTTTAAGTTTGGATCATGTCCGCCTGATGTTCCTTGATTGATGATGGCAATAGGGTTATATCTTTCAATGGCCAATGCTGTAGCAGCAGCCGTGTTTTCCATCCCTTTACCTGTTTTTGCAACGATTACAGGATAATTGTCTAACGTTCCAATGTAAAATACAAAATCTCCTGATTTTTCTTCTTTAACATTTTTTAATCTTTTCGCGAAATTTTCAGCTTCGATGGGCATTGGACCTTGGATCATGATAGGCCTTTGAGTCTTTTTTTCGACCGTTTCATTTTTGGAAGCAGAGCTGCATGCTGCAATCACCGATACGAAAAGTAATGTGATGATTCCTAATATCGTGTACTTTTTAAACATGTTTTTTCTCATATAATTTCTCCTTAAAACATATTATTCGATTGTTTGATACACTCGCAGTTGCGGTCATAGAAAAAGGTCCAGAACGGCAGAATGATTTCTGCCTTCTAGAACTACGATAGTCAAAGTAAAGATGATTAAGCAAAATGATTATCATGCTAAATCATTTGCTGCTCAAGAAAGCTGGCAGCCGAATACTTTAACTCGTAGTCTAGTTCTTTCACTGGGAACCAGGTAGAAACGCTCAGACCATATTTCCGAGCATATACGAGTAAATTACGATTATTACTTTGCTAATATAACAAACAAATAATAGATAATCAATAAAAAAGTGAACGTTAAAATAAAAATATAATTAATTGTTCGTATTTATAAGGTGTAATTCGATAATAACGTTGATTGGAACGTAGGGTACTCGCTTTCCGCGGGGTCTCCCCTAGACGCGTTTTTCCCGCAGGAGTCTCGAACACCCGCTCCAATCAACTGGAGCGTTTTTTAAATAAAAAAACTATAGGTAAACTGACTTTTCTTCCAATTTGGCTATCGTCTGAGGGGGAGGAATGGCTCATCCCGATCCATGATTACAAGACTATGTTTTCTTAATAGTTTATTAGATTTATGAAATCAAACTGGGAGAAAAATGATAACAGGATAGAAGAATAGGTGCAGAGGGCTGTACTATTTAATAATTCGCCCATAGCATGATAGACAGGGCGATTAATAAAGTGATAATTTTTAGCACTGCCTTCCTTTTTGAGGGGGCATCTACCCATGTCAAAACAATGCTCACCATTATTCCGATAGATAGAAATACAGCGCCAATCATCTTCAACCAAGTCATTTCAAAAATTGGTTCAAGCAAAAAGAATAGTAGACTGAGTGCCACTAAACCAATTGTAGAGATAAAACGCTTACTCGTAAAATCGGTCTTCACATCATTTCGTTCTTCTTCTGACATCTTTTTATAACCCCGCCACATCATGAAGGAAGGAATCCCTAACATGAAAACTAATCGTACGATTGCATCTATATTCATTGAGTCCTCCAGGAATGTTTAACTTCCTGCATAATGACATCATAATCACGTGACGAAATACCCCTTCGGATCCAATTGTCCAAAGGGTATTTTCATGTCCAAGCATTTGAAATAGGTTATTTCATGGTCTACCATGATCAACCAAAGTTATCACTACATTTCCCTTTTTATGTCCTTGTTCTACATATCTATGAGCCTCGGGAAGCTGTTCCAGCGGGTAGCGTTTATCAATGACTGATTTTATTTTTCCAGTTTCGATTAGCTCCTTTAGGAGTAATAAATCTTCCGTAAGTACCTTTGCTATTCCTTGCCCTTCGACGGACACGTATCGCCCGTTCGGGGTCAGTGCTTTCTTGCAAGCGGCTTTCGAGCTTTTCCCGACTGCATCAAAGATGATGTCATATCGCTCTTGTCTTTCCGTGAAATCCTCTTCCGTATAATCAATTACCTCATCTGCTCCCAATGATTTCACCAATTCAAAATTAGCGGCACTGCATACTCCGGTAACTTCTGTTCCAAAGTATTTGGCAAGCTGTACGGCTGAAGTACCTACCGACCCGGATGCACCGTAGATGAGGACCTTTTGTCCGTCCTGGATCTTGCCTTTTCTGAAAAAATGAAGGGCTGTCGTTCCTCCAAAAGAAACGGCGGCCGCTTCCTCATAGGTCACATTGGCAGGCTTCATTGCGATCGGCCCGTCTTCTGGTAAACATGTGTATTCGGCATGAGCCCCGAAATTCATTCCAGTCATGGCAAAAATCTGGTCGCCTTTTTTAAATTTTTTTACATTTCTTCCCGTTTCCTCTATCTCCCCGGCCAGTTCCACTCCGAGTACCGGTTTTCGCGGTTTTCTCAGACCCAGGAAGATCCGCATCGGCAGCCATAATAAGAAGGGGCTATTAAAACTACGGACTCTTATGTCCCCTGAAGCCACTGTTGACGCATGAACCTTTACCAGAACTTCGTTGTCCTTGGGCGTTGGTTTTGCCAGCTCTTGGAGTTCCAGTACATCGGGTGAACCGTATTTTGTGCATACCATTGCTTTCATCGCGAGTCTCCTTCATTTTTGATACAATCTTTTAATGCTATGATTGAAGTTGTAATATAAAACTACATGTAAGCGAAACGGAAGAATGAATGCTTAAAAGCATTAGGTATTGTCCGGCATCGGTCAGGGGCAAGTGTCTCGCTGAGCGGTCGAAACCATATGGGACATTCTATAAGAAGAAGGAGCTAAAAGTATGACCATTAACGAAAGACCAAGAAGAATAATTTTAGATTTGGCAGTTACTTTAGATGGCTTTATTGAAGGGCCGAAAGGAGAAATTGACTGGTGCATTATGGACCCTGAAATGGGGTTCACGGATTTCTTAAATCAAATTGATACTATTTTTTATGGAAGAAAAAGCTATGAATTATGGGGACAATATACTCCAGAAAATGAGGTATCTGATACTGAAAAAGAAATGTGGAATTTAGTTCATGGCAAAGAAAAATTCATGTTTTCCCAAACAAAAAAAAGCAATGATGATAAAGTGACGATCATAAATGATCATATTGTTGAAGAAGTAAATGAATTAAAGAAAAAGCCCGGTAAAGACATTTGGCTTTATGGCGGGGCAAGTCTTATTACATCTTTTATAAGACTTGGGCTGGTTGATGAATTTAGGTTATCTGTTCACCCTGTTGTTTTAGGGGAAGGAAAACCTCTGTTTATAGACATGAAGGAGAGATTGAATCTAAAACTGGTTGATACAAAAAGATTTTCCTCTGGCGTTGTTCAACTTTGCTATCATCTTAATGAAGAGTAATTGACTAAATGATCAAAATTCTTTAGGGAATTCATATTTATAAGAAATGATGAATTCACGAGTAAAACCTTGAAATTCACGAGTAAAACTCTAAAACTCACGAGTAAATGCCTGAAATTCACGAGTAAATCCCCAAAACTGACGAGTAAAACCATAAATAGGTATCCATACTTTGCGTGTGGGTACTTTTTTTATACATATTGACATTTATAAATTATAAAATGTAATATATATGTTGCAAAAAGTAAAATAAATCATATAATAAGGGTAAGCGGTGGAATTAAATGGAGGTCGATCGATGATGGATTTTTTTAAACGAACGAAAAAAATCACGGATGAGCGGGTTGAGCATGTAAGAAATAAAATTTATAAAGAAATGTACCACGTCATCTTGGCCATTTGCCTGGTGAGTGCACTTTTCAAACTATATAAATATGGTGCAGGCAGCGGGGAGCTATATTTGGAATTCGTGATCCTTGTTGCAGGAGGGCTGTATTACTTAGCTCGTTCCATTTTCTTAGGTGTATTCTGGGATGAAGTGGAGATGCATGACCGCACAAGCAAAACGCCGATGAGTAGGAAGACGATTCTTGGGTCGGTTATTTTTGCACTCATCATCGCTATAATCATGGGGGTGAATAGTGCTGTATCCTATGCGGATGGCAGTTCCCAGGGCGTATGGTATTTTGTATTGGTATCGTTTGTGTCCGTTATGATCTATTTACCGATTTTACTTTTGTTTTTTGGCGGTATATACTTGCTTGCGAAGAAAGTCGGAATGAAAAATAGCGAAGATAATAAGAAATTGTAGGTGCCTTCCTTTGAAAAATTTGAAACTGAAGCTTGCGAGAGTAGAAAAGGACTTGTCACAAGATGAACTGGCCAAGATTGTCGGCGTTTCCAGGCAAACGATAGGATTGATTGAATCAGGAAAGTATAATCCCTCCTTAAGTTTGTGTGTCGGTATTTGTAAAGCATTATCGCGTACATTGGATGATTTGTTTTGGGAGGAAGACTGATTAGGGGTATCCATTGACTTGGATATCTTTTTTTTAGGAATTTATCATCAAAAAATGGGGGAAGGTATAGCATGTAAGAAAAAATTTGAGAGGGATGGTTTAATGGATCGTACGATTGGTTACTTACGTGAGATATTATCTAACTATACGGACCAATATCCTGAAGCACAGGACATTTATAATAAAATCAAAAGCGGGCAATTTCATTCTGAAGAAGAACTCGTCAATAATCTATCCGGAAGAGAAGCCAGCCTCCTTAACCATATTCTTCCTAAGGAAATCAAGCATGCGAAGGAAGCGAGTGATACGGAACGAGTCACGCAATTATCAGAGGTATATGAACTGATTCTTATATGATAAAACCTTGTCCATGATGTTCATGGACAAGGTTTTGTTGGTTTTTTTATTTCATTTCACTAAGTGAATCCATATGACTGGCGATCATGGCGATGATCGTGCTTGCTTCTTCCTTGCTGAAAATGAAATTCGTTTCATCCTTTATCAGGTCATCATCTGTTGTCCGAATCCGGTTGATCCGTTTGAGAACACCATCACCTGTTTCCTGAACGATACCGAATTGGTAGGTGACCTCCACTTCATTATCCTGGATATAGGCGGTCACTTCAGGCGTTTCCCATTCTACATCGATTTCGTATATTTCGGAATCCTCGCCGTCCGGATCATACAAATCATCATTTTCATCATCCATATCATATTCGTAATCATCATCATCCTCTTCCAAATAGTTATGGAAGCTCTCGTGGACAGCATCGACGATATCTTCAATGTCTGAAAGGATGACTTTGCTGATCTGCCCTAAATCCGGCTCGAACGATTCCATATAAAATTCTTCATTATACGGATCAAAAAACAGCGTGGAAAAATAATCCCTCTCATTGTCATCCAGCTCTGTATAAAACTCGATCCGTGGATGCTTCGACCCGCGCTCCACGATCATACTGCCATTACGATCGTATTTCTCACAAATTGATTGAAGATGATCCTGCAATTCCCCGCTAACTCTGTCAAACCATTCTAATGACATTCCACATCCACATCCTTTCGTGATTATTATTTCCCAGAAAAGACGAACATGACGTGCCATTTAAAGCCAAATGCCATTAATCTTCGCACCAAAAAATCAGTTATAAAAAAATCATTCAAAGGGAAAATAAGCTGAATAGCAAAAACGGCATTTGGATTTATGAAGCAAACACAGGACGGCTTTTAGCTGCAACAACGAATTCGCATTTTCAATCTTCCCTATACCTTTCAATAATGAAGTCAATAAAATACCTGCTTGCTATTGGCAATATCCTTTTATCCTTGTATGCCAAAGTAATTGTCCGAATAATGGAGGGAGAGATAGTTTTTGTTACAGGACCATGCTACTTTCATCCCATAAAAGTTTATATAGAGTGTGAAAGGGGGTGAGTGATATGGCAAGTCAGATTCCAGTTTCAAGTACGTTGCGGATCGATTTTGAGACGGGGTTAAATGAAAAAGGGGCTCTCGTTTTCAAGCGGAGGGCATTTTCGAACATCAAGGTCGAGGCGACGGCGGATCAGTTGTTTTCGGCAGCTGTTTCAATCGCAAGTGTGCAGAATTATCCAATGGGTGAAGTGACCCGGGTGGATACGTATTCATTGATAGGCTAAACGGTTTTGATGTCGTACGAGGGGGAGGTGATTTGAAATGGCTAAAGTACTGGAATTGATTTTCGTTACGGAGGAAGGAAAATCAGCGACGATTTCCGTTGATAATCCGAAGGAGCCGGTCGAGGTAAATACGGTTAAACTGGCAATGGAAAAAATCATTGCGGGGAACGTGTTCGTTACATCTTCCGGAGATTTCGTCGATTTGAAGGCGGCGCGCCTTGTCGAGCGGAATGTCGAGGAAGTGGAACTTATCTGATGCAAGGGACTTGTTGGACACCCTGGAAGTGAGGTGAATAAAAAGTGGATCAAATCCTGCCATTTGTCAGTGATATTGGGTTCCCGATCATCGTTACCCTTTATTTGCTTCATAGGATTGAAACGAAATTGGATACTTTGAATGAAACCCTTGTAGAGCTGCCAGATCGCCTGCGAGAAGGGATTCCCAAGTCAGGTTAAGGATAAGAGGGAAGCATCATGGGTGATATCATTCATGATGCTTTTCCTTTTAAATGGTAAAGTTTTAATAGATTCTAGTTTCATATCAAAACTATCGGGTATACATAAAACTGTAGCTAGTTCATCAAAAATCCAAACAATAAGGAGGAGTTTTAATGACTAACAACAATGAAAAAATGAGCAGGGAAGAAGCTGGCCGCAAAGGCGGGGAAGCAACAGCAAAAAAACATGATAAGGAATTTTTCCAAGAGATTGGTCAAAAAGGCGGAGAGGCCACTTCCGAAAATCATGATAAGGAATTCTATCAGGAAATTGGCAAAAAGGGCGGAGAGGCTCGAGCCGATCAACGTGATGGGTCCGATGATTGAAAAATGAGCAAGGAAGAAACAGGACGCATTGGCGGAGAAAGAAGTCGCCGCTAAATAAAGGAAGCGATCTGAAGCATTTAGCTGATTCTAGTTTTATAGCTGTTCAAGCGGGTACATGGCATCTGTAGCTAGTTCAATGAAAATCCGAATAATAAGGAGGAATTTTTAATGACTAACAACAATGATAAAATGAGTCGTGAAGAAGCAGGCCGTAAGGGTGGAGAAACAACAGCGAAAAATCATGATAAGGAATTCTATCAGGAAATCGGCGAAAAAGGCGGAGAGGCGCGGGCCAATCAACGAGATGGTTCCGATGATGGAAAAATGAGCCGTGAAGAAGCAGGACGCAAAGGCGGGGAAAAAAGCCGCCGTTAAAATATAATCGAGGAAACTCATAAAAAACCGAGGGAGTAACCATTCCCTCGGTTTTTTATGCCATCACATGGAAATCCCCTTCACAGCACATTACAAAGTGTGCTTGGAAATTAAAGTGGGTAAAGAAATAACACCTGGAATAGAAAGAGGTGATGAAGAAGTTGATTGTCCATGATTCATTTCCCCGTTTAAAAGTAGGCGGAGTTACACTCACTGCACGGCATTCATTGCTTGCTCTTGGTCTTGCAGGCATCGCTTATCTCATTTCCAATAAGAGGAAGCATCAAGCAGTATTCAAAACGGCTTCATTGATGTGTAAGATCGAAAGGAAAGAAGATTCCATAAGGCTTATGTGGCCTGATGAAGGTGGTTTTTATCGGGCATTCAGGGGGCAAGAGCTGATTTACAGCGGCCCGGAGCCAAGGATGGCAGATCAGGGACTGACTCCAGGAACCATCTATACGTACACGATAGATAGCTTGAATGAAAAAAAGCAGACAGTTAACAGGATGAAAATACAGACATCAACGACCGCCGAGAATAAAAAAGAGGATAATATCCTTTTGGATTTGGTCTTCACCACGATTGTCGCGAAAGGCCAAGCCAGCCTGGAATGGGAGCCCATCAAGGGAATAAAAGAGTATCGGGTTTACCGAAACGGCGTGGATATTGGGAAAGTGGGTGGATGTTCCTTCAGTGACCGGAGTATTAGTGATGAGCAGGAATACACATATACCATTAAAGCAAAGCGGCCCCTTCCGCGTTCAGAGCAGGAGTCTTATGCCGTGAAATCCCTTGTAGCGAGTATTGTCGGAGCCGTAAAAAAAGGTTCATCCCAAGCACAGGCAGCGATCGAGGAAATAACGAATACAAAAAAGATAGGACCTGTAAAACAACTTTTGCACCCAGTTGAAAACGACGCGGATGGTAAAAAGAAAAGAAATTGGCAGCTGCGCTATTCCACCTTTTTACCGGAAGGGTGGCTGAAGAACCCCAATCTTGCCTCAAAGGTTCCCTATTTTAAAGGAGACAACCGCGGGTTTGATCCTGAATCATCCCGTTTCCGGACCAGGGTCGATGTGTACATTCACGAAAAGGAAAGTGAAGCCGAGATTGAATGTACCAAAGCAGTCGGGAAAAGTGAGGCCTACAATCATGATGGGGATTTCCTTGAAGAAGGAGTGGCCTCGGGTGAAGCCATTGTAGTGAAGCGCGTATTATCCAATCATGAGAAAACGACGATTCAGCTGACACACTCCGTGGGCAACCCAATCATCATTTCTCCTGCGGTGGATTATAAAATGATCGGGACCTTTTACCGAAATGGCGAAATCAATATAGCCGGCTATCATGATCAGGCACCGCATCACGAGGTCTACCTAAAGGAGGCAGATGAACAGAACTGGGAATCCCTGCACTTAGCGGAAAACAAAGGGCTTGAAATGATGGCGCATCCTACGGCCAACCATTTATGGAGATATTCCACATTTACACAATGAAAAGGACGAAAAGCAATGATTGCCGATCGTCTTTTCTAATACAAAAAACAAAAAGGACCTCGAATTACTTGAAGTCCTTTTTGCTCGTTGATGAGGTCTTTTTTATAAAAATCGCTTTCGAACACTTGGGGACGGCAGCATACAGCTTTCTTCTTTCTTTCCGAACCATTTGTAACGGTTCCAGGCAATGTAATCATACACGAAGTTCCTGATGAAGCTTGGAACGATGATGAAACCGTAAAGCAATTTCCACGTCCCTTGCAAGCGGCGGCAAATCCTCAAGGCTGCAGATGATTTATAGTAGGCCTTATCCCTTTCGATCAGCACCATGCTATCTATATCTGCAGGAACATCATACTTCTTCAGCAACTCTTGTCCCGCCTCACTTTGAAGCGAAGCGTAATGAAAAAGCCCCTGCGGATCCCGCTTTATGATGAACTGGACACTCGAATCGCAAAAGTTGCATTCACCATCAAATAAAATGACCGGATTCATGAACATTCCTCCTATAGAGAGACGTTATCATACTCATGCTTCTATAATACACTACCCGTTTTGGTAAGGCGAAAACGTATGGAACTGCTTGGAGATGGTTAATTTTGGAAAAGGTTATACGTTCCGGCCAGTCACTAAACGGGTGTGCCATAAGAAGGCTGCAATTGGCGGTTGGACCCCTTTTTTAAGTCTCTGTTATCAAACTGTTATTTTCCATTAACTATCCTGTAAACAAGCTATGATATGGTAGATACTCCATTGAATTTCCTTTAGTAAAAAAGCCGGCATCCTTTTTTTGAGGAAAGCCGGTTTTTTCATTCAAAGCATAATTAAGGATTAAGAGATATAACGAGCAGTTTCTTTAGAGGAGGTAAGATTTAATGAAACGTGATCCTTATTTTGATAATGCGAAAGCTATTTTAATCGTACTAGTGGTTTTGGGACACACATTAGCTCGAATGGTAGAAGAAAACGAATGGATTTTAACTATTTATTTGTTTGTTTTTTCATTCCATATGCCAGCTTTTATTTTAGTATCCGGTTATTTTTCAAGAAAGATAAAAAGTAAAAAGGACCTTTGGATGCTAATAAAGAAAATATTGATTCCCTATGTAATATTTCAGGTAATTTATACCTTCTATTATCAGAAGTTATTTGATGAACCAATTGAATTCTCAATATTGACCCCAAGGTGGGCCTTATGGTTCTTAATAAGCTTATTCTGTTGGAATATATTATTGTCAATATTTACCTCGAGGAAATATGGAATCGTTTTTTCGATAATCGTATCTCTAATAATTGGTTACATTGGTGAAGTAAATGAATGGTTAAGTTTATCGAGAACGTTCTTTTTCTTTCCTTTCTTTTTAATTGGACATTTTTTAGAAAAAGAACATTTTGAATGGGTTAAAAAGCAAAGGAATGCCCTAATCGGCTGGGGTGTACTAGGGTTAATCTTTGCCGGCATTTATTTCTTTGGTGAAATGACCTGGAGGGAATGGTTTTATGGCCGTTTAGGTTATAAGGAATTAATGGAAGGTTCCATTGCCCTCGGTTTTGTATATAAGCTGATCGTTTATTTAATCATGGGGGCGGCAACTTATAGTTTTCTTTGTATAGTTCCTAGAAAGCAGACATTTTTTACTGAAATAGGATCCATTACATTAGTTATTTATCTTTTTCATATGTTTATTCTGGAATATGTTTATAACTCATTTATTTATGATTGGATCAAAGAAAGTGGCCAATATTATGTTTTATTAGCCATATCTGTAACGATTATATTTATATTATCAAGAAAGCCGATTGTAAAAGTGGAATGTATGTTAATAGGAATGAAAATGAAAACATAACAGATTTTCAACACCTATAAAGTAACCACCCCTTCAGTTTGAATGGTTGAGACTGTAGACAAACTTGATAAAAACAAGTTTGTCTCAATTTTTATTTAGGTTTATAAAACCTCGAACGTCGATTTCCACGCCAGGCACTCGCTTTCCGCGGGCGGTCCGGGAGCCTCCTCGGCGCTTTTGCGCCTGCGGGGTCTCCCCTCGACGCGCTTTTCCCGCAGGAGTCTCGCACCTTCCGTTCCAATCAACTTTGTTTTGAAATATAGATAAAACCCCTTTTGTCTACAAACTCAGCCCTTCAGTTTGAAGGGTTTTTTTATGAAAAGCTTTAGTGATTTACAAAAATATCTATTTAAAGGGGATTAGATGGGGTCTCCAATAAAAGGGCAATGACCCTTATAAAGTTATTTTAGGAAAGAAAATGAAGGACATTAACCGAAATGTTTCCAAAATTATTAAAGGGGAATTACTTTTGTATTTCACTTTCAATAAAACATCTTTTACCTTTCGGATTTATTTTATTATGACTATATAGAATTTGACTATCATTAAAGGAGAGGCATATGAAAAAGTTTTTCTTCATCTTCATCTTGGCTTTAATCCCCTTCGCCTCTACGACTGTAAGTGCAGAATCTGACTTACCTCTCAATAGTGAAGCAGGGATCATTATTGATGCGAAAAGTGGGAATGTATTATACGAAAAAAATATGAATAAAAGGATGTATCCAGCCAGTCTAACGAAAGTTGCCACGGCTATATATGCTATAGAACACGGGGATCAGGACGAACTGGTGACGATAAGCAAAAAAGCAGCGGAGGCAGACGGTTCTTCGGTATTTGTGGAACCTGGGGAGGAAATCGAGCTTTCCAAATTAATTGCAGGAATGCTGATCAACTCCGGAAATGATGCAGCCATCGCAATTGCCGAGCATATGTCTGGTAGTGAAAAACTGTTCATGGAAGATTTGAATGAGTTTTTAAGAAAAGAAGTAAACGTCACAGATACTCATTTTACGAACCCCCATGGATTATTTGACAAAGACCATGTAACAACAGCCAGTGACCTTGCGAAAATTACCCAATATGCAATGAAAAATGAAACGTTCCGTGAGTATTTTGGGAAGAAGGAATTACCATGGGAAGTAAAAACATGGGACACCACTCTAGTTACCCATCATAAAATGTTAAAAGGCGAACTCCCCTATAAAGGAATAACCGGCGGGAAAACAGGTTTCGTCAGTAAATCCGGTTACACCCTGATTTCTACTGCGACTAGGGGAGAGCAAGACTTGATTGCCGTCACTCTGAAAGCTCCTTCAGACAAGGTTGCCTACTCTGATACTGAGCTTTTATTCAACTATGGCTTTGAAAACTTTAAATCAGGCAAAATTGATAAAAATAGCATACTTTATTCAGCGGACTACTCTAATTCCTACAAGCTGAACGAAGACTTATACTATACTCATTTAATGAATGATCAACCAAGTCTAAAAACGAGTAATGATGGAATTCTCTCAATCATGAACCAACAAGGGGAAGCAATAGATTCCTTTGACCTTAAAATGATAGCTGATGTCAGAAACACAGTATTGCCTGCCCCGATTAAGAAAGAAACACTGGATGATAATAAGCTAATGAATTTTCTTTACCATCGGTAGGTTTCGTCATTTTTACTGAAAAAATCACCGCATGGAATCAGAGGCGCTGCCTTATACATGCCCCGGATTAAAGGGGATAAAAGAGTGCACTTATAATTACAAATAGGTGTACTCTTCTTTTTATGATGATCCCAGGATATGAATATTCATTTAGAGGACATAATAGTGTTAAATATGACTATTAGGGATGATTTCATGATGTATATCTATAATGATTATGGGGGAACACATACCACGTCTTTGGCTGCCGCATATCATTTAAAACAATTACCTCAATCGGAAAGAAAATTAACTTCGAAAGAAATATTAAATGTGAAATATTTCAATAAATTAACGAAAGAAGATGCTGGAAAGCTAATTTTTCGCGGGATCGATGAAGAGGGCAACTCCGTTTATACAATTGGACATAAAAGAGACAAACTTGTGGTTCCAGCATTAAAAGAATTGACTTTACTACTAGAGGAAAAATTTCATTTTAACGAAGTAATAGTATTCTCCAATACTTCACCAACTGTACCTATTGCTATGTCTATAGGGGGATATTTATCAAGAGCATTAAAAATTGATTTTATCGGTGTACCATTATTGCTTATAGGTGCCAAACAATGCTGTGATAATATTTTTCGGCTGGTTGAAAATACGAAACAAATCGGGAAAGCAGCGAATGGGGAAAAAGTGATTATATTGGAAAATGAAATATATAAGTAATACTAATGAATTTTAATGAAATTATAATGTCGATATATATTAAGTCAACAAATTGTTGGCTTTTTTTGTTATGTTCCTGGATGGATATGTGCTATAGAAGAGGTGCTGCTTGTCATCTAACGGGTGTATAAGAGGTTTGTTTAACGTTTACAGATGGAAAGGTCATTACGTACATTGATCGTCATTACAACAAATGGTACGGTCATTGTTCATTCCGGACGTAGTCTATTAGGTAATAAGAGCGATAGGAAAACAACAGGTAAAATTAGAACTCAAATGTTGGCACTACTTGAGCAAGAAGTTGCACAGGAGGAAGTATAATGAGAAAAATTGCAGTTATTTATAGTGGGCATGCACCACTATCGTACATTCCACGAGCCGAAAATATGCGCAATTTATCGACAAACTGATTTACTTCCCTGAGTTTGCCGAGACAGATTTATCACCGTATGATGTACTGATTGTGCCATCACAGTTAAACTCGAACTTATTACTTCAAAATGCGAAAAAAATTCGTGAATTTGCTAATGAAGGGAAAACAACGATTCTTTCCGGTCATGGTGGCCCAGGATTCCGTGATGTATTTGAATTTGTAACACGTGCAAAAACTCGCGGGGTATATACTGTTGATGTAAACTATCCAAACGCACAATATGGCCCATACCGTCCAACAGGTAGGCAAGCGAATTTTATGAATTCGCTTGTTTTTTCTTTGCCTTTTAAACCAACAATACGAGCTTTACTTCATTCCCAGGAGCTGATCAGCAGCTCCTTTTTTGAAAATGGTAATTGGAATGAATCGAACAATAAACCGCCACCCGAAAGTGGAGGTTTATTATTGAATTGAGGAAATTACTGTTCTTTTAAGCTGGTTACAGTAACACTTTGTTTTTTATTTGGATCATCAAGGGGATGGATTGTAGCTATTCCATTTTGTTCATCCACATGCTCGATGTAGATACTTTCCTCATTATAGGTTACATTAACCATATTTGGTGAAGAAGCAATTTCTTCTGCTCGTTTTGCGTCCATTTTAGCCACCTCCTTAGAATTTACAACATGTATAATATTTGTTCCGAATTACTTAGATATACTTGTTGTAATTAAAGTTCTTCCAACAATCCCTTACACACTTATTTAACAAACTGGTGCATCAGCTGAAGGTCGAGTTATATTTAAGGAAGCTAATAATCATTTAGACTAACGTGGCGAGCTAGCTCAAAAGATTAAAATGTGTTGTTTGGTAAAATTAAAGAAAATTGGGAGGCGGTGTAAAAATGAATAGTAAAGGATTTTCGATTTCTACTAATAAAAAGTATTTGGATGTAGACTTAATACATGATTTTTTGAATCAAGAAGCTTACTGGTCAAAGGGAATACCTAAGGAAACAGTAATGAAGTCAATTGAAAATACGACCTTATGTTTTGGGGTTTATAAGGGTGAAATAGGTAATGAAGGTAGTGAACAAGTTGGATTTGCAAGGGTCATAACAGATTTAGCAACACATGCATACCTTTGCGATGTGTTTATATTACCTGACTATCGTAAATTAGGATTATCAAAATGGTTAATGGATGTCATCACCAATCATTCCGAGCTGGAGGGGGTCCGCAGGTTTATGTTAGCTACGAATGATGCACATTCATTATATAAAAAATACGGTTTTAATCAGATCGATAATCCAGAGCTATTTATGCAAAAAGTCCGTAAATCTCCATTTTAACAATAAGCTTATTTTCATTAACGGGTGTGAAAGGACCCTGCATAATCGTGCACAGAATGTCGGATGATTCGTTTCAATTCCTGCTATTCTTTTGATATAAGGAGGTCATTGAATGGATTTGCTGAAAAATATGAATGGTGCCATTAAATTCATTGAAGAAAATCTTACGAATGAAATTGACTTTAAAGAAGTTTCAAGAATAGCTTATTGCTCGGAATATCATTTTAAAAGGATGTTTTCCTTCCTTGCAGGTATCTCACTATCCGAATATATCCGCCGAAGACGACTTACACTTGCAGCGTTTGAGCTAAAGGATAACAACATAAAGGTCATAGATATAGCGATAAAGTACGGATACAGCTCACCTGACTCTTTTGCAAGAGCGTTTCAACATTTGCATGGTATCACACCATCAGAAGCGAGAAGTAATGGCCATTCACTTAAAGCATATCCACCGATGTCCTTCCAATTATCCATTAAAGGAGGCAGTGAAATGAACTATCGAATTGAAGAAAAAGAGGCATTTCACATTATTGGAATTAAAAAAAGAGTTCCAATCATTTTTAACGGGGTTAATCCAGAAATTGCATCTATGTGGAAAAGCTTAGACGAGAAAACGATAAATGAACTTAAAAACCTATCGAATGTCGAGCCATTGGGGCTGCTTAGTGCATCTGTGAATTTTTCCGAAGGCCGCATGGAGGAAAAAGGGGAGCTTGATCATTATATCGGTGCAGCGACAACGAGGGAGTGTCCAGATAACTTAACACAGCTTGAAGTTGATGCATCTACATGGGCAGTATTCGAAGCAGTAGGTCCCTTTCCTGAAACACTGCAAAATGTATGGGGACGTATTTATTCCGAATGGTTTCCATCCTCAAACTATGAACAAAGGGAAGGACCGGAAATCCTTTGGAATGAAAATAAAGATATGACCTCACCAACATTTAGAAGTGAAATATGGATCCCCGTTTTGAAAAAGTGAGGCTGGACGAAAGATTTATTCAAAAAGCTGTCTTAAGGCAGCTTTTTCTTATGTAACAAGCATGGCAGGATAATGGAAAAAGGGCTAGGTATTATTTGCTAAAAAGAGCAATAATGATGGGTAGAAAGTGATTATATAAGGAGGTTGGGCGATGCCTGTTATTGAACATCAACTATTTATTAAAGCACCAGTTGACTTATGTTTTGACCTTAAGAGGAGCGTGGATATCCATACCAAAACGACAGCGAAAACAAAGGAAGTTGCTGTTGATGGTGTGACAGAAGGGCTATTAGAGGAGGGGGATACTGTAACATGGGAAGCCATTCACTTTGGTATTAAACAAAGGCTGAAAGCCCAAGTGACATTAATGGAAAAGCCAAATAAGTTTGTGGATATTATGGTGAAGGGAGCCTTCCATTCCTTCGTGCACACACATCAGTTCATAGAAGAATCAGGCGGAACTATAATGATGGATAAATTTCAATATGAATCACCGTTCGGTCCAATTGGAGTTTTAGCTGATAAATTGTTTTTAGAGAAGTATATGAGAGAATTTATCATTTCTCGTGCAAAGGCACTGAAAAAGATTGCCGAGAATATGCACTAATCTTGTCTAACGAAAAGGTGCTTTAACTATCAGGGGGCTACTGTCTTTTTTTGTTGCAGAAGAGATAAGTGCTTTTAATTTACGAAGATATTATTGATATAAAAAAACGACTTAATGGACTAAGTAAACCTTATGGCGGGCAAACAGATGATGGGGGGATGATTGATTAAATAGCTGTTCTTGTTATGAAATTACTGGCTATTAATGAACGAACGGGTGCTTTAGCTGAAGTTCGGAGCTGTCTTTATCACCGGCACCCTGAACGTTAGCAAATGGCTCGGCTCAGCGGTACAACCGTGTAAGGCCCGCGGATACAACCGACCTTTAATTATAATTATGGTCAAATCTTTTGTAGCGATTTGATCTTTTTATTTGTTTTTATAAGAATAACATAAATAGAACAAATGTTCCAGTGTTAAAGTGTAAAATTATTACTTTTTATTAAAATCACTCTGGTAAAGGGTTATGTTGATTCTCTTGAAGACTAAAGGGCAGGATAATTGAAATAGAGTGGCCATTCTAAGAAAAACAGAATGAGTACGCGGTACTTGTGAGGTTGAATAACTCATCTTTTTGGGAACTAAAAAAGTACTTTGATCAAGTACGTCATCAAAGTACTTTACATTTAACAAACTACCAATTACCACAACAGTCCTCATCGCAGCGTTTCTTCTTCCAACAATCGTGGTGATGGTCCTCATCGCAGCATTTTCTCTTTTTGCAACAACACTCGTGATGTTCATTATCGCAGTGATTTTTCTTTTTACAACACTCGTGATGTTCCTCATCGCAGTGGTTTTTCTTCTTCCAACATTCGTGATGTTCATTATCGCAGTGATTTTTCTTCTTGCAACAATCATGATGTTCATTATCGCAGTGCTTTTTCTTTTTACAACACTCGTGATGTTCATTATCGCAGTGCTTTTTCTTTTTACAACACTCGTGATGTTCATTATCGCAGTGCTTTTTCTTTTTACAACACTCGTGATGCTCATTATGGCAGCGATTTTTCTTTTTACAACACTCGTGATGCTCATTATGGCAGCGATTTTTCTTTTTACAACACTCGTGATGTTCATTATTGCAGTGATTTTTCTTTTTACAACACTCGTGATGTTCATTATCGCAGCATTTTTTCTTACACCAATCGTGGTGATGGTCCTCATCGCAGTGATTTTTCTTTTTACAACATTCGTGATGCTCATTATGGCAGCGATTTTTCTTTTTACAACAATCATGATGCTCATTATCGCAGCATTCTTTCTTACCCCAATCGTGGTGATGTTCATTATCGCAGTGATTTTTCTTAGAACAATCCTCGTGATAACACATAGAAATGTCACTCCTTTCTATTCTATAAAATAAATAAAGGCAAAGCCTTCTCTATTTAGAGAGGGCTTTGCTAGTCAAGATTAAAAACTACTCAACACTGTCATTTATGGAGCAGGAAGAGTATTAGTCGTTGGAGTAGTTGTAGTTTCACAACGACGTTCATTTACGTCGCAAATACCACCATGTGAATCCACGATAACTTGTCGAGTAACTGTAATTGTAGTGCGTAGTACAATCTTGACTAAAATAGCATTGGTAGAAACAAGTCCCGTGGTGCCGATGACTGGAACGCCTGGTTGAGCAAAGATCCCTTCTACTACTAATGGGGGTTCTACCACCATATCCTCAGGACAGGCACCTGGAAAATCTGTATGCTCCTGGAATGGTAAACTCGTTGAAAGTGTGGCTGTTAAAACAGGAGTGGTTGTTCCTGGTGCCGTATATGTTACCGTAATAGCTACAGGAATAAGCCCGATGTTAACGACTTTGTCCCTAATGATTGTCGTGTTACGTGTAACGCCAGCTAGATTCGGTACAACAGCTACTGAAACAATAGTGGATCCTGCTGGAATTGCTGGAGTAAACGCGGTAAAAGGAAGTGTTGCTTCTGCAACCTTTTGGACCGATTTTGAGCCTACAACGGAATTAACTAGGACACAGTCGCTGTTTAATGGAGCAGCAAGTTGGCGAGCAGCAGCTTTAAAATTGCAATTGCATGCAGACTCGTCGTGAGACTTACAAACCTTACATGGCTTTTTAAATTTTGAATGACGATCAAATCTTGAATCATTCCCAAAACCCCAGTCGCTGTCAGAACATGCAGAACCCCAGTTGCTGTGCATCGGATTATTCATACCAAAATTTCCCACAAAATCACAATCCTTTCTTGTAACCCTTTTTTTTTCGAAAATGAAATGGAGTGTAGTATCGAATCGTACTACCCCAAGTGTATTTTCGTAGTAGTTACAAAATATAGTATTAATAAATTAAGGCGATTGCTTGGACAAGTTACTTATATTTCCGGACAAACTGTAAATATTTATAGGTTTATAATGTAGCATTAGAGGGAGTATGGAACGCGGTAAAGAATTGGATGAAACCAAAAGGGAGGCAAAAAGATAAACATTGAAAAGCAGTGCCTACTAAAATACTGGTAAACGCAAAAAGGTCTTCTTTGCTCGACCTTTCGAAAAGTGAACAAAGAAGACCTAAACTCTGTTTAAGGAGTCTAAACGAAGTTTCGTTTCCGTTATCATCGTTTAAATCTATGGGGTTATAGAGGGAACTTCAACCGTTACCTTTTAATGATGTTAAAAAATAGGCGTGTGCCAAGTATATTTTACGGTTTTTCTAATCCGGCTGGGTTTGGTCAAGGGATAAAGTATTCCTTTTGTCTTCGGAGACTTGATTCGTAATCACGGATCAAATCTTTTTCAGCGATTTGAAAGGAACGGATGTTTCAAATTAGAATGTGGAATTATTCCTTTTTTTTAGAATCAGCTCTGCTATATTGTTGTTTCACTTGAAGGGAGCAAGACAGTCGTAGTGTTATAAACTACGCAAGAAATATATGCTATAATTGGACAAAAAAGGAGAAATGCTTTGACCACGTTAATTATCTCAGTATATATAATCATTACACTTGTATCGCTTTTTACTTTCGCTGGGCCTTATTCTCCATTGGTGGGACTTGCAGTTGGATTACCTATACATATTCTAATATTGCTTACACAAATATATAAAGAACTGAAAGTGATATCTAAACAATTTATGTCGTTCAATAAGGAGGCATAGAAAGGAGAACCGTATGACTCAGTACATTTATATAGCTTCACCAATGTGATTGCCAAAAAGTTCGTTCGGGTCAAACCCCTTGTCCCAAGGTCAACCTAATGTCTTTAAAAATGACATACTCAAATCACATCCCTTTAAGACTTGAATTTAAAGGAACAGCGGAAGAAGTAAAATGTTTAACAATCTTATATTCTTATTTAGATGAAGCCCTTAATGCTAGTAATGCAGTAGTGGTAAAGAGGATTCTGCACTTTCTAAGGAACGAAACATTCGCTGGATGGACATTAAAAATCCTTATGACCTAGTCATGGAGGATCGTTAGTTTTGGGAAATTATCTTTTAGAATGAAATGTGCTTTCCTTCAATAGTAGAATTTGATCTGCGGCCTTTTTCTAATGCAACTAGCGGCGGAGGATAGTTCAAGAAGCTTAGTTTATACGTTCTGTATAGTATACAAAAAAAGATAGGGGCGGAGTTCTTTGGGTTTCAATACCGGTGATATAGTATATCAACTGATTATATTTATTTTGTTGTTTGGTGTCATTTTTGCTGTTTACTTTTTTGTTCGGTCTCTCCTTACAAGGTCAAACAAATCCAATAGCATAGAACAAAAACTTGATAGAGTAATTGAGCTGCTTGAAAAGGATAGAAGAGATTAATTTCTTTTATCTTTTTCATTTTTTTTGCTCCTACATAGTTATTAAACTGGGCTGGTTAGATGTAGATCAAAGATTGTTAAGGAAAATGATGAGTAGAATGCCACTTTAATTTTTCTTGATTTGTCTTTAAACAGAAGCTTCCTAATCACAGGAAATAAAAACGCAATATTTATAAAAGCAAGTAAAGTTTTAATTATTATTGGTGTAGTTGAAACAAGCACTATTGTAAACATAACAAGCACGGTGAAAACAAGAATATAAGTATTTCCTTTTATCATAGATACCTCGAACCTTTTTACCTTAATTGTACAATAAACCGAAGTTAGTAGGAATTGCTTGTTGAACTAACGTGCCGTCCGCCATTATAGAGATAGTAGCTAACCCTGTTCCTTCTTCAGCCGAAGCTGGGAACGTCAAGTTGGTTCATGGATCGGAGATATTCTTGACCGAGATAATTGGATTCCCAAATGTTTTAGTGGGTTGTTAAAAAGTTTCCGGAGATTTTTGTGTCATTATCCTATTTGGAACATATGTTGAATTAACCCATTTAATTATTTCCTCCTAAAACGAATAAGGAGATGTTTCTATTGTCAAATTGTGGTCATGAATCAAGTTGTTGTAATGAAGTTGGTGGATTTGGTGGCGGCTTCGCTTTTATAGTCGTTTTGTTTATACTCTTAGTCATCGTTGGAGCTGCTTGTTTCGGCGGAGGTTACGGCGGCGGGTACGGCGGCGTACAAGGGTATGGCAGTTACTGCTAAAAGTAGTATATAAAAAAAAGCCGACCTTTATTGGTCGGCTTCTTTTATGACTAATTTATCGCAAGGTAAGCTTAATGACTGAATCGATAATTTGATCCCAATCTTCACTATGAATCTCATGCCCCGATCCATCAAGAGTCACTAATTCTGCATGAGGGATGGCTTTTGCAAGGGCAAGCCCATGCTCGTATGGCAAGGCTGGATCTTCTGTGCCATGAATAATGAGGACAGGTACGGATATCTCACCCATTCTATCAAAATATTCGTCCCCGCCAGCAAGCAAAGCATGATTGAATCTGCTCGGCAGTTGTTTGGCGCGGTCCGCCTCCCTTTGTGCCAGTTTATACATTCTTTCCTGCTCGTAAGGTTTGGAACCGGCTAAAGTTTTCCATCCATCCGCAAGAAAAGCGATGACCGCCTCCCGATTTGACCAATCCATGGATGCACTCTTCGCATGATGATCCAATATGCTTTGGTCCATTGGGGGGAGTTTTTCCATTACAGTCCCGAACACACTTGATGCAATTAGCGTAAGCGTAGTTACGCGTTCCGGATATCTTAAAGCGAGAATCTGGCCGATCAAACCGCCTAGGGACATCCCGACGATAGACGCCTGCTCTATGGAATAAGCGTCCAGAACACCCGCGGCATCGTCAGCCATGTCCGTTATTGTATAGTTGGAGGTACCGGGTTCATAACTGACAGATCGTCCGAGATCCCGATGATCGTACCGAATGACAAACCTCCCCGAATCAGCGAGGCGGAGACAGAAGTCATCATCCCACCAATCTAATGAAGACATCGCTCCCATGATCAAAAGCACAGCAGGGTCCTTTGGGTTTCCAAAACTTTCTGTACATATATCCACTTTATTTATTTTCAGTATCTGTTCACTCATGTTTTTTTACCTCCGTATTAAATATTATCTAATAGCCGTTACCTTGGCGCAGATCAATAAATTCTTTCCGGAGCATGATGATTGGCCTGCGCTTTTAATTATCGCAGTCTAACCCACTTAATAATCATGACGAGGCCTCCTTTTATATTTGTAAAATGGGAAATGTCCCTATATTACTGTAACATGTGCGAGGTCTGTGAACCACCAAATTTTCCCACAATCCAAGGAAGCCAGAAAACCCCGAATGCAGAGCACCTTTTTGGTGTCATTTATTCGGGGTTTATCGCGGATGCCTTTTTCCTTTTATTGAGCTGTATATCCGCCATCTAACACGACTGCCTGGCCTGTGATGCCCCGTGCTTTGTCGCTTGCGAGGAAAATGGCATAGTCGGCAATTTCACTTACATCGAGTAAGCGGTTTTGTGGGACAAGTGGATAGATGACATCTTCCAAAACGCTTTCTAGAGGTACTTGTCTTGTTTTTGCCAGATCCTCCAATTGTCCGCGGACGAGAGGTGTGTCTACATATCCTGGGCAAAGGGCATTGACGGTAATGCCAAAAGAGGCGCTTTCCAAGGCGGCGACTTTCGTTAAACCGATTACACCGTGTTTGGCACTATTGTACGCTGCTTTGTTGGCAAATCCAATCAGGCCGTTAATGGAAGAGATATTGATGATTCTGCCGAAGCCTTGTTCTTTCATGATCGGCAAAACGTTCTTTATTGAAATGAATGGCGCGGTCAGCATGATTTTGATCATCAGTTCGAATTTTTCAGTTGGAAACTCCTCGATTGGAGCAACATGCTGAAGGCCTGCGTTATTGATGAAAATATCTATTCGTCCGTATTTGTCTTTAGCTTGTTTGATTAGTTGGATAATATCCTCTTCACTTGTTACGTCCGCTTTTAGGCCGATAACATCCAAGCCTTTGTTCCTCAGGTCTAAAGCAGCTTTTTCAACTGTGTTTTGATCAAGGTCGGACAAAACGACCTTTGCGCCATTTTCCGCGAATATCTTTCCGATCTCAAAACCGATTCCTCTAGCGGATCCGGTAATGATCGCCACTTTATCTTTAACCATATTACATTCCTCCAATAAAAAATGTAATGGTCCAGGTCTGTCATTTTATGTCGTAAATAGGGAATATTTCACAAGGTAAACTCCATTGGAAATATAAAGGGAAGGTTATAAAAATATGGTTTAGGTTAATGAGTAAGAGTCTATCATGATTTTCAAGATAAAAAAAGAATTTTATTTCCCTCTAATCTTTGGCATAAATATTGCATAGATAAAAAGGTGAGTAAATAAAGGTAATGGAAACGGAAAGGGGAAGCTGGATGATTAAAAAAATAACCATTATCGGTTCAGGTGTAATGGGGAGCGGGATCGCTCAGTCTTTTGCAGTTAGCGGGTATTCCGTCACCATTAACGATATAAAGGAAGAGTTGCTACACCATGCCCAAAATCGGATTTCTGAGAATCTATCACTGCTCATTGAGGAAGGGGCATTGACTGATCAGGAAAAGCAAGATGCTTTAGCTAATATTACGTATAGCGTAGATTTGGAAGGGGCTGTAAGGGATGCTGACTTTATCATTGAGGCGATTCCGGAAGTCATTGAGCTGAAGTTGAATCTATATCAGCAAATGGAGGGAATAATCAAACCGGATGCCATTGTTGCTTCAAATACATCGACCTTTCCAATTTCTCATTTGATGGAGAAGGCCTCGTTTGCCGACAGAATGGTCATCACGCATTTCTTTAATCCTGGCCATTTGGTTCCGTTGGTTGAAGTTGTTCAGCATGACGAAACAAAGCCTGAAATCGTCAAGACAACAATGGATTTAATGCGTAAAATCGGCAAGTCTCCGATTCTCTTAAAAAAAGAAATAGCAGGATTCATCGCCAATCGTCTCCAGACTGCCTTGATGCGGGAAGCCTTTTATCTATTGAAAGAGGGCGTTGCCGATGCTGAGGATATCGATACGGCGATAACGGCTGGACCAGGTTTTCGATGGGCATTTACTGGGCCGATCGAGATTGCAGATTTTGGCGGATTGGATACATGGATGCGCGTTTTTGATAATGTTTCACCGGTATTGGATCAAAGTAAGGAAGCCCCTGATTTGATTCGTGATTTGGTAGCTAAGGGAAAGCTTGGGACGAAGTCGGGAGAAGGGATTTTTACGTATGAAGGATCTGCCGTGTCTCAGAAAATCAATGAGAGGGACCGTAATTTTATTAAACTGGGAAAATTAAAAATGGAGAAGGAGGAAGTATTATGAGAGAAGTAGTGATTGTGGGGGCAGCAAGAACACCAGTTGGTTCTTTTGGAGGCAGTCTTGCCAATGTGTCGGCGGTTGACTTGGGAGTTGTGGCTGCCAAGGAAGCGATTAAGCGGGCGAATATCTCGGCTGACATGATTGATGAGGTATTGGTAGGGAATATTCTATCTGCTGGATTAGGGCAAAATGTGGCACGTCAGGTTGCGATTCATGCAGGGATTCCGGAAACAACGCCGGCCATGGCCATAAATAAACTTTGCGGATCTGGCCTCCGGACGGTAATAATGGGCGCACAATTCATTGCCCTTGGCGATGCTGATGTGATTCTTGCCGGAGGAATTGAAAGCATGAGCAATGCTCCATATTTACTTCCGAATTATCGTTTTGGACAGAAAATGGGGAATGCCGAAGCAGTCGATTCCATGACATATGATGCCTTGACGGATGTTTTTAATCAATATCATATGGGCGTGACTGCGGAGAATATCGCCGAGCAGTGGGAAATCAGCCGTGAAAAGCAGGACGAATTTGCTTTAGATAGCCAACTGAAGGCTGAAAAGGCACAGCTTGAAGGACGATTTGCAGATGAAATCGTACCTGTTGAATATAAACGCAGAGGAAAGACGATCTTGGTGGACCAAGATGAACACCCGCGTCATGGGCTGACGATCGACCAGCTAGCGAAGCTGCGTCCTGCTTTTAAGGAAAATGGGACGGTTACGGCAGGAAATGCATCCGGAATCAATGATGGGGGTGCGATGTTAGTCCTGATGTCTAAGGAAAAAGCGGACGAGCTGGGACTGGAAGCATTAGCAACAATTAAGTCATATGCAAATGCTGCGCTTGATCCGAAAATCATGGGATACGGTCCTGTGCCTGCGACAAGGAAGGCTTTGGCAAAAGCGGGATTGACAATAGATGATCTTGATTTGATGGAAGTGAATGAAGCCTTTGCGGCACAATCACTCGCCGTGCTTAAAGACCTTAAACTGAATCCGGAGAAAGTGAATGTAAATGGCGGTGCAATAGCTCTGGGTCATCCGGTAGGTGCTTCCGGTGCCCGAATCTTAGTGACTTTATTGTATGAAATGAAGCTTAGGGATGCAAAAACCGGCCTTGCCACATTATGTATCGGTGGCGGACAGGGAACTGCGCTGATTGTGGAACGGTAATGACTTGGCCCCTTTTTCCTATGATATAATGGAGGAAACTTCAGACGGGTTAAGGAGAATAGGAATGGCCAGCGATAATAAAACTATTCAATTTGAATTAGTGAAAGCGATATTGGAAGAATTGCCTTTTGGTGTTTTGGTAACGAAAAACGAAACGGAAATCGTTCTCAGCAATCGCGTATTATCCGAGGCTTTTGCTGAGAATGAATTGGATTTGCAAATAAATTTGATTATTGAAAAAAAACTTGTACCCGCTGTAAATACTCCGATTCGTTTGAATGATCATAATGGGATTGTCAGAAAGGCCCTCATTCAAATGGGTGATGAGGAGTATCAGATTTATCTCCTATTATTTACAAATAATAAAAGTGATTTTCTTAACAGCGATAATCATGAAGAACTTCTGTTTAAGGATATTATCGAATTTGCCTATGACGGCTTGGTGATGGTCGATACGGAAGGGTATGTCCAAATGCTGAGCCACGCTTATGCGGATTTTCTTGGCGTCGATCAGGAAAGTTCCATTGGGAAACATGTAACGGAGGTCATTGAAAATACCCGTATGCATGTGGTCGCCAAAACTGGCAAGCAAGAGGTCGCTGAATTACAAAAAATAAAAGATAATTATATAATTGCGACCCGCTCCCCGATAAGGAAACAAGGTAAATTAATAGGGGCGGTCGGAAAGATTCTGTTTAAGAATGTCGGCCAATTTACCGCTCTTTCCAAACGGATAAATTCACTAGAAGTTGAGCTGAAAAAGTACAAAGGCGATTTTCGCGAGAGGAATAAGGCCTCATATACGTTTGATCATCTGATGGGGAGAAGTCCTGCTTTCATGGAAGTAAAAGGTCAAGCCAAAATTGCCGCTAAAAGCGACTCGAATGTGTTGATCTTGGGTGAAAGCGGAACAGGTAAGGAGCTGTTTGCCCATTCCATTCATAATGATAGCAGAAGGGCCATGGGTGTATTTGTCAAAGTGAACTGTGCGGCCATCCCGGCAGAGCTTCTGGAGTCAGAACTATTCGGCTATGAAGAGGGTTCCTTCACTGGTGCAAAAAAAGGCGGAAAAGCAGGTAAGTTCGAAGCGGCTGAAGGCGGAACGATTTTTCTCGATGAAATCGGTGAGCTGCCACTGCATATGCAGGTTAAGCTGCTCCGTGTGTTACAAGAAAAAGAGATCGAGAGGGTCGGTTCGACGGGAAGCATTCCGATTGATGTACGGGTAATCGCTGCAACGAACCGTAATCTGGAGGAAATGGTCTCGAAGGGGGAATTCCGACTTGATATGTATTACCGGCTGAAGGTCTTGCAAATCCAGGTTCCTTCCATGAGAGAGCGACCGGAGGACATTGAAATACTGGTAAATCATTTTGTTGAAAAGTACCAGAACCTCATGAAAAAACGCGTAACGGGGATGAGTGAACAAGCTTTACGGCTGTTGCGTCTTTATAAATGGCCGGGTAATATCCGTGAGTTGGAGAATATCATCGAACGCGCAATGAATATTGTGGAAGAAGGGGAAATGATACGTTCCAAGCATCTCCCTGAAGAAATAACGGGACATAAAGAATCAGTATCGATTCGCACTTTAGCGGAAGTAATGGATGAAACCGAACGGGCTGCAATCGTTTCATGTTTGGAAATGACTTCTGGTAATAAATCAGAAACGGCAAAGAGACTCGGAGTGAGTCGAACGACACTGTATGAAAAAATGAATAAATATGGTTTATGAATGTTGAAATTGTCCTTTTGCGAAGGGTACTTTCTGAATTTTTAAAATAGTAGATTGGACGGAAAGCGAGTACCTGGAGTAAACGCAACGTTCAAAGTATACAAAACATAAAAAAAGAATGTAGGAACAGAGGTTAAATCTAAAGTTTTAAAAAAGTTGATTGGAACGGAAGGTGCGAGACTCCTGCGGGAAAAGCGAGTCCAGGGGAGACCCCACAGGCGCAAAAGCGCAGAGGAGGCTCCCGGACCGCCCGCGGAAAGCGAGTGCCTGGAGAGGAAATCAACGATCAAATTAACTATAGACCAACTCGATTTCCATTGAGTATGTCTACAGTCTGAAGTGCCCTTTAGTCCAAGGGCACTTTTTTTATACTTATTAACCACCTCTTAAGAATTTTTCACTAGCAAATATTTGAAGTGTAAGGAAATCCGTACATAAAACGAAAGGGAATTTAAAAGTTGTAAGAAAAGTCTTACACTTTTTTGGAGTTTATCTTTGTGTGTACTGAAACCTTTACAGTTTTAAGTGATTTTAGGGAAGGAAATGTTTGAAAAAGCTTTAAAAGATGAGATTTTTCCTTGTATTTAAGTTGGCACAATAATTGCATAATTACTTTAGTGAATGGCCCATCTGTCATTTTATATTGTGTTTCCACGTAAAATGAAAAGGAATTATTGAAAGCGTTCTCAATATTTAGGGGGATCATTCAGTTTGACTTGGGGAAGGCAGGCTGAATGGTAAAAGCGGAAAAATTAAAAATATGGAATTTAGGAGATTGCTAGTCCTATTTAACGGCTTCCGAATTATTTTGGGGCAAGGGGAGAAAAGGGGGAATTGAATTGGTGATTCAAATTTTAGCCATTGTGGTGGCACTGGGACTTTTAATTTTTTTAGCCTACCGGGGCTATCCGGTCATTATCATAGCGCCGGTTGTTACTTTATTGGCGGTCATTTTATCCGGCGGACATTTGCTGCCGAGTTATACAGAGACATATATGACGTTTGCGGCTAACTATATAAAAGCGTTCTTTCCGATATTTTTATTAGGGGCCGTATTTGGAAAAGTCATGGAGATGAGCGGTGCAGCTGCATCCATCGCCAAGACCATCGTAAAATCACTAGGCTCCAAGCAGGCTATTCTTGCTGTAGTGCTGGCGTGCTCGGCGCTGACATATGGCGGGGTTTCATTGTTTGTAGTGGCATTCGCCGTTTATCCATTTGCAGCGGCAATTTTTAAAGAAGCAGACATTCCAAAAAGATTATTGCCGGGAACGATAGCATTGGGCGCCTTCACATATACGATGGATGCCCTTCCTGGAACACCTCAGATTCAAAATATCATTCCAACGAATTATTTCGGAACAGATACGTATGCAGCTCCAATCATGGGGATTATTGGCGCGATCATGGTATTCACTGGAGGAATGATCTGGTTAGAGCGTCGCCGTAAACAAGCGGTGGCAAATGGTGAAGGCTACGGGGAAGGACATATCAATGAGCCAGAAAGTGCAGAACAGCAAAACCTGCCTAACTTTTGGCTGTCCATCGTACCGCTCATCCTTGTCGTAGCGTTTAATTTTGCTTTCAGCCGCAGTGCCATTTCGGTTAAGCATTGGTATGATGCTTCGATGTTGAAGGAAACCTTCAACATTGCCGATGTAAGCACAGTGACTTCATCCTGGTCTTTGATTGTTGCCTTGGCAATCGGCATCATTGCAGCGATGCTTCTGAATGTTGGACGCATCAAGGTCAAATTGGCTAGTGGATTAACAGCTGCGGCAATGGGATCATTGCTTGCCATATTCAATACTGCATCTGAAGTTGGTTTTGGGAATGTGGTGAAAACACTTCCTGGATTCTCGGTCATTCAAAACTGGGTGTTCAATGCAAGCGGTAATCCGCTCGTATCCGAAGCTATTGCCGTCAATGTGCTCGCAGGGATTACCGGATCCGCATCAGGTGGACTTTCGATTGCGCTAGAAGTGATGGGAAGTCACTATTTGCAGGTAGCCCAAAGTGTCGGAATCACCCCGGAAATGCTTCATCGAATAGCATCCATGGCATCTGGCGGAATGGATACACTGCCGCATAATGGTGCCGTCATTACCTTGCTTGCCATTACTGGACTGACACATCGTCAATCTTACAAGGATATTTTTGCGATTACGATTTTGAAAACAGTGACCGTGTTCATCATAGCTTTTGCAACATCACTGTTTATTTAATAGAATAGTATTAGGAATGGAGATGATGGAAAATGAGTAAATTATTAACATCTTTTGATAGCGCTATTCAACAAATCGAGGATGGAGCAACCATTATCGTAGGCGGGTTCGGATTAAGCGGAATACCAGAGAAACTAATCATTGCTTTGCGTAACAAAGGTGTAAAGGATTTGACGATTGTCAGCAACAATTGCGGTGTCGATGACTGGGGTCTGGGTCTATTGCTGGAAAATAAACAAATCAAAAAAATGATCGCTTCTTATGTTGGGGAAAATAAGTTATTTGAACAGCAATTTTTAAGTGGCGAGCTGGAGGTCGAACTAGTTCCCCAAGGAACGCTGGCCGAGCGTTTAAGAGCGGGCGGAGCGGGAATTCCTGCCTTTTATACAGCTACAGGAGTAGGGACGGAAGTCGCAAAAGGTAAAGAACATAAAGAGTTTGATGGCCGCACATACATTATGGAAAAAGGAATAGTCGGGGATTTTGCCTTTGTAAAAGCCTGGAAAGCAGATCATTTCGGTAATCTTGTATATCGGAAAACGGCAAGGAATTTTAACCCTGTCGTTGCCACCGCAGGGAAAGTCACACTTGTCGAAGTGGAGGAGCTTGTGGGCACAGGGGAGCTCGATCCAGATGAAATTCATACTTCAGGGGTTTATGTACAAAAAGTGCTTGTAGGAAATGACTATGAAAAACGAATTGAAAGACTTACAACTGCTAACGCATAAAAAGGAGGAGTATCGAATGACTAGACAACTAATTTTAGAACGGGCCGTTAAAGAAATCAAAGATGGAATGTGTGTGAATTTAGGGATTGGAATGCCGACCTTGATTGCCAACATGATTCCAAATGACTTTAATGTCATGCTTCAATCGGAAAATGGCTTACTCGGAATCGGGCCTTATCCCCAAAAGGATGAAGTTGATCCGGATTTGATCAATGCAGGAAAAGAAACGGTAACGGCAAAAGCGGGGGCATCATTTTTTGATAGCGCTGAATCATTCGCAATGATTCGCGGCGGCCACATCGACCTAGCCATTTTAGGCGGGATGGAAGTTTCCGAGAATGGGGACTTGGCAAACTGGATGATTCCAGGGAAGATGGTAAAAGGAATGGGAGGAGCGATGGACCTCGTCCAAGGCGCAAAACGAATTGTCGTCATCATGGACCATGTGAACAAGCATGGGGAATCCAAAGTGAAAAAGAGCTGTACATTGCCATTGACGGGGGAAAAAGTCGTCCATTGCCTGATTACCGACCTGGCTGTTTTTCAATTTACAGAAGCTGGTATGGAATTGATTGAATTGCAAAATGGCATACCACTTGATGAAGTGAAAAGTAAAACAGAGGCTGACTTTACAATAAGCCCCTCTATTGAAATTAAGGCGTAAGTTAAAGAGATTAATAAAACAATTCATTAATAGACTACTTTCATTCGCAAACAGGCGAACGGAAGTAGTCTAATTTTTTTGGGGAAATTCCATTTCTATTGTGAAGGAACAACAGGCTTTTTCACCCTCAGTCATCAATCTTGGATAAAGATGATATATTCAAAAAAAAATAATAATTTCCGACATTCCCTCCGAATATCTGGCTAGCCGAGACCCCACAGACGCTTACGTCGAGGAGGCTTGGCAGGCAGTCGGCGGAAAGGGAGCGGATTTCTGAAATCAGCTGGAACGTTTGTTAAATAACCTATTACTTCCATTCTCTAATAAAAGAGAACAAACTTTTCCAACCATGCTACTTTTCCATTTAAAGGGCTTATATAAAGCCTGATGGGAACTAAAAGGAGGGATTGCATTGACGGTAGCATTACGAACATTACTTGATCGATCAGTGAAAAGGATGGGCAAAGGGATGAATCCTGTGGTGAAGGGATCAGCATTGGAAATGGTGGAATGTGCTTATACTGAAGGGATCACTGTACAGATAAGTGCAGGCCATCGCTCTTTGGAAGAACAAGCCGCACTTTATGGTCAAGGACGAGTTTACAGCTACAATGGAAAAAACTATAGCAATCTAGCTAAACCTATTGTGACGAACGCTAAACCAGGGCAATCTTATCATAATTATGGACTGGCCATTGATTTCTTCATTGTGAGTGATGATGGCAAGAGGGCGATATGGACAGTTGATTCAAAGTGGCAGCGCGTGGCTGCCATAGGTAAGGATTTAGGATTTAAATGGGGCGGGGATTGGAGTTCATTCAAGGATTATCCCCACTTGGAGATGACAGGCGGGTTATCTTTTACACAGTTACAAGCAGGAAAAGAACCTCACCTTACCTTCAAATTAGAAAAAATGGAAATGCCGAAGGCCAGCAAAGGAGATAGTCATATAATTTCGATACAAAAAACGTTAAATAGCCGATATAAAACGAATATTGAAGGTGATGGGTTTTATGGTCCAAAAACTCGATCGGCTCTAATAAAAGGTTTACAAACGGAGCTGAATAAGCAATACAATAAAAAGCTAATTGCCGATGGAAAATGGGGACCTAAAACCAAGACAGCAACCGTCACTATAAAAAAAGGAGCTGCTGGCAACATCACATGGATCCTGCAAGCAGCGCTCTATTTGAAAGGGTTTAACCCCGGGCCCCTTGACGGAGAATTCGGGGGGAAAACAGAGGCGGCATTATTTCAATACCAAAAGGCAAGCAAGATTTCCGCTGATAAGCTTGCAGGTAAAGAAACATGGAATGAATTGCTTGCTTGATAGAAAAACCATACCGTTAGCAGAAAGTTAAAGCTGTGGCAAAAGCGCTCCAACTTCTCACTACTTATACTTCCCCTCAATGATTAATTATGGATTGCAAAGTTCTTAATATTCCTTTAGAGTACGTACCTGTCGCTATTTTAGGATGAGCTTCCTTCGCTTCTTGAGTTGCATTCCCTACCAAGTAACCATGTTTAACACTTTTTAACATGAGCAGATCATTGCCGCTATCCCCGAATGCAAAGGCATGCTCCCGACTCAGCGCGAATTTGTCTAGCATAAAACGTACAATTTCATTTTTTCCAGTACCTAATGGAATAAAGTCTATATCATAACTATCTTCAGGATCTCCGGCAAGGGGATTGCAACGATTGATATTTACCCCTACCCCGTACTCTTTGGCCACCATCTGGATGGTGGCTAAGTTCTTCTTGTCGAGGGATTCATGTTGTATTTGATAATAATAATTTCTTTTGTAGCGTGAACTTCCCATTTGAGTCTGAGGAATCAATGGTATATTGCCGTTATGTAGAACATTATAAATTTCATCGACTTTCCTTTTATTAAATTCTTCGATAGTAATCTGTGAATGCCAATCTGGATCATTTTCCAAAAAATTATTTTCTGAGAAATAGGTGATTTCAGTACCTAAGTCACTGGCAATAAAATGCGGGAAAAATCTGAAGCCACCTTGTTCCATTTTATGTAATATTGATTCAATACCACTTCCAGTGACCCAGCCAAAGACAAGTTCTCCATCGTGACTTTTTGCCTCTAAGTAATTTTCAAGTTCATATAAATCTTTCTGTCTCTCGTGACTCATGGAGTGAGGATAATAGGTTTCATCAAAATCACAGAATACAATGTATTTTGGGTCTTCAACATTTGGCAGTAACTGAAACCCGCCCTTTTTATTCAATAACATAACAATCCCTCCATTAGCTAAAAATATCCGCTTCAATAACATGTAAAAATGCAACTCAGGAAAATTTGGTAATATGTGATATGTGAGGAACGGTTTAATAATAACTTCTGAAATCGGTAACATGTCAACCACTTATTACAAGGATGTGATCAAATGACTAAAATTAGCGAAATAGCCAAGATGTGTAATGTCTCTAAAACAACGGTATCTAGAGTCTTGAATAATCATCCATATGTATCAAAAGAAAAAAGGGAACAAATCTTAAAGGTCATTGAAGAACTTGATTATGCACCAAGTTCACTTGCCCGGAATTTTAGGACAAATAAAAACCAAACCATTGCACTATCAGTCCCAAGATTCGATCATCCATTCTTTGCCCAATTGGTTAAAGGGGTATCTCTAGCGGCATTGGAAAATGATTATAAAGTTCTTATTTTTCAAACCTTTTATGATTCGAAAAATGAATTGGATGTTATGGAAAAATTAAAGAATAGAGAAGTAGATGGAGTTATTTTAGGAGCGTTAGAAAATGAATGGAATGTAATAAAGCCTTATTTGAAATACGGCCCAATCTTACTGTGTAATGAATACCATCATTCCGCCTCTATACCAATTATTGGTTATGATGAATTTGAAGCGACTTACAAAGCGGTAAATCATTTAATAAAAAAAGGCCATAGGAAGATAGGTTTTTGCTACGATACTTCTTATAGTCAGGCTCAGGGTCAAAGAAAAAAGGGGTTTTTAAAAGCGCTAGCGGATAATAATTTACTACACAATGAAGATTGGATATTTGGACATGGATTTAATATTGAAGATGGATTCCGTATTTGTGATGAAATATTAAAATTAAAAGAAAAACCTACTGCCTTATTTACTGGAAATGATCAGGTAGCAGCAGGAATTATTAAAAAGGCAACTACATTGGGCTACAAAATACCGGAATGCCTAGCTATAGTTGGTTATGATAATCAATCGATTTGCCAAGTCACAACCCCTACCATAACCACAATCGATATACCAATTATGGAACTGGGACAATGCACTGTAATAGAATTAATAAAATATTTTAATGATGATTTGGAATTAAAGCGGGACATTATTAAATTGCCTACCAAACTTAAAATCAGGGAATCAACCTAACCATCATTAAGATATAAAACTTTCTATTCAGGTACATTATCCTTTTAGACAGACACCAAAAAGAAGAGCGGGATTAAGCAGTTCCAGCTATATGGATGTTGTCGGATAGGATGCAATCCGTCCTGCCCTGGGAATAATTCGACTTTCCCGGGAAATAATTCACCTAAACCCGTCATGATTCGACTTACCCTGGAATAATCCTTCCTGCACAAGTCCGCTAATCATCTAAAGAATTCATTCAAGTTCCAAGCACCAATCATTGCATCTCATAAAGCTCCCTGGCGGGTATTCGAATTCACATTCGGAGATGAGGTTGAAGCCGAGCTTGCGGCAAATTGCGTTTGATGCAGAATTATTGATCGAAGGGAAAGCGTGAATGTATTTGTATTTTCGTTCGGCTTTGACTTTCTCTATCAGTGCCTTCACGGCTTGAGATGGGATTCCTTTTCCTTGAAAGGAAGGGAGGACGCTCCAGCCGATTTCGTATACATATTCATCATTCCACACTTTTTGCCAGTAGCCAACGGAACCGGCTGCCTCTGCCTCCGGAAACGAGTTGATGCTAAACATGCACCCCTTATCCCCAATCTGTAGATACCGTTGATGGCGTTTCAGGATTTGTTCATTATTTTCTGTTCCGCCAAGGTGTTCCATCAAGCCAATAAATCCAAGAGTTATTATCATTTTGCTGCAACTGTTAAAAAGGGTGGAGTATATATTGGTAAGGGCTTATCAAAGTCTAAGGCAGTTGCTAGAATAAAGTCGAAGAATGATACGTGGTCTACTTCTAGTAATCAAGCAAAAGGTGTTGCATCTTCGGCTAATAAGAATGGAAAACCAATAAATGAGGTTGACAAACTTAACGGTAAACCTAAAAAAGGTTATTACTGGCATTGGCACCCTTATAAGCGAACTCCGAAAGCTCATGCTTTTTACGGTGGACCCGTCAAATAAACGCAGGGGGTAAACAATGAACAATTACGAAAAGTTATATAAACAATACCTATACAGGCAAGATGAACTATCGTTAACCAAGGAACAGGTCGTTGACCGTATTTTATCTAAATTCAAAGCTAGAGAATTTTCAAAAAAAGAAGTGCTAGATTTAGTCAATGATGACCAATTAGAATACTCTAAGATTTTCACATGTCTTGTAATAGATGATCCATCGGTGTTAAATAAACTGTTTTCAAACGAAGAAAGACGATACCACAATGAACAAGTGCTGGATAATCGCGAAAATCCGCTTAATGAGAAAAAAATAAAAAAAACCGAATGGAATTACAACCAGTTACTATTAGATGAACAAGAAGGTAGAAGAATCGATATATTCTTCGAAAGCAAAGATGGCAGATACATTTCGGAGTTTATTGTAAGAGACCAGTGTGAGAAATTGAATAGTTATTTAAATGCATTGATTGTAGGTTCACTTATTCAAAGGGGCGTCGCAGAGTATCCAACTGACATTACAGATGAGTATTTTCAATATTACTTAAAAAATTTAGAACAATTTGGATTCTTGAATTAATACGCCTTTACTTACTTAATAAATAACTCAAGTGTTTTCCAAGTTATCAAACAAAAAAGAGCTATAAAAAGCCCAGTCTCCCTTGATTGAGAGAGTGGGCTTTTGTCACTCAAATGAATGGAGTTCTAAGTTTTCAATTAAAAATGTTGATAAACTTTTTAACTGTTGAGTTTAATCCTATACAATCCAAATTTCTCTTTCATTTACTACTATCCTAATGGTAATGAGCCATTGTCAGATAAGTTCCAAGCACCAATCATTGCATCTCATAAAGCTCCCTGGCGGGTATTCGAATTCACATTCGGAGATGAGGTTGAAGCCGAGCTTGCGGCAAATTGCGTTGGATGCAGAATTATTGATCGAAGGGAAAGCGTGAATGTATTTGTATTTTCGTTCGGCTTTGACTTTCTCTATCAGTGCCTTCACAGCTTGAGATGCGATTCCTTTTCCTTGAAAGGAAGGGAGGACGCTCCAGCCGATCTCGTATACATATTCATCATTCCACACTTTTTGCCAGTAGCCAACGGAACCGGCTGCCTCTGCCTCCGGAAACAAGTTGATGCTAAACATGCACCCCTTATCCCCAATCTGTAGATACCGTTGATGGCGTTTCAGGATTTGTTCATTATTTTCTGTTCCGCCAAGGTGTTCCATCATTTCTGGGGCATTTAGTTGAAAGAGTAATGCAAGGTCTGTATCTTCCCACGGTTTAATTTCTATTTTCGTTTTTTTGCTTCGTTCTGAAATCCGACTCACCCCTGAATTTTAATTTTTCTTATATTAATTTTCTTGGCTTGGTGTGATATTCCTTTATTTGAATTTATTAATCTATTGCCTTTCTGTTGAAGTTTTAATCTTATAAGAATAATGAGATGAATGTTTCCCATTAAATGCTATAATTTACAGGTGATTCTATCAAATGACAGAGAACGGAGATGAAGAAATGAAATCTTCAGTAAATCAGTTTTCCACTCAATTTGAATGGATATTGAATGTGATCAATGTGGGTGTCCATATCGTGAATAAGGATGGGGATACAGTATTCTACAATGAAATGATGGCACATATCGACGGGCTTGATCGTGAACAGGTGCTGGGGGAGAATATTTTTCAGCTTTATCCTTCATTGACTGATGAATCCAGTACGCTGCATGTAGCATTGGAAAAAGGCAATGAAACGATTGAGTCCATTCAAACATATGTCAATGTAAAAGAGAAAAAAATAACGTCGATCAATAGTACGTATCCTCTGTATGAGGATGGTGAAATTATAGGGGCAGTGGAAATCGCAAAGGATATTACGAAGGTCATGAATATGTACGACCAAATTGTCGATTTGCGTTCCCAGCTGGTCGAGACCCATAAGAAAAGCAAGTTCTCTGAAGGGACGGCGACCTATCATTTTAGTGATTTGATTGGTAGTAGCCCTACTTTTCAGCAAGCGATTTCATTGGCGAAAAAAGCGGCCCGTACACATTCCCCAGTCATGATTTATGGACCCACCGGGACAGGGAAGGAACTGGTCGCCCAAAGTATACATAATGTAAGTGCTCAGCGAAATCAGCCTTTCATCGCGCAGAACTGTGCAGCTGTTCCAAAGGAATTGATGGAGGGGCTGCTGTTCGGCACGACGAAAGGGGCTTTTACCGGAGCGATGGATCGCACGGGCATTTTTGAACAGGCGAATGGCGGAACCCTTTTCCTTGATGAGCTGAATAGCCTCGACCTCGGTCTGCAGGCAAAATTGCTGCGAGTGCTTCAGGAAGGTGAGGTGCGCCGTGTTGGAGGTTCGAAGGAGCAGAAGGTTAATGTTAAGATCATTGCTGCGATGAACATATCTCCAGAAGAGGCGTTGGAGCGGGGAATCATTCGCTCGGATTTATTTTTCCGCCTGAATGTCGTGACGGTCCAAATGCCTTCTCTTTTGGAGCGTAAAACGGATATTCCGGAAATCGTCAATCACTTTATTCAAAAGTTCAACAAATCATTTTTTACCGAAGTGCGCGGGATCAGTCAAAAGGCGATGCAACGGCTTCTTCAATATCAATGGCCAGGGAACATTCGTGAACTGGGACATGCCATCGAGTTGACCTTTAACGTCATGGACGCAGGGGAAGATATGATTGATGAACATCATCTTCCTGCTTATCTTTTCCCTTCAGGAAATTATGCTGCAGCAAATGCGCAAAGCCATCCTTCCCCATTGCAGGACAAGATTGATTTACCTGTCGTTCTTGAAGAAATGGAAAGGGAAATGATCATCAAAATGTTCGAGAAATATAATGGAAATATCAGCAAAACGGCAGAAGCCCTCAATATTAAAAGACAGGGGCTGCAATATAAGTTAAACAAGTACGGCATTGAGAAAGTTTATACGGCGGGATCGAAGGAATCGAAGTGAATTCAAGCTTTTTGGAAACGCTGCCACTTTCTTGATCATGTAACTTGAAGAGGGCTCTTGTGAAAAGAGACCCTCTTTTTTCGCATGGCGCAAAGAAATTGGCTGCAAAAAATTATGCGTATCGAAAAATTTCTTGCGACTTTAAGCTCGGTTTGCCCCCTTTTGCTTATGTTTACCTTGTTATTCGTGTTGGCATCATTCTTGCGAGAGTATATGTATAAGCTTTTAAAATAAGGGGGGCATTTTAAATGAATTTGATGGGAATGGATGTAAAACATAAAGAATACCTAGGTGGACGCAGGCATTATAATGATATCGAATTGTGGAAAGATGTAACGGAAGAGCAGTGGAATGATTGGCTCTGGCAATTGACAAACACGATTAAAACACTGGATGATCTGAAAAAGGTCGTCAACCTGACACCTGAAGAAGAGGAAGGAGTCCGGATTTCGACTCAAACGATTCCGTTGAACATTACGCCTTATTATGCTTCATTGATGAATCCCGATGATCCTCGCTGTCCGATTCGTTTACAGTCGGTACCGCTTTCGGCAGAAATGAACAAGACTAGATATGATTTGGAGGATCCGCTGCATGAGGATGAGGATTCCCCTGTTCCAGGATTGACGCATCGATATCCGGATCGCGTTCTATTCCTTGTAACGAACCAATGCTCCATGTACTGCAGATATTGTACGCGACGCCGTTTTTCAGGTCAGGTTGGGATGGGTGTTCCGAAGAAGCAGCTTGACGGGGCGATTGAATATATCCGGAACACTCCGGAAGTAAGGGACGTGCTGATCTCTGGTGGAGACGGCCTGCTGATCAATGATAAGATTCTTGAATACGTATTGAGTAACTTACGTGCCATCCCGCATGTGGAAATCATTCGGATCGGAACACGTGCACCGGTCGTTTTCCCGCAGAGGATTACAGAAAATTTATGTAATATTCTGAAAAAGTATCATCCGATTTGGTTGAATACGCATTTCAATCATTCACTTGAACTGACGGATGAAGCGAAAAAAGCATGTGATATGCTGTCGATGGCAGGAGTGCCGCTTGGTAATCAGGCAGTCATCCTGGCTGGAATCAACGATAGTGTACATATCATGAAAAAGCTTATGCATGACTGTGTAAAAGCAAGGGTAAGACCTTATTACATTTATCAATGTGATCTATCTGAAGGGATTGGCCATTTCCGGGCGCCGGTTTCAAAAGGGCTGGAAATCATTGAAGCTCTGCGCGGCCATACATCAGGATATGCAGTGCCGACCTTTGTGGTGGATGCTCCCGGCGGAGGCGGAAAGATTGCCCTGACTCCGAATTACCTTCTTTCGCAAAGTCCGGATAAAGTCGTTTTACGGAACTTTGAAGGAGTTATCACAAGCTATCCGGAGCCAAAGAATTATGTTGCAGGCAGTGCGGATGCTTACTTTGATGAAGTGTATGGTACGGCGGATAGGAAAGAAGCCGTCGGGATTTCTGCTCTCATGACGGACGAGAAATTCAATTTGGTACCAGAGGGCCTTCGTCGTCTTGACAAGAGAAAATCGTATGAAAGCACTGATGAACATGCTTCCTTGAAGGATCGCCGTGATAAACGGGATGAAATGAAGGAAAAATTAAGGCTAGCCCAAGAAAAAAAGAACGCCATGGCCGTTAGTGGCTCGGTTAAATCCGATGGCAAGGAGGAATGAAGATGGATTGCTTGTGGTGCAACGCCCCGAACGTGGAAGAAAGTGAAAAGAAAGATTGTTACTGGATCATGCCTGACGGGAAACGCTCGATAAAAGTCCTTCAAGTTCCAGCCGTGAACTGTCCTGAGTGTGGAATCTATGTGTCCGATTCGATGAATCAAAAGGTGGATGAAGCCTTGTCTATATATGATGTGAGTGAATATCCTGATGAGTTCACGTATGAACAGCTTCTTCAGGCACCTGTCAAAAAATTATTCAATTGGAAATAGAATGCCGGGAGAAGCGGATGATATGCATCTCTTCTCCCGAATTCTTTAAATAAGGGGGGTACGTAATGCCTGTTCAAAAGCTGCCTTTTTTCACCCAAGTGGAGACTGGGGATTGTTATACGATGGAACTCTATCATGATCATGCCAATCAGCGCTTACGCATGGATGATTATCGGGGAAATGTCAAAAAAGCGATCGATCGGGCCCTTGCCATCGCAAAGGAGCAGGGCTTCACTAAAGTGATACTTAAGGCCAGAAATGAAGATTTATCAGCGGCATTGGGTCAAGGATTCATGCTGGAAGGCATATTGAGCAAGTATTTCAAAGGGAATGATGCCTATTGCATGGCCTTCTATTTGACGGATGAAAGGCGAACGAGCGACTTTTGGGTCAAGGAAGATAAAGTCATCCAAGAGGTAAGCAAGGTTCCTAGGGTGATGGAATCTCAGCAAATTCCTGAGGATTATATCCTCCGGTTTGCTACGGTTGATGATGCACAAGAGCTGGCGAAGTTATATGGTGCCATTTTTGAAACCTATCCTACACCGATGAATGATGAGCGATATATCAAGAAAGTGATGGAGGAAGGCACGATCTTTAGTGTAATCGAATATGAAGGAACCATCGTGAGTGCTGCATCCGCTGAAGTGAATGAGATGTATCACAATGCTGAATTGACGGACTGTGCAACGATTCCCGAACATCGAAAGCATGGCTTCATGAAGGTGCTCATCTCCGCATTGGAACAAGAATTGTTCAGGAAAAACAATTATTGCTCTTATTCATTGGCGCGATCCTTGTCAATGGGCATGAACGCAGTCTTTCATCAGCTGGGATATGAATATGGAGGCAGATTAACGAAGAATTGCAATATTTGGGATAAGTATGAGGACATGAATATTTGGGGTAAAGATTTATCCGTCAAGTAGGAGGATTGTTTATATGGCTAAATACACATGGGTTGATAAAGAAACCTGTATTGCATGCGGGGCATGCGGTGCAACAGGACCCGAGATTTATGACTATGACGATCAAGGGATCGCTTTCGTCATCCTGGACGATAATCAGGGGATTGCCGAAGTTCCTGAGATCCTGCATGATGACATGCAAGATGCTATGGAAGGCTGCCCTACCGAATCCATCCTGATTCAGGATGAACCTTTTAGTTGGTAGAATCGGTTTCTTTTCAGAACTTAATTGATTAATAGATAATGAGAAGTGTGTACGAACGTGAAAAAGGAGAGATGAAATGGAACGGAATCATTTGATTAAGCCCACTTTGGATCATCACTATCCCACTATCTCTCATGGGAATGGAATTTACCTTTATGATATAGATGGAAAACAGTATATAGACGGCTCATCAGGAGCGGTCACAGCAAGTATAGGCCATGGTGTATTGGACGTTGTCGAGGCAATGACGGAGCAGGCCCGCAAGGTTTCTTTTGCATATAGGTCCCATTTTACGAGTCGAGCCGCAGAGGCATTGGCAAAAAAGCTGAGTGAGTTGGCTCCAGGGGATTTGAATTGGTCATTTTTTGTGAATAGTGGCTCGGAAGCGACCGAAACGGCAATGAAGATCGCGATACAACATTGGCAAGAAAAAGGGTTCGAGCGAAAAAATCGCATCATATCCAGGTGGACGAGTTATCACGGGATCACGATGGGCGCTTTATCGATGTCAGGCCATGTACCAAGAAGAAAACGCTTTGTGCCACTATTGGAGGATTTCCCTAGCATATCTGCTCCCTACTGCTATCGCTGTCCTCATAATAATGAAACTTCCGGATGCAAGCTTAAGTGTGCAGATGAACTGGAGACAGCTATTCAAAGGGTCGGCTCCGAGAATATCGCAGCATTCATCGCAGAACCGATAATCGGTGCATCGGCTGGTGCTGTAACACCGCCGGATGGCTACTATCAAAGGATAAAGGAAATCTGCGAAACTTATGACATTCTTTTTATCGCCGATGAGGTAATGACGGGAATCGGCCGGACAGGAAAAATGTTCGCAATGGAACACTGGGGAGTCACCCCGGATATCATCGCATTGGGTAAAGGAATGAGTGCCGGCTATACGCCAATCGCAGCCACGATGATTACTGACCGTGTCATGGAGCCCATTTTAAAAGGTTCGAAATCAATCATGGCTGGACACACATATAGTGCAAACCCGCTATCTGCAGCCGTTTCATTGGAAGTGCTTTCCTACATTGAACGAAATGACCTGGTCCAGGCAGCGGAAGAGAAAGGTCAATATCTGTTTAAGAAGCTGGAAGGATTGGCTGAAAAATTCGACATCATTGGTGATGTAAGAGGGAAAGGGCTGCTCCTTGGGCTTGAGTTTGTCTCCAATCGGATTTCAAAAACGCCATTCGACTTGCAAATCGGCCTGACCACAAGGCTTGTCAATATAGCTTTTGCTAAGGGGCTGTTGATCTATCCTGCTGCAGGTGCGATTGATGGAATCGCTGGCGATGCGGTTATCATATCTCCGCCATTAATCATTACTAATGAAGAAATCGATACCCTCGTCAAGATACTGGAAGCTTCCCTCGAAGAGTTGCAGCAAGAATTGCACACGGAAGGTTTGATTGAGGACATGCAGGCTATTTAGGAGGAACGTTATGAAGCAGGCCATTACGAAGAAAAACAAAATTGTGACCATGGAAGAAGCATTGGAGCATATTTCCGATGGATGCACACTCATGTATGGCGGGTTTGGCGGAGTGGGGACTCCTCCGACGCTCGTACAGGGTATTCTTGACAAGGGCGTTAAGGAATTGACTTTGATTGGCAATGATACTGGATTCCCTGACATCGGCATTGGCCGGCTTGTGACTGCTGAAAGGGCAAAGAAAGTGATCGCCTCGCATATCGGTTCCAACCCTAATGCCGGCAGGCTCATGACTGAAGGAAAGCTGCAGGTGGAATTTTCACCTCAAGGGACATTAGCCGAACGGATTCGTGCTGGGGGTGTAGGCTTAGGCGGGATTTTTGTCGATGTCGGGATTGGTACGATAGCCGAAGAAGGCAAGGACAAGATGGTGATAGAAGGAAAAGAATACTTAGTGGAAACCGCTTTGACGGCTGAAGTCAGCATCGTCCATGCCAAAAAGGCAGATTCGCTGGGGAATTTAGTGTACGACAAGACTGCATGTAACTTCAATCCGTTGGTAGCGATGGCTGGAACCTTTACGATTGCGGAAGTGGAGGAAATCGTTCCTGTAGGCGAATTGGATCCGGAATGTATTGCTACACCAGGCATTTATGTAGATATGGTGATTCCGACAAAAGGGGTGAATTGGAAATGGGCATGGCAGTAGATGTACGAAATCGCATCGCGAAACGCGCCGCCAAGGAAATCCATGACGGATTGATCGTCAATTTAGGCATCGGCATCCCTACCTTGGTGGCCGACCATATACCTCAAGATATTCATGTGATGTTCCATGCGGAAAACGGAGTTCTCGGTACAGGGCCAAGTCCTGATCCCGGGCAAGAAGATCCAGCCCTCTGTAATGCAGGAGGGTTCCCGATCACCACTGTAATGGGAGCTTCCTATTTTGACAGTGCAACAGCATTTGGAATGATCAGGAAAGGGTACATCGACATCACCATCCTTGGAGCCCTGGAAGTCAGTGAAAAAGGGGATTTGGCGAATTGGATCGTCCCAGGAAAGCGGGTGCCGGGCATGGGCGGGGCAATGGAGCTTGCCCAGAAAGCGAAAAAGGTGATCGTCCTGATGAATCACGTGAATAAGCAGGGTGAATCGAAGATATTGAAGGCATGTACGCTCCCATTGACGGCAAGGCAGAGTGTGGATTTAATCATTACGGATATGGCTGTCATGGAAGTTACAGAAGAAGGATTGGTGCTGAAGGAAGTCATGGCGCCATATACCGTGGATGATGTGATAAGGAATACAGAGGCGACATTGAAAATCCATGCTGCCGTCAACACGATTGAATAAGTCGAAAATATGCATTCAAGATTAAGGAGGGATAAATGTGCCGGATATTAAAAAACGGATAAACCAATGGATCAAGGATCATCGGGAAGAAGGAACAAACCTATTGCAAAAAATGGTACAAGCCCCAAGTACGCAAGGAAATGAAGCAGGGGCACAGGCCATCGTCGCCCAAAAACTGCAGGAAATGGGTTTGCAAATCGATAGTTGGGAACCGGACGGCAGCGAGCTGAAAAAGCATTCTTATTTCTATTCTCCGCGCAGTGAATTTTCCAACAGCCCCAATGTGGTAGGTATCATGAAAGGGACTGGCGGCGGACGTTCCATCATTTTGAACGGACACATCGATGTGGTTCCGGATGGTGACCGGGATCAGTGGGAAGACGATCCATATAGTGGAGCGATTAAAAATGGAAGAATGTTTGGTCGGGGTGTAACCGATATGAAGGGTGGAAATGTATCGCTGATCCTTGCGATGCAGGCATTGAAGGAAAGTGGCATCCAATTAAAAGGAGATGTCATTTTTCAAAGTGTGATTGAAGAAGAAAGCGGCGGTGCCGGAACACTGGCGGCCGTCCTGAGGGGATATAAAGCAGATGCCGCCCTGATCCCTGAACCGACGAATATGAGGATCTTCCCGAAACAGCAGGGTTCGATGTGGTTCCGAATCCATGTCAAAGGACGATCAGCCCATGGAGGAACAAGATATGAAGGCGTTAGTGCGATTGAAAAAAGCATGACCGTCATCAATCATATTCGTGCCTTGGAAGAAAAGCGAAATGCACGTGTCAGTGATCCGCTTTATCAGAACACGCCTATTCCGATTCCTATCAATCTAGGTGTCATTGAAGGCGGCAATTGGCCGTCATCCGTCCCTGACCTTGTGAAAATCGAAGGTAGGATGGGCGTTGCGCCAGAGGAAACGATGGAGCAGGCGAAGGATGAAATGGCGTCCTGGTTATTGCAGCTGGCGGAAGTGGACCAATGGTTCAAGGAAAACCCGCCCGTATTGGAGTGGTTCGGGGCACGCTGGGTTCCAGGAGCAATTGATGTAGAGCATGAACTGATGAATGCGCTTGTTCATCAATATCGGCAAGTGGCCGGACAGGACCCTGTCATTGAAGCCTCCCCTTGGGGAACGGATGGGGGATTGCTGACACATGTCGGTGAAACGCCTGCAATCGTTTTCGGGCCAGGAGTAACCGAGGTTGCACACTATCCAAATGAATACATTCTGCTCGACAACGTGTTCTCCACGGCCGAAATCATTGCCCTTACATTAATTCAATGGTGTGGAATGGAGCCTGAGCAGGATGGGGTCACCCAGACCGGGAATAGGGAGACGATACCAGGCAATGGCAATTAAACTGGATAGGATCCCAGCAAGTGAAGCGAACTATTAAGACTTTCACAAAGCGATTGTTAAAAACTCTTATATTTCTTGAACTTTTAACTTTAAAAGAAAATGAGGTAGGAACCATATGGACATGAATCTCATTGATAATCAAGAACCGACAGTTAAAAGGAAACTGAAAGCAAGGCATATGACCATGATTGCCATTGGAGGTTCAATAGGAACCGGATTATTCCTGGCAAGCGGGGCAACCATTCAGAGCGCAGGGCCCGGTGGTGCCCTTGCTGCCTATGCCTGCATTGGAATCATGGTTTATTTCCTTATGACGAGCTTAGGGGAAATGGCGACATATATGCCTGTGTCGGGATCATTTTCCACCTATGCCACACGCTTTGTTGATCCCGCATTCGGCTTTGCACTTGGCTGGAATTATTGGTTTAACTGGGCTGTCACCCTTGCCGTGGAAATAGCTGCTGCAGCCATCATCATGAAATTCTGGCTCCCTGATGTACCCAGCCTTATATGGAGTGGATTATTTCTTGGAATCGTCTTCACCCTCAACGCCCTATCCATTAAAAGCTATGGTGAATCTGAATATTGGTTTGCCTTAATAAAAGTCATTGCCATCATTTGCTTCATCATTATTGGTTTATTGACCATATTTGGGGTTTTTGGCGGAAAGGTGATTGGATTCGAAAACTTCACCATGGACGAGGCACCATTCAAGGGAGGATTTTTATCGATCATCTCAATCTTTCTTATCGCGGGATTTTCTTTTCAAGGCACGGAGCTGGTTGGTATTGCTGCCGGGGAAAGTGAGAATCCCGAAAAAAATGTTCCGAATGCGATCCGCCAAGTATTTTGGCGCATCCTATTATTTTACATCGGAGCCATCCTGATACTCGGCCTCTTGATTCCGTATACAAGTCCAAGTTTGCTGAACGGGGATGTAGAAAACATTTCTGTAAGCCCTTTCACACTTGTCTTTGAACGGGCAGGACTTGCATTCGCGGCATCCGTCATGAATGCAGTCGTGTTGACTTCCTTACTATCCGCAGGGAACTCGGGACTATATGCATCAACGCGGATGTTATGGTCGATGGCGAAAGATAAACAAGCTCCCCAATTCCTCGCCAAAGTCAATCGCAGGGGAATCCCGATGAATGCTTTGATACTAACGACATTAATTGGCGGGCTCGCCTTCTTGACCTCCATTTTTGGGGACCATGTATTTACATGGCTATTGAATGCATCCGGGCTAACCGGCTTCATCGCCTGGATTGGAATCGCCATCAGCCATTATCGCTTTAGACTTGCCTATGTTGCACAGGGTGGTGACCTGAACGAATTGAAATATAAAGCAAAATGGTTTCCACTCGGTCCGATCCTATCATTCGTCCTTTGCATGGGAGTCATTGCCGGGCAGAATTATCAAGCATTCCTAAGCGGCAGCATCGACTGGTATGGCGTCGCTGTCTCCTATATCGGATTACCGATATTCCTGGCGATCTGGTTAGGATACAAGATTTATCACAAGACCAAATTAATATCATTAAAAGATTGTCAATTTGATAAATCAGATGTGGCTTGATATGAATAGATAAAAACCTGAAATCCCTTTGGGACTCAGGTTTTTTTATGAACACTAATTAGACGATATCGGACGGCAATAGAAATATATCTCCGAAAACAGGATTATATCTTCGAAAATAGAAATATACCGACGAAAGCTGCAATTATCCATTAAAATTCGCAACATGGTAATTTTTGCAATGAATCAGTTTTTATAGCTGAATAATTGGGGAGGGTAAGCAATACTATTATTCTATGTACTTTTATTACTGTGGATGAAAGGAAAATGAGGATGAAAGAGGCGTTTCGCGGTTCTGGAATTGGAGTCATTTTCATGGCGTTCTTCGGTACGCTGTGGGCAGGTACCGGTGTAATGGGATTGCAGGGGTGGGGGTTTCCTTACATGGAACTCGCAGCCATCTTCGTGGGAATCATAATGGTTATCGGCGGCATTTCATTAATTCATGCATCACAAAAAATGTCCAATCAAGTTTCAGGAGATGGGGCTAGGCGTCTGAAGCGTATCGGATTCTTGTTTAATATGGTCTTCATTGCCGAAGGTTTGCTGATTGGGATTGCCATTGTCATCTGTAACTTGATCAATCAGACCGATCTTATACCGGGGGTCATCGCCATTATTGTAGGGATTCATTTTTTACCTTTGGCGTCACTTTTCCAAATCAAGGTTTACTATGCAACAGGAGTGCTTCTCTGTTTATTGGCGCTTATCACATTGCTTATTGTGCCAGACACTGTCATGTTTGGGGAGCATCAAATCCTTGCACCGTTATCTTTGCTCGGCTTTGGATGCGCACTAATTCTCTGGATAACTGGACTTACGCTATGGCTTAGAATAAAGAATTCAAGTCTAACGATAGCCGATGAAGATTGAATCAATCAAAAAACCCGTCATGGCGAACGGGTTTTTCATTTTGATTAATTTTTCATCCAGGTCAAGAATCTGAGAATTATAAAATTGGGGTTGTCACTTATGGGAATATATTGTAATATATATAACAATATAAAAATCCATTTACATTTTTAGAAGCATTGATAAGGACATGAATCATTTTTACGGTCTTCAGAGAGGGAAGGGTTAGCTGCGAACTTCCTGGCTTAGGGAACTGATTTACCGCCTTTGAGCTATATCGGTGAACAAGAGTAACTGATATCGTCTAAGCTGCGTTACAAGCTCCAGAGCCATGAGTGATACTTGCTTATGGGAAATTGGGTGGAATCACGGGTATAAACGCACTCGTCCCTTATATAGGGATGGGTGCGTTTTTTATTATTATAATTAGTGCCATGATAAGGACATGAATCATTTTTACGGTCTTCAGAGAGGGAAGGGTTAGCTGCGAACTTCCTGGCTTAGGAAACTGATTTACCGCCTTTGAGCTATATCGGTGAACAAGAGTAACTGATATCGTCTAAGCTGCGTTACAAGCTCCAGAGCCATGAGTGTTTCTTGCTTATGGGAAATTGGGTGGAACCACGGGTAAACGCACTCGTCCCTTATATAGGGATGGGTGCGTTTTTTATTATTATAATTAGTGCCATGATAAGGACATGAATCATTTTTACGGTCTTCAGAGAGGGAAGGGTTAGCTGCGAACTTCCTGGCTTAGGGAACTGATTTACCGCCTTTGAGCTATATCGGTGAACAAGAGTAACTGATATCGTCTAAGCTGCGTTATAAGCTCCAGAGCCATGAGTGTTACTTGCTTATGGGAAATTGGGTGGAACCACGGGTAAACGCACTCGTCCCTTACATAGGGATGAGTGCGTTTTTTATTACTAAAAAAGGGGTGTTTATGTGATGGGTGAAAAAATGATTAAAGTTCAATTCCCGGATGGGCAGCAAAAGGAATATCCGCTTGGGATGACAGTGGAAGGCGTGGCAGGGTCTATCAGCTCAAGTTTAAGGAAAAAGGCAGTGGCAGGAAAACTGGATAAGCAACTGGTTGATCTATGTCACAAGCTGAATGAGGATGCCGAACTGTCGGTCTTGACTCTGGATTCGGATGAAGGATTACAAGTATTACGACATACAGCGGCGCATGTTTTGGCACAGGCAGTGAAAAGATTGTACCGAAATGTGGAATTAGGAATGGGGCCAGTCGTGGAAGATGGTTTTTACTATGATTTTAAGTTAGACCATCCTTTGAGCCCAGAAGATCTACAAGCTATTGAAAAAGAGATGGAACAAATCATAAGTGAAAATCTGGAAATAAAAAGGGTCGAAGTGACTTATGAAGAAGCTGTGAAGTTATTCGAGGGCAAAGGGGAGTCATTCAAGTTGGATATTGCAAAGAGCATCCCTAATGGTGAAAAATTAACGATCTATCAACAGGGGGAATTCGTCGATCTTTGCAGAGGGCCGCACCTTCCATCCACATCATTTGTAAAATCGTTCAAATTGACTCGTGTATCTGGTGCCTATTGGCGGGGAGACAATCAAAATGAAGTTCTTCAAAGGGTGTATGGCGTGGCATTCCGAAAGAAAAAGGATTTACAGGAACACTTTGAATTCCTGGAAGAAGCGGCCAAACGCGATCACCGTAAATTAGGAAAGCAGTTGGAGCTATTCATGTTTTCGGAGGAAGCCCCTGGAATGCCGTTTTATTTACCGAAAGGGCAAATCGTTAGAAATGAATTGGAGAAATTCTCGCGGGAGCTTCAGACTGAAGCTGATTACGACGAAGTTCGGACTCCTTTCATGATGAACCAGCGGTTATGGGAACAATCGGGTCACTGGGATCATTACCATGAGAATATGTACTTCACTGAGGTGGATCAAACAAAATTCGCGATGAAGCCAATGAACTGTCCGGGTCATATGCTCATTTTTAAAAACAGTCTTTATTCTTACAGGGATTTACCCATTCGGATGGCCGAATTCGGTCAAGTCCACCGGCATGAATATAGCGGGGCATTGAACGGGATGCTGCGTGTCCGTACATTTTGTCAGGATGATGCCCACATCTATGTTCGGCAGGATCAAATCGAAAGTGAAATTAAACAAGTGTTTCATCTGATCGATAAGGTGTACCGCACTTTTGGATTCGAGTATTCCGTTGAGCTTTCGACGCGTCCAGAGGATTCAATGGGTGATGATTCCCTTTGGGAAGCTTCTGAAACAGCCTTGAAAAATGTTCTGGAAAGCATCGGGATACATTATCAAGTAAATGAAGGGGACGGGGCATTTTATGGACCGAAAATTGATTTTCATATTAAAGATGCATTAAAACGAAGCCATCAATGTGCAACAATCCAACTTGATTTTCAAATGCCCGACAAATTTGATCTGACTTACATCGATGAAAATAATGAAAAAGTTCGTCCGGTCGTCATTCATCGTGCCATTTTTGGATCGATCGATCGCTTTTTCGGAATCCTGATAGAACACTTTGCCGGTGCTTTTCCAGTATGGCTCGCCCCGGTGCAAGTACAAATCATCCCCGTCTCACAAGTTCATTTGGATTATTGTTTAAAGGTTCAAAAAGAACTGAAGAATCGAGGCATAAGAGTGAAAATTGATGATCGGAATGAAAAGCTCGGGTATAAAGTCAGGGAAGCGCAGATGGGGAAAATCCCATATATGCTGGTTCTCGGAGATAAAGAAGAGCAAGAAAATGAAGTGAATGTCCGGAAATACGGGGAACAAGAAGTTGAAAATGTCGCAATAGAAACGTTCATCAAGAAAATGATCCAGCAAATAAAAGAACGCAGCATCTAACAAAAAAAGCAGCTTAATCCGGAACTAAAGAGTAAATGCGCGGAACTCACGAGTAAATGCACAAAACTCACGAGTAAATGCGCGGAACTCACGAGTAAATGCACAAAACTCACGAGTAAATGCGCGGAACTCACGAGTAAATGCACAAAATTCACGAGTAAATGCGCGAAACTCACGAGTAAATGCGCGAAACTCACGAGTAAATGCGCGAAACTCACGAGTAAATGTCCCTTGGATTAGGTTCGTATAAAAAGAGACAGCCGAATAAATCGGCTGTCTTTTTCTATACGAACTCACCCAGTAAATGCTTATGTAAATAAAACCTTGGCTGCTTGGATGGCAAAGTAAATGCCAATCCCTATAAGGGATATACCCGAAACGATCGAGATGCCCATTAGTAGGGGGTTGGATAATAAGCGTCTGAAGGTGCTGGCGATGATGGCCATTGCGAAATCCCAGATCAAGAGGCCGACAAGGATCCCTGAACTGTAAAAAAGTAAATGATCCATATCATATTTTGAAGCGGAGTTTGCGAGAATGGATCCATAAATGCCCAGCCAAAACAAAATGGATAAAGGATTCGAAAGGGACATGATGAAGCCTGTCAGAAATGAAGAAAAAAGGGAGTCTTTCGCTTTTCGTGCATTCACTTCAATCTTGCCTGAACTTAGCAGACTTTCGATCCCGGTATAGGTCAGTACGAAAAATCCAAAAAGCCATAAAAATGTCTTCATGAAGGAGTTGTCCAAAAAGTGGACGACACCGAAAAAGACGAGGGCTATAAAAACAAGATCTGCTAGAATGGCACCCCAGCCAAAAATCCAGGCATGCCAAAAACCCTTCTTGATTCCTTTGTCCAATTGAGCAGCGTTTATGGGACCGATAGGAGCCGCCAGTGATAAACCTAATAATATATAGCTGAAAAAAACGCCCAATTCATCACCTCATCGTTTAATACATCTTCGCTTATTTGAATGTATTCAAACAATTGGACTTGTACCACCTTTTTAGCCCTTTTAGAGTGGATATGGTGAATCGTGGTCCGGTTTGCGCTTACCTAGTCATTGTAAAAAAGAGAAACCCATTGTTATACAGAATGGTTTTTTTGTTTTAAAGGTCAAAAGGGGTAATTTTGGTTAATGCGCTACTGAATAAATCTTTCAAAGCTATAACATAATAATTTAAGACATCTAAAAAATGATGCAAAACACATATTGATTTCACGAATGGTTACCTTTTATGCAATTAGTTGCTTTTATAATGGATGAGGAGTGTAAGTATGGAGGGTCATGAGAAGCAAAATAAAGATGTAAGCGTGTGGTGCCTGATCAGTATGGCATCGATTCCATTGGTGATGACGCTTGGAAATTCAATGCTTATTCCGGTTTTGCCCATTTTCGAGGATAAGGTGGGGATATCTTCATTTCAATCAAGCATGGTGATAACAAGCTATTCCGTTGCATCCATTTTTTTAATTCCCATAGCAGGTTATTTATCAGATCGATTCGGACGGAAGATGGTGATCCTGCCAAGTCTGATCCTAGCCCTCATTGGTGGCTTGGTCGCAGGTTATGCATCATGGAAAATGGAAAATCCCTATACATGGATCATCATTGGGAGGGTATTGCAGGGGATTGGGGCGTCTGGTGCCTCGCCCATCATTTTGCCTCTTGTGGGGGATTTATACAAAGATGATGATGAAAAAACGAGCGCTTGTCTGGGTATCATAGAAACCTCGAATACATTTGGGAAAGTGCTTAGTCCAATATTGGGTTCCCTGTTTGCTGCATTTATCTGGTTTTTACCATTCTTCTCGATTTCATTCTTCAGTTTAATATCTATTGTCTTGGTCTTTTTCTTTATAAAGGTACCAAAGGAAAAGGATGATCCGAAGAAATTCAATGAATTTTGGCATGATACGAAAAAAATATTCAAACAGGAAGGAAAATGGTTATATACAGTTTTCCTGATTGGTGTATTTGTCATGTTGGTTTTATTCGGTGTTCTTTTCTTTTTGTCTGATAATCTGGAAAAAATCCATGATTTGCATGGAATCAAAAAAGGTTTAGTGATAGCGATCCCGCTATTTTTCCTTTGTGTGTCTTCTTATGTTGCCGGGAAGAAAATCAAGGGCGAATTGCCAATCATGAAAAAGATCATCATGATTAGTCTGATTGTCCTTTCAATCAGCCTTGTATTTGTCGGTTTTACAAAAAATAAAGTTTTCCTTTTATTACTCGTAACAAGTTTGGCGGGCATAGCAATTGGTGCGTTATTGCCGACACTTGACGCAATCATCACTCAAAATATAAAAAAGGAACAGCGTGGGACGATAACTTCCTTCTACATGTCATCTAGGTTCATCGGAGTTGCGGCAGGCCCTCCGGTCATGTCCCTTGTCATGAAAAATCATCTCAATTTGAGCTATATCATTACAGGGATCATAGGTATAGGAATCGTCTTGATTGTTTGGAAATTCATTAGTTCAGACAAAAAAGAAGCTGCTGCCTCCTAATCAATAGAGATTCCCGAAAAAGCCGGGCTTTCCCACGGCTTTTTTGTACTTTTCATTTATAGCTGGATGATTTTATCTTTTGTAGCTGCATTGGATTTCGCAGGTTTTTAAATGAAGGCTGTTTTCGAATACGCAGGAGTCTCGCACTTGCGCTCCAATCAACCTCAAAACAACAATCTTTACGAAAAGAGCCTAAATGAAAAAAAGCTTAATGGCTATTTCCATCATCCCTGGATTATCTTTATCGGCGCTTATCAAGGCATTTCTGCCGTCGTATCACAGTGCTTATTACATAGCACTTCAATTCTTATTCGAATACTTGATTTACCATTTGGCAAATTTCTTCCTTACATAATTCATTGTGGCATTATCAACACTATGAATGATGGAAGGAGGTAATGTTATGACAACAAAAGCCAATTGCCGTTCTGCTAAAGGGAAGACTGCTCAAAATTCAGCAGCATCCGGTGAACAACAAGGCGATATGAAATGGTGGCAGTTATCATTGGTCGGTGTTGGCTGTACGATCGGGACAGGGTATTTCCTCGGTTCGGCCATAGGGATTAAAACGACTGGGCCATCCATTGTATTTTCATTTGTTTTGGCTGCACTAGGTACTTACATCGTTTATAATCTGCTAGCTAAGATGACGGCTGCCGATCCTCAAGAGGGCTCTTTTTGTTATTATGCCAATAAAGCATTTGGACGATGGGCTGGCTTTAGCTGTGGCTGGAATTATTGGTCCTCCAATATATTGATCATGGGAAGCCAGCTTACTGCGCTTTCGCTATTATCACAATTTTGGTTTCCGAAGGTCCCGCTGTGGTTATTTGCATCCGGTTTTGCCATTGTTTCGATCGTGGTGGTATTGCTGGGAACAAAAGGGTTCGACAGAGTGGAAAACATACTTGCGATAATTAAGACGGCAGCGATCGTAATGTTCATCATTATTGCAATATGTGCCGTTTTCGGCTGGTTTGGTCTTGATGGAGGGAAACCGCCCTCATTTCCGAATAAGATCAATGAATTATTTCCAAAAGGGCTAAAAGGGTTTTGGACATCCCTTATCTATGCCTTTTATGCGTTTGGCGGCATTGAGGTCATTGGACTGATGGCGATGCAGCTTAAAAAGAAGGAAGATGCGCCTAAGGCAGGGACGATCATGCTCTTGGTTCTTACCATCATATATGTGATTTCATTGGGGTTAGCCGTAACCATGATTTCAATAGGGGCATTCAGTGAAAAAGAAAGCCCATTCGTTTCGGCATTGGACAGTTATCACCTGGCATTTTTCCCGCACGTTTTTAATGGTGCGATCATCATTGCCGGTTTCTCGACGATGACCGCTTCACTATTTGGTGTAACCAATCTATTGGTAACCCTCTCCGATGATGGGAATGCACCCGCATTATTCATGCAAAAAATCAAGAAATTCAAGGACCTTCCACTGCCCTCACTCGGTCTTGGAGCCTTGGGACTTTTAGGATCAATCATCACTGCCTTGCTCCTGCCAGGCGAGATTTATGAATATATTACAACATCAGCTGGGATATTACTTTTGTATAACTGGGCATTCATCATTCTCTCTTCTTTTAAAATCTTGGAAAATAAGATTTGGAGTAAGATTACGGCCGTTTTCGGACTTCTTTTAATTTTGGCCGCCATAAGTGGCACCCTGCTTGAAAAAGAGATACGTCCAGGGTTCTTCATCAGCCTTTTATTCATCGTGATCATCGGTCTTGCCGCCGTTTTCATGAAGTTCAAGGTTTGGAGTAAGAACAAGGCGATGGCCGCAAAAGCGAGTAAATCAGGGCTTGATTGAAAAAAGGAACTCGAGTCGAGTTCCTTTTTGTGATTTGGCGCTAAACCTCAATGATGATCGGAAGGATCATTGGTTTTTTCTTAGTTTGAGTAAAGAGGTATTGCCCCAGTTCTTTCTTTATGGTTTGCTTAATGACGTTCCAGCGGTATATTTTTTCACTTTGTAAGTCATTGACCGTTTTCGTGACAATACGGTTCACATGCCTAAGGAGATCCTCGGAATTTTGAACATAAACAAATCCCCGGGAAATGGTATCGGGTCCTGATACTATTTTTCTTTCCGTCTTGCTTAGTGTGATGACGATCACGAGCATTCCATCTTCGGAAAGCTGCTTACGGTCCCGCAGAACGATTTCTCCAACATCACCAACGCCAACACCATCAACAAAGGTATTGCCAGCAGCGACCTTTCTCGTTTGACGGGCAACGGAGTTTTCAATATCCACCACATCGCCGTTATTGATGATGAAAGTATGCTCCTTCTCCACCCCGACAGACTCAGCTAGCAATCGATGCTGGTGCAACATCCGATACTCACCGTGAATCGGTATGAAATACTTGGGTTTCATCAGTGTAAGCATGAGCTTTAATTCTTCCTGATAGGCATGTCCGGAAACATGCATGCCCGTTACAGTCCCAGAACCGTAAATGACTTTGGCACCAAGTTGAAACAGGTTGTCGATGATGCGTGAAACATCCCGTTCATTTCCGGGTATTGGAGTGGAGGCAAGAATCACTGTATCATCAGGCAATATACTAATATCCCGATAATTCGAACTGGAAAGCCGGGAAAGTGCAGCAAATGGCTCTCCTTGACTTCCTGTACATAAAACCGCGACCCTTTCAGGAGCATATTTATCCACTTCTTGCGGTTGGATAAGCATCCCATCAGGAACCTCAAGGTAGCCGCGTTCAATGGCAACGGATACGACGTTCACCATGCTTCGTCCAATCAGGGCGAGTTTCCGGTTTGTCTTCTGTGCAGCGTTCACAACTTGTTGAACGCGATTGACATTTGAAGCGAAGGTCGAAAGAATGACTTTCCGTTTTGCCTGCATGAAGGCTTCTTCAATATGGCTGCCAACCAGATGCTCCGAGGGGCTTGAGCCCGGGCGTTCAGCGTTCGTGCTTTCAGATAATAAAACCAGTACACCTTCACTCCCGATTTTGGCCATTTTATGAATATCGGGATACTGATCATTCATGGGAGTCAAGTCAAACTTAAAGTCCCCTGTATGAACGACCGTGCCTTCAGGCGTATGCATGGTAACTCCAAGGCAATCGGGTATACTATGATTCGTTTTGAAAAAGTCCAGAACCATCTCCCCAAATTCCAACCTTGAATCCGAATCGATCTGAATTAATTCCGTATCAGCCAAAAGGTTATGTTCTTTTAATTTCAATTCAATCAAACCAAGTGTTAAACGTGTGGCATAAATGGGTACATTCAATTTTTTCAGGAAATAAGGGATCCCGCCAATATGGTCTTCATGCCCATGAGTCACAATTAAAGCGCGGATCTTCTCCTTATTTTCCTGAAGAAAGGAAATATCGGGAATGATCAAATCGACTCCTAATAAACTTTCATCAGGAAACTTAGCCCCACAATCAATAATGACGAGATCGTTAGCATATTGAACCACGTACATGTTTTTACCGATTTCATTCACTCCGCCCAGAGCCAGTATGGACAAAGCATTCTCTTTCGCACTCAAGTAGATAGACCTCCCTTTATGATGATAATGATAGTGTTTCCATAGGTCCCTTTTAAAAAACCAACTCTTTTTTTTAGGCTCTTTTCGTAAAGATTGTTGTTTTTAAAACGAAACGATTTAACGTTAATTGGAGCGCAAGTGCGAGACTCTTGCGGGAGCAGCGGGACAGGTGAGATCCCACAGGCGTTTACGCCGGGGAGGCTCACCGCCCGCCCCGCGCAAAAGCGAGCATCTGGAGGGGAAATCAACCACACCGCTATAAATAGCAACAAAGTATGCGAAAACAGCCTTTTTTTAAAAACAGGGCAATTCAAAAAGCCATAAAAAAACACCCGCCGTTTTAGGCAGGTGCGTGTATCTTCAATCTTCATAGGCTCAAGCAAGAATTGATGCTTTTTTCAAAAGTCTCAATGTTTGCTTGGACCTTTGATGCATATCCAGTTTTCAAAGTGAGCAGCAAACTTTCTATCAAGAATTTTCGCGGCTTGTCCGACTGCATCAGCTCATCTTGGATAAAGTCGATCAATTCAATGGCTCTTGTTCGATCTTCATCGCAAGGCAAAGCTTTGTTTATCGCTTTTTTCAATTCCGTGGTGGTTTGAAGCAAATCATTATGGCAAGGATCAAGGTTGTTTGTAAAGTTTGGAAACCACTTATCCATTAGTTCCGGGTCAATGATCTGTTCCCCGCTTTCAGCCACTTCATTGACTAAGCGGACAATGCGGTTCATGCAATAGCGGATAATTTGTATGTCAGGTGTACCGGCGGGATTGGCCCGATAGCTAAAATGATTCATGTGGGTCATCATCGAATGAAAGATGATGACGCTATCTAAAAGATAGGGTTTTTTGCTTTCCCCGAATATATCGATAAAACGATTATATATCCAGCGTAAGTTCAACAATACTGTATTATTGATGAATTGTTTTAATTCTTCATCGTTGGAAACACGGACTTCTTCGATCAGGATAAGCAATTTGCTCTGCTTGTTCACCATCATCTGCAAATCAAGCTGCCGGATGAAAATTTCAATATCGGCTGAATCTTGACCAATCAACAGTTTTTCCCTGTCATGGCGAATCTTTGTATAGAAGGAACGGAAAATGGCTATAAATAATTCACCCTTCGAAGGGAAATAATTATAGAATGTACCTTTTGATATACCGCTGCCATCTAAAATGTCCTGGATGGACGTGGCCTGGTAGCCTTTGTCAATAAACAGCTTATGAGCCGTATCGATGACATTCTGCCTTCGATTATTCATCATATCACCTAATTTTCATTATACTGCTTGTATAAAAATAATCGTACTCTATTTTTCATCACAGTACAAACCCTTATTTAAACCAGTAAATTTTTATTGCAAAAAATGAACTAGGGGTATATTATTGATTTTGTGAGATTGGAATATACCGCTCGTCTAATAAAATGAACCAATAGTTTGAATGGAGGAATAGATAAAAAGTGAGTACTGCACAAACAAATGAGAAAAAGGGTTCGTATGGCATTTTGGCCATACTGATGGTCGGGGCGTTTATATCGATACTGAATTCAACCCTTTTAAATATTGCACTGCCATCAATCCAAACAGACCTGGGAGTCGAGACTTCCACAGTCCAATGGCTGACAACGGGCTATATGCTCGTGAACGGAATCATGATTCCGACAACTGCCTTCTTAATAAGAAAATATTCGGTGCGTAATTTGTTCCTGACAGCCATGCTCCTATTCTCAATCGGGACGATCGTTGCAGGTGTAGCGCATGTATTCCCGCTATTATTGAGCGCACGTATGGTTCAGGCTGCCGGTTCGGCAATCATGATGCCATTATTAATGAACGTACTTTTAACTTCTTTCCCTGTTGAAAAACGGGGCTCGGCAATGGGACTTTTCGGTTTGGTCATGATGTTTGCCCCTGCAATCGGGCCGACGCTTTCAGGCTGGATCATCGAACATTATGATTGGAGAATGCTATTCCATTTCATTACTCCGCTAGCCTTACTAGTGCTTATTTTCGGCTTCTTTAAACTTAAAGACCACAAGGAAAAAGTCGATATCTCAATTGATAAAATATCGGTCATCCTTTCAAGCTTAGGCTTCGGCGGTTTGCTTTACGGATTCAGTTCGGCAGGCAGCAAAGGCTGGGACAGCCCGTGGGTATACGGAACACTGGTAGTCGGTGCCATCTCCCTGATCCTTTTCATAACACGCCAGCTTAAAATGGAAACACCAATGCTTGAGTTCAAGATCTTCAAGCACCCGATGTTCGCTTTATCCGCAACGATCTCAATCGTACTGAACATGGCGATGTTCTCGGGGATGATCTTAATTCCGATGTACACACAAACAGTACGTGGCATTTCACCATTCGATTCTGGATTACTGATGCTTCCAGGTGCGTTATTAATGGCCCTCATGTCACCGGTTACCGGTAAGCTTTTCGATAAGTTCGGTGCCCGCATCCTTGCTTCAATCGGTTTGCTTATCACCGTGGTAACTACGTATTTGCTAAGTAAATTATCAATGGAAACTACGTATACAGAAATTGTAATCCTGTTTTCCGTTCGTTCCTTCGGGATGTCAATGTCCATGATGCCGATCATGACAAATGGCTTGAACTCGCTGCCAGCCCGCATGAACCCGCATGGTACGGCCATGAATAACACACTGAACCAAATTTCCGGTGCGGTCGGTACGGCATTGCTCGTTACGGTCATGTCTAACCGTGCAGCTTCTACTGCCGAAGATTTAATGACGAAAGCGATGAGCAAATTAACAAGCCAGCCCACCGCTGAGATGATGGGCCAAATGAAAGCCCAAATCGGGATGCAGGCAATGCTGGATGGAATTAACTTCTCCTTCTTTGTATCTACCTTCATTGCCGGTGTGGCGCTGATTCTGGCATTATTCATTAAGCGTGCTTGGCCGGCTGAAGAAAAACCAGCTGTGAAAAAAGATCAAACCGCTTAAATGAAACAATAAAAGGCCCTATGCCACCTGAATCGTTCAGGCAGCATAGGGCTTTTTCTTTTAGGCTCTTTTCGTAAAGGTTGTTGTTTTTAAAACGAAACGATTTAAGGTGATTGGAGCGCAAGTGCGAGACTCCTGCGGGAGCAGCGGGACAGGTGAGATCCCACAGGCGTTTACGCCGAGGAGGCTCACCGCCGCCCCGCGGAAAGCGAGCATCTGGAGGGGAAATCAACCACACCGCTTTACTTGGTAAATAGCAAAAAAGTATGATAAAATAGCCTTCTTTTAAGTTCAGCCGACTTAATCAGTATGTTTTAACCATGTGATTTTCACTTGTATATAAAAAAAGCGCAGTGCCATTTGCACTGCGCTTTTTTACATCAAGATGTCACTTCCTCTGAAGCTGCTTTTGCATGCTGGATATGACTGGCCATCCAGCCAATGATCGCTGCCGAAACGAGATAGGCTAATAAGATCCAAATCTGCGTTTGCAAGTTTTCCCAGCCGCCTAGTGAGATGACCTCTTGAAGTTCCTTTAATGAGTGGGCCATAGGTAAAAGTTGACCGATTTTCGTCAATAATGACATGCCCAGTTCGCCTGGGAATGTTCCGCCGCAGGTCACCAATTGGAACACGAGAAGGGTCACGGCTGCGAATTTGCCCACCACTCCGAATACGGTCACCAACATAAGAATGAATGTCATGAAGGTAAATGAAACGATGATGCTTGATAGAATGAATACAGGGACACTGGCCACGTGTAAATGGAATCCAAGAAGGACGACTGCATCCACTAGAAGTGCCTGTATCAAGCCTATTACATATACGAGCAATAATTTATTCGTGAAATGAACGGTTCCGGTAACCTTAAGATTCTGCCTGCGGCCAAGCGGCAAGATATTGGAAGCCATGATGCCGCCTACATAAAAGGCCAATGACAGAAAATAAGGGGCAATCCCGGTTCCATAGTTAGGTACTTCAGATAAATTGGATTGGACCAATTGTACGGGCTCAGAGAACATCGAAGTTGTCGAATCGTCGTACTGAAGACTGGCAGTTTTATCGGCGGCTTCATTAAGCTTGGTGGATAATTTGCTTGAACCCGTTTCCAGTGAAGCCAGTCCGTCTTGAAGTTCCGTCGATCCACTGGCTAGCCGGCTGCTTCCGCCGGCTAGCGAATCGATTCCGGCATGTAAAGTGGAGAAACCATTTTTCCATTTAAATAATCCATTCGCCAATTCTTCAGAACCCTCGTTTAATTGCTCGGCACCCGAGGTAGCTTGTGCCATTTTATTACCAAAGGCATTCATCCCGGTTTGAACGGTTGCTTGTCCATCAGCCACTTTGGCAGCACCTTCGCCCAATTGCTTTTGATTGGCATGTAAAGTGGCGGCTGTTTTGGATAAACCTTCCGATAGGGCAATGATTTGCTTGAAGTCTTGATCCTTTATTGCATCAGGATGACTTTTCATATAGGCATCCAATTGTTTTTTTAGAGTATTCGCTGTATCGGCAGCCTGTTCTTGCCCTTGCATCAATTTTGCATTTCCGGCTGACCAGTTCTCAACACCCTTACTTACTTCATTCATCCCATTTTCCAATGAGTCATGTGCATCAGATAGCTGCTCCATGCCAGAATGCAAGTTGTGGGAACCTGTTGCTAATCCTTTCGCACCATCCGTTAGGGCTTCTTGTCCGTCCAAGAGCTTGTTGCCTCCTGTTTGCAGCTTCTGAGCGCCTTCATTCAAATTCTGGATGCCATCATTCAATTTCTCACTGCCACTTTTCGCATCCGCCGTTCCTTGATGAAGTGTTTCCGCTCCATCTCCGGCTTCCGCCAAGCCGTTAGAAACGTCCTGGAACTTTGAAAGGATGCCTTCAGAATAGACTTTCGTGATGCTTGCGTTGATTTTTGCCGTCATTTTTTCAACAGCAGTGGAGCTGATCTGTGAGGCAACGAAGTTCTTACCTGGATTGACAGTATACAAAAGTTTAGCCGTTTCCGGTTTTTTATCCATTAAAGTCGTGACATTTTGCGAAAAATCTTCCGGAATCGTGACTACCATATAATAGGTACCTTCCTTAAGACCCGTATTTGCCTCCTTTGCCGTGACAAAGTGAAAATCCAATTCTTTCTGCTTTTTCAATTGTTCAACGAAATCCTCTCCAGCCTCGACTGGCTTATCGTCCATTTTTGAACCATTATCGAGATTGACCACTGCCACAGGGAGCTGATCCAACTTTCCATAAGGGTTCCAATATCCTGCCAAGAAGAAACCTGAGTAAATCAATGGAACGACCAAAAGGAAAATCAAGGCGATTCTCCCGTGTTTATGTTTCCACATTGCTTTTATATCTTGAAATACAAGTTGTAAACCTTTCATTATTTGAGCCTGCCCTTTCTAACTAAGAGATTATTTCATCATAATGGCTTTTTTGGATACTGTATAATACATAATTGATTATGTAATAATAGATTTAAATCTATGTGAAAAGAGTGGGAAAATGGAAATATTACAGCTCCAGTACTTTCAAACCGTAGCACGGTTGGAACATATGACGAAGGCTGCGGAACAACTTCAGATTGCTCAGCCATCCCTCAGTAAAACCATATCCCGGCTTGAAGAGGATTTGGGAGTCGCACTGTTCGATAGGGAACACCGGAAAATCAAGCTCAATGCAGCCGGACGAATTTTCTTGAACCGTGTTGAACGCGCTTTTGCGGAACTGAATGAAGGGAGGCGCGAAATAGTGGAATTAACTGACCAAGACCAAAAGAACATCACCTTGGCCGTTACCATTCCCAGGGTCCTGCCTGATTTATTGGGGACATTTTTATCTCAATACCCGGATGTCCGTTTTCAACAATTCCTAAAATCCATATCATCCATGAAGCAGCTTCTAATAGAAGGGGAAATTGATTATTGCATATCATCTGTTCCGATTGAAGGTCCAGACTTAAAGTGGGAACCGCTGATCACCGAAGAAATATACTTGATCGTGCCTCCCAATCACCGGCTGGCAGGCAGGGAAAGCATTACACTTCAAGAAGTGAAAGATGAACCATTCATCAGTATGAACACAGGCTTCGGGTTCCGCAGCCTCACCGATCAATTTTGCCTCGAAGCGGGATTCGTCCAGCACATCGCATTTGAAGGAGATGAACCTGCTGTCATCTCGGACCTTGTCAGGAAAGGTTTGGGAGTCGCCTTCGTATCCGAGCTGACATGGCTTCATCAAACCGGTTCATTATCCCATAAAATCCGGATAACCGAACCTGCTTGTCAAAGAACGATAGGGCTCGGCTGGTCAGAAAAACGCTACTTCACCCCAGTAGCCAAGCAATTTCGGTTATTTGTCATGGATTACTTCGCTGCCGCCAACTCCGCCAGACCAAAGGATCAATAAATGTGGGAAAGGTCGAAATAATCGGATTAAGACAGGAATGAATAGCTGTTAGGGCGAATTAATGGGTCAAGGCATAAAAAGTATTATTTAATTATCGTGAACATAGTATTTTAGGAGGTTTTCTTAAATAAATCGGGTTCAAAAAGACCAATGCCGATCCTAGGAGATGAATGGAGATGGAAATACGGGTTAATCAAATTGAATTGAATGGACACACGTTTCAATACCGGGAGAGCGGGGATGTTTCTGCACCGCCGGTTGTTGTTCTTCATGCGCTGGGCAAAAGTGCAGAGTCATGGGATCAAGTGGCTGCCGCATTAGGTGAAAATTATCGTGTATTGGCTCTAGATCAACGGGGACACGGTGGGAGTGCGAGAACTAGTACATACACTTTCGAATTGATGTGCGATGATTTGCTTCATTTTGCGGATGCGCTGAATTTGGAAGGATTTTCGCTAATAGGGCATTCCATGGGAGGGACAGTTTCCTATCTTTTTTCGCAAACTTTTCCTTCGAGGATAGATAGGTTGATTGTCGAAGATACGCCTCCACCTTTCTCGGATGAACCAATAGATATTCCTTCCCAACCTTCTGGCCCTCTGCCGTTTGATTGGCAGGTTGTGCCTTCGATTCTACAGCAGCTTAATGAACCCGAACCCGAATGGTGGGCACGCCTTACCGATATTATGATTCCGACGCTTGTTATAGGGGGAGGGTCGAGCCATATCCCCCAAAATAAATTGCAGGAAGTTTCCGAGCTTATTCCGAATTGCGAATTGGTGACGATAGAGGATGCAGGACACTTTGTGCATGAAGATAATTTATCAGCTTTCTTGTCTGCCGTAACAAGGTTTCTTTCCAAAGGGCAGGCGTATTAATGAGATAGGAGGGGTGTCGATGCAGCCCTCTTATTCCTGCTTAAATGTATGGTTTATTTTATAGACGGCATTTACCGATTTATTATTAATGATTTCCAGTAACTGTTCAGCCATATAGTCAGCGCTGTATTTAAAGCCGGTGTTGACCCATTCGATGATCATGCCTAATATCGCATATGCTTGGTAACTGGAGGCAAGTTCTGTATTGATCTTAGGATTCGGTCGGTAATCTTCTAGGTCTTCCAATGGAAGTTTCTTTAATTCATCACAAATCCTTTCCAGTAAAGTAGGCCATGCATTCGACTTTAGGATGAGGGTATAAATGTTTGCATAATTAGCTACATGTTCAAATATTTTGACCACTGAAGCCGTTAGTTCATTGATGGTGAAAGTTTCAACATTTTTATAAGGTTCCCGGTAAGATATGATCAAATCCGCAATTACATCCTCCATGACCTCTTCAAGCAGTTCCTCTTTATACTGATAGTGTTTGTAAAATGTACCTCGATTAAGGTCGGCGCGTTCTACAATGTCAGTAATCGATATTTCCCTGAAATCCTTGTTTTGCATTAATGATATGAGAGAATCTTTCAAAGCCAGTTTGGATTTCCTGATCCTTCTATCAATCCCAGTGTTATTATTGGACATTTTCTTCACCCTTTGTTGGTTATTGTGCTTTTAATGAACATAATGAATACTTTTTGTTCATTGTTCAACATCAAGGTCAGCATTTGCTGATTGTATAAGCCTATTGAAACTAATTATACTATAAAGGAAGTAAGTTAATGAACATCTGTACGATAAGTATCACTTCACTAGAATGAATGGGGGAGTTCAAATGAAATTACAAGACAAAGTTGCAGTAGTGACAGGCGCAGCATCCGGCATGGGGAAACAAATCGCTATAGATTATGCTAGAGAAGGGGCTAAAGTCGTCGTATCGGATTTAAATCTTGATGGTGCGAATGAGACGGTAGAAGAAATAAAAGCGAATGGCGGAATGGCTTTTGCCATTAAAACAAACGTAGCGGTGGAGGAAGATATTCAACATTTGATCGATACCACGGTAAGTACGTATGGTACGGTGGATATTTTGGTGAATAACGCAGGTATCATGGATGGCATGGAACCTGCTGGAGACATTGAAGATTCTAGGTGGGATCGGATTTTTGCCATTAACACGACAAGCGTCATGCGTTCGACTAGAAAAGTATTGCCGATCTTTTTGGAAAAACAAAAAGGGGTCATCATCAATATTGCTTCTGCTGGCGGTTTGCACGGTGCTCGAGCGGGCGCAGCATACACTGCCTCTAAGCACGCAGTGGTTGGGTTCACAAAAAACACGGGTTTCATGTATGCCAATAAAGGGATTCGCTGCAATGCAATAGCACCAGGCGGAGTTGAAACCAACATCGGTTCCAGCATGTCGAGCATCAATGAGTTCGGCATCTCTCGCCAACAATTGGGTATGGCCATCAATCCACGCAATGGCAAACCTGAGGAAATCGCTAAAGTGGCTTTGTTCCTTGCTTCAGACGATTCCAGTTTTGTTAATGGCACGGTCATCACGGCAGATGCTGGTTGGAGTGCATATTAAGCCGTAAATGAACAAGAGGATGGTCAAGAGAACTTGGGACTGATTCATGCATTCCTGCTAGTAAGCAGGGATGCATTTTTTTGAGTGGAGACTTGGATGGGGATCGGGAGGTTTCGACTTCATCGGGGAACATTTTCATTTCAATCGAAAGTGGATAAGTGGGGGCTGGATAGATCAACTACTATCCAGATTTTTCTCAATAAGAATGATGCTATCAATTGGATTTAAAAGATAAGTTGAACTCTGAAATCTTGGAAGCAAAATAGGTTCCCTGAAAAAATCCACTTTCCCTATGAAATTGGATCATTAGAGTGATCCATTAGTTTGCTGCGATTACTTCCATCCATCTTCCACACAAACGATACATTAATTTGCGTGAGAATATTGAAGGACTTTCTGACGGACGTAATCAAGGTGCTTGTACATTTGACTGAATGCTTCATGTGGATCATGTGCTGCAAGTGCCGCATAGATGGCTTTATGATACTTTACAGTCAGTTCCCGTTCCCTGAATTGTATCAGGCTATTTATTTTATTATGGGTAATCAATAAGGAATCGATCATGCCTTCAATAATGGGATTGTTCGCACTTAAAGCAATGATCTTGTGGAATTCTTTATCGGCCTCTCCATAATCGTTGTCTTCACTATTGGCAATCGTGTCAATCGTAACTTGCAGTTTCTCCAGTTGTTCGTCTGTGATCTTCTCGGCAGCCATAGTTACCAGTCCCAACTCCAATGCCATTCGCGCTTCGATGATCGCTGGTAAATTATCCGTAGCCAGCGCCAGCATGACAGAGAATGGATGTGTACCGATTTTATCGTTAAAAAAGGTTCCTTCACGCGTTTTCCGTGTAATGACTCCTAGTGTATCAAGTGCACTGAGTGCCTCCCGTAAAACAGGCCGGCTTACTTCAAGTTCTTTCATAAGTTCCATTTCAGGAGGCAGTTTGTCGCCTGCTTTCATTTGTCCGCTGACGAGCAGATGCACGATTTGATCCACGACTTGTTGTGAAAGAGTGTTGCGATGTACCGATTGTACGCCTAATTTCTTTGACGATTCTTCCATTGTGTAACCCCTTTTCTGTTAAATCCTATATGTATTCATACTGTAAGACTAATTATATAATATAATACACTTATTTGCATGTAAGGAAGAGAAGAACCATACCCAAAAAAAGTAAAATGCGCCGCTCTAAAGAGAGAGACGCACGCATTGTTGGAAAAAATCATCTGACAAGGCAAGGTGATTTTGGATTGAACTCCCATCCGGAGATCAGGTATTGCATCGCCATTGAATCATCACGGGCACCAAGTCCTTCTTGTTTATAAAGCTGATGTGCCTTCTCGATTTGTTCCATATCCACTTCAATTCCAAGTCCGGGCTTGGAAGGGACATCGACCATACCGCCGACTATTTTAAAAGGTTCTTTCGTCAAACGCTGCCCATCCTGCCAAATCCAATGGGTATCGATCGCAGTGATTTTTCCTGGTGCGGCTGCAGCAACGTGTGTAAACATGGCAAGCGAAATGTCAAAGTGATTATTCGAGTGTGATCCCCATGTCAATCCCCAGTCGTTGCACATTTGAGCGACACGGACGGAGCCTTGCATCGTCCAAAAATGTGGATCGGCAAGAGGGATGTCCACGGATTGAAGTTGAATGGAGTGCCCCATTTGCCTCCAGTCCGTTGCAATCATATTAGTAGCGGTCGGAAGGCCCGTTGCGCGCCTGAATTCCGTCATGATTTCCCGGGCGGAAAAACCATTTTCCGCTCCGCATGGATCCTCCGCATAGGCTAAGACATGATGTTGATCCCGGCAAAGTTCAATCGCATCCTTAAGCAGCCAGCCGCCATTTGGGTCAAGGGTGATCCTGGCTTCAGGGAAGCGTTCCGCAAGAGCCGTCACCGCTTCGATTTCTTCTTCCCCGCGCAAAACTCCGCCTTTCAGTTTAAAATCATTGAATCCATAGCGAGAGTGGGCGGCTTCGGCCAAGCGGACAATCGATTCAGGTGTGAGCGCTTCCTCATGACGGAGGCGAATCCAATCATCTTCCGCTTCAGGCTCGCTTAAATAACCAAGATCCGTTTTATTGCGGTCACCTACATAAAATAGGTAGCCTAGCATTTCCACCTTATCACGCTGCTGTCCTTCGCCGAGAAGGGCTGCAACTGGAACACCTAAATATTGGCCGACTAAATCCAGAAGTGCCGCTTCCAATGCTGTTACGGCATGGATGGCTATACGGAGATCGAACGTCTGAAGGCCGCGGCCTCCCGCATCCCGGTCCGCGAACTGCTTACGGATGGTATTCAGAATGTTGTTGTATGTCCCAATGGACTGGCCGACAACCAATTGTTTGGCATCTTCGAGCGTCCGGCGGATTTTTTCGCCTCCGGGAACTTCACCTACACCTGTATTACCCGCATTGTCCTTCAGAATAACAATGTTCCGGGTGAAATAAGGAGCATGGGCACCGCTCAAATTCAACAGCATGCCGTCATGGCCAGCAACTGGAATAACGCTCATTTCTGAAATTACCGGTGTGCCGATTTTTACATGATCCTTAAGCATTTGATTGTTCATGATTCTTCCCCCTACCAGAATATTTAGTTGACTATGATTTTAACTCTACACGTTTGATTTCACCAACAAGGAATAAATAGCTGCAGACTGCGACAAGAGCATTGGCACATACGAAGACCAGCGCCCCATTAAATGATCCTGTCGTGGCAATGATGTATCCGATGATAATCGGTGTTGTAATGCCTGCAATGTTACCGAATGTGTTGAAGAGCCCGCCACTGACACCGGACATTTCCTTTGGTGAGGTATCGGCCACTACCGCCCAGCCGAGTGCCCCAAATCCTTTTCCGAAAAACGCAAGGGCCATAACGAATATAACCACCCATTCCGTATCTACATAGTTTGCAGCTACCAAGCTCATCGATAGAACCATCCCCACAACAATTGGCACTTTTCGTGCGACAGTCAATGAGAATCCCTTCCGTAACAAGAAATCCGAGAATGTCCCTCCGAGAATGCCGCCAAAAAATCCACAAATGGCTGGAAGGGAAGCGACGAGTCCAACTTCAAGAATGGTCATCCCTCTTTCTTGTACAAGGTACACAGGAAACCATGTCAGGAAAAAGTACGTTAACGTTGTAATGCAATATTGTCCGAGATAAACACCTAACAGCATACGGTTTGATAAAAGCTGCTTAATATTATTCCAGTTGACGCCTTTCTTTTCTTCCTTATTTGCAGTGGTTTGATCCATATTGATCAAAGCGCCGCCTGCTTCGATATATTCAAGCTCAGCTTTGTTGATGCGCGGATGTTCCTTTGGGCCATATATCGTTTTCAGCCAGAAGAAAGCGACGATGATTCCTAAAGCGCCCATAAAGAAGAAGACGTATTCCCAACCAAATTTATACGTAATGTAACCCATGATCGGTGCAAAGAGAACGGTTGCAAAATACTGGGCAGAATTGAAAGTGGCAGCCGCGGTTCCGCGTTCATGGCTTGGGAACCAGGTAGCAACGATGCGGCTGTTGGCCGGGAAGGAAGGAGCCTCTGCCAATCCAACTAAAAAACGCAGTCCGAACAATACCATGACAGCCATTCCGGCAGAGCCGAGAAATCCGATAAACCCTTGTAAAAGCGTAAAGGTAGACCATAGCGTGATACTCCAAAAGTAAACTTTTTTTGAGCCAAAACGGTCCAAAAGCCATCCACCCGGAATTTGTCCAGCTACGTAAGACCATGCAAAAGCGGAGAAAACATAGCCCATCATGACTGAATCGAGACCAAGCTGACCAGACATGTCCGTACCTGCGATTGATAGCGTCGCACGATCCGCATAATTCAGAGCTGTAACCAAAAATAGCATGAAGACAATGAACCATCGTGTCCGTGTTTTTTTCTGGGCATACGGCAGTTTAGGAGATGTTTGAAAAACTTTTTCTTCAGCGTTCATATACTCACTTCCTTAAACGTATTTAATTATATTTTTTGGTTGTTACCGCTTACAATGTCGGCCGCGTCTCCCTTCGTGAAAATTCTTAATATTTAGTTTTGTCCAATGGTAAGACAAATGAAATTGTTTGTCAATCGCTTTTTTTATAAATCTTTTTTCATTTTAGCTCCTTAATGATCGTGCTTTTTTTGTATATATTAGAAGCGAAATTATTATGGGATAAGGTGGTGGATTGATTTTTCAGAAAATAAAAAAAATACGATTGACCAGAAGGTGTATTTGTCTTACAATAAAACAATAATACACAAGGGGGAATACAAGATGAATAAAATTCGCAAGGCGCCTAAAGGGATCCTCGGATTTCCCGTGGCACCATTTACAACGATTAACAAGCTTGATGAAAATGCACTCGCCCAAAATATCCAATTTTTACTAGATGAAGGACTCGAGGCTATTTTCGTAGCATGTGCAGCAGCGGAATATCCATCATTAAGTAAAGAGGAATATGAAGCGATGGTTGAGGTGGCCGTATCCGTCACGGCTGGAAAAGTCCCTGTATACACAGGGGTAGGCGGGAATATTCAAACTTCCCTGGAACTTGCCAGAATATCAGCGGATAGAGGGGCAGACGGATATTTAATATTACCTCCATATCTTGTTACTGGAGAACAGGCAGGTCTGGCGGCTTATTTCAAAGCGATCGCAGAGAGTACAGACTTGAATTCCATAGTATATCAGCGTGATAATGTTTCACTTTCAATTTCAACTTTGGAAGCGCTTGCGGAGGTCCCGCAGGTGGTCGGCGTCAAAGACGGTCTAGGCAATATGGAGTTGAATGGACTTCTTACATATACCTTCGGAAAGCGTTTCGGCTGGCTGAACGGAATGCCGCTTGCGGAAGTTACCATGTCGGCCTACGTTCCACTCGGCTTTGACTCTTACTCATCTGCGATATCCAATTACATCCCGCACATCTCACGAAAATTCTATAATGGCATTTTGAGCGGAAATCAAGAAACGGTCAAAGAAATTTACCAACAGGTCATCATGCCAATCAATAATATTCGCCGTCAGCGAAAAGGGTATGCCGTTTCTCTCATTAAAGCAGGTATGGAGATTATGGGAATGCCAGTTGGGCAAACAGTCAGATTACCAATTCTTCCGGTGGAAAAAGAACATTATGCAGAAATGCAAACGATATTAGAGAATGCTTTAGATCGTTTTCCAAAAGAAACACCAATTCAATCAATCTAATAAGGGCGGGATTATAGATGATAACTACAGTTCAAACAAAAACGTATCTTAACTATATTAACGGTGAATGGGTTGCTTCCATTTCAAATGAAGTTGAAAAAAGTTTAAACCCGGCAGATAATCAGGCAATTGTCGGATATGTACAGAAATCTGCCAAGGAAGATTTGAACCTGGCAGTGGAAGCGGCGAAAAAGGCGAAAGATAAATGGCGCAAACTAGCTGGTTCAGAGCGCGGGGAGTATCTATATAAAGTAGCGCATATTCTTGAAAAGCGGATTGATGAAATCGCAGAATGTGCAACACGGGAAATGGGTAAGACCTTTGCGGAAACAAAAGGGGAAACGGCACGCGGTATTGCGATCCTGAAATACTATGCAGGAGAAGGAATGCGTAAAGTGGGGGATGTCATTCCATCCACCGACAGTTCAGCGCTTATGTTCACGACACGTGTCCCGCTTGGTGTAGTGGGTGTCATTACACCTTGGAATTTCCCAATCGCCATCCCGATCTGGAAGATGGCTCCTGCTCTCGTTTATGGGAATACGATTGTGGTGAAGCCAGCCACCGAGACGGCCATCACCTGTGCGAAGATCATGGAGTGTTTTGAAGAAGCCGGTCTACCGGCGGGTGTTATCAATATGGTCACAGGGCCGGGCAGTGTCATCGGGCAGGGCATCGCCGATCACGAAGATATAAACGGCATTACCTTTACCGGCTCAAACGGCGTTGGGAAAAGGATTGGACAAGCGGCGTTAGCACGCGGAGCGAAATACCAGCTTGAAATGGGCGGGAAAAACCCGGTCATCGTTGCAGCGGATGCGGATCTAAATCTGGCTGTAGAAGCAGTCATTACCGGCGCGTTTCGCTCGACGGGGCAAAAATGTACCGCGACAAGCCGTGTCATCGTTGCAGCTGAAGTTTATGAAGAGTTCAAGCAGCTGCTGGTGAAAGAAACGAAAGGCATTTCCATCGGGGATGGATTGGATAGCGGGACATGGATGGGACCATGCGCTAGCGAAGATCAATTAAATACGGTTCTTTCTTATATCGAAAAGGGAGTCGAGGAAGGCGCTGCACTTCTAACTGGCGGAAAGCGTGCTGAAGAAGGCACTCAGGCTAATGGCTTTTATGTAGAGCCTACGATTTTTGATAACTGTACGTCAGATATGACAATTGTACAGGAAGAAATTTTTGGTCCGGTGATTGCTTTATTGAAAGCTGATTCAGTTGATGAAGCCCTGCAACTTGCGAACAGCGTCGAATACGGCCTTAGTGCTTCGATTTTTACAGCCAATATCCAACACTTGCTTTCATTTGTTAAAGATATGGAAGCCGGATTGATCAGGGTCAACGCTGAGAGCGCAGGCGTTGAATTGCAGGCGCCATTTGGCGGCATGAAAAACTCCAGTTCCCACTCCAGGGAACAAGGAGAAGCAGCAAAAGAGTTTTTTACATCCATTAAAACGGTGTTTGTAAAATAATATAACGTGAATGCGATCAATGGATAACGCTTTCGAATGAATGATTAAAGAACTTATGAAGTTAATGAACCTGGAAGGAAGTTCAATGATGAAATCGCATTCCGATCATGATATGGCAGACTGCGATAAAATTCATTTGCTTTCATCACTTTATCTAAGCCCTCACTTTATTACGAAGAGTAAAAATAAAAGGTATTAAATGTTTCTTAAAAATTAAGCGGAAAAAAGAGGAAGCGTATGACAACGCATCAGCAATGAGACTGAACATCCTAAAAAAACCAATGTGCGTGCTTGCCTGGTGTATTGTTCATAGGAGCTCTATCCTGCATTTTCATAGTAAATAAACCTGAAAGAATCGTATTGATAGCTAAAAAATTAAAGGCTCTTTTCGTTAAGATTGTTGTTTTTAAAACGAGACTATTTAAGGTTGATTGGAGTGGAAATGCGAGACTCCTGCGGGAGCAGCGGGACAGGTGAGACCCCACAGGCGTTTACGCCGGGGAGGCTCACCGCAGGCCCCGTGGAAAGCGAGCATCTGGAGGGGAAATCAACCACACCGCATTACTTGGTAAATAGCAACAAAGTATGCGAAAACAGTCAAATTAAAAGAAAACGAACTTTTGAAAAATGAAGATTCCCAATAGCATAAGGAATATAATTGAAGCCATTTAAGAAGCTACATTTATATCCATAACAGACAAGTATGCTAGCTTTATTATATTGAAAGGGTTGGTAAAGTGGATACGAAAACGCAACTGACGGAGGTACCGCTTTATATTAAGGTAAATAGGCTAGACAATGTCGCCATCGTGGTTAATACGGGGGGGCTGGATCAAGGAACCGTGTTCCCTTGTGGGCTTGAATTGAAAGAAAGAGTACCACAAGGCCACAAAGTGGCTTTAATGGATATAGTCGAGAATGAAGCCATCATCCGCTATGGGGAAGTTATCGGCCATGCGGCTGAATCAATCAGTAAGGGATGTTGGATTGACGAGTCATTGGTGATGCTTCCGGCTTCCCCGGATTTAAAGGAATTGCCGGTAGCAAATGATATACCCGAAGTTTTACCCCCGCTTGAAGGTTATACATTTCAAGGATTCCGCAATGAAGATGGCAGTGTTGGAACCAAGAATATATTAGGCATTACAACAAGCGTTCAATGTGTAGTGGGCGTGCTGGATTTCGTCGTGAACCGGATAAAAAAAGAGCTTCTCCCGAGGTATCCGAATGTTGATGATGTTGTCGCCATAAATCACAACTATGGGTGCGGTGTCGCAATCAATGCACCGGAAGCGGTCATTCCCATTCGCACGATACAGAACCTTGCGAAACACCCGAATTTCGGCGGGGAAGCCTTGGTAGTTGGATTGGGGTGTGAAAAACTGTCTCCAATGAGAATAAATCCAAGCGGGGACGATTCAGATATCATTTCCCTTCAAGATCAGCATGGATTTGCGGGAATGGTCCAATCCATTATCGAAATGGCCGAGGAACGTTTAATCAAGTTGAACCGCAGGCAGCGGGAGACGTTTCCGGTTTCCGAATTAGTCATCGGCACGCAGTGTGGAGGAAGTGATGCATTTTCTGGTGTGACAGCTAACCCTGCAGTGGGATATGCTACAGATCTGTTAGTTAGGGCAGGGGCAACCGTTCTATTTTCTGAAGTCACAGAAGTACGGGATGCGATTCATCTATTGACGCCCCGTGCAGTGAATGAAGAAGTGGGGAGAGCGTTAATAAAGGAAATGGATTGGTATGATAACTACCTGGCTTTAGGTGATGCCGATCGAAGTGCCAATCCGTCTCCAGGAAACAAAAAAGGCGGATTGGCCAATGTAGTGGAAAAATCATTAGGCTCCATTGCCAAATCCGGAGGCAGCCCCATTTCAGGCGTACTGGCTCCAGGTGAAAAAGCAACGGAAAAAGGGCTGATTTTTGCAGCTACACCAGCTAGTGACTTCGTTTGCGGAACGCTGCAGCTCGCTTCCGGCATGCACCTTCAAGTTTTTACAACCGGAAGAGGCACACCTTATAACCTGGCAATGGCTTCCGTCATCAAAGTATCTACAAGAAATACATTGACCGAGCAATGGAAAGATCTGATTGATATAAATGCAGGAACTATCGCTACAGGTGAAGCAACCATAGAGGATGTCGGGTGGGAAATGTTTCACCTCATATTGGAAGTGGCCAGCGGTAAAAAGAAAACCTGGGCAGAGCATTGGGGCCTGCATAATGATTTGGCCCTGTTCAATCCTGCGCCAATTACCTAATAATGATGTTACTTAAGAAGGACTTCCTTTTAAAAGGGGTCCTTTTTTGTTGGTCCAATTTTTTTCCTCCAGAAAAGAGGACCGCCTAACTTTTAGTTGAAGTTATTAATGAACGATCGGTTAACCAGCATAATGAAAAAAGAGCAATACTGTACAGGAGGGATATCATGGTAACATTCAGGAATGCGACGGTAAAAGACTTAAGTGAAATAGTACGGATGCTAGCGGATGATGTGTTGGGGAGGGAAAGGGAACGCTATGAAAATCCACTTCCTGAAAGCTATCTAAAAGCATTTGCATCCATTGATGCAGATGATAATAATGAATTGATCGTAGCATGTCTTGGTGAGGAAATCGTTGGAGTGCAGCAAATCACGTTCACTCCATATATTACCCATCAAGGCGGTTGGAGAGCAACGATCGAAGGGGTTCGGACGGCATCTTCAGAACGAGGGAAAGGCATTGGAAGCAAGTTGATTCAATATGCGATTGACCGTGCCCGGAAGCGGGGCTGCCATATCATTCAGCTGACGACCGATAAAAAGCGGGAAGAAACGCTGCGATTTTATGAACGTTTAGGATTCAAAGCCACTCATGAAGGCATGAAAATGAAGCTTTAATTCACCGTCTTTTGACCCCTTTTTCTGTGCACAACAATTTGTCTGGTATTATATGTTAAAATTATTTGTGAGATATTAATAGATGCGCAGGATCTGATGAAAGGGTGTTCTCGATGGAAAACGAAGCATGTATTCAGAAGAGGTACGGTGTAATCAGTTTTACTTCATTCATCATTGGAATCATTTGTTTTTTTACTGTTTTTATTACACCTATTAGAATGGCAAATACCGGGAGCATGACGGGTGATTATATAACTTTTTTCCTTACGATTGCCGGCATCGTCCTCTCTGTCATAGGAATTTTGAAGAAAACCGAGAAAAAAGTGATCCCGATCATTTCTTTGGTTTTTTCCTCATCATTCTTTATATTTTGGGTGATCATCATCACCTTGTTGATAACTGGGGAAATAGAATTGCCCCGTAGAACAATAGGATAAAGGGATTGAACCAGGGAAGCTCCTTGGGAGATAGAACTGACAAAAGGTGGTTTTTCAATGATAAGAGGTTTATATGAAGCACATTTACCGGTTCGTGATTTGAAACGTTCCATCGAATTCTATGAGGGGCTTGGTTTACAGTTAGATCATAAGGTTGAAGACAACCTGGCATTTCTATGGATTGAAAAGGACAAAAGTTGGTTGGGGCTTTGGGAAACGGAAAAAGTGGAGGTTGAGTATCATCCCTCCCTACGGCATATCGCTTTTCAAGTATCATTGGAAGATCTAAAGAGCTCAGTCGCATGGCTTGAAGATAGGGGCTATGCGCCAAGAGAGGCTTTTGGATTTAAACCAATAGAACCTTTCGTGATGCCTCACGGGGAATATGCCCACGCTAAAATTCACTTTAATGATCCAGACGGAAACAGTTTGGAGTTTATTAGTAAAATGGAGAATCCCCAAAAAATCAAGAATCGTATGTATTTAAGTGAATGGGAACAGATATAAATGAAAAACAGAAGTAAAAAAAAGCGAATGACAGATGGGCGAAAACTTCAAGAATAATAATCATTTATATCTGTTTTATGTCAAAACAGAATGGGAGAATCATAGAATGAATGTCAAAGCGGAATTATATTGGAATGAATTTTGGCAGGGGAAAGATGAAGAAAAACCCCAGGCAGTCAGTGCATGGCAATTCGGGGCTGATCCAGATCAGTTGGCTCAATTAGTGATGGATGGGATGAAAACGGCTACGTGCTCTGGGTATGTTTTTTATGAAGAGGAAAATGAACCATTACCATCCGTAGGTGATTACAGCATTATTTTAAGTAGTGAGGATGAGCCCTTAGCCATCATCCAAACAGTGAAAGTCGAAGTATTGCCCATGAATGAAGTGAGTGAAGAGTTTGCGATTGCAGAAGGGGAAGGAGATCGAACCTATACATACTGGTGGGAGGCTCATGAAAAATGGCTGAAAGAACAATTGGACAAGATTGGGCACACCTTTAAAGAAGATATGCTGCTTGTGTGTGAGCGCTTTGAATTGATACATGTAAAGTGACGGAAGTGAACAATAAGTGTTTTCGTTCAGTGATTTGCTATAATAGGTCATTGGATTAAAAACTTATAGAAAGATAGGTATTTGCATGAAAAAGAAACTGACATTCATTGGATTGGGAATCGTGGTTGTTTTCCTGCTATTACTTGGTACGTATAAATTAATGAATTCGAGAACATATCAGGTATTCGGAGGATTGACGGATAATGTCGAGACGAATGAAAAAGTGGTCGCTTTGACATTTGATGATGGACCATCGAGGAATGTGAATCAGATCCTTCCGTTATTGGCTAAATACGATGTAAAAGCTACTTTCTTCCTGATTGGTAACGAAATCGAAAAATACCCAGAGGAAGCTGGAAAAATAGCGGAAGCAGGACATCAGATTGGGAATCACACATATTCCCACAAGCGAATGGTTTTTAAATCGCCTTCTTTTATCAAGGCGGAAATCGAGAAAACGGATAAATTAATTCAGGACTCCGGATATAAGGGTGAAATTGACGTCCGGCCACCAAACGGGAAAAAAATCATAGGTCTGCCTTATTATTTAAATGAAAATGATAGAGAGACCATTACCTGGAATCTGGAACCAGATAGCTATTACACTACTGCTTCTGACAAAGTGAAGTATGTGAAGGGAAATATAAAACCAGGTTCGATCATCCTGATGCACCCGATGTATGATGATACGGGTAAAGAACTTCAAGCGATTGAAGGGATTTTGCAGGAGTTAACGAACGAAGGGTATACGTTCGTAACGGTCAATGAACTTCAGGAAATGTAGTCTCATTTATACCGTATGTACGGTTTTCGAAGAAAAGGGTTGCTGCGGCAGCCCTTTTTTATTTGATATATTACAGAATAGTACAAAACGTGGTCTGCATATTGTTTCTTAACGGAATTCGTTGATGGCATGCAATCGCATGAAAAAGCTATTTTAAAATGGGGCTGGTTACTTGTATCGGAATAAAAATACCGCTCTGATCATCATTTTGTGTTTCCTGTTATTCCTATTTCTTGTCGTGCTCCTTTTTCGCCACATCAAAGTATACTTCGTGTATAGCTCGGGCATCGGCCCGTTATTGTTTATCGGGGTAATGGTTTTGGCTATCGTTATGCTTTTTTTCAAAGGATATAAATAGGTTGGTACAATTGAAGGCTGCTGCGGCCGCCTTTTTTATGTGGAAAAAAGCTCTTCACATAGAGAGGCATAAAAAAATATAAAAATCAATAAAAAATTAACGTTCAAATACTAGTAATATATGGTAAGATTTTAAATGGAATTATTTTCTTTTAAATTTTATTCAGGGGTGATTAGTACGTGGAGTTTTTTACTAAGTGGTCGTTTAAGAACAAGGCTGCCGTTTCATTGGTAACCATATTTATTTTGTTGATAGGAGTTGTCAGTTATTTTAAACTGCCGATGGAATTTTTACCATCTGCTGATAATCCACAAGTTACGATTATCACAATGGGGCAGGGCACCGATTCGAAAACGATGGAAGCACAAGTTACAGAACCGATTGAAAGAGCGGTCACTGGAGTTAAGGGAAAGAGTTCCATATACTCCACAACGGGAGACGGGTTTTCAAAAGTAGATCTATTCTTTGAAGCCGGATCGGATATGAAACAAGCAAAACTTGATGTTCAAGAGGCTTTAGGCAGTGTAGCTTTGCCACAAAGCATGGCAAAGCCTACTGTTACACAGTTAAATACATCTATGATTCCCATTTCATTTGTTTCCGTTACATTTAAGGATGGATTAACAGCTGAAAATATAGACTTTACCAAGAAAGAATTAGAGCCTCTGTATAAAGATATTAAAGGGGTTTCCGATGTACAGACATTTGGAGTTTCCCAATCCGTTCTTTCGGTCAAAGTGGATAATGAAGAATTGGCTAAAAAGAAAGTCTCCATTCAAGATGTCATGAACGTCCTTAACGGTCAGAATGCAGCTTTGGCCGTAGGCGAAAAAGTGATTGATGGGAAGGCAAGTAACATCAAGGTTATCGGGGATTTAACAAGTATTGGAAAATTGAAAGCGTTAAAGGTCACCCCGAATGTCACACTTGGAGAGATAGCAAAAGTTGAAGAAGCGAAGGATGGCAACCTCATCAGTCGTTTTAATGGAAAGGAAAGCATTGATTTAAGCATTATCAAGGACAGTCAATCAAATGCTGTCACAATCAGTAAAGAGGTTGAAAAAGTAGCGAAAGAAATTAATGAAAAGTATAGCGACCAGAAATCGGTCATTTATTTATCTACAGCTGATATGGTGGAGACTTCCGTTCAGACGATGGTAAAAGAAGTTCTGCTGGGAGCGCTATTCGCCACGATTGTAATCATGGTCTTTTTACGGAATGTACGATCTACATTCATTACAATCGTATCTATACCGCTATCTCTTGGCTTTACGTTATTTTTGCTGTCATTGTCGGGAGTGACGCTGAACATTTTGACGCTGGGCGGTGTAGCTGTAGCGATCGGGCGCTTGGTGGACGATAGTATTGTTGTTATTGAAAATATTTTCCGGAAAATGCAGCAGGAGAAGATTTCAATTGAATTGGTGATGGATGCAACTAAAGAAGTGGGAGTGGCGATAACAGCTTCAACCCTTACGACTGTAGCCGTTTTCCTTCCGGTTGCCTTATTGAATGGAGGGCTTCAAGAGTTTCTTCTTCCTTTCGCTTTGACTGTCACTTATTCTTTACTGGCTTCTTTAATCGTGGCATTAACGGTTGTCCCGTTAATGAGTGCAGGATTGCTGAAAAGGACGAAGCTGCCAAAACATCGCCCGGCCAAGCGTTTTACCAAGCTCGTTACTTGGTCACTAAACCATAAATGGGTTGTCTTGATTATTGCTATGCTGTTGTTTGTCGGTTCCATTGGTACATATTTTGCCATGCCAAAAGGGGCGATTGATAATTCTTCAGCAGACTATGTCTCCGTGACATTAACTTATCCAAATGATCAGCCCTATGAAAAAGTGAAGGAAAAAGCGATTGAACTTGAAGAAACGATGCAGGATATGAGTGAAGTGGATAATATTTTCATGCAATTAGGAAACTCTGCCGAATCAGCACAATATGGGGAAGTCACATCACCGACGGAAGCGATTTTCGGCATCCTGGTAAAAGATAAAGCAAATGTAGATACGATTCTAAAAAAAATGGAAAAGGAACAAGAAAACTATCCTGATGCGAAACTTACGGTCCAAGCCTCTTCCTTTATGATGGGGGCATCAAAGACGAACATTACGATAGATGTGGTCGGCAGTAATGTTGAAGATTTGGAACTGACGGCCAATAAGGTCAAAGAAAGTATACAGGATATTAAAGGAATTGAAGAAGTAACAACGAACCAAGACGAAAAGAAAACCATTTATTCATTCAAGGTAGATCCGGCTAAAGGCAATACAGAACAAATCGCTCAACAATTAGGTATCATGCTTAATAAAACGCCTATCGGAAATATAACTTTACAGGATAAGCAGACACCTGTCGTCCTTGAACCAATCTTAGATCCTAAAAAACCAGAGGATTTAAAAAGCATTCCGATCATGACAGATGGCGGTTTAGCCCCAGTGTCAAAGGTTGCTTCTTTAAAGAGCGAGGAGAGTGCAACAACGCAGTTCCATAAAGATGGGGAAACGTATCTTCAATTGAAGGCAACGGTCGATCCGGCTAAGCTTTCCGATATTGCAAGCAAAATAAATCTTGAGATATTTGGAGATAAAGAGAAGAACAAAGGACTTGATATTCCGAATGATGTAGATATTCTAGTCGGGGGAGCCAGTGCTCAGCAAACAGATGATTTTTCCGATCTGTTCCTTACGATGTTAATATCGATCGGCATTGTCTTTTTAATCATGGTTATAACATTTAAATCGATCAAAGCACCGATCGCCATTTTATTTTCCTTGCCATTCGCTGCCATTGGAGCGTTATTAGGATTGGTTATCAGCCGAATTCCAGTCGATATTACAGCACTGCTGGGTGCTCTCATGTTAATTGGAGTTGTTGTGACAAACGCGATTGTGCTTCTGGATCGAGTCAAACAAAACGAAGAAAAAATGATTATCCGTGATGCGATCGTCGAAGCGACAGCTACAAGATTCCGTCCGATCATAATGACGGCTGTAGCAACGATTTGTGCCATGCTGCCCCTATTGTATAAAAAAGCCGAAACAGGAAGCTTGGTTTCACAAAGTTTAGCGATCGTTGTCATTGGCGGGCTAGCTGTGTCTACACTGCTCACACTTATCGTCATTCCATGTATATACGAATTGCTGCACTATAAAAAATCGAAAAAACAGAGAAAGAAAAAGAGAGAACCCGTTAACGAACAAATCGAAATGTAATAATAAAAAGTTTGTAGAGAAGCAACGCTTTCTTTACAAACTTTTTTTTCTGTAAAATAGTGCATGCTCTTAGTTTTTTAAAAATAATGGTTGACTTTCTTTCCTCCTGTAACTAAAATGATTACAGCTAGTGAAAATGTTATATTTTTTTTGGTTTGTATTGTAACTGATTCGGTTACAAGTTTAGCCAATGATGAAAAGTGAGGGAATATATAATGACAGTGAAAATTAAAGCGTATTCTGATTTTATATGTCCATTTTGTTTTTTAGGTAAAGGTCCTTTGGATGAAATCATGGAGGAAAAGGATGTAGAAGTGGAATGGATGCCATTTGAATTGCGACCGAGTCCACATTCCAAAATAGATCCATGGAATGAACCCGATAAGTTGAATTCATGGGATTCTTACATTCTCCCTGTTGCGAAAAAACTTGGAGTGGATATGCGTTTACCCCGTGTCTCCCCGCATCCATATACACATTTGGCGTTCGAAGGGTGCCATTTTGCAAAGGAGCACGGAAAAGGGAACGAGTTCCACAACAGAGTATTTACAGCGTTTTTTCAAGAGGAACAAAATATTGAAGATATTGAAGTATTGACAAAATTAGCGGGTGAAGTTGAACTTCCTGTAGATGCTTTTACTGAAGCATTAGTGTCACGAAAGTATCGGGAAGTGCACCAAGAAGCACTGAAACATGCTTATGAAGAAGCAGATATAAGGGCTGTCCCAACGTTTATTATTGGTGATGAAGTGATTCAAGGACTAGCCAGTAAAGAAAGGTTAGCGCAAGTCATTGAGAAGGAAGAAGCAAAAAATGAACGGAATGAACTTGAGGGCCTGCAATGTGATGGTAAGGGGAATTGCTAAAGCCTTTTGAGGATTAAATAAATCATAATTTGGAGGAATCAAAATGTCAGTAACTACAACAAATTTAAAAGAAGCCATTATCAATCGCCGTTCCATCCGTAAGGTGAAAAAGAACGAAAATATTACGAAAGAAAGAATGAATGAAGTATTAAAAACGGCTTTACATGCACCAACTTCATTTAATATGCAAAGTGGACGAGTGGTGGTAGTGATGGATGACGAGCATGAAAAGTTCTGGGATATTGTAAAAGAAACACTTCGTTCCCGTGTTCCAGAAGAGAGCTTTGCGGCAACAGCAGAACGATTACAAGGATTTCGTGATGGAGTGGGTACTATTCTATTCTTTGAAAATCAAGAAACAATAGAACAAATGCAAGAAAAAGCACCCTCCTATAAAGAACAGTTTCCATATTGGTCCCATCAAGGAAATGCTATGCTTCAGTATGCAATATGGATGACTTTATCGGCGGAAGGTATAGGGGCATCTTTACAACATTATAATCCAATCATTGATGAAGAAGTGATGAAGACTTGGGATCTTCCAGGGAAATGGTCGTTGATAGCTCAAATGCCATTTGGTGAGCCGAATGAACAACCAGGAGAAAAAACGTTCCTGCCTTTCGAAGATATTGTGAAATTTTATTAATTCAAAGATTTAGGGTTGGGATACTAGATTAACCAAGAGCGCGTTTACTCTTAAAGAGTAAAACGTGCTCTTTTTTTTGACGAAACGTTCCAGCGGCATTACATATATAGGGAACAAATAATTGACAATGAGAATCATTTTCATTTATAGTAAACTGTGTAATGAAATTAATTCTCAATTAGGAAGGTGATATAGATGAAGGTATTCATTGGTTATGTCAGTTTATCCGGTAATACCGAGAAGATGGCTATAAACATAAAGAATAGAATGAAGGCTGTCGGCTGTGAAGTATATATGGAAAGATTGGATACTGTTGAAGTTGATGCTTTAAAGGATTTTGATTTGGCCTTTATTGGTTTATATACATGGAATCTTGAAGATTTACCGTATGAAGCACACGAGTTTTATGAAGAAATTGACCAGGTGGACTTTGCTGGAGGGAAGGTCGCATTCTTTGGTGCCGGCGACTTGACCCATTCGAAACCGTGCGCCGCGATAGATATCCTTTCCGATAAAATGAAGCAATTTGGCTTTGATGTATATGATCGAGTATTGAAAATACACCATGAAAGCAATACATACGAACAATTTAGGAAAAGTGAAGACTTTGCAGAGCATGCCCTTAAATGGGGAAGCAATAGGAAGAAATGGAGAATCTGCATGTGGGATCGGATGCTAGGCAGCCCGAAATACCGAAAGTCAGCATTTTTGTTAAGGAGGGTCCTTGATGATTACCCAATTAAGTTCAAAGAGAGAAGTAAAAAAAGAGGAACTTATACAAGAACTTCTGAAATTAGGGATTTTTAAAAAATATAATAAACAACTATATGAGCTTCCGATCGTTGTTTTACAAAAGGAATTCAATCACTTGAGAGGTGAATTAAAAAATGTCTAGGAGAAGGAAATCTTATACTGAACTGCTAAAGGAAAACCGCGAACTTCTATTGCATGACAAAATGGAAGTGGAACGCATCTATATAAAAATCGATCAAAAAGCCATTAATGAAAAAAAGGGAAGTAAGCAAGTACAATCATGACTGGTTAGAAATTTGGTTCAGTCAACAAAATAAGGTTCGGATGCTTATTTAGGGTTTGTAAAATGATTTCCACTACAGGCACTCACTTTCCGCGGGCGGTCCGGGAGCCTCCTCGGCGCCTTTGCGCCTGCGGGGTTCTCCCTTGGACACGTTTTTCCTGCAGGAGTCTCGTACCCTCCGTTCCAATCAACTGGTCTGTTTTTAAATAAAAAACTGCAGGCAAACTGACTTTCCTTCGAGTTTGTCTATAGTGGGACCGAAATCTTTTGTTGATTTCGGTTTTTTCTTTTGGACCTGATATTGAATGCTGTTGATTTCCATAGAACATATGGAGCATCATATTAACGATCAAATTCTAATTTGATATTATAGGGCTTCGTGAAGATCCTGATTGTAATTCCTTTAAGCCTTTACAGTTTTTGTTAGTAGGTCGGACCCAATATTTCATCTTTTTTTCTTCTCAATTTTTCACTTTTCGTAACAGCTTGTCATGAAGTTTGGACAAGGTGAACAATACAAGGATAGAGCCTATTAATGTTAAAGACATATCCCATTGTGCGTCCCAAATATCACCTTGTGTTCCTAAAAATTCCTTTGAAGCTTTTCCACCTTTTGAAACAATGGCAGTTATCCATTCGATGATTTCATATAAGGCTCCAATGGCAAGCGCAAAACTTAATGTTACAGCAAATAACCACGGTCCTTTTGTTAGAGGGGTTTTACGTATTAATATTTCTCTAATCACAATCGCAAATAAACCTTTCAGGAAATGCCCAAACCGATCATAGTGGTTCCGGTTTAGATCGTAATGATCTTTTAGCCAATTAAATGCAGGGACTTTTGAGTACGTATAATGGCCACCGATGAACATGGTGATTGAAAGAACGGCAATAACTAAATAGGATAATGTAGTGAGGCGGAATTTATTATATGTAGCAAGTAAATAAATCAGAAACACAACGGCAGGAAGTACTTCCATTGTCCATATCAAGTATCCTGCAGGCTTAATGACTGACCAAATAAAAACGGCAGTGACTAGCAATAGAAATAATAAATGAATCAGTATGCTTTTATCTCTTCCCAATTTTTTTCACTCCATTAAATTTATCAGTTGATAGAATCAAACAGTTCGTGTATGGATAAAACGCTTAATGCTTTCATTTAAATCATTAGCCGCTTTTGTAGGGACCTGATGCTTGGCATGTTCAATGAATTTTAATTCCGTATATGGCAATTTTTCATGTAATAAATAAGCGTAATGATGCAATGGTCCGGTCGAATAACCGCATATATAGCTTTTTTAATTTCCAAATGATCCAATAGATGATTGATATCTTCTATAATCAGGGGATAAGTTACTGGCGTCTTGAATACTGACTTCTTCCGTGACCCCTAATATCAAAAGTGATAACTTTGAACTCTTCTGATAATTCCTTCAGTTGGTATTGGACATTCACACTTGTCAGTACTGGAGGATGAATAAAAACAATAGGAACACCGTTTCCCTTAACAGAATAATACAAGCTAATACCGTCCACATCCAACATTGGCATATGAATATTCACCTCATTTGAAGAGTACTTGCATAATATCCCTCCTGAAAGAATTTTCCCTATCAAACGTATTTTTATAACTAATCGTTTCGGTTACAATCATCTTGAATTTTTTGGGTTTTTTTGAACAAGATATAAGAGTTCAGGAAATGAACAAAAATATATAAAATAAGGTGATTAAGATGAAGGCTAACATGAATAAAATTTTGCCAGTTGTCGCTTCGGTCGGAGTAGGTATTGCTACTTATCAAATGTTGAGTGGAAATGGCGGGAAAATGAATAATATGGTGCCGCTTGCCACTAACTTGATGGGCATGGGAACTGGGATGCAAGGGCAGAATCAACAACAGCCATAAAATCACTAAAACAAAATGATCCCCTTTAGGGGATCATTTTGTTTTAGCCAAGAAAAGGGACCTCCATCATATAAGCTTAATACATACCATGGATAATATTTACCATTTTTTATAATTAAAGTAATAAAACACCAATAAAACTACTCCTTACGTTATAATGAATGGGCTCCAAGGAAAGTGCCAGAAACCTGCAGGAGTGATCAAATGAATGGAGGTTATATGTGTTGAAGAAAAAATTATTGGTCATCATTCCAACTGTTGCCCTGATGTTGGCCCCACTAGGAACGGGAACTTCAATTACCCACGCAGCAACAAAGGAGAAAATCGAAACGAAGGCGGAAACGCGCCCGACCCTCAGGAAAGGCTCACGTTCAAGTTATGTAAGAGACTTACAGCAAAGCCTTAAAGATGTTAAATATAGTGTAGGCGTAGATGGGATTTTCGGTACCCAAACACAAAATGTGGTAAGGGAGTTTCAAGTAGATCATAACTTGAGTTCAGATGGTATAGTCGGTCCCCTGACATGGGCTGCTTTAGATGAGAATAAGGTGGAAAGAAAACAGTTCACGGAGAAAGACGCGATCGCGTTAGGGAAGAAGAAGCTGGGTAACAAGATCGTATTCAGCGGTGATGGCAGATTGCTGAAAGATGGCAAAGGAAAAGCCTATTACAACTATAAAAGCAGCTAATAAAGATTGGATCGATCAAGGCGGCACAGGAACGATTGGGTGGTTCCACATTTATAAAGATGGCCGTGTAGTGGAACAATAAAGGATATACATGCAAAGAATGTTCTCACTTTATGTGGGATTTTTTTTTGTAAGGCATGGATATAATAAGAAGACTAACTGCATCTGTTTTTGGATATAAACAACAAATAAATATAGAAAAGCAATTTGGTATATTGGGATGAAAAAAATTAGATCATATGAGCCTTAGTGTACCATTTTTAAGATTTGTTAAGTCCCCTGTACTCTTTTATGTCTGGATTCGAATGGGTGTGTTTAAAATCCCGCGTTTGCCTCTCAAAATCTCATTTCTGAACGGTCATTTATGCTAGAAACTATATCAAATTGATTTATTGTTACTAATAAAGTTGTTTAATAGTCGAAATAATCGTATACTTGACAAAAAGTCAGTTCCCATTGTTGTTTGGAAATAGTTCTTTACTAATATCTTGCAAAGCGAGTCCCTCAGTAGAAAATCTAATATTAGATAAAGAATAGACGAGTAAGTTTCCTAATCATAATAGGGAATCTTCTCGTCTTATACTATTTTGATATAGTTTAGGCGCCAATAAACCCGCATTCCTCTTCATTTTAGACAAGATTTCTAATACCTCCTGTAACAACAACACCTGCTTAGTATGGACATTTGTTTCATATCTATCTTGAATAAAATGCTTTTTACCAAGTTGGTTGTTTATTCCTTTAAATCGGGTGATATTTACACCCATGTATTTCTTCTTTATTTTATATCAGTTAAGTAGCGAACTTATTTAAGACTATAAATTATGAGGTGGGAACAAATGAGAAAAAGAATGTTTGGAATTATCGTATTAATTACTTTAGTTTCTTCTATTATATTAATCGGTTGCAATCAATTAGAATCCAATCAATCTGATGATTCGAATGGTGACGTTAATCAGAAGAAAAAGGATGAGCTTGTGATGGCATTTGGTTCAGAGCCTGAAGCAGGTTTTGATCCAACGACCGGATGGGGACGTTATGGCTCACCGCTTTTCCAAAGTACTCTACTAAAAAGAGATAACAAGCTTAACATTGTAAATGATCTTGCAACAAGTTATAAAGTCAATGAAGATGGAAAGGTTTGGACAGTGAACATACGTAAGGATGTGAAATTTTCAGACGGCGAACCATTAACCGCCGACGATGTAGTCTTTACATTTGAAACAGCTACCAAAAATGGGTCGGTCGTTGATCTTAATGGTATGGATAAAGTGGAGGCGATCAATGATTACACCGTAAAATTCACGTTAAAAGATCCTCAATCAACATTTGTTAATTCCTTAGTAGGAACAGGAATCGTTCCAAAACATGCTTATGGCGCTGACTATGCTGAAAATCCTATAGGGTCAGGACCTTATCAGCTCGTACAATGGGACAAAGGGCAACAGCTCATTATAAAGGTTAATCCTGAATATTATGGCAAAAAGTCGTTTTTTAAAAAGATTACCTTTCTATTTCTAAACGAGGATGCATCTTTTGCTGCTGCACAAGCAGGGAAGGTCGATCTTGCTTATATACCAGCTGCATTTAGTAACCAGGAAGTGCCTGGAATGAGGTTGGAATCGGTGAAAACAGTTGATAATCGAGGAATCGTCTTTCCATTTGTAAAATCAGGGGACTTTACTGAAGATGGATTACCAATTGGTAACGATGTAACTGCTGATCCAGCGATTCGTCATGCGATTAATATTGCGGTAGACCGAAAAGCTTTAGTTGATGGAGTCTTAGAGGGGCGTGGTACACCAGCTTATACTTCAGTGGATGGCCTTCCTTGGTGGAACCCGGATACAACCATTAAAGATGCTGATTTTGACGGTGCGCGGAAACTTTTGAAAGAAGCCGGATGGAAGGATACAGATGGAGATGGGATTCTTGAGAAGGATTCTTTGAAAGCTGAGTTCACTCTTTATTACTTAGCGAGTGATGCAATCAGGCAATCTCTTGCAATTTCTGTGGCCGATATGATCAAGCCACTGGGAATCCAGATTAAAGTAGAAGGAGGAAGTTGGGATATTATTGAAAAGAAAATGTATTCAAATGCAGTCCTATTAGGTTGGGGGAGCCATGACCCTCATGAGATGTATAACATTTATAGTAGCAAATTTGCAGGGGTAGACTTTTATAATACCGGATATTATCAAAATAAAACGGTGGATGAATATTTTGATAAAGCCCTTCTTGCTACAAGTGAAACAGAAGCAATCGAGTATTGGAAAAAAGCACAATGGGATGGAACAACGGGCTTAAGTGCAAAGGGTGACGCTCCATGGGCCTGGTTAGTGAATATTGATCATTTGTACTTAGTGAAAGATGGACTTGATATCGGGGAACAAAGAATCCATGTCCATGGGCATGGTTGGCCTGCAACAGATAACATAGTTGAATGGAAATGGTCCAACTAATTATGCGTAAACTTAGAGGTGGAAAGCTAGGATTATTTCTATTATTGAAAGGATTAAGAATGGCCACATTATTGATTGCCATTTGTTTAATTTCCTTTCTATTAATAAAAAACTCTCCGATTGATCCAATCCAAGCCTATATCGGAGCCGATATGTTGAAGGTGGGTCCTGAGCAACGGGAGAAGATAGCTGAATATTGGGGAGTGGACCAACCAGTCATGGTGCAATTCTTGAATTGGGGATCTGCGGTACTTACAGGTGATTTAGGAACTTCAATGATATTTCGCCGCCCGGTAATGGACATTATCGGTGAACGATTCTTAAATTCCCTGGCACTCATGATATCAGCCTGGATATTATCAGGGATAATTGGATTTTCCATGGGTGTTATAGCGGCCATGAAAAAAGGGACTTGGATCGATCGAATAATAAAATGGTACTGTTTCACTCTTGCTTCAACTCCTACCTTTTGGGTGGGGCTCCTTATCCTTATCGTTTTTGGCGTTTGGCTAAGATGGTTTCCGATTGGAATGGGAGTTCCAGCTGGGGTCCTTGCGGAAAATGTCACAATGATGGATCGAATCATGCACCTTATTCTTCCGGCAATCACGCTTAGTATAGTAGGGGTTGCTAATGTGGCCTTGCATACGCGCCAGAAGCTGATTGATGTTCTTTCTAGTGATTATGTCTTATTTGCTAGGGCGAGAGGTGAACAAGGATTTGTCTTGTTTTGGAGACATGGATTGCGTAATGTTGCTTTGCCGGCGATTACCTTACAATTCGCGGCTTTTAGTGAATTGTTTGGTGGAGCAGTGCTGGCTGAGCAAGTTTTTTCATATCCCGGTTTAGGACAAGCTACGGTAGAAGCTGGGCTTAGGGGAGACGTCCCCCTTTTATTGGGATTGGTTATATGTAGTACAATATTTGTTTTTGTAGGAAATTTACTTGCTGATTTAAGCTATCGTTTATTAGATCCCAGAATGAGGGAGGGGAGAAGTTATGATTCCAGGCCTCAAAAACAAAAATAAAGAGAATGTTAAACGATTTGCTCTAAATCGAAAGCAGCGGACGCTTTATATGATCCTAATCTTACTTGCTTTTTTAGTACTTGTCATAGTAGGTGGTATCTTTATTGATGAGGGGAGAATCGAGACGAATCTTGATGAGCGAAATGATTCCCCATCATTAGCTCATCCCTTTGGTACGGATTGGTTGGGCAGAGATATGTTTACACGTACGGTAATGGGACTTTCCTTAAGTATGGGGGTTGGATTGATTGGAGCGATGGGGAGCGCGTCAATTGCTCTATTCTTGGGGATGGCAGCTGCAACAATGGGAAAAATGGCGGATCGTCTCATTTCATGGCTTATCGACCTATTTCTGAGTGTACCGCATCTCGTAACCCTTATTCTAATCGCTTTTACATTAGGGGGAGGATTTAAAGGGATTGTAATTGGTTTAACTTTAACTCATTGGCCAAGCCTTGCCCGAGTCATCCGGGCAGAGGTCATGCAAGTTCGTTCAGCAGAATATGTTCAGGTTTCTCAGAAAATGGGGAAATCTCGATGGTGGATCGCTTTCCATCATATTCTGCCCCATGTTTTCCCGCAGCTTTTAATTGGGTTCATGCTATTGTTTCCTCATGTTATTTTACATGAGGCAGCTGTTACATTTATAGGTTTGGGATTGTCTCCTCACGAGCCGGCAATTGGAATTATTCTATCAGAATCTATGAAGTATTTATCTTCAGGTATGTGGTGGCTTGCCTTTTTTCCAGGGCTATGTCTATTGATTATCGTGAGAACGTTTGATCAGATAGGAGAAAATATCCGGTTGCACTTGGATCCTAATAGGGCTCACGATTAGTCACCCATATGCTACTTTCGATTTTAAGAGGAGTTTTAACAAATGCCTATTCTTGAAGTAGAAAATTTATCAGTATCCTTTAAGCAATATAATGGATTTAAAAAGAAAAATCATAAAGTTATATCAAGTTTAAATGTCACTCTTGAGGCAGGTGAGGTTCTTGCCGTTGTAGGAGCAAGTGGATCGGGGAAAAGTCTGCTCGCACATGCCATTCTAGGGATATTGCCAAGAAATGCGAGTATAAGTGGACGGATTAAATATGCAGGAGAGGATCTCACCACTGCTCGGCAAACCGTATTAAGAGGTAAGGAAATTGCCCTTGTACCACAATCGGTAAACTTTCTCGATCCACTGATGCGCGTTGGAAATCAGGTCCGCACATCAGTAAAATCCGGTGATGCTGTATCGGTCCAACGAGAGGTCTTTGAGCGCTATCACCTACGGCCAGAGGTGGAGGATATGTATCCATTTCAACTTTCTGGAGGTATGGCAAGGAGGACACTTCTATCAACTGCCATGGTAAGCGGGGCAAAAGTGATTATTGCGGATGAGCCTACTCCAGGGCTCGATCCCGATGTCATAATGGAAGCGTTAAATAATCTTAGAGAGGTTGCAGACAATGGTTGTGCAGTGATGTTGATCACTCATGATATTGAATCGACCCTAAATATTGCTGATAAAATTGCTGTATTTTATTCAGGAACTACAGTTGAGATAGCCCCGGCGGAGAACTTTACAGGACAGGGTGAGGAACTGCGTCATCCATATAGTAAGGCTTTGTGGAGAGCGTTACCTCAAAATGATTTTACCCCAATTCCGGGTGCTCAACCTCATCCAAGTTCATTGCCAGCAGGATGTTTATTTGCGCCTCGTTGCGAAATGGCGACTCCCGTATGCCGACAGGAACAACCTGAAATGCGAGGTCTTCGGGGCGGAATGGTGAGGTGTTTTCATGCAACTTGAAGCAAGAGATATCGGATTTCGATATGGAGATGGACCATGGTTGTTCCAAGGAGTCAATTTGACGCTAAAACCAGGGGAAGTCGTGGGTATCAAGGGCCCCAGTGGACAAGGGAAAACAACCTTTTGCCGGATATTGGCGGGTTTTGAAACACCTATTGAGGGAGAGGTACTCTTAAATGGAGCATCATTGCCACTGAACGGATATCATCCTGTTCAAATGGTCCTTCAGCATCCAGAGAAGGCAATCAATCCTAAATGGAAGATGCATAAGATTCTTAATGAAGGATATCAACCTGATAAAGCGTTGTTAGAATTACTGGGGATTGAGCAGGAATGGCTAGCACGCTGGCCTAACGAACTATCTGGAGGAGAGCTGCAACGATTTTGTGTTGCCCGTGCATTGGGGCCTGATACACGTTTTTTAATTGCAGATGAAATGACAACAATGCTTGACGCAATCACACAAGCCCAAATTTGGCAGGCACTCATTGAAATTGCTAAAAAGAGAGAGATGGGAATTATCGTTGTCACCCATGAAACGAGGTTAATGCAAAGACTTTGTCAGCGTGTGCTTGATTTTAATGATTTTAGTGGAGATAAGAATAAGAAATGAACTCATGACATAGGAAAAGGAGGTCTCTTTGACAGAGACCTCCTTTTCCTATGTCATTTATTACTAAATATTTTCTTTGTTTTCATTTACTTGTTTCGCTACTTTTTGATGGATTTCTGTTTCAATTGCCTCAATAAGATCATCTTTAAGCTTTTGCTTTGGCTGAGGATGGAACCATTGGATTTCTCCTTCGTGAATAAAGCCTTTGAATTCCTCTCCCTGCACTTGCAAGGAAAATTGTTGGCGTTCATGTATGCGGTCTTCAAATGCTGGTTTTAATTCAAGGTCTGCAATCTCTTTTGAAATGCCATAGTGTCGCATTAATGAATGTATGGTAGATTCAATTGCTTCTACTTTACTTTCACCAATCATTTGTTTCGGGTGTGGGTGGAGCCAATAGATCTCATCTTCATGAAAATGCCCCTTGAATTCATCGCCTTGGACCTTAAAAGTGAATCCGTGTCGCTCATGAACACGATTCTCAAACACTGTTTCCACTTCAAAATCTTCAAGTTCGGGTTTTGCATTCTTATCTTCAGGCATAATGTAACCCCTCTCATGAAAGTTTGTATTTGGATTTTTTTCTGGATTTCCGTAAATGTTCCGGAGTTGCAAAATCGGTCCAAATCCTGAGTGGTAATTATCTATTAATTGTCTATTATATAGGTCTTTATTTAAGACTGTCCATATAATAGGGAACAGTTCATGAAAAGTCGGTCTTTAATCGCACAATAGGACACTCCAAACTGTTAATGAGGGTACACGGTATAATACCATACTCAACATCTGTTCTTTGCCTTTTAAGGAATCAACATCAGGAGAATGTATTAGTATTTCCGTAATGAGCCTGGTGTACGATTATTCCACTTCTCGCTGATGACCTTATGGCAATGATTCAATATTCGTTCAATGACCTGGGTTGAGTTCGCAAGGATTCGTATGCTAAGGCCGGGCACTGCCAACTTTGAAATTCCAAATTTAAAACTCGTTTCTTCCATTTGAATAGTTTCATACAATTCATCGAGAAGGGCATCGTTCGTATATTCGCTGATTGCGATCATTGAGCCAAGATGGGTAAAGCCTTCCATGAAACCTAGACCCGATATCGATTGTTTTTCAGGTATTAATTTAATATGGTCAAACACACCAAGTGCTCCATCCAAAAAAACTTCGGTAATTAATTGAATAGTATTATAGCTGAACTTTTTGCCCCCCGGGGACCAGCCGGGAGTAAGAATATCCGTATAAATGAACGTTGCTCCGCTTTCCATATAAACCACATTTTTTTGCTTATAATGAGCATTTTCATAAGCGATCAGTGGATCAGGAAGGTATTCTAAATAACTACCTTTTTGTAAGGATATGTTGGTTTCCTGATAGGCATGGCTTTTTGGCGTTTTGTAAACTTTTGTCGCCGATTGCGTAGTTAAAGTAACTCTGGATCCTTCATCAGCTGTTATCTCCATCTTGTATCGATCGCCATCTAAATAACCGCCACCGGGATTTAGAAGGTAGTAGCAAACCTGCCCTGAATCATCAAAGTAAATCGGCCGCATAACTTTGAGTGCACCCTGAAAGTACACCCTTTTCGCGACGGTTTTTCCTTTCCGATCTTCTAGTTCCAGAGATAAAGTGCCAGTCCAATCTGTCATATTAATCTAAACCTTTTAATAAAGCATGCTGCTTAATCCAGTCAATTACTTCAGGAAGGCCATCATCATTTTTTAAGTTTGTAAAGACGAATGGTTTGTCGCCACGGAATACTTTTGTATCTTTTGCCATTACTTCAAGACTTGCACCGACATAAGGAGCAAGGTCCGTTTTATTAATGATGAACAAATCTGATTTGATCATACCTTGTCCGCCTTTACGCGGGATTTTTTCCCCTTGTGCAACATCAATAATATAAATAGAGAAGTCAACCAGTTCGGGGCTGAAAGTAGCCGCAAGATTATCTCCGCCACTCTCAACAAAAATAAGTTCAACGTCTGGGTGGCGCTCGATTAATTCATCGATAGCGGCGAAGTTCATAGAAGCATCTTCTCGAATGGCAGTGTGGGGACAGCCGCCCGTTTCTACACCAATGATCCGATCCTCTGGAAGTACTCCATTTTGGATTAAAAATTTCGCGTCTTCTTTTGTGTAAATATCGTTTGTGACAACTGCCATTTTTATTTCATTTTCGAGATGGCGAGTCAATTTTTCTACAAGCATTGTTTTACCTGCTCCAACAGGTCCACCAACACCGATTCTAATTGGTTCCATTAAAACACGTCCTTTACTACTGATTCTTTCAAAAAACTATGACATGAATATTCGAATGTTAACGCGCTCATGTTTCATTTGAGACAGCTCAATACCTGGAGAAACAATGCCAAAATCGTCTTTCGTCAGTTGCATGATTCTAACCGCTGCCTGTGTTATTTCAGGTATGAAATTATGAGTGATCGTTTGGCCTGCTGTTTGTCCAAGAGGAATGGCTCGGACTGCATTTTGTACTTGGCTGGATATGGCAGAATATAAATAATAGAGGAGGGTGTCTTGTTTTGTTACCCCAAGTCCATGAGCTACCATCGTAAATACAATGGCTGGATGGCCAAATGAACTCTTTTTCTTAATTTCCGCTCTGTAATGCGAGAGTATGGGCATATCATAAAGTGATTCAGTGAGTTTAAGCATTCGGTCCCCGATCATTTGCGTTCCTTCCCGTGTTTCCCTCGGCAAGTTCTGGACAGTTATCAGGCGATCCAGTTTCCAGATTTCTTGAATATCCTCTTTCATTAGGGCTTCATAAACGAGACTCGAGACAAGCCCATCTGTGTAGATGAGCTGCTCATGTAAATACACTTTCAGCCACTGGAAAAATGTCTCCTTGTCTACAACTTGATTTTCTTGTATATAGCTCTCCAAACCGAAGGAATGGCTGAAGGCGCCTGTAGGTAAATTAGAGTCACAAAGCTGAAACAATGAGAGAATATGATTATTCATGACTGTGGCCTATATGACGGAACGCTTGTTTCACTTTTCGTTCCTCCCGTTTAAAAGGAATTCCAAGTTCCAGAAGTAATTCCTCAACCAAGTAGTCATATTGGACCAGCATATCATCCTCTTCAAATTGAGCAGGGAGGTGACGGTTGCCTAGTTGATGGGCGATTGTACCCATTTCTTTTATACTTCGGGGACTGATAACTAGTAAGTCATCTGACAGCACATCTATGACGATCATATTTTTATCGTCCATATATAATACATCCCCAGCCAAAAGATCTCGAGGCTCTTTTAACCGAATACCAAGTTCATTACCGTGATCCGTCTTGACCCTTTGGATGCGCTTCATTAAATGTGCACTTTCCAAGTATACTTTTTCTATGTGACGCCTTTTAATTTCGTTAGTATCCATCTTTTCTAAATTAGTGACGATTTTTTCAATAATCAATACTCTTCACCTCAGAATAGGAAATATCGCTGACCCATTGGAACGGTATCAACCGGCTCACATGTCAGCAGCTCACCATTTACTTTCACTTCATATGTTTGCGGATCAACAGTAATATCAGGTGTTTCCCCATTTAATTTCATATCTTTCTTAGTCAGGGTCCGAATTCCGCCAACAGGTAAAATCATTTTTTGTAATCCAAGTTTCTCATGAACACCAGCATCATAGGCAGCTTGAGAAATGAAAGTCACCGAACTTTTTGATAAGGCTTTCCCAAACTGGGCATACATTGGACGATGAATATAAGGTTGCGGAGTTGGGATGGAAGCATTTGCATCACCCATTAACCCGGTAACCGCTAAGCCGTTTTTAAGCACCATTTCTGGCTTTACTCCAAAAAACTTCGGAGACCAAAGGACTAAATCAGCCAATTTTCCAACTTCAATTGAACCTACATGCTCTGAAATCCCGTGTGTAATGGCTGGATTAATAGTGTATTTGGCAATATAGCGTTTAGCCCGGTTGTTGTCGGAATATTTGCTATCTCCTAGCATGGTGCCTCTTTGTTTTTTCATTTTGTCTGCAACTTGCCATGTGCGTAGGACGACTTCTCCTACACGGCCCATTGCTTGGGCATCTGAGCTTACCATGCTAAATACGCCCATATCGTGAAGAATATCTTCTGCTGCAATTGTTTCCCTTCTAATTCTAGAGTCTGCAAATGCAATGTCTTCCGGAACTGAAGGATTTAAATGATGGCAAACCATTACCATATCAAGGTGTTCGTCGATAGTATTTACGGTATAAGGGAGGGTGGGGTTCGTTGATGATGGCAGAATGTTATGATAACCTGCCGATTTGATTAGATCAGGTGCATGGCCACCGCCTGCCCCTTCGGTGTGGTACATGTGAAGGACTCGGTCTTTTACTGCAGCCATGGTATTTTCCATGAATCCACTTTCATTCAATGTATCTGCGTGCAGGGCAACTTGAATATCATATTCATCTGCTACCCTTAGTGCATAGTCAAGAGAAGAACCTGTGGCTCCCCAGTCTTCATGAACTTTTAATCCGATAACTCCAGCTTTCACTTGCTCGGTTAAAGGTTCAATGGAAGCAGCATGACCTTTACCTGTAAAGCCAATGTTAATAGGAAGTCCTTCTGCAGCTTCAAGCATGCGATGAATATTCCACTCGCCCGGAGTAACCGTAGTAGCCTTGGATCCAGCTGCAGGACCAGTACCGCCGCCGATTAATGTTGTCGTTCCAGACGTTAGTGCGACCTGTACTTGTTCCGGATTGATAAAATGAACGTGGGTATCGATGGCTCCAGCAGTCACAATCAGGCCTTCACCGGCAATGATTTCTGTAGATGCGCCAATGATAATATCCACATTGTCCATAACGAGCGGGTTTCCACTTTTACCAATACCAAAAATTTTGCCATCCCTAATGGCTAAATCGGCTTTACAAATTCCTGTGTAATCCAAGATTACGACGTTTGTTATGATGGTATCTGCAACACCGTCGTCTTTGCGGGTGGCAAGGGGATGCTGGCCCATACCGTCCCGAATGACTTTACCGCCACCAAACACTACTTCTTCTCCATATGTAGTGTAATCCTTTTCAATTTGAATAAACAAATCTGTGTCTGCAAGGCGGATAGAGTCCCCTGTAGTTGGTCCGTACATTTCAGCATATTGCTTTCGGGACATTCTAAAACTCATGATTCACCCTCACTTTCTAATTTGCCGTCTACTTTATTATTGAACCCATATACACGACGCTCTCCTGCAAAATTAATAAGTTGTATTTCTTTTTCATCTCCGGGTTCAAAACGAACAGCTGCTCCAGCAGGGACATTCAATCTCTTACCGTAAGCTTCTTTTCTATTAAAACGGAGTGCTTCATTTACTTCGTAAAAATGAAAATGTGACCCGACTTGAACAGGGCGGTCTCCTGTATTTGTAACAGAAATGGAAAAAACAGCGCTTCCTTCATTACAAATAATCTCTTCTTCTTTTAAAATGTATTCTCCAGGCAGCATTTAGTCATCCCTCCTTTTTATCTTATAGGGCTGTGGACAGTCACTAACTTCGTTCCATCTGGGAAAGTTGCTTCAACCTGAATATCATCAATCATTTCAGGTATTCCATCCATGACATCATCTTGCGTCAAAATGGTAGCCCCGTATTCCATAAGTTCAGCAACAGTTTTCCCGTCCCTTGCGCCTTCCAATACCTCATAAGTGATGAGCGCACAAGCTTCAGGGTGATTTAATTTCAATCCCCTATCTTTCCGGCGCCTTGCAAGGTCTGCTGCCACCACTATCATAAGCTTGTCAATTTCCCGCGGCAATAAATGCATAGTTGAATCCTCCTGTTGTATTTTCAAACAATAAAAAACTCCCATTTGGAGAAAGGAGAGAAAATAAATACCCTTATTCATTTTCTCCAAACTCCCTGTAGATAATCCCCACTAAAGGAGTTTAACATACAAAGTTTTTAAGATGAAGTTTAACGCAATGCGAATCGAACTAAATAAAGTAGGACTTCATAGAAGGTTTAAAGGTGGTAATGATTTCTTTCCAAAAGGAGAGTAATAAGGATGCAGTCATTGACACATGTGGTTTTATTCCTGAGATACATCAAAAGGCAAGCAGTTCCTCATTGTTTAAGAAAGTCCCCATATCGTTGTTCGACAGCTTGTAAAGCCACAATAATAACTTGTCGGGATGGAGATTCATGACATTGACGAATTGTTTTAATTAATGGAGTGACTCCTTGAGATAAATCATATCCTATCATTAATCTTTTATAAAAGTCCCAAGGCAACTTTGCGATGAAAGTGACATCTGCATTTTCTATGATATGTGTTACTTTATTAATCTCAAGAACAATCCCTACACGTTTGTGAATGTCAAACATTGATAGTGCTTTAGGAACTTTGGCGTAGCCTGTAACTAAAATCGTTTTTGCATCATCCATTTCGTATCATCCTTTTTCACCTGAAATTTCAGTTTAATTATCATTCCATTCTAGGAGATGATCGTATCAACTAACATTTAAGAATCCTTTTTTAAGGGAATCTATTTTTATTAAAAAAGGTTTAATGAAAATGTGTTATCCATAGAGAACTGCAGTGTAGTTTAGAGGGATATATGTTTTCTATGCTTACGGTGGAGTCGGGAGTATTAATAAATTCTGTGCAGGGAAAAAAGGGTTACCGAAAGAGTATTCTGCAGTGTTCCACAAGTAGACGATGATACAAGAAAAGCTATGCTCCGTCAAATGAAAGACAAATTACTTTTGCATTTCTAAATAATAAGTCTCATAGAAAAGAAGTCTTTATTTCATGTTAAGTTCTTCTTTTCTTGTTCTGGGGTTATTCACAGTAAAGCTTGTTCCCATTTCTCCTTTTATTTAACTTATATGTTTAATTGGTTTATATGTGAAAGCAGTCAAAATCCCATTTAGTTTTACGTCCGCATGTAGAAGTTAAACTAAATGGGACAGAGTATATTACATGGTTGGTATAGTTATGTAAGGTTTTTCGTAAATAAAATATACAAGAAATGTGCTACAGACAGCTCGGTTACATTAAAAAAGTAACCCCCTCCATACCATCCGGCCAGATGTATGTAGGAAAAGGGTTACTTTCATGATTGAGTAGCCACTGACTTACCAACAAAAAAACATGGAAAGAGCACCGATTGGTTTCTTTGATCATTTCCAGAGTTTCATGAAACGAAGGTTTGGTAAATAATTAGATTTTCGTTAATTTCCCACCGGCTTCCAGTTTGAATAATCTCATTCCTTTATAAGATACAATCGAAGGGATCATACAAAGCAAGGCCATAGGTAAACAATAAAGAAGATAGAAATGGCCGCCGTTTCCGAGCCAAGGAATAAAGGCTAAAGCTACAAAAAGTAAAGTGAAAAAAATGATCGTGAAAATCCCGAAAGATTGATGATAGAATGCATGAATTTCGCTTCTTCGTTCCTCTTGGTTGGGTAAGGTCTTTACTGCTTTGTGCGTTCGAAGGAATAGGTACAGGGAGAACATTAGAAATAAAGCGGAAAATGGTAAAGCGATCGCAAATAATGAAACGTCAAGAATGGAAAGATAAAAGCTGGATAAAAAGAATACTTCTGATACCCCTAATGCAAAACAATAATTGAAGATACTTATTTTACCAGGTTGTTTAAGCATGAAATCCCTCCTTCTATATCATATTATGCAACGGCTTTCATGTTCACCACTTTGTCACATTTAAAAAGAAAAAAAGTGCACCTAGAATCAAGCAAAGTGGGTTAGTGGCATCGCTTGATACTATCAAGCATGCAGATGGTGAATAGAGTCTTCGCATATTACAAATAGTAATAAAATATCGCTTGAAGGGGGGGTGCTCAATGACTGTAAAAACGGCAATAATAGGGTTTCTGATCGTTCTTCTATTATATTTCCTTTATGTAGTGGTGACTGCAGTGGTTCTTTTCCCCAAAGCAGAAAAAAAAGAAAATAGGCCGATTAAACATGTGAGTGAATATATGGGTGAGAAGGAATCCACCGTGGATCGTGTCCTGCTTCTCGAAGACGGCTATGAGTCGGGACTCGCTCGGATGCGAATGATCCAGGAAGCCCAGCATTCAATCAATATTGCCTACTATGCTTTTGGAAAAGGCAAATCAACCGAACTTATTATTGGAGCCTTGATCGAAGCGGCTGACAGAGGTGTCAAAGTCCGAATTCTTTTGGATGGAATATCTCATGGACTCAGAGGTCAATTAAGCAGTGCCCGTTATGCCTTGGCCTCGCATGAAAACATTGAATTAAGATATTACGAAACCGTTAAGCCATTTAAGCCGTGGACCTGGCATAATCGCCTTCATGACAAAATCATCATTGTAGATGGGAAGTTGGGCATCATCGGAGGGAGAAATATCGCCGATAAGTATTTAGCCAGCAAGCCGCCGAAGAATTATGTCTATGACAGGGATGTGCTCATTTTCAATGCTAAAGAGGAAAAAGATAGTGTAATCGTTGAAATGAAGGTCTATATGAATGAATTATGGAACCATCCGTATACGAGCGATGTCTTTTCAAACCTTTCGAAAAGGCAAACGGAAAAAGGGAAACGTGAAAGAGATGCATTGGTGAAACAATACAGCGCAGCTTTGCAAACTGAAGCCGATTTCGTTCATCCAGCCGTCGATTGGAGCAAGGCTACAACACCTACTAAAAAAGTGTCCTTCATTCATAATCCAATCGAACGTTTCAATAAATACCCTTTTGTGTGGAGATCTTTATTGGATATTGCGGCGAATGCCAATCAATCGGTAATTATTCAAAGTCCCTATATTGTTCCCGCGGATGCTTTGAAGCAATATGTACCGAAGAAGCTGGATTCAAAGGCTGATTGGACGATACTTACCAACTCTACGGCATCAACCCCGAATGTGATCGCTTTTTCCGGATACTTGGCGCGTAGGGATAGTATCGTTGAAACGGGGGCAAGGCTTTATGAATATTCAAAGCCTTATTCTTTGCATGGTAAATCGGTTGTCTATGATCAACGATTAAGTGCAGTGGGTTCCTACAATTTGGATTCTCGATCGGCCTTTTTAAATACAGAATCGATGGTGGTCATCGATAGTGAAGCATTTGCAGAGCAGCTAACAGGGGCGATCGAGTCGAAAATGTCGAATAGTACACTCATTGCTGACAATAAAAAATATATAGAACTGCCTGAAGATCTGAAAAAGGAAGAGTCTTTTTTTAAAGCCACCTTTTTAAATGCCCTCTCGAAAATTACCGTATATTTGAATAGGTTCATTTAAATGATGACGAAAGGACAGCAATCTGAGTGATTGTTGTCTTTTTAACCTTTCGCGGAGTGTATCTTATGAAAGCATGTGTAATTTGCTATACTTGAGCAAGCTAATCACAACTATCGTAAGGAGAACAGAAACATGCAAACATTACAGCACCTATCGAAACATATTGCCTATCTGCCGCCAGTTCAGGAAACCGATCGCCCGGTACTTGCCGCCGTTACGGGAAACAAGAAAACGCTCATCATCGATGCCGGTAACTCTGTCAGGCATGCACAGCTCTTTAAGGACGAATTGCTTCGGCATGATATAAGCGGGAATTTCCTCGTTCTTACCCATTCACATTGGGACCATGTATTCGGGCTGGAGAATATCAAGATTCCGGTGATTTGTCAGGAAAAAACATACACGAACATGAAAGATATGCAGCAGCTTTCATGGGAAGATCAAGCCCTTGATCAACGGGTCGAAGAAGGGACGGAGATTCTCTTTTGCGCCGATGCAATCAAATTGGAACATGGGACGAATAGAGAGATTACCTTCCCCCTGCCTGATATCATCTTTGAAAAAACGATGACGATCGATCTCGGCAATATAACCTGTATCATTGAACATGTTGGCGGCGACCATGCCCAAGATTCCTGCATCATTTATGTACAAGAAGAAAAAACGTTATTTCTGGGAGATTGCCTTTATGCCAATCTTTATGCTGAAAAGTGGAATTATACGGCTGAACAGGCTTCACTTCTCATTAAGAAAATTGAAGCCTATGATGCCGAAACATATATCCTCTCCCATCATGCTCGGCCTTGCTCGAGACAGGAGATGGAGGCGGAGTTAAAGCTAATGAAAGAATGTGCCAGAACCGTGGTCAAGCATCGGGGAAACCAAGATTTAATGGAGCAGGAATTGGCTAAAGAATTAAAGCGGGATTTAACCGAGGACGAGCTCGAAACGGTTAGATTTTTCGTGAATGGCTATGTTGAGTGATGCAAGCACTAAAGAACACAACAAGGTAAACACTTTAATAAAGGTTTTGGTGGGGTATGGGTTCGGTATTATGGGGCTCATACCCTTTAATTTGCCCTTACAAAAAATCGATAATAATCATTAACAGTACTGTAACAATAAGAATGGATAGGAAACCTGAGATAATTTTCCCTGCCTTTGCTCCCCTATCATCGGGATGAATATGACCAATGATAAAGGAGGGGATGAAAAATATAGCCGAATAGAACATTGTATAATGAAAGCCTGAATCTCCATTTGACCACGCGCTAAGTCCGATAGTATTTAAAATATTATCTCCAAAACAAGGCTTATCACCAAATTGTAAGGTAAACAATATTCCGATTAAACATAGCGCAAAAGAAAGTGAACCAAAACCGATATCCTTTGTTTTCCGAACTTCATTAGTTGGCATGTCATTTTCTCCTTTTATAAAAACACCAAATTATGGTTTTTATTGTATCATAACTCATAAAAACTGCACCTCCAATTGTTAGATGTTGGCTAACGATTAGGGTGCAGTTCAAATTAATTATGAGCTTTTTCCAGTGCTAGCTTTATCCCGAAACCGATCAAGACCGTCCCGGTTATACCCTCGAAAATCGCTTGGGTTCTAGGCTTTTTCATGAAAGCACTGATCTGGTTCAACAGATAGATATAAAAGACAAACCACAACGCAGTTAACCCGGTATACGTCATGCCCATGATCAGGAACGGTAAAAACGTATCATTCCCCGGATTCACGAACTGAGGCAGAAACGTTAAAAAGAAGACGGCCACTTTAGGGTTCAGCAGGTTGGTAAGGAACCCTTGCTTAAAGCAAGACTGGTTTTCGTACTTACTTTTGACGGGCGTTTCCGCCGCTGCAGCCACTTGTTTATTCCTTAATCCCCATAGGGTCTTGAAGCCTAGATATACCAAGTATACGGCACCGACATATTTGAAGATGGAAAATAGTAAAGCGGATTTCACAATGATTGCTGAAAGTCCGAACACGGCAGCTGATGTATGAATAAGCAGGGCACAGCATGTGCCGAACATCGTTTTAAAACCTCCCGACGTCCCCACGGTAACGGTATTCCTTGTGGCTATTGCTGTATCTGGGCCAGGTAAGATGATGAGAAGGATGCACATGATGATGAACAAATAAAAGTTTTCCATATTCGGACCTCCGCTCTTAGTGATGAATTCTGAAAATTATAACATAGATGTACTTGGTTTAGGGGAAAAATTTGATGGTCATGATTATCCCAGGATAATGGATGAGAGGGGAAAGCGGCTTGAAATAAATACGGTGTTTAATGAAACAAAAAACAAGCCAGATCATTTTTTGATCTGGCTCGTTTTTTTATTAGTTCATTACCAACACTGTTATAAGTTAGGGTAACTTTTTCAACACAGCACGTACCGGACTTCCATCTGCTTCAACTAATGGAAGAGGGAGGGCAGCCAACTCATAATTACCCGTTCCTATACCGTCTAGTACAAGACCTTCCAAAATGTGAATTCCATGACCGGCAAGTTCATGATGTGCAGATAGTTCTTTACTATCCAAGGGATCTACTGATGGTAAATCAAGACCAATAAGACGAACGCCGTGTTCTGAAAGATATGCCGCTAATTCTGGCTGGATATGAGGAATGGTTTGTGGAAACATACTCCGATTCTTCCAAGCGTCCGTCCGAATTAACAGACGGGTAACGCCTTGCAGGTCTATACTGGATAATTCATTGACACCGATGCTTGTTTTGTTAGGTAAATGGATAACCCGGGCACTTCCCATATATAAATCGAGATCCAAATCAATCACTCTTTTTCCATCGTCATCAAAATGAAAAGGAGCATCAATATGGGTACCGGTGTGGATACTCATATTGATTTGACCTACATTGACAGATCCACTTTCTTCTTTACTCCAATTGACTTTGTATGAAAAAGGTGTATCTCCAGGCCAAACTGCAACGTTTTCATCCAGACGTTGTGAAATATCAATCCATGTCCCCATGCACCTTACCTCCATCTCTTCTGGCTGTTTCTTGAATATCTTATAGCTTCGTTCTTAGACTCCATAGTTCCGGGAAAAAGTGTTGATCGAGCGCTCTTTTTAAATACGTTACACCTGATGATCCGCCAGTACCTTGTTTATTACCAATAATTCTTTCCACTGTGGTCATATGATTAAAACGCCATAATTGCTGTTGATGGCCAATGTCCACTAACTTCTCGCCCAGCTCATATAAGTCCCAATATTGCTCAACATCGCGGTAAACTGTCAGCCACGCCTCTTCTACACTGGCATTTGGTTCATATCTTTGTGACCAATCCCTGCTGGTGGCTTCTTGATCAATAGGTAACCCGCGCGCCACAAGTGCATTGATCGCCGCGTCATAAATACTTGGTTCATGAAGGGCCTGCTGCATTTGCCCGTATAAATCTGTTTGGTGCTGATAGACTGATAGCGTATGGACATTTTTGTTTCCTAATGCAAATTCAATCAAACGATTCTGATAAGATTGGAATCCGGAAGATTGTCCCAGTTTATCCCTGAACTCCATGTATTCAGCCGGCGTCAAAGTTGAAAGGACATTCCAGGACTGGATCAATTGCTGCTGGATCCTCGAAACGCGCGACAGCATTTTAAACGAAGGTTCCAACTTGTTTTGGCGGATGGACTCAGTTGCTGCTGTCAACTCATGCAAAATGAGCTTCATCCATAGCTCACTCGCTTGATGGATAATGATGAATAGCATTTCATCATGATGATCGGAACATCTATGTTGACTAGTTAAAATCTTATCTAGGTGGAGATAATCTCCATAAGACATTGCTTTTTGAAAATCGGTTTGAATTTCTTTCTCTAGACCAGTTATTGTTTGTTCATTGTTATCCATATTCTTCATTCCGCAATCTCCTCACTTTTCCAAATGCAAAACTATTTATTCCGTCATTCTATTTTATCTTCTTTTCCAGAGGTTCTTCCATTACATTATGGTTAATATTTCTTCTTTTTGAAACAAAATAAGCAATAGTTAAAAATAGTAACCAAGGTATCCCGAATTGAAGCATGATCTTGAAATCTGTAAACCATGTTGTAATCATTAAGCTGAATAGAAGAACGGCGCCCAATATCGTTAAATAGGGAAAACCGATCATCCTTACCGGTAATTTGCGTCCGCCGGTTTTCTCCCATTTAACCCTGAAAAACAAATGGGAAATGAAGATCATGAGCCATGTGAACATGGCACCGAACATGGAGATCCCCATCATGAATGCATAGGATGAACCAGGAAGTAACGCATGAACGCCTGCCGCAATGAAAATCCCGGTTGTAGAGACAGCAAGTGCTTTTCCCGGAACGCCCCTTTTGTTTAGCTTTCCTAAAAAGCTAGGTGCATGTTTTCCGCGAGCCAATGAAAACATCATACGTGTTGAAGCATAGAGCTGGGCATTCATGGCAGATACTGCAGCCGTTAAAATAATAAAGTTCATGATCCCGGATGCACCAGGAATGTTCAAGATTTCCATTACTTTGACGAATGGACTTTCCTCAATCCCAGCCGTTTTCCACGGTACGATCATCAACATGATGCCGATTGTCAGCACATAGAAGGTGGATAAACGGAACACGGTCGCTTTTAAGGCTTTTGGAACAGCTGCATCCGGATCTTTTGCTTCTCCTGATGTAACCGCTATCATTTCGGTTCCAAGAAAGCTGAATAAAGAAATAAATACGGCCACCCACATTCCCCACCCGCCAAATGGGAAAAAACCGCCTTCATTTACAAAGTTCTCAGGTCCTATATGCGGCTGATCGGAAGAACCGAATAGTACATACGATCCAAGAAGGATAAAACCAACAATGGCACTTATTTTAATGAAGGAGAACCAATACTCAAATGTAGCGAATGTATTCACGCTAGTAGCATTTACATAAATCAGGGCACCTGCAAACACTAAAATCCATACGATTCCCGGCACGGTCGGAAACCAATACTTCATATACACGCTGACTGCACTTACCTCAACCCCAACAGCCAAAACATTGGCAATCCAATAAGAATAGCGGACAAGATAGCCAGCCATCGGAGTCATGTACTTTTCAGCAATGGCCCCAAAAGATCCGGAAGTGGGATGGGCAACCGTCATTTCGGCTAAACAGCCCATCAACAGTAAAACAATGAATGCCCCGAGTGCATAGCTGAGCAATACACTTGGCCCTGCCGCTTGAATGGCAAGCCCGCTGCCAAGGAATAGCCCTGTCCCGATGGCGCAGCCCATAGCGATCATGGAAAGCTGATTTGTTTCCAGCTCACGTTTTAATCCTTTTTCTGGCTCATCTTTAAAGTTCAATTGAGTATTTTTGTTCTCCATAGTTCATCCCCTTTTTATCAAAAAAGATTTTATCCTGCTCACATTAACTGACCATTTGAGGGATGAGCCCCATCTGGCGGAATTCCATGTTATGCGACCACTTCACGCTCATTCTTGAATTTTTCATATTGTTTTTCTGACATGATCTTCTTGAGTATTTGTACAACTTCCCAAACTTCTGCGTAGGAAGTATATAGTGCAACCGGAGCGAGACGAATGATGTTAGGTGCTCGGAAATCGGGAATGACACCGTTCTCTTTCAATGCCTTGCATATCCGTGCAGCTTCTTTATGCTCAAGGCTTACATGACCTCCGCGGCACTTGTCTTCTCTAGGAGTTCCAATGAAAAATCCCATGTCTGCCAATTCGGATTCGACTAAATCCATTAAATATTGATTGATTTTCAGGGATTTTTCGCGAATATTCTCGATTCCCGCTTCAATAAAAATGTCCAAAGACCCAATCAAAGGTGCACAACTTAACACATGGGGAGTGCCGATTTGATATGCGCCTGCTGATTCAGCTGGTGTTAACGTATGTTCCATATCGAATTGTTTATCTTTTTTGGAGCCGAACCATCCAGCCAATCCAGGCATCGTTCCAAAATGTTTTCGATTTACATATAAACCGCCGACACCGCCAGGGCCGCCATTTAAATGTTTATAATTGCACCAATACGCAAAATCCACATCCCATTCGCTGAATGAATGCGGAATCGCACCGATAGAATGACATCCGTCAAATCCGATTACGATTCCTCTTTTATGAGCTTCAGCAGTTAATCGTTTCATATCCAATATTTGACCGCTGCGATACAGGACTGTAGGCAAGATGATCAAAGCGATGTCATCGGTCATTGCTTCGATGATGTCATCCTCTTCAAGAAATCTGCCATCCGAGCTTTTGACGCGGATGAGATCTGTCTCCGGATCGTATCCATGTGTACGCAGCTGACTTTGAAGGGCATAAATATCAGTCGGAAAGGTTAATTCATCTGCTAAAATTTTTGTGCGCGTACCTTCTGGCTTATAAAAAGTGGCAACAAGCTGATGCAGATTTACAGTTGTGGAGCCGGTTACGATAACTTCCTCGGGAGAAGCCCCAACCAATGGGGCCATCTTCGCTCCCAATTTCTCAGCCATGAAAAACCATGGGTGATTTCCTTGCGTCCATCCATCGATCCCATGTTCCTTCCAATCTTCCAAAGATTCCAAAAGAGTGCGCTCAGCCCTTTTCGAAAGAAGCCCCAATGAATTTCCATCCATATAGATGGAACCCGGCTTTAAATAAAACTCTTCTCGAAATCCTTTAAGAGTATCTTTCTCATCCATTTGTTTAGCGTGATCCAATGTGTATTCAGAAACCATAATCATCCTCCTATATTAGTATTCTAAATAATTCTAGGAGAATCGTACCAAAGAATATGACACGGTGTCAATAAGTTAATTCAGAAAATTATAAACATTGAATCGACCTTTCCAACAAATGTTTTTTATTTTATGGAAATCCTTTATGCTAGAAGATAAGGGGAGGAATAAGCATGGAGAATGGCAAAGTAGGGGATAAGCGGCATTTACGCTCGATCATGACACGGCAAAAGTTATTAGAAGCTGCAAAGGAAACATTTCTTGAAGAAGGTTATCAAGCTGCGCTTATTTCCCAAATGATCAAAAGGGCAAACATCGGATACGGAACGGCCTATGTTCATTTTAAAGGGAAAGAGGATCTGCTGATTGTATTAATGGAAAATGTAATGGAGCAATTTTATGAAATTGCCGAGACCTCTTTCTTTCCAAAATCAAAAGACGAAGCAAAACATATCATAAACAGACAAGCTAATGCTTTTTTGAAAATGGCTGAAGCTGAACGCAATATGATGCAAGTTTTCGAACAGGCCATTGGGTTCTCAACCATTATTTCGGATAAATGGAAAGCGATCCGCATGAAGTTCATTCAGCGAATTTCAAAGGATGTCGCCTATGCACAGCAAAATGGACTGGCAAGAACTGAACTAAACCATGAGCTTGTGGCAAGAGGATGGTTTTTCACAAATGAAATGTATCTGTGGGAAATCGTCCGAAATGAACATCAAAGTTCTGTCGAAGAAATTGCTCAAACCATCACCTCAGTGTACGTCGAAGGCTTGTATTTGTAATGATAATGGCAGTTCACCAATCTTCCGGTTATATCGGAAGATTTTTTTTATTCAAGGCTTTACAACATTAAGCATTTCTAGCAAAAACATTAAACTCACGAGTAAAGCGGCGGAACTCACGAGTAAACTGCCCAAACTCACGAGTAAAGCGGCGGAACTCACGAGTAAAACCGCAAAACTCACGAGTAAAACCGCAGAATTTACGAGTAAACTGCCCAAACTCACGAGTAAAACCGCAAAACTTACGAGTAAAGCGGCAGAATTCACGAGTAAACGCCAAACTCACGAGTAAAACAGCAAAACTTACGAGTAAACTGCCCAAACTCACGAGTAAAACCGCAAAATTCACGAGTAAAACGGCGGAACTCACAAGTAAATCAGCAAAACTCACGAGTAAACTGCCCAAATTCACGTGTAAACGCCAAACTCACAAGTAAATCAGCAAAACTCACGAGTAAACTGCCCAAACTCACAAGTAAAGCAGCAAAACTCACAAGTAAACTGCCCAAATTCACGTGTAAACCGCCAAAACACACTAATAAAACAACCTCATAAGCATCGGACTTACGGCGTCTACGCCTTAAGTCTTACTAGAAAATATAGCTAAGGCTCATTATACGAACTTGTAAAAGTAGATAAGATATAAACATAGAAAGGAGGACGAAAACAATGAAGAAATTTGGTTTGTTTATTGTAGGACTGATCGCGCTTTTTCTGTTACTGGCGAACGTTGGTCCACTGATCAGCCTGGCGATTTGCTTGACGATCCTATACTTTGGATTCAAGCAGTTCATGAAGTCCGAATCGACAGGGGCGAAGATTGCGTGGGGATCAGTCTCCATTATCGTGCTGATCGTTTCTATTTCCCATATCCCGGCAATATTGGGACTGGTGGCAGCTTATGTTCTTTACCTGGTTTATAAAAAATGGAATGAAAATGATGAAAGTGCATCATCTAAAGAAAATGACCCATTCTCAAATTTTGAAAGAGAGTGGAAAGAGTTGAATAAGAACTAATAGAAGGGATGTAATTAGAATGGGTAATTTATTTTCAAGAATGAAACAAACGATTTCAGCGGATTTTCACGACTTGTTGGATAAAAAGGAGCAAAAAAACCCAATCGGAATGTTAAATCAATATTTGCGTCAATGTGAGCAGGAGACAGAAAAGGTCGGTAAGCTGCTTGAACGTCAATATCTTCTGAAAGAAGAGTTTGTGCGTGAATTTAATCAAGCGCAAAATCTGGCTGAAAAACGTAAGCATCAGGCTGAGATTGCCAAGCAGTCGGGAGAAACGGATTTAATGGAGTTTGCTGTAAAGGAAAGCCTGCACTATGAAGAGCGAGCGCTAAGCTTGAAGGAGGCGCATAAAAGTGCAGAGGTTCAGTTGGCTGAACTGGAGCGGAAATATGAAGAAATGAAGCATAAACTGAAGGATATGCATCTAAAGCGTCTGGAGCTCATGGGCAGGGAAAATATTGCCCGGGCAAACAACCGGATCAATCGGGTTTTGGATGGGGGCAGTTCCGAAGCCAAACCGGTAGCGATGTTTGAAGAAATGGAGCATTATATCGATCGCATCGAGCACCAGGTCCATACTGATTATAATCGGCATACGATCGATGCCAGGATTGTCCAGCTTGAAAAAGAATTGGAACAAAAAGAAGCGTAAAGGTTTTTTATGGCATCGCTGTTATCCCCTGACCTTTTGGAATGGAGGGCGGGGGAAAACAGGCTGTCAGAACATGATAATTTCATGGTATTCTTAAAAGGCACGGGTTCCTGTGCCTTTTAAGAATATCATGATCATAATACAGGGGAGGCGAACCGATGTTGAACAAGATGAAGACGGATTATATGGGATGGATACTTCTCATCGGAGTCGTCCTGATTTTTTTAGAGATTTCATTTAAGGGAGGGGGTCTCCTTTTTCCCCTCGCTTTTTCAATAGGATGCATCTATGTAGGCAGGAAATTCACAAAACGGACCATCGGGAAAATCCTATTTTTTATAGGGTTGATTTCCCTTATCATCAATGTCTTGAATATGTTCGTCTTTAAATTTTTCCTAATGGCGATCCTCATTTATCTTTTGTTTTTATATTATCAGTCCAAAAAGAATCCTGATTGGGTCAGTCCCATTTTAACCAATGACGATTCTGACGAAGAAAAGATCAATAAGGAACGATTGCTAAAAATCGATTACCTGTTTAAAAATAAGTTTTTCGGTCATCAACAGACGGCCGAGCATGTATATGAATGGAATTCCGTGAATGTTCAGGGCGGGATCGGTGATACGGTTATCGATTTAAGCAAAACGATTTTACCGAAAGGCGACGCTGTCATTTCCATCAGGAATATCATTGGCAATATCACTGTTCTCGTCCCATATGGCGTCGAAATCAGGGTCCATCATTCTGTCATTGCAGGCAGGGCGCGGATTTTTGAAAATAAGCCTGAATCCAGGGTCTTTAATCAAATTTATTCCTACCAAACGGAAGGGTTCAATGAAACGGATCACAAGGTCCATATCATCACTTCAATCTTAGTTGGGGATTTAGAGGTGAAGCGGATATGAGTATACTGGCACGGCAGATATTGACTGCCCTTGGTGTTGCTTTCGTTCTGTCCCTTGCCTTGCCGGCTGCGGTTTTCTTCATCTTTCCTTTATCAGACTGGAGCTTATTGTGGGAGAAAGTGGTCATGGGCTTACCCTTCGTCATATTCCTGCCAAGTCTGGTCATGACGGTAGGGCTGATTTATGGAGTCGTTTCGGGAATGTTTTGGAAGAGGCAGCTCGAAAGGGTGGATGAAGGGCTGCATTTGCTTGAACAGGGCCGCTTACCTTCGCAAGAGGAGACGTATCCTGTCCAAGAGATGGTTAAAATGGCGGAACGGATGCAACTGATCCATAAGCAAATCAATGAGCAGACAAAATTATCACAAAAAATGGCGAATGAAAAGGCCATAGATCAGGAGAAACAGATTCAGGAAATCGTTTCCCAGGAACGAAACCGTTTGGCGCGGGAGCTGCATGATTCGGTGAGCCAGCAATTGTTTGCCGCTTCGATGTTCATGTCGGCCATCACCGAGTCACAATCCGATATGGAAAAAGCGGAAATGAAACAATTCAAGGTAGTGGAAGAAATGATCCATCAATCCCAGCTTGAGATGAGGGCGTTATTGCTTCACTTGAGGCCTGTTGCATTAAAGGGAAAATCTTTACATGAAGGAATGAAGGAGCTTCTTTTGGAATTGGCCCAAAAAGTGACGATGGATATAAATTGGAAGATGGAGCCTGTCACTCTGGATAAGGGGATTGAGGACCATCTGTTTCGGATTTTACAAGAATCGATTTCCAATACACTGAGACATGCAAAAGCGAACTCGCTTGAAGTGCTATTGATCGTTCGTGATGGGATGATCATTTTACGGATAACGGATGACGGCATCGGTTTTAATGTCGAGGAGTCGAAAACGGGATCATATGGTCTGCAAAACATGCATGAACGGGCTGTTGAATTAGGCGGAACGATGCAACTTGTAAGCGTTCCGAATAAAGGAACGAAACTTGAAGTGAAAATCCCATTATTAAATGCTGGAGGTGATCATGATGATTAAAGTATTATTTGTCGATGACCATGAAATGGTAAGGATAGGGGTATCGGCTTATTTATCTGCACAGTCGGATATCGAAGTGATCGGGGAAGCGGACAATGGCTTGAAAGCTGTCGAACTGGCAATGGAATTGCGTCCGGATATCATTTTGATGGATTTGGTGATGCCGGAAATGGACGGCATAGAAGCGACGAAACGAATTATTGAAAAATGGCCTGAAGCAAAGATCATCATTGTGACAAGCTTCCTGGATGATGAAAAAGTGTACCCGGCATTGGAAGCCGGGGCGACGAGCTATATGTTGAAAACATCAAAGGCCAGCGAGATTGCGAGAGCCGTCCGTTCCACTTTCCAGGGACAAAGCGTACTTGAACCTGAAGTTACGGGAAAAATGATGGAGAAGTTGCGTCGCCCAAAGATTACCGAGCTTCATGATCAATTGACAAACCGTGAAATGGAAATCTTGCTGCTAATGACACAAGGGAAAACGAATCAGGAAATTGCGGATGAACTATACATAGCCCTGAAAACAGCCAAAGTGCATGTCAGCAATATATTGAGTAAGCTTGCCGTACAGGACCGCACGCAAGCAGTGATTTACGCATTTAAACATTCACTCGTTCAAGAAGAGCAGTGAAGAGGGTCCATTTACCAATAGAGGAAAGTTTGTTATATTTAGGGAACTATCCCATCCTGTAAAGTTTTTTCAAGGTTGCTGATGCAGCCTTTTTTTATGGATAACGGGAAAAAGGCAGGTGAAATGATGTTAAGAGTGATCTTAGAATTATTTCGTATAATCACCATCATTTTCGTTATTGGAATGATAATGGGGTTCATCATTAATTCAATCTATGCGATTTTTGGTATAACCGTAGAGAATACCACGGGCGGATGGGTTGTTGCTTTGGCAATTTTCCCATTACTTTATGTACTCTATAAAAACCGGCTTCAATTTTCTGGGTTCTATAAAAATGACGGACAAGTAAAACTCTCAAACAGGACAACCACTATACTGCTTTGCTTCTCTGTGCTAATGTTAACGGTTGCCCCATTATTTCGCTAACGGAATGCAAAAGAGCATGTTTTGATCAAAACATGCTCTTTTTTATACGATTTTTTTGATTATACAGCTTCATCTGCGGTATCGAGCCTCTTGCCGTAGATCCGATAAAGAACCAAAGCGAATACCATTCCTATAAAGGAGATGGAGGATATGAACAGGTAAAGGGTCTTGCCGCCGTAAGTCCCATATATGGCTCCGCCTATATAAGAAGCAATGATTCCCGAAACTCCGAAGAATAGCAGCGCCAGTACGGTCTGGCCTGTGGCGCGCCATTCCACCGGAACGATCCGATATAGATATTGGATGGCCGCCGAGTAGAAAATCGGGAAGGTCAATAGCTGCATGACTTGCAAATAAGCTAATAGCTGTGGATCGGTAATCCACGCAGAGACGAAATAACGGATAAAGAAAAACGCTGCTGCAAACGAAATGATGATGATTTCCTTACCCTTGCGAAGCCACCAAAAACTTAGGGCGAACACAACGATTTCACTTCCCGCCGCTAAGAACCAGGTTAAGCCTACAAGCTTGGCACTTCCTCCAAGTTCCCGGATATACACCCCGAGGAAAGTATCGTTCATCCTTGCTGGAACAGCACAAATAAAGACCAATAACAGAAAGAGAAGCGTCTCTTTATTGCCGAAAAAATGCTTAAGGCTGCTAAAGGTGACAGGTTTCCCTGAAACGGGTGCATCAGGCATCATCCAGCTGATAATGAAACTGATCAAACCAATGCCTGCAAAAAGGAAGGCAAGGCTGTTCGCCCCGAAATAAGACATAACATAGCCGGTGATCAGCGATATGACCGCATAACCCAATGCACCATATGTCCGGATGGAGCCGTAGCTGATCCCGGATTTCTCTGCCATCGTAAAATTGAGGCTTTCCGTCAAGGGATCGATCGGCATCAAAAAGAAATATAGCAGCATGGCAAACAGGATGAGCTGAAGATAACTGCTTGAATCATAGAGGAAATAACCGATTATGCTCGAGAAAAAGATGAGTAACAACAGGACTTTTCGTATCGTCCTTGTTTTGTCGCTGATCATTCCCCATAAAGGCTGGGTGATGAGGGTGACAAAACCTCCTGTACCGACGATGAATCCGATTTGGGCAGGACGCAAACCTTGATCAGCCAGATAGACTGGGAGAAACGGAATGAAAATGGCAAGCAGTCCAAAATATAAAAAGTTAAAACCCTTTAATAATCGTATTGCTTTCATAAAAAATATGATACCTCACGTGTTCTATAGATTGATTTCAACCTTGTTATTGTAACATTGATGACAGAATTTGAAAAAATAGTTTTAATTTTAAGGATGAAAATAGAATGATAGAGTGGGTTTCAAAGAGATTCTTGACCCATGAGGGTAGATGCCTTTCAAAATTCATGACATCGAGGAATATAGATAGGGACCCCTTATGCTATCCTTTGCTTTCCAGCTTGAATAAGCTAGGTTTCTTTTATTAGTCTATTCATGACACCTATTTTGGGAAAGGTAGTTATTGGGACTTTTTTATTACGGGTTAATTATTTTTATGTACTGATTGAAAATACAAATAACCGTCTTCCTTAACTCTCATGCTTAATTAAATCCAAGACGAACACATTCCCTAAAAAAATTGATTTGAATGCAACCAAAAAAGTACAGCATGTTTTGCTAAGTGAATTCTTCAATCTTTATACACTTTAAGTGATTTCTTTATCTCATACAGTCTTTCCTGAACGACTTTCTCAAATTCGTAATTCTGCTGCAATAAGAATATATTCCTTGCCTCTTCATACCCCTTTGTGGCACTTTCCATGTTGTTCAGTGACTGCAAGGATAAGGCGCGCTGATATAAAACTTCTCCCAAAAGGTACATAGATTCTTCCCGGATTAAAATTTGAATAGCATCAGAGCAAATTTTTATAGATTCATAATATTGTGCGTCCTTATGTAAGGATTTTGTCAATCCGTATTGAATCCGGACTTTAATTCTATAATTCATTGAGGTTTTTGGAAGTTGTTGAAGTTGCTTAAGGGCATCTTCATAAGAGGCAATAGACTTTTTATATTCAGTAATTTCGTTATAAATAATGGCTTTGCTATTCAATATTTCTATTTTTTGAGCAGAAAAAATATGAAAATGAGTAGATAAGTCTAGTGCTTGATCTAAAAAGTCCAGGGATTTCAATATATCATTATCACAATAATATGCTACGATCCCCAAATGCCAGAGGATGAATTGTTTATTGATAGGTGACTGGAAATCTGCATGGTATTGTTCTGCTTCGAGAATCCGTTTTACCTGCCTATACTCTCTATTTCTAATAGAAACCCTGACTTGAGACTTCACTTCCTCACTATATTCCAATCGGTCTGAATAAGTTTCTAAAAGTATATCCTCAATGCTGATACCTAAACGCAATGAGAGCTCATATAAAGTAGTCGCTAATGGAATGACTTTCCCCTTCTCTATGTTGCTTAGTTGTGCTTGAGTAATGATTCCCTCTGCCATGACTTTTTGTGTTATGCCTGACCTTTTTCTTAAAGTGTAGAGTACATTTCCGAGCTTAAAAGGAATATTTGAATCCATTTTATCAACTCCTAAAAATATAAATACTTTTATATTTTTTTATGTATTTCATTGGAAATACATAAAAAATATCGAAAAAAATACTCTGTAGCATTCACACAAGAAAAATGTACCATATTTGGATGGTTTATACTAGTTGTATCGATCAATATCAGGAGGTTAGGGGATATGAAAAAAATATTAGTATCTGGGTTCTCCATTCTATTTACATTAGCGATGGTTGTACAATTCGATTCAAGCGTCAATTTGGCTGTAGATGATCGGCCTATAATAAATGATCTGCCGAATCAGCATTGAGGTTTAAATACCAATATCAAACTATATTAAAAGGGAAGACACCTAAAGGCGAATTTAAATAAAATAAATAAAAAAAGGATCATTTATATGAAAATAAATAAAGATCAATTATTGATTATAACCATTTCTTCATGTGTTATAGCTAGTGTGATGTCTACGTCCATGCTGACGATTGCATTCCCTAATCTTGTAGACTTTTTTAATATTTCTTATTCCACACTTCAAATTAGAAATATTCTATTCTTTTCTTTTTTCGCTTTTCTCATTCCGCTTTTTGGTAAAGTGGCGGATATATTAGGGGCAAGAAAATTGTTGATATTTGGCCTATCGCTATTTATCGCATCTACCATTCTTAGTGGAACCACAAATAATTGGAATTTGTTTTTGGTTTATCAGACGCTTCAGGCAATTGCAGATGCAATGGTAGTACCGGCACAGGTATTATTGATTAGGCAAAGTTTTAAGGATAATAAATTAGGTTGGGCTTTTGGGTGGTTTTCCGGAGTTTTAGCGGCTGCCTCACTTATTGGACCAGCTGCTGGAGGTTTGGTAATAAAATATTTCTCTTGGCAAATGATATTTGGGGTATTGATTATCATAAGTTGCATATCCTTAATTCTTGTATTAATGGTAACTCCCAAATCAAAAAAAAGAATCACGGCAAACCTTCATTTACCTTTAAAAAACAGTTTGGCCTTACTGGTTATGGTAATCAGTTTTCAATTCATATTCAACGATGAAATTAGTATAGTGGGACGGTCACTTTCTATTGCTGTTACGATATTGAGTTTGATTTTATTTATATTTTATGAACGGGCAAACTACGGAAATACTTCTCTGCTTCCAAGAAAGGCAATAAAAAACACCATTTTTATCTCTTCAATTATTAGAATATTCGTTCTTTTTACCATCACAAATGTAATTGTGCTTTACATACCAAGTTACATGCGGGATATACATAATATTCAACCGGATATTGTTGGCTATATTATTATGGTAGATTCGATACTGGCCGTTTTGTTATCTGGGTATGCAGGTAAACTTGCAGATTTAAAAGACAATAGAAACCTTTTACTTCTATCTATTTCGATTTCCATAATTGGAATGGTAAACCTTACTATGACAATGTTTAATGGCAGCTTAATTTTCTTTATATTTGCATTTCTCCTTTTTGGATTGGCAGGTGTCATTTCCATGCCCACACAAAATAAAATTGCTATGATGTCCGTTCCTGAGGAAGAAACCGGGGTTTATATGGGTTTGTTCCAGATGGTACAGTTTGGAACTGGGGCTTTCGCGGCGGGGGTATTCAACACTTTATTGGATTATGGCACTGACCAAGGTGACTTTTCCAAAGTTGGTTTTTCATACGTGTTATTCATTTGTATAGGATTATATTTGGTGGCTATTGGAACAGTCATATATGATAAAAGGCTTCTAAAGAGCAATATAAAATTGTCTTTGAAAGAAGAAATATGATTCCCGTTTAGCTGATAGTGAAATATACCAAGAAGAGACAGCTTTGAATTGATTTAAAGGAGGTGATACATGTGACTAAGCAAGTGGAAAATACACAAGCGGAAAAGCTAGTGGAAAATCTTGAAGTAATCGAAGCTAAAGAGCTGGAAGTGGGTAGTGCATTTCATGCATTCCGTTTCAATGCAGTGACGGACGCAGAAAAATAGATTAGAGCCAAGAGTTACAGGCAATCCATTGCAAATGGTAAGGAGGTGAAACATATGACTAAGCAAGTGGAAAATACACAGGCGGAAAAGCTAGTGGAAAACCTTGAAGTAATCGAAGCTAAAGAGCTGGAAGTGGGTAGTGCATTCCATGCATTCCGTTTCAGTACAGTGTCGGACGCAGAAAAATAGATTAGAGCAGAGTTACAGGCACAATCCATTGCAAATGGTAAGGAGGTGGAACATATGACTAAGCAAGTGGAAAATACACAGGCGGAAAAGCTAGTGGAAAACCTTGAAGTAATCGAAGCTAAAGAGCTGGAAGTGGGTAGTGCA
>NZ_JBNNIU010000003.1:331286-841969 GCF_050269675.1 Peribacillus sp. NPDC076916
GCATTCCATGCATTCCGTTTCAGTACAGTGTCGGACGCAGAAAAATAAGTAAGATCCTAAATCCATAATGGTGATTCAAAGAGAGTGTTAGCTTTTAAAAAACTAGCACTCTCTTTGGATAAATTAAAGGAGAATTTCTTTAGATGGAAAATTCAGATGCTATGATAGTTTTTCCTCCTCTAACTGAAGCCAGGCTCTTTCCATATCTAAGTTTACCTATGATTACTAGTTTTTTGAGGAACAAGGGAATGAGTGTAAGTCAAATTGATTTAAATATTGAATTATGCCATACCCTCTTTAGTGAAGATTGTTTAGGTGAATATGTGAGCATCAATGAAAACGGAAGTAAAGACTTAAAATTGATATATAAAGTCGAAATGGCTAAATACTTATTCAAAGAACAAAAGCAACTTTACAATAATGTATTTATTGAGAAAAGATCTTCTGATTCATTGAAGTATGACGTTCGGTTGGTGAGACAAGGCATAGAACTATTACTAGTGAATTCGTTTTTAAAGCTTGAGATTACCTCATTGGAGGAAATCCTTGAATTGGTAAGGAATTTTAGTTGGAAAAAAAGTGATATTGCAACAAAGGTTTTATACGAAAATATCAAAGAAAAAATTCTTAACGATAAGCCCAAAATCTTCGCGATTTCTATTGCCTATTATAGCCAAATATTACCTTCCCTTTTAATATGCAAGTGGATTAGAGAACTTTCCCCTAATACTCACATTATTCTTGGTGGACAACAAATCATGATTCGTCAATCATCTTTCTTAAGCCTAAATGGATTAAATCAATTTGTGGATTCATTAGGAATATCAGCAGGTGAAGAAACATTATTCATGTTAGACAGGTATTTGAAAAACGATTGCCAAATCGGGATGGTGCCGGATATTGTTTGGCTTAATGAGAAGAATGTTGAAAATATCCCATCTAAGTCTGCATATAGGATCACCGACGCCTTACCACCTGACTTTTCTGATTTACCGTACAAAAACTATTTAGATGAAGAAGTGCATATGTCTTTGATTACATGTGTGGGGTGTTACTGGGGACGATGTACTTTTTGTTCATATGGTAATAGATCCAGAAAAGAAAAAAGTTATCAGCAGAAAACGGCAAGGCAAGTAGCAAACGAGTGCGAGGATATCATTAACAATTACGGGGTTAATAGAATTAATTTCATAGATGAGAATACTAATTTGAGGCTTGTCGTCAATGCAGTCAAGATCCTTAAATCCAGAGGATATGAAATTAAATTCAGTACACGAAACCGTCTTGAGAATGTGTTGTTAGACGCTGAATTTTGTTTTGAGCTAAGTAATTTAGGCTGTATTTTAATGTCTGTTGGCTATGAAACCAATTCTCAAAGGATTTTGGATTCCTTGGATAAGGGAGTGCAATCTAGTAATTATCAACAGATAATAGATAATTTACATAATGCCAACATTACGCTGCGAATGTCTATAATTGGTGGCTTACCTGGTGAAACCGAGGATGAAATTAAATGTTCTGAGGAATTTTTACTTAAAAATCAAGATAAGATTGGCATCGACGTCATGCAAATGCTCGTTTTAGAACCAGGTACCTATATTTATGAAGATACAAATAATCCTGATATCCATATTCAATCAAGCAAGAATCTAAGAGGAAACAAATTACTCAATTATGGGATGGGTAGAATGGGAGCTACATTTCAATACTCTGACGGAAAAACGTTTGAAGAAAAGCTGAATAGATTCTTGCAATTGCACAAAAATGTCAACCCCCAAAAGAATGATGAGCTACCTCCTGATAAATACAAAACGGTAGGACAGGATATCACTTCAAATACCTTATTGATAAACCCATGGACAAAAATCATTAAGCTAGATAGGACGTATATCATGGATTTTGTATGGCAAAGAATTTTCTTAGTGCCAGAATCCATAGAAGTATTCGGAAACACACTGATAATTAGCAAGGCTGACGATAAAAAGTACCTTGAGTATTTTGTCGAAAAAGGTGTGATTAACCTTAAATAAAATAACTTATGGGAGGAATGACAAATGAGCACAGTCTATCAGAAAATAAAATTTCCGAATGTAAAGGAAAAACTGGGGCTTGGTTTAGGCATGGATTTACCTTGGGGGGAAGATATAGGTTTTTCCAGCAAAGGGGACCATGACGACATCACGCCTAAGATGAAAGGTTTTTTTCAGAATTATAAAGACGAGTTTAATTATATTTTCTTTGCTTTTCAACCGAAAAATAGAAGTGTGTTAAAAGCCGAGGACTACTTTGAAGCCTATGATAGATTATTTGAAGCCAATCCACATCTAAAGGCGAGAGCATTCCATCAAACGATTTTAAATATGGGGGCTACCGAATATTACAAAAAAACAGAAATCATAGAATTCACAAATAAGATTATAGAAAGATACGACATAAGATGGATTGTAGAAGATCTTGGCCTGTGGTCAATAAAAGGGAAAACCGTCCCTTTCCCTTTACCACCATATATGACACCAGCAGGATTGGAAGCTTGTATTAAGAACATCAACGAATACCAATCTGAACTGGCTGTTCCAGTTTCAGTTGAATTTCCTGGATTCACTGAAGGTACTAACTTCTTTATTGGGGAAATAAATGGATTTGATTATTTCAGAACATTGGTCGAAGAGACAAACTCCCCTATCACTATAGATATTGGTCATATCCTTAGTTATCAATGGTTGTTAGGGAATACAAATGAAAAGATGTTCAATGGTTTAGAAAAATTGCCTTTTGAGAACTGTTTTGAATTGCATCTTTCAGGTTGCCAAATTATTAAAGGGAAATTCAGAGATTTGCATCATGGAGTTTTAATGGATGAACAAATTCAGCTTTTAGATTACTTGCTTCCTTTATGCCCTAATTTAAAAGCCATTACATATGAAGACCCTAAATATACAGATGAAGGAATATTAATTCCGAAGTCACAGAAAAATTATCAAAGAATGAAGGAGGCAGTTGAAAAATGGCAAATGATTTAAAACCAAAGAATTATTCACTAGACGAGTTACTTTACAATTTATTATATGATTACCAATATAGAAATAACTTTTTAAATGATGAGTTTAATGAACTGAATTTATCAGCTGATAATTTAAATCACATAAAAACAATAGATAAAGAAGAGCTTGTAGCAACGGCTACAACAATTGTAAGAAATTTAATGAGCGGAAATATTGAACATAAAGGTGGTTTAAGAACTTCTTTTCCCGGTGTTTTTCAAGCTTTAGAAACCCTTGAAACCGATATAACGCTGTTAATGCATAAGTTCCTGGCGTCCAAACATTTCGAGTGCTACATGGAATTGCCCTATGCAGGGGAGGGGACTTGTATCGAGGAAGCGTTTTACAATTATTTGTCTGAAAACGAAGAATTTATCCTTGCGGCTGATAATAATCATTTACTATTAAAACACGAATTTTTAAATGCCATTTTATCTATACTAACAGTCAATAAACACCCATTTTTCAGAATAGATAGTGACCTGGTTAAAAATAATGGTCACATTTACTATGCGTACCAAACATACTCCAAAGAAATATCCGAGGCACTAAGTGGAAAAAAAGTAGCTAGTGATTCCGAAAAGGTTATATGGCTATATGCAGCGACCGAAAAAAATTTAATTAGGGGCCCTATTCATCCAAGTGTATTAGAAATGGTAGAAATAGGAGGTTCAAGGGAAATAAACCGCCAACAAAAGTTCAATCAGGACCAGATAGACTGGATTCTAAACTTAGGATTAATCAAGAATGATGGATAAAATATATGTATATGAGGAACATAGTGAAGTATTTTCATATTGGGTCAATGAAATTCCCAGGAATAGTACCTTGGTTTATTTTGATCAACACTTAGATTTAAAGTTCATAGAAAATTCAAAAATGAAAAGAATCAGTCAGTTCATTAAGGACGGTCTGTGTATTGATGAATTGAAAAAAGATATTCCTTGTAGGGAAGATGGAAGATATTCTTATGGGATTGATGACTTTTTGTACGCCGCAATACAAGAGGGCCTTTTTCGGAAAATAATATGGGTATATCCTCGTATGTTAGGAGAAAAAGGGTTTAGTGAATTACTTTGGGAGCTATTATCCCTTGTACCCAACCATGGAAAAGAATTCATATCAAGCTTTAGAAACGGAAAAAATTCTGCTTCTGTACAATTGAATAATATTGAGTTACATGTCACAACGATGGACTATCTAGGAGAATTCATAATTAATGAGCAGGTTATTGTGGATATCGATTTGGATTATTTTTATGATCCCAAGACTAATGATTTATCGAATGATATAGACGAAACCTTACATGTATTGAACAATCTAGGCCTCTTTAATCAAGTGAAAACAATGTCTTATTCTATCAAAAGTGGGTTTCTTCCTGAAAGTTTTAGGTGGATAGGGAAATATATAGCAGGTCAAATGGGGAGGGAGATTGTATATTCCAAGGAAGATAAGCTTTCTCCGAAGGTAACGATGGAGAAAATTTCATCGAATAAAAAATTGAGTCTAGCAGAAATAGACGAATTAAACTTTGAATTGAGACCATTAGGAGCAATAGGTTGGAAATTGAAATCGATTCTCTATACCCAGTCTGGTGAAATTGAACTTGCTAAGAATTGCTATCAAAAAGCTACTAAAAAAGGTGATGATTCATATTGGGCTGCCTATGTTTTAGGCATTCACTTTTTCAAGGATAGGAATTATGAAGAGGCTTTAAATTGGTTTAATAAAACTGGAAATATAGTCGATACCATCGAGGCACATGGCCTAATATTACGTTTAATTTGTTGCCTTCGTTTGGAGCTGTATCAAAAAGGATATGATTTATCAAAAGAGTGCATCGAATTATTACCTATGAGAATAGAGGGTTATATATTGGGTGAAGCATTCGCAGCAAAACTAGGAATGAAATTAATGGATTTTGATGGCAAGATCCATGACGATCCTTCGCAATTAGTAATTAGTCGGGCTGCGAAACATGAACAATGAATATTTAATATCATATGATTCAACCGTTGAAGGGGTTGTTTCACCAAGGTGTGATGATAATGAAAAGAATAAGTTTCTTCAAGAAGAACTAAATCATTGTTTAAAATTCATTGAACGTGATAGCTATGATCACTCAAGATATTGGAAGTCTTTTAAAATTCGTATTGGATTAAGCAGTTATGAATTAAAGTATTCCATCCTTATAAGGATCTTAATAGAGACTTCAACATCTATTATTCCAGTATTATGGCAAACAAGAACTAATAAGTCACCATGTACTGAATTAATGGATCATTTTGATGTTATTTTAGCGGAAGTAGAAGCTGCTTTATATGGTCAGCAACTTGAACGCAAGATTGAAACACAAATTGTGCTTGAACCATGGACTGGATCTCATTATGTACACGAATGTTTTGGGCATACTTTAGAAGCAGATAATTACCTAGAGTATTTAAAGCCAAATGGAATAACGATGGGATACAAATGGTCGGAATATAAAATCAACGTATTCGATGACCCGACCATTCCTGGGCAAAATGGCAGTTATTTATTGGATGCGGAACAGAATGAAACATTTAGGACTCACTTAATAAAGGATGGGATAACCGTAGGTTTGATGCATAACGCAAAAACTTGTAAGCTCCTAGGCTTACAATCTTCATGTAATGCAAGAAGCGTTGGCATATCTTCGCTTGCAATGCCCAGAATGTCAACAACTTATTTGGATTCTGGCAATATGGAAGTACAGGAGATAATTTCAGGAATCGACAACGGTGTATATTGCAGAGGTTCCTGGGGTGGGGGATCACTTGGTTTGAATTTTGTAATCCGGCCATCATATGGTTTGGTCATTAAAAATGGGAAAATAACCAATAAAATACTTAGAAGATTTGATATTAAAGGAAACAAACTTGATTCAGCTAAAGCTATTAGGTCCCTTAGCAATGAACTGCATTTCTTTAATCCGGTTTTCGGCTGTAATAAGAATGGTGAAAATAATCTTAGCGTCACCCAAGGTTCACCTCATATTCATTTTGAAAATCTAACACTTTATCCCGTACTTTGAAAGGATGAGCGAATTGATAGATAAGATACACTATAAACAATTATCACTAACGAATTTTGAAGAAAATTATGCGGGTAAAAAGCCACTGATAATAACAGGATTAGTAGATTTATGGCCTTCTAAGGACTGGGATACAGACTATCTACAGTCTACTTATGGAGAAAGGGAAATCATCATAAGGAAATCAGGATACGATAAAGAAAAAAAATTTTACAAATCAAAACTTGGTAAATTCATCGGTATTTTAAATGATAACCCCGAAAAATTGTATTGTGACTGGCCCTTTTCCATCATGGGAAATGAAGATTTAGAGAGTTATTTTGAAACTCCATCTCTATTCGACCATAATACAATCAGGACCAAAAATAACAAGAAATTAAAATGGATTTTCCTAGGTTCGGTTGGAACAGGAACCCCAATACACCAGGATTTTGAGAAATCACATAATTGGAATGCAGTTGTATTTGGCCAAAAAAAATGGATTTTTTTCAGCCCTGATGATACTGAATATGTGAAAGAATGTAAGCATGATTTATTCGATTTGGATTTAAAGGAGGATCCAAATCTCAAATATTCCAAGCCCTACATTGTGGAACAGTTTTCTGGAGAATTAATGTACACCCCTAAAAATTGGTGGCATGCCGTGCGAAATATCGAAACCTCTTTCTCAGTTAGTGAGAATTTTTGGTATAAAGATGAAAAGGAATAATCCTTTATTCCTTTTAAGTGTACAGGTTAAAAACTCGTATTTACTAAATTTAGCGGCTTACAAACATTCTGTAGATTTTAGTGATGCCGCCGTATCTAATGAAATCGGGAAATCAGCCATAGGGCTGTTTTTCTTTTTACCCTCTGAATCCTTGTTGCCCTTAGTGAGCCTTCGCCAGCTTTTCTTCAAAAAACCTCCATACGAATTTATCAATTCCGTCATTACTTAAGAAAGGACGTTTGCCGGAGAATAGTCAATCTCACTTTGAAAAGATGGATATAAATGATAGAATTAACACTTATTGTTAATTGAAGAGGGTGGTATTTCATGGATCAAGACACAAAAGTGATTCAAGAATTGCAGGAATTGAAGCAAAAAGTCGGTCATCTTGAAGACTTATTAACGCAGCAACAGAATAAAAAGGAAAAAGCAGGACCATTTCGAATCTTTCTGGACGCAGTAGTCTCATTGTTATTTGGATTATTTGTTGTAGGACCGGTTATAGTGATTGTCGTTGGGGTCCTGATGGTGGCGGCATCATGGTTAGGGAGGGAGTTTTAAACGTTTAGGAGAGCCTGCCACGGTTTTTCTTTGATGGGAAAGGGGACCGTATGAAACAAATTTTATTGAACTTATATACGGTTAGGGTATAGTACTTGCATCAACTTTATTCCAATTAGTATTCTACTGATTTCATAGTTCTGGCTCAAGGAGATTTCCCATGATTTGTTTCTTTGAAAATATTATTCTGAGAAAGTTATTGACAAATTTACTTTGAGTCCGTATAGTATTGGATATTATTAAAAATATTCAGATATAATTTAATTTTTGAAACGCAATGATCAGGAGTAGTAAAAGCACATTATTCGGTAAAGAGAGCTGCGGGTTGGTGCAACGCAGTCCAATGATACTTTGAACTTGCCTGGGAGTGGTAAAGTGAAAGAAAGGAATGATTCCATTCTTTTGTTTTAACGATTGACCTTCGTTACAAGGTTTTAAAGCAGGGCTCTAGAAAAGAGCCAATAAGAGTGGTACCGCGGTAAGCTTAAGGCATATCGTCTCTTTCTTCATTTGATTATGAAGGAAGAGACGATATGCTTTTTTTGATTTTTGGGAGGTAAGGATATGGAAACGGACAAACGGAATTTACAGAGGACAATGACTTCAAGGCATATTACGATGATGGCATTAGGCGGTGCCATCGGGGCAGGTTTATTTAAAGGAAGCAGTTCAGCCATTGATATGGCAGGCCCTTCCGTAATCATTGCGTACTTGATAGGTGGCATCATCCTATTATTCATCATGCAAGGTTTAGCTGAAATGGCGGTCCGCAATAGCGGTGCACGAACATTCAGGGATTTGGTCCAATCGATTTTAGGAAAGTATCCTGCCTATTTCCTGGACTGGATCTATTGGAAAATGTGGGTATTGAATATTGCGGCCGAATCAGTGGTTGCGGCGATTTTCCTTCAATATTGGCTGCCTGGATATCCAATCTGGATACTGGCATTAGCTGTTTCGGTTTTAGTAACTGCGGTTAACTTACTGTCGGTAAAGGTTTTTGCTGAAACGGAGTACTGGCTTGCTTTAATTAAAATTACTGTCATCATTGTGTTCATCATGGCTGGATTATTGTTGCTGCTCGTTACTTTTGGTGATCATACAGCCGTCGGTTTTTCTAACTTGACTGAACATGGCGGTTTCTTTCCGAATGGATCGACCGGTTTGATCACGGCGATGCTGGTGGTAATCTATTCATATGGCGGTACGGAAATCATCGGGGTCACATTAGCTGAAACGAAAAATCCTGAAAAAGTGGTACCAAAAGCCGTTCGCAGTACATTAATCAGGATCATTTCCTTCTATATCATTCCCTTTTTCATCATCGTTAGCTTAATTCCTTGGAACGAAGTAAACGGGGTGCAGGAAAGTCCGTTTGTAATGGTCTTTCAAATGATTGGGATTCCTGGTGCCGACCATATTATGAACGCTGTTGTTCTATTAGCGATCATTTCCTCGATGAACTCCGGGTTATATGGTTCATCCCGCGTTCTATATACACAAGCCGTGGATGGTCGCATTCCGAAAATCTTTTCCCGTTTATCCAAGAAGAAAGTACCTGTTCCCGCAATCTTAATGTGTACTTCCGCTTTATATGGCGGTGTACTGATTTCGTTATTTGCTGGAAGCAAGACATTCGAGTTCCTAATGGGTTCGCTAGGATATACCGTATTATTCATCTGGTTGATCATTGCTTTCGCCCATTTGAAATCAAGAAAACAACAGTCCGGAAAAACAAGTGCCTATTCGGTAAAATGGTTCCCGTATACGACTTGGGCTGCGATCATCGCTTTAATAACGATCCTGATCGGAATCATTTTCACGACATCCATAATCGTTACGATCATTACACTTTGCATCTACATCTTCATTTCATTGACGTTTGTATGGAAAAAACGCCATAACAAAATCTAGAGAATGCGGGGATATCGCTTTTGCCTTCTCGCATATAAGTTTCAGTTTCAAGCCATGGTAGCATGCCATGGCTTTCGTTATGTATTCTTGGTCACATCAAAAGTAAGAGATATCCATTTTACTAGTTCATGGGAATCATTAACTTTAGCAATTAAAGAGTTAATCTAGTGAAAAATGTTGTATAATAATCTTTGGAAAAAAACCAATATATTGAAAGCCGGAGCGAGCCATGAAAAACAAATCCATACTATCCTTTCACCCGTTATATTATCTATTACTTTTGGTGATTACTAGTTCCATCTATTCAATCATCAACCAATCTTCAGGTCATGCTGTCGATGTTACGACTATAATAGATGGGGAGATTCCCTTTATTAAAGAATTTGTCGTGCCTTATTTACTTTGGTATCCGTATATTTATGGATTGCTGATTTACTACTGTTTTGTTGACCGAAAGCACTATTTCGTAGGATTAGGCAGTTTAATATCGGGGAAACTTCTCTGTTTTCTTGTATATTGCCTTTGGCAATCGACAGTCCCGCGTCCAGAAGTAGTGGGGAACGATATCTTTGCCCATTTAATGAGAATCGTCTATAGTCATGATCAACCTGTCAACTGTCTTCCCAGCATTCATGTACTGACTACATTCATCATGATGATCGTCGCCCATAAGCGGAAAGAACAGCATAAATGGGAGTATGCCGGTGTCACTGCATTCGGAACACTGATAATCCTCTCCACGCTATTTACGAAACAGCATGCTGTATTGGATGTACTCGCAGGGATACTTCTTGCATGTGGGGTATATGCAGCTGTCCAGTATATGTTCCAAGCCCTATCGGCTTATCAGGCCAATCATTTCGCAGCGAGGCAAATTAAAAAGTGACCACAGGAAATAGCCACTGTAAGAATATTGGCTCCCATGAGCTAATATGTTACAGTGGCTTTTTGTGTATTAAAAATTTGGATATTTATGTTAAATTATATATGATATGATGTTTTTAATCGAATTGAAACAATGGAGGGAGGAAAAGAATGCCTCATTATCTTAATAGAATTACTGAAGACTTGGTTAAAGCGAAGTTGGAAAATTATTGGCCGGGTTTTGAACTTGCTGCTTATGCATTATATGATAAGAAAAATGTTTATCTTTTCAATCATCCCAAATTCAGTAACGATCTACAATGTACATATCATACTTTAAAGTGGGATGTACGGTTTACTGGCGACACAATTATTTTGTATGAAGAATATCCCACTGCAATTGTTAATATGGATTCGTATGAGCATTATGAAGATTTGTATTCAATAGTGGTTCACGAATTATTTCACGGCTATCAATATATTAAAGATGAAAAACGGTTTCCTGATGAAATGATGGGAATCACTTATCCGTTGTCAAAAGAAAATGTGGAATTGCGAAATCGGGAAAGAACAAATCTTTATCATGCGTTGTTGGAAAATAACGTAATGAAGAAGAAACGATACCTTGATGCTTTCATTGCCCTAAGGGAAAAAAGAGCAGCCAGTATTGAAAAGTACCTAATATATGAAAAGTTGATTGAAACCATTGAGGGACCTGCGTGGTATGTCGAATTAAGGGCTTACTCCGAAAAAAGCCCGCTTGATTACCATTCAGTTTTAAAAAAGTATGCACATCCACTAATAAACAAATTTGAATCTACTTCCAGTATTAGAAGAAGTTGTTATAGTTCCGGTTTGTTTATGTGTTTGTTACTTGAGGAGCTTTCACCAGGCTGGATGGAAAGTTTTTTTGATAGAGAAGAAACATTATATGACCTATTAAAACAGCATACCGGTGACTGTATCGAAGATTCAATAGCTGATGTGAAGGTAAGTACTGAAACAGAGGAAGCAGTTAATTTTGCTTTAGAAAAGAGAAAAAATGAATTTGAAGAATTTTATCAACAAGCAGGAATTCATCTATATATTGAAGGGGAAATAACTGCTGAATCCTTTGACCCGATGAATATCATCTCCTTAGAAGATAGACTTTTACATAAAAGCTTTTTAAAAGTAAGAATCAGCAATCAAGACTTTCTTTTTCAACAACCTGTAATTGCCCATGTTGGTAATGGAATTAAATATATAAATAAATTACATCTGATATTAGGCAATAGCCCCATTGAAAACAGTGATTCGCTTACAATTGATGGTGTTGGGGAAATAAAGGGAAAATATAAGAAACAAGAAAATATCAGGCATTTACTTATTGATTAAAATGGACATAAAAAAATAAGTAGCTCTAATAAATCTTCAAAAAAAGAATAAATCCCACTAAAGGGATAATGAGGAATTAAACACTTGCATTACAAGGTAGTGTAAATGTAAAATAAAGTAAATGTTTTTTGAACTAATACCTTGTTATACAAGACAAAGGGGAGGTGATTCAATATCCATGGCATCAACTCAAATGCTTAAAGGGATTTTGGAAGGTTGTCTGTTAGCGATAATTAAAGAGGGGGAGGTTTACGGGTACGAATTAGCCGAAAAGCTTGGGGGATATGGGTTTGATTCTTTAAGTGAAGGTACCATTTATCCATTATTAATACGCATGCAGAAGGAAAAATTAGTAATTACGACTTTAAAGAAATCAACAGCAGGTCCTAGTCGGAAGTATTACTCTTTATCTGAAAAAGGCGAAAGCGAGCTGGAAGTCTTCATTGACCGGTGGAATAAGCTAAGTTCAAATGTAAATAAAATAGTGAAAAACAAAGGGGGAGTTTAAAGGTGCTTGATGTTAACAAAGCGTTATCCAGGGAAAGTCAACTCTTTTTAGAAGACCTCAGATTATACCTTTTTTCAAGTGGAAAGAAAACGGCTGAAATCGAGGATCTCATCGAAGAGTTAGAGGTCCATCTTTTCGAAGCGGAGAGGAATGAAAAAAGTGTAGAGCATATCATAGGCAGAAGTCCAAAAGAGTACATGAAACTTCTTTCTGATGAAATGTCAGTTGATTTTAAGGGATGGCTGAAATATATAGCGATGATTTTAATCGGGGCATTTTCCTATTGGATTATTACAAAAGCTATAAATGGTGGGATTGGATTTTCAATATTGGAAATCATTGGCTATCCTTTGGCGGCAACCCTTTCAATATTCGGTTATATGTTATCTTTTAGGTATATGGCTAGTCATAAATTATCCAAGGTAAAGCAAGGTGCACTCCTATATGGACTAGGCATAATCTCGATTGCATTATTTGCAGGTTTAATTTTGTTTAGTGAGATTTATGGCACAACGTTTATTGAATTTGAAAACACAGGTAATATTATTGCTGTAATTCTAGCCATTTCAATATTCATCCTCATATCCTTATGGAGCAAATCCTGGGTTTCCATCATCATTCCGATCCTCCTTTTTGCACCTGAAGTTTTATTGAAACAGATCCATTACCAAGGGGACGCTAATTTGATACTGAGCAGTTTAATAACGATGCTGGGTATCCTCCTTTATTGTGGATATACGATCAGGAAAACCAAAAGCAGTTGAAGTGTTTTACCTGCAGGTTCCAATGTATAGGCAAATAAAAAAGCATCAGACTTCCCATGACAGGAAGTCCGATGCTTTTTTTATTTTACATTTCAGCTTCTATTTTCAAAGATGATTCTTCGCTGAACTGTTCCTTATCCAGGTCGCCCGTTATTTTACTGGTCAGAATACCGGAAGTCATGCTTCCGCTGACATTCACAGCCGTTCTTCCCATATCGATCAATGGCTCGACGGAAATCAACAGTCCGGCCAAGGCGATTGGCAAGTTCATTGCAGATAATACCAGGATGGCAGCGAAGGTTGCTCCTCCGCCTACACCTGCAACCCCGAAAGAGCTAATGGCCACGATGGCAATCAACATGGCTATAAATGAAGGGTCCAGCGGGTTGATTCCAACCGTTGGAGCGATCATGACCGCTAACATGGCCGGATAGATTCCGGCACAGCCGTTTTGACCGATCGACAAGCCGAAGGATCCGGCAAAGTTGGCAATACCTTCCGACACCCCTAGTTGTTTCTGTGTTTGGATGTTCAAAGGAAGAGCTCCTGCACTTGTTCTAGAAGTGAAGGCAAACGATAATACCGGGAAAGCTTTTCTTAAATATACGATTGGGTTCAATCCTGCAAGCATCAGCAATAGCAGATGGATGAGGAACATGACAATCAGGGCGACATAAGAGGCTCCCACGAATTTCCCCAGTTTCAGGATGGCATCCAAATCACTCGTAGCTACCGTCTTCGTCATGATCGCCAAGATCCCGTAAGGTGTTAATCGCAGGATCAATGTTACGACACGCATGATGATGCTGTGCAATGTATCTACTATTTTAGAAAAAAATTCAGCATGTTCAGGCTGCTTGCGTTTTACTCCTAAATAGGCAATCCCAAGGAATGCAGCAAAAATGACAACGGAAATGGTTGATGTCGGACGTGCTCCCGTTAAATCAAGGAACGGATTGGACGGAATCAATTCAAGGATTTGCTGTGGCATCGTTTTATCCTGAATCGTACCGTAAGTTTCCGAGATTTGATCCCCGCGGCTTAACTCCGCTTCCCCTTGCTCAATTTGCACGGCTTCCAAATTGAATACAGTTGCCGAGGTGATCCCAACAGCTGCTGCAATCGCCGTCGTCCCAAGCAGGATTCCGATGATCAGCACACTGATCTTTCCAATATTGCTAGTCAGTTTCAATCTTGTGAATGCGGATAAGATCGAAATGAAGACAAGCGGCATGACGATCATTTGCAGGAACTTGACATAGCCCGAACCTACGATGTTAAACCAATCGACCGATTTAACGATCGCTTCTGACTGGGGCTCATAGAAATACTGCAAAAGAAGTCCGAATACAATCCCTAAACCAAGTCCAGTAAAGACCCTTTTTGTAAAGGAAACATGCTTCTTATTCATGTAAAATAAAACGCCTAAAAGAACGAGCATTATGGCAAGATTTAAAAACACATAACCAATCATATATATTCCCCCTAATTCCGATTAACCAAATAAGAATAATAAATATCTGATGACTATGATACATCATCCGTTGATTTTTTACCAGAAGAAAATAATTTATTTTTGACTTTTTAACTAATTCATGTATATATCCTTATTCATGGACTGAATAAGAAGTCACAAAAAAGAGGTATACATGAACCTTTCCCAATCTTGGATAAAGGGTTCAGTATACCTCTTGTAGGTGAAATTGTTATTTTTTTAAATCAATCACGATATCATCCAATACCAACTCTTTGGGAGCAATTCCTGGTTTTGTTGGGAAGGATGTTACCTTTTCTTTCCCGTTTTCTGTTATGGTTACTTCCCCATGGTTCTCCGAAGTGAAATTACGTAATGTTAAATGTGGAGTCGCAATCAGATGCGTAGCGTCTGGATCAATTTTTTTGAAGGTTTTACTCCAGCTCATATTATAAGAACCGAAACCCATTCCTCCGTTGCCTTCACCAGCATACACATTTCCTAAGTCATCTTTAATGGTTAACTCAACATAGACATCATCCCACTTGTTTTTAACCAAGTCGGAAACTTCTTGATTGTAATGAACGACAAATGACATCGGTGATATCGCGATTTTTTCAACGGATACCTTAACTCCATATTGATCTACACTTTTATTGATAACCTTCTCGTTACTTTCGGTTGCCTGTAAAGAGAAGGAAAAGTTCCAATTTCCTTTTATCTCTTTATTCATGTCGGTAATACTAATGCTGTTTATATCCCAGTCTATATTTACCTTATCTTCTTTAAGATCTTCTAAGTTACTAGCCGTTAATAAGCCTACATATTTTTTATCAGCTACTTTTGTAATTCCATCTGACCCTGCTTGGGCTTTCATTTCTTTTATATTCGGGCCGGGAATATAGAGTGATCCGTCACCCAAATCTTCTTCGCTTTCAATAGTATAAGTGATGGTTACTGTTTTTCCATCATAAATGGCGTCATTTATCGTGAAAGTAAGGCCATTGCTTTCTTCGGTAAGGCCAATTTCGGTGGAGTAGGCCTTATAATCTCCATAAAGACCCTTTCCACTATTCTTTGTATCTATTTCATCATAGTGACCAGTTTTCCCATTACTTAAGAAGCTAAAAATATCTCCTATCAAAGGTATGCTTTTAGCAGATGCTGTGAACGAGAATCCAATCGTTGCTGTGGATAATCCGAATATAATGGAAGCAGCGAGAACTTTCTTTTGCCAACCTTTCATTTTTTTCTTCTTGCTTATTGATTTCTTGAGAGTTCTTTTGACTTTAGCTTTTTCTAGTTCAGTAACTTCCATTTCCTCAAATTCAGTTTCGTCTATATCTATATCATTTAATATTTCATAAATATCCTTCATACTGCGCTGCCCCCTAACTTAAGATTCGTAGCTTTTTGACTCAGCTTCTTTTTCCCTCTATAAATTCGATTGTCTATCGAAGCTTTGGTCAACCCGAGTTTTATTGATATATCCTCACTTTTTAAACCTAGAAAGTACTTCATGATAAAAATATCCCGATCTACAGGCTCTAAAAGATCGATTAACTGAAGTAGTTCTTTTCTGTCTTCCAAAATAATCAGTTCGTCTTCTGCAGATTTTTCTGAATCTACTTCGGTATAACTTGACGTATGCTCCATTTTCTTCGTAGCTTTTCTGTAGTAATCAATCGATTTAAACTTAGCAATCGCACAAATCCATTTTCTGAAATCCGTTATATCTCCATGGAATTTTTTCGAATGATTCCAGATTGAAAGGAAAATATCATTGATACATTCTTCAATAATTCCGTCGTTCTTAAGGGGGGAGAGAATTTTATATGTGACCCCCTTAATCAATGGCAAATAGTTATCAACTATAAATTCTAATGCTTCTTCTTCTTGTCGCTGCAGGCGTTGTATAAAATTTTCATCAGTAGACTTCATTTAATAATTCCCCTTATTTTTTTGTAAAAGCTTTTACACCTTATACAACGTATGGAAATAGATTTGTTCTCAAATATATTGAGAGTTTTATAGAAAGTTATGAGTAGGAAAGGTCTATGTTTGGAATGATATGGTATTGAGAGTATCAAATTTATTGAGAATGTGACAATGCAGAACGTTACTTTGCTTTTTAGTACCAACATCAGAAATGGATTTCGTACATACAAGTCTATCGCTAATGAAAAAACTGCAAAATGATTAAAATTCAGCAGTTTTTTCGTGTTATTATTGCATCACTATTGTAAAAACGCATCAAAAAATATATAAGAAAGTGTTTTAATAGTGTTTTATCAATAGAAAAAAGTTGGCACGGATTTTGCATTATGTATAATTTTGAAAACGAATAAAGAGGAGGGTGAAAATGAATAAAGGTAAGATAGTTGGGTTTGTTCATAGCGGAATCACTGTAAAAAACTTAGAAAATGCTCTTGATTTTTATGTGGACACATTAGGCTTTGAACTTTTATCAACTCAAGTTGCGAATAGTGACTATATATTTGATATTGTTGAAATTCCTGGATTAAAAGAGATTAAGATTGCTTTCGTTCAAATTCCCGGAGGTCAAGTCATTGAAATTTTAGAATATGTGGGCATTGATACTTATTCAGGCAGTGCACGACCGTGTGATTATGGAACAGGGCATATTTGTTTACGTGTTGAAAATTTGGAAGAGATGTTTGAAGAATTGAAAGCTATAGGGATTAAATTCAAGTCTAAAAAGGTGGCTACAATTACAGCTGGTGCAAACAAAGGCTCAAAGGCTGTTTATATGTTTGATCCAGATAGCTATATCATTGAGTTAATGGAAAAACGCAACTGAGATGTTAGGTCTTATTTGTAAGCGGATACATAAAGGAGGCAAAAGCAATGAAAGAGTTGAACAATAAAAAGGCCATTGTAACGGGCGCAGCACAAGGTTTAGGTTTAGCGATAGCTGAAGGGCTATGTGAATATGGAGGAAAAGTATGTATCTTGGATATTTCACAGAATTTGAATCAAGTGGTAGAAGATTTGAGACAGAAAGGCTATCAAGTAGAAGGGTTACATGTGGATTTATCTAAGCAAAATCAAATTCTTGATGTTTTTAATCAAGCTATTGAAAAGTTAGATGGAGAATTAGATATTTTAGTCAATAATGCCGGTATTCATAAACCAATGCCAGCGACCGACTTATTGGTGGAAGATTTCCAGCGGGTGATGGATGTCAACGTAACGGCTGTCTTCCAACTATGCAAACTGTCAGGTCAGATTATGAAAAAGAAAGGAAAAGGGAAAATCATCAATATAGCATCCGTATTAGCAACACAAGGAGGTTTTAATGCATCTGCTTATTCCACTAGTAAAGGAGCGGTCGCACAAATGACTAAATCCTTATCAAATGAGTGGGCAAAAGAGGGGATTAATGTGAATGCCATTGCACCGGGCTATTACAATACGGAATTAAATAAGTTCATTCTTGAGGATGAAGAAAGACTTGCATCATTAGTAAGTCGTATTCCTGCAGGTAGGTTTGGCAACCCAGAAGAACTTGCAGGAACCGTACAATTTCTTGCTTCAAGTAAATCAGATTATATTAACGGTGTTATCATTCCGGTTGATGGCGGATTTTTAGGTAGATAAAGGAGGTAATTTTGATGAATTTGAAGGTGAAATCAATCTTTCTATCGTTGGTTGCCATTATGTTGATTCTTTCAGGATGTAACGCCCAGGCAGTAGATGGGACAGTCGGTTCTGACGGCGAAAAAGTAGTGATCAGAATGGCGAATTTAGTAGCAGCCGACAATTTTTTGAATATTGGCTATGAAAAATTCAAAGAGGTTGCTGAAGCAGAAAGTAATGGGCAAATTGAAGTTCAAATTTATAACAGTGGCACTTTAACGACTTCAGAAGATATTGAGTATGAAATGCTTCAAACTGGTGTATTGGATATTGTAACAAATGCAGCGTTCGTAGTAGCGAGCAATGCTCAAATACCTGCCTATAATATTTTTGATGTACCATTCTTATTTTCTAATGAAGATGAAATGTATACGTTAGTAGATGGTAAGTATGGGGATATTTTAAAAAGCAGTCTAGAAGAGAATTCAAATGCTTATTATCTGGGTGCTTTTAGTATCGGTTCATTTGCCATTGCAAATGACAATCATAAGGTACGTAAACCTTCAGACTTAAAGGGATTAAAAATCAGAAGTACAACAACGCCACTTCAATCAGGAACGATAGCAGCAATGGGAGCGAACCCTACACCCATTTCATATGGTGAAATCTTCACTTCTTTGCAGCAAGGAACGATTGATGGTGTGCAGACTACCACACCTTTAATTTACGGTGATAAGTTTTATGAAGTGGCGAATCATTTGACCCTAACAAGACATTTCCCATTGCCACATATCATGATGATGAATAAGGAGTTTTACGATGGCTTAACTGATGAAATGAAGGCGGTTGTCAATAAAGCGGCAGAAGAGCAAATTAAATATGCGAGAGAACTGGCTGTGGAAGCTGAAAAGAATGCGATCATCGGGATGCAAGAAGATGGTGTTGAAGTCGTGGAGTTGACGCCAAAAGAGCTGGAAGCATTCAAAGAAGCTGTTCAGCCAGCTATCGATAATAATATTGATAAAGTCGGTATTGAAAACTATGAAATGGCTCGAAATATTTTGGGGAAAAATTAGTTATCAACTATTAGTAGAACTCAATAATAGAAATTTGAGGTGAGATTATGAATGAAGAGAAAGTGGATTATTCGTTAGAGGGATTATTTTGCGTGTTATTACTGGTCATTATGACGGTACTGATGTTTACAGAAGTTGTGGCAAGATACATTTTTGGTTCATCATTTATCTGGATAGAAGAATTAACGAGATATTTATTTATTTGGCTTACATTTATTAGTGCAGCCTATGTAACGGCTACCCAATCTCATATTAAGGTTGAGGTGGCATTATCCATATTTCCTAAAAAGGCACAGCCAACGATTAAAAAAATCGGACTGCTTATTTGGTTAATATTCTCGATTGTGATTACCTATGTAGGTTTTAACTATTCATTTACAATGTTGGATGTTGGTGGAAATTCACCTTCATTGGGATTGGCGAAAGGGATTGTCTATTTAGGTATTCCAATAGGATATTTACTCATGAGCCTAAGGTTAATCATTCAGTTATTTAAAGAGATTACTAATCCAGATGTTCAAGATATTGAACAGTAGAAAGGGGTGGGCTCGATGGGTACAGTAACATTAATGCTATTTGGTATATTGGTGATTCTCGTTTTATTTAATGTGCCAATTGCAATCGCATTAGCGGCTGCAAGTCTTTTGGTCGTATTAATTGAAGGGTCTGTTCCATTATCATTATTTATTCAGACTTCGTTTAGTTCCATGGATTCATTTCCGTTAATCGCCATCCCATTTTTCATTCTAGCGGGTGATATTATGAGCAGGGGAGGCATGGCAAGAAGGTTAGTAGATTTCATTCAAAGTATTGTTGGATCATTAACGGGGAGCTTAGGCATTATTACAATAATCGCTAGTTTTATATTTGCCGCTATTTCTGGATCTGGAGCGGCTACTGTAGCAAGTATTGGTGCCATTCTTATACCTTATATGTTAAAAAGCGGATACGCACCTGGGTATGCAGCATCTATTTCTGCAAGTGCAGGCGCATTGGGACCGATTGTTCCACCTAGTATTGTCTTCATTCTCTATGCAGTCATGTCGAATACCTCAATAAGCGATCTATTTATTTCAGGTATTGTTCCTGGTATTTTAGTTGCGATTGCATTATTAATAGTTAACTATTTTATTTGTAAAAAAGAAGGTTTCGGTTCTTTAAAAGTTGCTTTAGTGGCAAAAGAAAAGGTAGGATTTTGGAAAGCATTAAATGAAGCGAAGTGGGCCCTGCTAGCACCCATTTTAATATTGGGTGGTATTTACGGGGGGATAGTAACGCCTACTGAAGCAGCGGTTGTTGCCGTTGTCTATAGTTTGATTATCTGTATTTTCTTCTATAAAGAAATAAAATTCAATGATTTTATTGGGATATTTTTGAAATCATCTCATACATCGGGTTCCGTTTTAATCTTTGTAAGTGCTGCATCATTTTTTGGCCAAATATTATCGATTGAGAGAATACCGCAATTTTTAGCTGATACATTAGCAAGTTGGACGACGAATCCATTAATCATTTTACTATTAATTAATATTTTCTTACTTATTGTTGGTATGTTTATGGAAACAGTAGCAGCTGTATTAATTTTTGTGCCATTATTACTTCCAATTGTCATTCCTTTAGGTATTGATCCGATTCATTTTGGTATGATTGTATGTTTGAATTTAAGTTTAGGATTAATTACACCACCATTAGGAATTAATTTGTTCATAGGAAGTAATATCGCTAATGTTCCATTTGAAAGAACGTTTAAATATGTAGCACCCATTTTTGGGGCCTTACTCATTGTCTTGCTGATCATTACTTACGTGCCTTCCATTACGTTATTTCTTCCGAATTTATTAGGAGGTTAAAAAAACGAGAATCGTCTTAATGACGATTCTCGTTTTTTTAGGTGCTCAATGAAGAGGGATGCAAACTATTCGGTTTTATCAATCTTATATTTTTGCATTTTTCTTACTAGCGTTGATTGGTCAACTTTCAATGCGGTTGCTGCTTTTCGAATACTTGGGAAACGATTGATGGCGTTTCTAATGATTTCTGTTTCATAGGCTTCTAATCGATCCTTTAATGGCTCCTGATCTTGACTGTCCGAAGTCGACTCAAAAGGTGCAGGATTTACATTGAATTGTAAACCATCATTAAACTGTAATTCTTTTTGTAAATCATCAATAGTTATTTCGGGATTCACACTCATTAAGGCAATTCTCTCGATTAAATTTTGTAATTCACGTACATTTCCTGGCCAGTCATAATTTATGAAGGCATTTAAAGTATCGTTTGAGAATTTGCGGTTTATTCCATACTTATGGTTAATGGTATGTAAGAAATGATAAATTAGTGGAATAATATCTGCTTTTCTTTCTTTCAAAGAAGGTATTTTAATAGGTATAACATTTAACCGATAATATAAATCTTCTCTAAATTGACCATTAGTTATCATTTTGGATAGATCACGATGTGTTGCCGCAATAATTCGAATATCAACAGGGATTGGTTTTGTTCCCCCTACACGTGTGATTTCATGTTCTTGTAAAACTCGTAATAATTTCACCTGTAATAGGAGTGGCATTTCACCTATCTCATCCAAAAAGATAGTTCCGTGATTACCTGCTTCAAATAACCCCGCTTTTCCTTTTTGGTTGGCACCTGTGAAAGAACCAGATTCATAGCCGAACAATTCCGATTCTAATAATGCTTCTGGTAGCGCCCCACAATTAATTTTGATTAGAGGATAATCTTTTCTAAAACTATGGCGATGGATTAATTCAACGACCTTCTCCTTACCTACCCCTGAGGCACCTTGAATAAGAACTCCGGAATCGATATGAGCGACTCTTAATGCTCGATCTAATACATCTTTCATGATATCTGAATGAGCAATAATGGAAAGTTTTGGATCATTTTGTTCTTTTAATAACTCTAATTCTTCGTGAATTTGCTGGTTTTGTTGTTCTAATTGCTGGATTTCAGATTCAAGCGCATTTAGATGGGTTAAGTCTCTTACATTGTTGACGACTTTCTCGATTTCACCTTTATGATTTCGAATCGGCGCCGCCGATACCAGAACGGTGGCTCCTGTACTGATTTTCTGAATAATGGTGGCCTCTTTATCATCTCTTAAAGCTTTTAAAGAAGCAGAAACATCGATGATTCCTTCATCTTCAAGTTCTTTTAAACTTCTACCAATACAATCTTTTGCGGATAAACCTGTAATTTGTTCATAAGAGGGATTTTGATGAATGATGATTCCATCTTTATCGCTTATAACTATCCCATCAAAAGAGGAATTAATAACCTCATTTAATTCATTTCTTAAATCTTGTAAAGATTCTTTTTCCTTTTTTAATCTCACCAACTCATTCATGGGATTAATTAAAACAACCAATTGATTATTGTTTATAAAAGTTGTAATTTCCGCTGGATAATTGATCAAGCAGAAAGATTCAGCACTTTTCAATGTTGATTCGATAATCGTGTCGAAATAGTAGATATATTTTTTTGCTATTGAATTGGAAAATAATATTTCTCCTTGTTTATTTAAAATAAGGACACCAATGATGTTGATTTTAGATAGGATGTTCTCCATAAATCTACCTCCTTGCATCGTTAATAATTTAAATGATGAAATATTGCATCAATTTAATCGATTATACATCATATTTTAATAGAAAAATAGAAATAATAAGAAAAGTAAGCGTTTTAAAAGTTGGCACGTAACTTGCATTAAAAGTAGTGAGAGTACTTTCTTAAAAATCTAGGAGGTAAGTATATGTCTAAATTAATAGAGAAATCTTCTTTTTCACCAGTTAAGTTGAAAACGATGTTATACGACATGATGGTAATAAGAAGTTTTGAAGAAACAGTTGAAAAATTATTTCAACAAGGAAAGATCCATGGAACGATGCATTTATGTATTGGGCAAGAAGCGACAGCGGTGGGTGCATGTGTACCGTTGACAGACGAAGATAAAATCACAAGTACTCACCGTGGTCATGGCCACAGTATTGCAAAAGGAACAAAAGTCAAAGGAATGATGGCTGAATTACTTGGAAAAGAAACAGGCTATTGTAAAGGGAAGGGAGGGTCGATGCACATTGCTGACTTAGATGTAGGTAATTTAGGTGCGAATGGTATTGTTGCAGCAGGTTTACCTTTAGCGACAGGTGCAGCGTTAACCTCAAAAATGAAAGATTTAGGCTATGTGGTCGTGTGTTTTTTTGGAGATGGTTCGACAAATGAAGGAGCGTTCCATGAATCACTTAACCTAGCGTCAATATGGAACCTACCCGTAGTTTTTTTCTGTGAAAACAATTTATACGGGATGTCTGGATCGATTAAAGAAATGACGAATATTGAAAATATTGCAGACCGAGGCACAGCCTATGGAATCCCTAGCGAGACGATTGATGGAAACGATTTATTAGAAGTTGTGAAAGCAACAGAAAAAGCAGTTGAAAGAGCAAGAAAGGGCGAAGGTCCGACGTTAATTGAAGCCCACACTTATAGATGGAGAGGACATTCACGAAGTGATGCAAGGAAATATAGAACAAGGGACGAAGAAAAAGAATGGAAGAAAACAAGAGATCCCATCGCTTTATTTAAAAAGCAGTTAATTGACGAAAAGGTAATGACAGAAGAAGAATTTATCGAGGTGGATAAAAGAGTTCAAGCTGAAATGGATGAAGCGGTTGAATTTGCTGAGAGTAGTAAGGAGCCAGGCTTAGATACGTTAGTAACAGACATTTATGCATAATAGAAAGGTGATGAATAGTGTGAGAGAAATTACTTATTTAGAAGCGATTAGAGAATCAATGAGTCAAGAAATGCGCAAAGATAATGATGTTTTTATTATGGGAGAAGATATCGGGATTTATGGAGGAGCTTTCGGATTGACTAATGGTATGATCGAGGAATTTGGTCCGGAACGGGTAAGAAATACCCCTATTTCTGAGGCTGCCATTAGTGGATGTGCGGTTGGTGCAGCTATGACAGGAATGAGGCCTATTTTAGAACTTCAGTTTTCCGATTTCATTATGATAGCTACTGATAATATTGTTAACCAAGCTGCGAAAACGCGATATATGTTTGGGGGAAAAGCCAAAGTTCCTGTGGTTATTAGGCTCCCAGGGGGCTCTGGTGCGGGATTTGCTGCACAACATTCACAAAGTTTAGAAGCGTGGATGACACATGTTCCCGGCTTAAAGGTTGTTCAGCCTTCAAATGCCTATGATGCAAAAGGGCTAATGAAGGCAGCGATTAAAGATAATAATCCCGTTTTATTCTATGAGCATAAACTTCTTTACAATACCAAAGGAGACGTGCCAGAAGAAAACTATGAAATCCCATTAGGACAAGCGGATATCAAAAAAGAAGGTACAGATATCACAATCGTAGCGACAGCTATCATGGTTAATCGAGCACTTGAAGCAGCTGAAGAACTTGAAAAAGAGGGGATTAACGTAGAAGTGATTGATCCTCGTACTTTAGTGCCGTTAGATACAGAAACCATTTTAAATTCCGTTAAGAAAACAAGTCGCGTCTTAGTTGTATATGAAGCGGTAAAAAGAGGCGGATACGGTGCGGAAATTGCAAGTATGATTGCGGAAAGTGATGCATTTGATTTCTTGGATGCTCCAATTAGACGCTTAGGTGGTGTTGCTACGCCTATTCCATATAATCCAGAATTAGAAAAAGCTGCAGTTCCACAGGTAAATGACATTGTTCAAGAGTGCAGAAAATTAATGAATAAGTAAGGAGGTGTCATGATGGCATCAGAAGTAGTCATGCCTAAACTTGGCGCAACAATGGAAGAAGGAACAATTGTCTCTTGGTTAGTCCAAATTGGGGAAATGATTGAAGAAGGAGATCCCATTGCTGAGATTCAAACGGATAAATTAGTGATGGAGATTGAAGCAGAGACAACGGGTGTTTTGTTGAAAACATTATATGATGCTGGCTCAGTCGTAAAGGTACATGAAATCATTTCATATATAGGTGAAGAAGGAGAAAGTGTAGAGGGATTAGCAAATCTGTCGCCAAATGCTTCTTATGAACCTAGAGAAGAGAAACAATCGCCGCCTGAAAAAGAAATGAGTAAAGTAGGACAGCCGAACCATGATAACAAAATAAGAAGAACACCTGCTGCAAGAAAGCTTGCGATCGAACATCAAGTAAATTTAAAGGACATTGTAGGATCAGGTCAGCTTGGACGTATTCATAAAATGGACGTTGAAAGATTCATAGAGAAGCATGCTAAGAAAATCACACCATTAGCGAAGAAAATCGCCGATGATCAAGGAATTAATTATACCGATATGACTGGATCAGGTTTACATGGAAAAATCCTCAAAGAAGATCTAGTTTCATCAAATGGGGTAAGTGAAAAGGTTGAGATTTCGAATACAAATCTAATCGATAAACGAGTGCCATTTAAAGGCATGCGTAAAGTCATAGCGGATAGAATTTCTGAAAGTGCCTATACATATCCACATGTAACCCTCTTATCAGAAATTGATATGAGTAATAGTGTATCTCTTCGTCAAGACTTATTGCCAGTTATTGAAAAATCGGAAGGTTTAAGAATATCTTTCAATGAAATCTTGATTAAAGCAACAGCATTTGCTCTAAAACAAAATCCAAGCATCAATATATCTTTAGAGGAAAAAGAGATTGTCTACCATTCGCATATAAATATCGGCATGGCTGTGGCAGTTCCAGATGGTTTAGTCGTTCCCGTTCTTAGAGATGTTGATAAAAAAGGACTTGCCACTCTTACAAAAGAAGCTAAAAGTATTGGAAAACAAGCTCGGGAGGGACAACTTTCTCTTGATGATATGCAAGGTAGCACTTTTACAATTAGCAATTTAGGCATGTATGCCGTTGATGGATTCACACCGATTATAAATAGTCCCAATGCAGCTATTCTAGGGGTAGGGCGCATTCAGAAAAAGCCAGTCATCGTGAATGGGGAAATAGCCATTCGATCAATGATGAGCTTAAGCTTATCTTTTGACCACCGAATTATTGATGGTGCTCCTGCAGCAGCATTCTTGACTGATTTAAAAGATGTACTAGAAAATCCATTCAAATTAATGATATAAGGTGGTGTCAGAATGACTTCTTACGATGTAGTAATTGTTGGTGGTGGTCCAGGCGGATACGTTGCCGCAATTAGAGCTGCCAAAAAGGGTAAACGGACAGCACTTGTGGAAGCCGGTCATTTAGGTGGTACGTGTTTGAATAGGGGGTGTATTCCTTCAAAGACTTTATTAAAACATGCACAGATTATAGAAGAAATTGAAAAAGCAAAAAACTGGGGAATTAAAACGGAAAATGTAAGCTTTTCATTGAAAGAAATGTTTGCGCGTAAAGATCAGGTGATTACAACCCTGAGAAGTGGAATCGAACATTTATTAAGAATGGGGAAAATCGATGTATACAACGGATATGGGACCATTCACGCTGAAAAAAAAGTAACGATTCAAACAGAAAATGAAACGAAACAAATTACTGGGGAAAAAATCATTATTGCGACAGGTAGCCATCCTTTCGTACCGCCAATTGATGGCCTTCACTCCGTTGATTTTCACACAACAGATACTATTTTTAATGTTACAGAGATCCCACAATCCATTGTGATTGTAGGTGGAGGCGTCATAGGGGTTGAGTTTGCTAATATCTTTGCTAGTTTGAAAACGAAGGTCACGATTGTTGAACTAGGTGAAAGGATCATATCAACAGAAGATGAAGATGCTGCAAAAACTTTACATAAAAGTTTAAAGAAGAAAGGCATTAAAGTTTTAACGAAATATCAAGTGATATCCATTAAAGAAAGTAATAATCAAAAGACAATATCCATTGTCTCACAACAAGGTAAAACAGAGACCCTCATAGCAGATGAAATACTTCTAGCAGTTGGCCGTAAACCTAATCTTTCAAGTGTTTCTGAACTGAATCTTACAATGAATGGTGGGCATATCGCCGTAGATGATTATATGGAAACGAGTAAAAAAGGTTATTTTGCTGTAGGAGATGTTATCGGAGGCCTTCAATTAGCGCATGTAGCGAGTGCTGAAGGAATAACGGCTGTTGAAAATTTAGATGAAGAAAAAGTAAAGATGAATGATAAAGTGATGCCTCGTTGTATCTATACAAACCCGCAAGTAGCTAGTGTTGGAATAAGTGAAGTTGAACTTAAAGAAAAAAATATCCCGTATAAGGTAAATAAATATTCCTTTTCAGGAAATGGAAAGGCTCTCACAATGGGTGAAACAGAAGGATTTTCCAAAGTGATGATTGATGAGAAATATGGGGAAATAGTAGGCGTTGTTATGGTAGGCGCTCATGTCACTGAAATGATTAGCCAATCATCAGCTTTTATGTATTTAGAAGGAACAGTGGATGAACTTGCACAAATGGTACAACCGCATCCCTCTCTCTCAGAGGTATTAATGGAATCTGCAAATATACTAATTGGAAAAGGAATTCATTCTTAATGGGAAGGTGAGCATATGTTTGATTTAAAGGGTAAAAAAGCCATTATAACTGGTGGGGCTCAAGGCTTAGGATTTTCAATGGTAGAAGCTTTTCACAATGCGGGTGTAGAAATTGCAGTAATAGATATTTCTGATGAGCTATCTCTTATTTCTAGCAAATTAGAAGCCAATGAAGGTCAGATCCATGCTATTAAAGGGAATTTATTAGACTTGGAAAGTTTAAGAGAGTCGTTTAAAGAAGCCTTAGAGAAATTAGGCGGAACAGTTGATATTTTAATTAACAGTGCTGGATTAATTGAAAGAAAACCCGCTTTTGAGTTTTCGCTCGAAAGTTGGAATAGAATTCTGGGTCTGAATGTAACGGCCGTTTTTGAATTATCTAGATTAGCTGCATTAGAAATGAAGAAGCAGGGTTCAGGAAAAATCGTTAATATGGGATCCATTCTTTCTGTAATAGGTGGTTTTAATGCGGCTGCGTATTCTACTAGCAAGGGTGCCGTTTTACAATTAACAAAGTCCCTATCAAACGAGTGGGCTGAGTATGGGATTCAAGTGAATGCAATCGCACCTGGCTATATGTTAACTACGATGAATACGGATTTAATGAATGATCCAGTGAGGGGAGCACAAGTAGAAGCAAGAATTCCTGCTAAAAGATGGGGAACACCTGAGGATGTTGCTGGTGTAGCCTTATTTTTAGCGGCTCCTGCTTCTGATTATGTGACAGGCACATTAATTCCTGTAGACGGTGGGGTTTTAGGAAGGTAAGTGAAAAAGAGAAGGAGTGTGAGCTGGATTGAAAAAGAAACTATTTATCAATGGTGAATGGATCGAATCTGAACAATATGCAGATTTGGTTTCTCCTTATTCACAGGAGAAAATTGCCGAGATCCCTCAAGCATCAGAAAAAGAAGTGGATGCAGCTATCGATGCTGCTTATAAAAATCGAGAAGTGATGGCAAAGTTAACAGCTTATGAAAAAGCTGACATACTAGAAAAATTAGTTGGCTTGTTAACGGAAAATAGATTAAAGGCCGCTCAAATCATTTCCTTGGAATCTTCAAAACCATTAAAATTCTCTTTAGGAGAAGTAGACAGAACGATTGAAACGTATAAATTCGCAGCAGAAGAAGCCAAACGCATTCATGGTGAAATGATTCCTTTGGATGCTGCTAGAAATGGTGCAAACAGACTGGGATATACATTAAGGGAGCCTATCGGTGTCGTCGCTGCCATTACACCATTTAATTTTCCGATGAATTTAGTTGCTCATAAAGTGGGCCCTGCCATTGCAGCTGGTAATACCATTGTATTAAAGCCAGCATCTCAAACGCCGTTGTCAGCTTATTTTCTTGCTGAGTTATTGGAAGAAGCGGGCATACCAAAGGGTTCCTTTAATGTGGTGAGTGGCAGTGGAAGTTTAGTTGGAGAGAGATTAGTAACGAGTGATAAGGTCAATATGGTTACTTTTACTGGTAGTCCAGAAGTGGGAATTGGTATCAGGACTAAGGCTGGTTTAAAGAAGGTGGCATTAGAACTGGGCTCTAATGCCGGTCTTATAATCGATGATAGAGTGAATCTGGATAAAATAATTCCCAGATGCGTAATAGGAGCTTTCTCTAACCAAGGACAAATTTGTATATCCCTTCAAAGGATTTATATTCACGAAAATTCATTTGTGGCATTCACGGAAAAATTCAAAGCGGCGACAGAGAAACTTGTATTGGGAGATCCGTTAGATGAAAACACAGATTTATCATCTCTCATTTCTAGAAAAGAACAAGAACGAGCAAAAACTTGGATTGATGAAGCGGTTAGTGATGGTGGACAGATCATTTCGGGTGGTCGGATTGAGAATAATGTTTTGTTACCGACTGCCATTGTTGGTGTAGCATCCGATTCAAAAGTATCCTGCCAAGAAGTGTTTGCACCGATTGTCACGATTAATCCTATTAAAAATGTATCTGAAGGAATCGACTACATTAATGATTCAAGATTTGGACTACAGGCGGGAATTTTTACAAAGGATATCCATACGGCCATGCAGGCTTCTAAGCGACTTGAAGTAGGTGGGGTTATGATTAATGATATTCCAACTTATCGAGTAGATCAAATGCCCTATGGGGGAGTGAAAGAAAGCGGTAATGCCCGCGAAGGGTTAAAATATACGATTGAAGAAATGACGGAAATGAAATTGGTTGTTTGGAATCAAGAAGAATTTTAAGGAACGATTACTTTGATTGCGAGGGATATAAATGAAGGAATTATTTGGAATAATAGGAAATCCAATAGCGCACTCTTTGTCACCCTTAATTCAAAATGAAGCTTATGCATTACATGAAATCAATGCGCATTTTCAAGCTTTTCACGTAGAGCATGAAGATATAGAGACCGCTATTAAAGGCATGAAAGCGATTGGCATCAAAGGGTTTATGGTAACAGTACCCTTTAAAGCAAAAGTTATCCCTTTTCTCGATGAAGTTGACCCGATAGCCGAAAAAAAGAAGGCAGTCAATGTTGTACAACTCATAGATGGAAAATATGTTGGGTTTAACTTTGATGGAGAAGCCTGTCTTAAAGCTTTATTAGAAGACATGAACAGACCAAGCTTACAGAAGGAACATATACTTATTTTAGGCGCAGGCGGCGCTGCCCAATCCATTTATTATACGCTATCCCAATTTGAAGATGTACATATAGATCTTGCTAATAGGACGCTTGAGAAGGCTGAGGCACTAAAAGAGTTAGGTGCAAATCATAGACATACAAAAGTTATCTCTCTTGATGAAGCAGAAAATAACCAGGATCAGTACGATATCATTATTCAAACAACCTCTATTGGGATGTGGCCGGACGTAGGTCAATCACCTATTAACATCACCCAATTAAAAAAAGGTGCATTTGTTTCGGATATCATTTATAACCCTGCAGAAACGCAAATCTTAAAACAAGCTCGCAGAAATGGAGCGAATACACAAAACGGTATAAAAATGCTTGCCTCTCAAAATGCCCTTTCAATTGAAAAATGGACGGGTCAGAAAGTAAATTATCAAAAAATGATAGAGTCACTTACAGAGGCTTTAAGATAAGCGTTTCCTATTTAAAAGTGGATAACATTAAAGGAAAAGGACTGTCCTGTTTATGGGATCCTTTTCCTTTTTTATATATGATCAAGAAGGATAAATCCGTTAGTTTCTTGAATGAGGTATAGAAGTTATCAAACATTGCAAGTATGTGTTAGGTGTTTCAGAAAAAGGCGGTGATTTTACTTATGGAAATATTTATTAATAAGCTAAAAGAACAAGATGCGGAAGAGTTATTTAAATTTGAATGCAATAACAGAACATTTTTTGAACAAACGGTCCCAAGTCGCGGAGACGATTATTATATCTTCGAAACGTTTAAAAATAGACATAGGGAATTATTAAAAGAACAAGCAGAAAATATCTCATATTTTTATCTAATTAAGAATGGCTCAGGCTCAATTGTCGGAAGAATTAACCTTGTTGCTATTGATAATACCAATGGCGTGGCATATGTTGGTTATAGAATTGGAGAGAAGTATACGCAAAGGGGAATAGCGAATAAAGCGTTAAAGCAATTGCTTAACACAGCGTCAGAGTCGAGAGTAAACCATATACAGGCGAAAACGACAAGTAATAATATTGCCTCTCAAAAAGTTTTAGAGAAAAACGGGTTTACACGAATTTGTATTAATGAGGAAAAAAATGACCTCAGTGGTCAAAAGGAAACGTTTATCCATTATAGTAGGTCACTTTAATATAATCATGTTCTTATATCATCCACATATTTTGGTATTACCTTATTAATGTTGTATTTATCTGTATGGTAAATTTTATTAAGTTCATAAATATGCTGCTACAGTGCCCCCGTGCTATTTGCCGGTGGTAAGTGTATGGAAAGAATATCAAGAACTTGAATTCAGAGATTTTGCTAAGAAATGGTTAAATAGTATGATGCCGGCATGAATGTTTCGCAAGAATAGTAAAAGCTTTCATTACCTAGAATGAGAAAGGAGAATATAATATGATAGAAGGTTTATATGAAGCCCATCTACCCGTCAAGGACCTGGCCATCTCTATGGATTTTTATAAGAAAATAGGCTTGAAACTAGCCTGGAGGGATGAAGATACTGCCTTCTTTTGGATAGAGGAAAACAAAAGCTGGGTCGGATTATGGGAAGGGAAAGAATATCAAACTCCATACCACCCTTCACTAAGGCATATCGCATTTCGGGTATCTTATGAAAATATGAAAAATGCATTAACTTGGCTCCAATCCCTGAAAATTGAAGTCGTCCCTTTTGGAAAAAGGAAATCGATTGAACCTTTTGTGCGCCCGCACCAAGGTAACGCTTCCGTCTATTTCAATGACCCAGATGGAAATAGCCTCGAACTCATGTGTTCGATAAAAGTCCCTGATGCATATAAGCATATGACCGAAAAACTTTCACTTGAAGAATGGGAAGAACTAAATTCTATAGAAGAAAACAAAAAAATCAACTAGCATGAAACGATTGGTTGTATTTAATAGAAGGAAGTGTAAGGATTGTTTAATCAATTAACGAATCACGATAGTATTCTTAACCATTTACGTGCAGACTGTGAGAATTGTTTTGGTTTGTGCTGTGTAGCTTTGCCTTATGCAAAATCTGCTGATTTTGCATTTGATAAAGATGGGGGTACACCATGTTCAAACCTTCAATCGGATTATCGTTGCGGCATCCATGAAAATCTCAGAGCAAAAGGTTTTAGGGGCTGTACGGTATATGAATGCTTCGGTGCGGGGCAAAAGGTATCTCAACTCACATATGGTGGAAACGATTGGAGAGACAACCCAGCGTCAGCAAAGGAAATGTTCGATGTGTTTCCTATTATGCAACATCTTCATGAAATGCTTTGTTACTTAAATGAAGCGCTGAATTTAGAAGATGCGAAACCTCTTTATCAAGATTTGCAGGCTGCTTTCGAAGAAACGGAATATCTCACTAAGCAAAGTCCAAAGTCTATCATGGACCTGAATGTACCAGCTCATAGAGTGATCGTTAATGATTTGCTTCTGCGCACAAGTGAACTCGTACGTGCAAAGGCATCATTTAATAAAAATAAAAATCAGAAAAAACAGAACAAAATAGGTAGGGGAAGTGACCTTATCGGTGCAAAGTTGAGAGGCGCTGACCTTAGGGGAGCGAACTTAAGAGGAGCTTTACTTATCGCATCCGACCTCAGAGAAGCTGACATGAGAGTGACGGATCTTATCGGTGCAGACTTTAGGGACGCTGATTTAAGCGGTGCCGATCTCACCGGGAGTTTCTTCATCACACAAGCACAGATTAACTCGGCTAAAGGCGATACAAAGACAAAATTGCCGCGCACATTAAGCATTCCCGATCATTGGAGATAGAAGGAAAGCCAAGATCAGAGCTAACTTTCATGCAGAGTATACGTTCCATGAATGAAAATTGATTTAGCTTTAATCCTCAGCTTTTACATAGAGTGAATTCTACTAACATGCGATTCTTCATTGGGAAGGATCGTCTTTTGTAATTGGGCGGAAAATTTTCATTTTTCCATTTGACTCTGACGTTGCGTAATACCTTAAAGTAAATGATATCGAAAGGAGGTAAGAAGCAGTGGCAATGAAAGTGAAAGAGCTGGCCGATTTAGTTGGCATTAGTGTGCGGACACTGCATTATTATGATGAAATTGGGTTATTATCGCCAGAGGAAATAACCGAATCAGGTTATCGCCTTTATTCGAATGATAATCTTGAGATGTTGCAGCAAATCCTGTTTTTCAGGGAACTTGGCATGCCGTTAAAGGAAATAAAACAAATGATAAGCAGCTCTTCGTTTGATAAACAAGATGCGTTAATGAAACATCAAAAAATGTTACTGGAGAAACGCAGTCAGCTCGATAAATTAATTAAGACGGTCGAAAAATCGATTAAGCATATGAAAGGGGAAATTCAAATGACGAATAAAGAAAAATTTGAAGGGTTTGATTTCAGTCAGAATCCATATGAAGAAGAAGCCCGCAAGCTTTGGGGGGATAAAGCTGTCGATGAGTCGAAGGCTAAAGTGGCGGGCATGTCCAAAGATGCACAGAAAATTGTATCGGAAATCTATATCAAACTTGCGTCAATCCGAAATGACTCGCCCAAGTCGGAGGAGGTACAAGAGGCAATTAAAGAATGGTATGATTGTTTGAACAATAACTTCGGCACATACTCACTGGATGCTTTCAAGGGATTAGGTCAAATGTACGTGAATGATCAACGTTTCACTAAAAATATCGACAAATACGGTGATGGTTTAGCAAAATTCATGTGTGATGCGATGGGTCATTTTGCTGACGCCAACAAAAATTGATTCCCAGATTAGATGGAAGGTTGCTCCGGCAACCTTTTTATTTTATAGCTAAAGGGACGGTCAGTTTAAGAAGCTGTATACTATAGTTGTGTTAATATTTTTAATATTCCGATTTATGGAGAATAGGGGGAAACTTATGGAATTTAGGAATGCCGCCTTTAACCTCGGGGAAATTAATGATGTTGATGGAAGTAAAGTGGCTGTTTTTAATGGAAAGGGCATTTATATAAGCATCGTCACTAAACTTCGGGCCGCAGGTTGTGTTTACGCCGAGGAAGAGGCCCGGTTGCTCATCAGCGCGGCAGGGACAACGGCCGAATTGGCCGGGATGGTGGATAGACGGATAGCGGGTTTGCCCCTTGAACACGTCATCGGCTGGGCGGAATTCTGCGGTATCCGGATAGAAGTTGACCCCGGAGTCTTCGTACCCCGCAGACGGACCGAGTTTTTAGTCCGCCAAGCGGCAGCACTTGCTATGCCAGGAGCAGTCGTGGTGGACTTGTGCTGCGGTACGGGCGCGGTGGGCTCCGCTGTGGGCGATGTTCTCGAAGATATTGAATTGTACGCCGTCGACATTGACCCGGCCGCGGTGCGGTGCGCGCGTCGTAACGTCACTTCAGTCAATGGTCAGGTATACGAAGGGGACCTCTATGAACCGCTTCCATCCAATTTACGGGGACGTGTTGACGTACTGGTCGCAAACGCACCATACGTCCCTACTGAGGGAATCGGTCTACTACCCCATGAAGCGCGCATGCATGAGGCGAGGGTGGCATTAGACGGCGGGGCGGACGGGCTTGATGTCCAGCGAAGGGTGGCAGCTTCGGCAACACTTTGGCTGGCACCGGGCTCCCATTTGTTAGTCGAGACCAGTGAGCGGCAAGCGATGCAGACCGTGGAAATCTTTGCTGGATACGGGGTGATGCCACGGGTGGTAAAATGTGTTGAACGGGACGCCACTGTCGTAATTGGAACCAGCCCCGCACTGTAAAGAAATGTTTTTAATGGCGCTTTTTCTTATAACGATTGGAACGCTGGCTGTTCGGTGCTTGCTTTTGACGGCACTATTTATTTGGTTTTGGGACTCGGTCTTTTTATAAAAAAAGAGGTCTGCATCATAAAAGGGACCAAAGAAGCGGTCCCTTACCGACATTATTTCTTTAGCATGTTTACGATTTCCTTAGCTTTTTCTAATATAACTCCTTCAATGATACTGTTGTTTTTTCGAACAGCCGTACCGAAATGATAGTGACCGGTATGCAATTCGGAATGGATAGCAAGGATATTATCCTTATTTAAGCCGCTTCCAACCAGTATCGCTATGTCGCCGCAGACTCTTTTCATTTGTTGAATCGTTTTCATGCGGCTGGGGAAATCCCCATGCCCACCTGACGTCAATATCGTTGTGATTTCTCGATATTGTGCCAGTGTTTCAGCTGAAATGACTGGGTCGTTTGTTTCATCTATGGCTCGGTGGAATGTAATCTCCAAACCTTCACATACCGTCAATAATTCTTCGAGGTAAGGTCGATTGATTTCGTTTTTTTCATTTAATACACCCAAAACGACCCCGTTCGCTCCAAGTGAACGAATGATTTGGATATCTTTTTTCATGATTTCCAAATCTTTTTGCGTATAACAAAACGACTGGCTATGGGGCCTCACCATCACGTTGACTGGTATCTTTACTGAATGAACGACAGCTTCTATCAGGGCGTGGCTTGGAGTTAATCCCCCCTCGGCCAAAGAACTGACAAGCTCGATTCGGTCTGCGCCCGATTCTTCGATTATAATGGCATCTTCTATCGTTGTGGCAATGAATTCAATGTACATTGGATTTTCCTTTCCTGCATGCAGTTGTTTATAAGAATAGCTTGTATAAGATTATTAAATCCATTAAGAATAGTAAAGTCAATTCATTAATAGATCCCATGTCCTCTCATAATACCTCCATTAGTTTTCCTCAAATGGAATTTATTTATTTCTCATATTTATGAAACGAAATGAACATTCGAACGTATAAAAAAAGAATCTATTACTATTTGAAAGTGGAATGTCTGGCGGGGTAATTAAATGAAAATCATCATGACGGAGGTTATTTAATTGGATAAAGAAGGTAAGGAAGTAAAGAAATCGAGGTTTTACAAAGTAGGGATGGGATTTCTGATCATTTCCCTTCTCACTTGGATCATTCCTGTCGTAGCTCCTTTTACGCCATTTTCGACTGCGGCTAAAGCAGGGGTCATAACAGGTGCAATCGTCTTTGCGGAAGTCATGTTTTGGGCAGGCGCGCTTTTGGTCGGGAAAGAAGTGGCTGCTAAATATAAAGGTTATTTAAACCCGAAAAATTGGCGAAAAGAAAAAGGATGAAGCAATGGGAGTGAAGCTCCATGGAAACTGAGTTGCTGAAAGTTTTCGATTCAAATCGCATTCAAACAGGCGTAGCTTCACGTGAGGAAGTACATAGATTGGGACATTGGCATGAGGTTTTCCATTGCTGGTTCGCAAGTTCGGAAGCGGGCGTGGATTACCTATATCTTCAGCATCGTTGTGCGATGAAAAAAGATTATCCGAATCTATTGGATATTACCGCTGCAGGCCATTTACTGGCTCATGAAACGGTATACGACGGAGTCAGGGAGATTAAAGAAGAAATAGGCATTGACGTTTCCTTTGACGAGTTGGTTCCATTAGGGATCATTGAATACCATCAAACGAAAGTAGATTTCAACGACAAAGAACTGGCAAACGTCTTTCTATATGAAAGTGCACATAGCTTCGATGATTTCACCCTGCAGCCAGAAGAGGTTTCCGGAATGTTGAAAGTTGTGCTGAATGACTTCGAAAAGCTTTGGACCGGAGCGGAGGACAAAGTGAATATTAAGGGATTTGAAATGAATCACGAAGGCCGTAGGGTGAAGATCGATCGCTTTGTCGGACGGGATGAGTTCGTTCCGCATGATCTTTCCTATTATGAAAGCATCATTAGATTGATCAGGGAAAACCTTACTAAATGAAAATGAAGCCCCGACAAAACGATTCGAGTTTTGTCGAGGCTTTTCTTTTTTCTGAAAAACATTAAGTACAACGGCCTGTGTCTTTCCCGGTCAACGGCAGCCTATTGGCTCGTTTTGTCTCAACGCGACATTCATATGTCCTTAGATGTTCCCGTATTTGTCCTGAATGGCTCATAGGCATAATGACTTTGTCCTCTGGTGATTGGGTTGATGAAGCGAAGCATACCAGACTGTAATAGTGATGGGAGGCTGCCAGTTAAAGGCGGGGATGCGGTTTTTCATGAACTAGGGAATTTATCACTTGTAAGAATATGTCAAAATTGTAATATGAACAGTGTACAAATCTTGTTAAGGGGATGAGTGAAATAATGAAGAAAATGGTTTTATGTATTTCATTTTTTGTAGCTTCTTTAGTCCTTTTTGGCTCCCTTGATCTTTTTGCAAGCAATGCATCAGCAGAAACACACACCTATGATGGAAAAAGTCCTTACTATAACAATTGTGCGGACAGTGCAGTAACGAAGAAGAATGTGAAAATTAATTTAAACGGTGCTTCTGCAAATTTAGAGTTGAAATTCAGTACAACTTGCAAAACAGCTTGGGCAAAGCTCACTCTAAGCAGACCGGCTAAAGCAGATGGGGAGGCGACGGCATTGGTTGTCCGAAATACTGATAATAAACAATTTAGCTGTGCATCTCCTGGAGGAAATGGTGAAATAAATAAAGGTCAAACGTCATGCTATACACCAATGGTATATGATTTAGATCCGCGAAAAGCTCAAGCGGTTGCATACTGGCCATATACGGCAGGCGAAACTGGCTGGTATTAATCATAAAGTGAAATCCTTCATCTACTTTTATGCAAAGAAAGGACGAATGACTTGAATAATAAGCTGAAAATGATAGGTTTATCCATGGTGATGACACTGTCGATGTTTCTTGTCGACTTTGGATTTGGAAAAAATCAGGCTCTGGCTGAAACACATACTTATGATGGAAAAAGTCCATTCTATAATAGTTGTGCAAGTTCGGCGGTGACGAAGGATAAAAAATGGATCGATTCAAATTCGTACGTAGAATTGAAATTCAGCACTGTCTGTAAAACCGCCTGGGCAAAAGTGACCGTGACACGGCCCGCCGTATACAACCATGAAGCGGACGCCAGAATCGTCCGAAGTACAGATGGTAAGGCCTATACATGTGCCAGCTCCGGGGGTAATGGTGTCGTGAATATCGGGCAGACCTCGTGCTATACACCAATGGTATATGATTATGACCCGCGCAAGGCACAGGCCCAAGGGATACATGCAATACCTAATAGTGATGCATATAATAAAGCTGTGACCATTTGGTACTAAAAAACTAAGGCAATAAAAGCATCCGTATGGTCGGATGCTTTTTTTTCGGTCAGATTGTGCTCATACCTTCATTTCCGCTTCCAAATGTAGTAGATATTGTTTCATCTCCGTACCTCCACGGTAACCGGTAATGTTCCCGTTTTTTCTGATAACCCGATGACATGGCACCGTGATCAGAACAGGATTGGCACCAATGGCCGTACCGACCGCCCGAACAGCTGCTGGTCTTTGGATGATTTGGGCAATATCGGAATAGGAACAGGTTTTTCCGTAAGGTATTTGATCCAGCGCTGCCCAAATTTCTTGTTGAAAGGGCGTGCCTTTTACATCTGTCGGAAGTGAGAAGGTCTGCCTGGTTCCTCCGAAATATTCTTGGAGTTCTCTTAGATAGGGTTTTAATGCTTTTTCATTTTCAATAAGTCTCGCATTTGGAAAGCGTTTTTGTAGCCAAGACTTCAGTTCTTCATATGTTTGACCAGGAGAGCCTACATAGCAAAGCCCTTTTTCCGTTTTGGCCACATATAACTGCCATCTATCATAATGCAATATGGCCCAATCGATGGTTTGTTCTTTATCATTCTTCATTTTCTTCACGCTCCAAAACTTGAGTTTTGAGATAAGCTTTCCGATATCCTGAAGGGGTAATCCCCATTTTCCTTTTGAATAGCGTCATGAAATAGGGTGTACTAGAGAACCCGACAGCCAGGCCTATTTCAGTTATCGGCTGTTCGGACTTTTCCAGCAGCCACGTTGCTTTTTCAAGGCGTAGCCGTTGAATGTATTCAGTGGGCGAGATTCCCTTCACACGCTTGAATGATCGTTGTAAATGATAGGGACTCCCGTGGGAAATATCCGCCAATTTGTTCAATGTGAGGGGTTCGCTGTAATGGTTGTCGATCCATTCGGCTATTTGTTCAACCCATTCTTCTATCGGCAAATTCAATCCTTCCGGCTTACATCGTTTACAAGGCCGGAAATCTTCTTTCAAAGCCATCATGGCATTTTTGAAAACCTTCACGTTTTCCTTATTCGGCACCCTGGATTTACAGGAGGGCCTGCAAAAGATGCCCGTCGTAATTACTCCGTATAAAAAATGATCATCATATGCTGCATCACAATCTATAATAGCTTTCCAATATTCATTCGGGAAATCTGCCTTTTTTGGATTCAACACATTCACCTCTGCTTTTAGTATACAAGAAAGGGTTGATATACAAACATATTGATAATATAAAAGCAAGATAACGTAATGTTAAAATAAGGGAGTTGAATGAAAGCGCAAGATAACGAATCCATTTTTCATTAGTATAAAGAGAATGGGACAAAGGAGGACATATCAATGGATGAAGGCATGATCGAATTGAGGATTCATGTACCAAGGGAGTTTAGTTTTTCGGAAAATCTTACATACTTATCAAGATCGGCCAATGAATGTCTGTTCGACATTGTTGATCAAAAAATTTATCGAGCACTTGTTATCGAGAACGAGACACTCTTAGTGGAAATCAGTGCGATGGATGAAAAGGAGCTGACCGTTCGGTTTCCAGGACGAACTGCAGTGATGGATAATCAGGTAAAGGATGCTGTTTCCCAATACGTTCGTCATTGGTTCGATCTTGAGACAAACCTGCTTCCTTTTTATGAGATGGCCCAAAATGACCCTTTATTGCACAAGCCGGTAAGCCAATTCTTCGGTCTGAGAAATATGGGCATCCCGGATTTATTCGAAGCGATTGCCTGGGGAATACTTGGACAGCAGATTAACTTGACCTATGCCTATACCTTGAAACGGAGGCTTGTGGAGGGATTTGGTAATTTTGTTGAATTCGAAGGAAAGCAATATTGGCTGTTTCCAAAGCCTGATGTGATCGCGAAATTAACGGTCGAAGATTTTGCCGATTTGAGGATGACGGTGAAGAAGTGTGAATATTTAATAGGCGTTGCTCAACTGATTGCAGGAGGGGAACTTACTAAAGAAAAGCTATTGAATGTAAAGGATGTAAAAGAGGCCGAAAAAATGCTGACAAAAATACGGGGAATCGGTCCGTGGACAGCGAACTATGTCTTGATGCGCTGTTTGCGTTTTCCAGCAGCCTTTCCCATCGATGACGTCGGGCTGCATAATTCCATGAAACTGGTCATGGAAACGGAAGCAAAACCAACGAAAGCGGAAATCCTGAAACTATCGGCAGCGTGGGCCGATTGGGAATCCTATGCGACCTTCTATTTATGGAGATTGCTATATTGACTTCGTGTATATTTCAAATTCGGAGATAAAACAGTAGAATTCGTCGATATATCCCTGAATTCGGAGATAAAACAGTAGAATGCGTCGATATATCTTTAAATTCGGAGATAAACTGCATATCCAGCCCAAACATCTTTAGTCCATATAACATACATTATTCCATTCAATCATATAGAGGTGAATGACCATGTATATGTACCCGACGTATCATTATGAAGATCAAGTTTTTCTTGAACGGCAGTTTCCCGGTCTATCCGGCTTTCCAGGTATCCCTGGATCACCAGGCTTTCCGGGCATCCCTGAATCACCAGGCTTTCCAGGGCAGCCAGGCTTTCCAGGCCAACCCGGTTTTCCCGGTGCAGGGCCACCGCCGGGTTCGCAAGCACCAACAGCTCCCCCGCCAGCGTTTATCCCTCAACAGCAATCGGCTTCAACATTTGCCATAGATCCAGGTGCCATTTCGTTTTGTCTGTTTAGGAATACTTTTATATGGCTAAATAATGGTGCGAGTTTCTGGTATTATCCTGTTTTTGTCGGTCCGCGATCTGTTGCCGGCTTCAGGTGGAATGGCAGGTTCTGGACGATTTTTGGCATTGATACAAGACAAATCAATTCTTTTACCTGTTTTTGAAAATGCTCAAAGGAGATGTTTCCTTTGAGCATTTTTAGGTTTCATGCTGTTTTGCTTTCTTCCAGTAAGAAAAGATAGGGTAGCAAGAAAGAAGCAGCACTATCCAAAGAAAGACATCATTAAAGGATATGCCTATCGTTGATCGTTCCCCTAAAGCGGTCAACAATCCGACTAGGGAAAGGAGATACAGGGTGTAAAAAACAATTGCGCCTTGATCCTCATTTCATGATCGGCGTGACCATCTTTCTTAAATAGGAAACTGAGAAATAAAACAATCATAATCCCAAGAAATACCTCGGATGAAACGAAATGAGATAGTAAACTGACTGGAAAAAAATCATAAATAAGCAAAAGGGTGATGATGATCATATAAGTCATTTGAAACATTTTTGAATGTCGTGAAATAAACGGCCAACAATGTTCAATATTTAATAGAAATGGTAAAATCATTATGCTCCTATAAAATTAGTGAATGAAAATGAAAATAGAGGATGCTGCTGAATATGAGGAAAGTATCGCTAGAAACCAAGATTCTTGGGTTAGTCTTATCGTTGAGCCTGTTTTTGATACTCTTATTGACGACTTCTTTTTCCTATATGGAAGGAAGGCAAATAGCGAAGGATAAAGGTCAATTGGCGTTGGAACTTTCAAAGACGATTAGCTTCATGCCTACCGTCACAGAGGCCTTTGAAACGGATGATCCCGCAGGCATAATTCAGCCGATTGCCGAAAAGATCCGCAGGGAAACGGGAGCTGAGTTCATCGTTGTCGGGAATAAAGAGGGCATTCGCTATTCCCATCCGCTGGCTTCCGAAATTGGGAAGCGGATGGAAGGCGGGGATAATGCCAGGGCCATTAAGGAAGGCGAATATTATGTCTCCGAAGCGGCAGGGTCGCTCGGTCTTTCCATTCGGGGGAAGTCACCGGTATTCGATGCGAATGGAAAAATAATTGGAATCGTCTCCGTCGGTTTTTTAGTGGACGATGTCCGCGCCCAAATATTCAAGGATTTGTCCAAAGAGATGATTGTATCTTTAGTGGCCATCATGATATCGATCATTGGCAGTTATATGCTGGCAAGGAGCATACGTAAAGATACATTGGGGCTGGAACCATTTGAAATCGCCAATTTATATAAAGAAAAAAATGCAGTGCTTCAATCGGTGAAAGAAGGGATTCTGGCCATTGACCAAAATGGGTTGATTACTTCGATGAATCAGCCGGCAAAAAAATTGCTCGATATTAAAGAGTCCGTTCGCCATTTGAATGTGGATGGCCTATTCCCTTCGAAATATTTATTCGAAGTGCTGAAGTCCGGTGAACCGCAGGTGGATAAGGAGATTTCATGGAAAGACAAATCCGTTATCGTCAATTGTACACCAATCTTCGATAGTGAAGGGGTAAGTGGTGTTGTCGCTTCGTTCCGTGATCGAACGGAAATTGAGGAAATGGTTAACACATTATCGGAAGTGAAGATGCATTCAGAGGATTTAAGGGCCCAGACCCATGAGTTCACCAATAAACTATACGTCCTTTCAGGTTTGATACAATTAGGTGAATATGATGAAGCAATAGATATGATTCAAAGCGAAACATCCGAATTGCATTCCCTGAACCGTGTCGTGTTCGAACAGATCAAGGATACAAAGGTACAAGCCCTTTTACTTGGAAAGATAGGGAAGGCATCGGAGAAGAAGATCATCTTTGAAATAGATGCCCAAAGTTACCTAGAGAAACTGCCGGATCATATAAAATTGTCACAACTAACATTGATTCTGGGCAACATTATCGATAATGCACTTGAAGCGGTTTCAAGCATGGAAGAGCCGCTCGTGAAATTTTTCGCCACAGATATCGGAAATGATATGGTATTTGAAGTGAGTGATAACGGAAAAGGAATACCTGAGGATGCTGTCGCCCATATTTTCGATCGGGGTTTCACTTCGAAAAACAACGGAAGTCCGAGTGGTTATGGACTTGCGAATGCTGATCATGTCGTCAAAGAGCTGGGCGGCATCATCGAAGTTCACAGCGAGGATGGAAACACTATATTCACCGTGTATCTTCCTAAAGAACAGTGAGGAGGGAAAGAATGCTGAAGATAAGAGCAGTCATCGCAGAAGATGATTTTCGTGTAGCGGATATCCATGAAAAATTCTTAAAAAACTTTGATGAAATAGAAGTGGTCGGAAAAGCTGTCAACGCAAAAAAAACGCTTCGGATCTTGGAGCAAAAAAGCCCGGATTTGCTTTTGCTTGATGTTTATATGCCGGATCAACTTGGTACAGACCTTCTTCCGGACATACGGAAAAGGTTCCCGAATGTGGATATCATCATGATCACCGCGGCAACGGATAAAGACCAACTTGAAAAGGCGCTTCACTATGGTGTTGAGAATTATTTAATTAAACCAGTGGAAATGAAGCGTTTCAACCAAGTTATCGAAGAGTATCTGAAGAAGGTCCATCTGATGAAGTCCAAACAAGAGATAGATCAGGATTTTGTTGATCTCATTTTGAATAAGGGATCTGCGGTTTCGGAAACGAACGATGGGCCGGCCTTACCGAAAGGGGTCGACGAAATCACTTTGGCGAAAGTCATCGAGGTACTCAAAGCAAGCGATATCGGTTTGTCGGCTGAGCAAGTGAGCGGACAGATCGGCGCTTCCAGGACAACAGCGAGACGCTATCTTGAATATTTGATATCCGTAAAGAAATGTAAAGCGGAAGTCGTATACGGGGTAGTGGGAAGACCTGAGCGAAGATATTATAAAATTCAATAGAATGAAGTGTGAAACACCTTCAAGATTGGAGGTGTTTTTTTTATGCGATTTTAAAAAAGCAATATATGTCAAAAAAAACGATGTTTTAATTGTTATCTTATTCTTAAGGAGATTCGGAAATGAGATACATGCGCAGCAGCGTGTCTTTGCAAAAACATAGTCAAAGTTTTCTTAATAATTGCAATCATCCGCTTAAAGAACCCGCCATTCAACCCGTGGAGTGGCGCCGGTTCAGCCTCGAAAAATCGCTTCCGTGAACACAATGAACAAAATTAACAAAATAGTTTTAAAACACAATAAATTGAGAACGCTTACAAATGAAGCGGTTTCATATACAATTTACCTTATTAGAAGATAAGGAGTGATTGATATGCTCGCTTTATTAGGATACTTGATGATAGTAGCGTTTATGATTTTAATTATGACAAGGCGACTTTCAGCCATGATAGCTTTGATTGCAGTGCCAAGTGCCTTTGCACTTATTGGCGGGTTTGGCGGTAAAATGGGTGAGATGGCGCTGGAAGGGATCAAAGGCGTTGCGCCGACGGGAATCATGATTTTATTTGCGATCCTTTTCTTTGGCATTTTGATCGATGCTGGCGTTTTTGATCCGATCATCAATACGATACTTAAGGTTGTAAAAGGAGATCCAGTGAAAATCGCCATCGGCACGGCCGTCCTGGCTTTGCTGATTTCCTTGGATGGAGATGGTACAACCACATATATGATAACGATTTCAGCCATGCTTCCGCTATATAAACGGATTGGCATGAGGCCGCTTGTATTGGCCGGCATTGCCGTTTCGTCATCTGGAGTCATGAACCTTCTTCCTTGGGGAGGCCCTACAGCACGGGTGATGACCGCTTTGAAACTTGAAATGTCCGATGTTTTCACTCCTGTCATCCCAGCGATGATCGGCGGGGTCCTGTTCGTCCTTTTCATGGCATATTGCCTGGGTAAAAAAGAAAGAAAAAGAATCGGGATCATAGAAGTAGATTATCGTGTTATGGCACAGCAAGCGGCTGCAACGGAAGATGCTTATCTTAAGCGTCCTAAATTGATAATATTCAATTACGCATTGACTCTTACATTGCTGGTGGCGCTGATCATGGAACTTATGCCTTCAGCGGTTCTGTTCATGATAGGTTTCGCGATTGCCATTACGGTCAATTATCCGAAACTCAGTGATCAAAAAGAGCGTGTGGCAAACTATGCGGACAATGCTTTATCTGTAATTTCGATGATTTTTGCAGCAGGTGTCTTCACTGGAATCCTTGCCGGAACGGAAATGGTCGATGCCATGGCAAACTCATTGATTCAGCATATTCCAGATCAAATGGGCACACATTTTGCTGTCATTACAGCCGTCATCTCAGCACCTTTTACGTTCTTCATGTCTAATGATGCATTTTATTATGGTGTGCTCCCATTGCTTGCTAAAGCGGGAGCTGCTTATGGAATTGACCCTGCCATGATCGGCAGAGCTTCACTATTAGGGTTGCCCGTCCATCTATTAAGCCCGCTTGTTCCATCTACCTATCTATTGGTTGGAATGGTAGGCGAAGATTTCGGTGCATTGCAGCGTACCTTCCTGAAATGGGCATGCGGATCGACGCTTGTCATGATAGTGGTATGTGTTCTATTGGGAATCATCCCACTATAAAGCTCTAAAGAGTCCCGTTCGTCAAGATGCGAACGGGACTTTTTTCTGTCTGCATCAAGCGCTGAATAAATCTAGAAAAAGTGAGATACATTATGTTTGTCTTCTCTTTCGCGACAAAGTTAGCTTTTACTTTTATTGAATGAGGAAGGTACGTACCTTAAGATTAAAGGAAACTATATTAATTATGAAGGGGAGAGAGCAAAATGGCTCACTTTAATATAAAAGTTGCAGTTCAAAAGTTCGGTAACTTTCTAAGTTCAATGGTCATGCCGAATATATCAGCTTTCATAGCATGGGGGCTAATCACTGCCTTATTCATCCCATCTGGTTTCCTGCCAAATGAAAGCCTTGCCAAAATGGTTACACCGATGGTTACGTTTTTGCTGCCGCTTTTAATTGGGTATACAGGTGGTAAGTTAATCCATGACCACCGTGGCGGCGTAGTCGGTGCCATTGCGACAATGGGTGTCATCGTCGGATCTGATATCCCGATGTTCCTTGGCGCCATGATAATGGGACCGTTCGGCGGTTATGTCATCAAGAAATTCGATCAATTGATTGAAGGGAAAATAAAAGCCGGTTTTGAAATGCTTGTTAATAATTTCTCAGCGGGGATAATTGGCGGCTTATTGTCCATTCTATCCTTCTTGGCCATTGGGCCTGCTGTAGACGTATTTACAGGCTGGCTAGTAGCTGGAGTCGATTGGCTTGTCGGTACAGGTTTACTGCCGTTGACAAGTATCCTGATCGAGCCTGCCAAGGTATTGTTCTTGAACAATGCCATCAATCATGGTGTACTATCACCAATCGGTGTAGAGCAAGTTAAACAAACAGGGGCTTCCATCCTGTTCCTTTTGGAATCGAATCCTGGACCGGGTATCGGCGTATTGCTTGCCTACTGCTTTTTCGGAAAGGGAACGGCGAAGAAATCGGCTCCAGGAGCGGCCATCATTCATTTCTTCGGCGGGATCCATGAAATATATTTCCCTTATATCCTAATGAAGCCGATGTTATTCTTAGCCGTCATTCTTGGAGGCATGAGTGGAGTATTCACATTGGTCCTACTGGGCGGAGGGTTGTTCGCTCCTGCTTCTCCAGGCAGCATACTTGCCATTACAGCAGTAACTCCGCATAATGCAGGCGCATATATTGCTAACTTTGCAGGCGTGATCGTAGCAGCCCTTGTTTCATTCATCGTCGGTGCATTCATCCTGAAAACAGGAAAGCAATCTGAAGAGAATATTGAAGATGCCGCGAAAAAAATGCAAGAAATGAAAGGTAAGAAAAGCTCTGTTGCCGATGTATTCGCTTCAAATCCGGGAACGATGCCATCAGGCGTCAGCAAAATAATATTTGCCTGCGATGCTGGGATGGGGTCAAGTGCGATGGGAGCTTCGCTGCTTCGCAAGAAGGTGAAGGAAGCCGGTTTGAATATCACCGTGACCAATACGGCGATCTCGAACATTCCTGCTGATGCACAAATCGTCATAACACAGGAAGAGTTAACTCCAAGGGCACAGAATAAAGTGCCGAATGCTTATCATGTATCGGTGGATAATTTCCTATCGAGCCCTGAATACGATTCATTGCTTGCACGGCTTCAGGACGATGGCACCGATGAGCTGCATGAAATCGTCGAAGATGCTGAAGAGAAGGTTCCTGGTGTTCGTGCACATTCAATTGAGCCTGGCATCAATGATGATGAGCAGGATGATAATGAATTGCTTCGCGAAGAAAACGTCTTCCTTAATCAACAATTCGCCAATAAGGAAGAAGCGATCCGCTTTGCAGGAAGAGCTTTAGTCAATGCAGGTTACGTTAAGGAAAGCTATATTGAAGCAATGATTGCCCGTGATGAATTGACTTCAACCTATATGGGGAATGATGTAGCCATTCCGCACGGAACCGAAGAAGCTAAGAAAGATGTCCTTAAATCCGGATTTACCGTTCTGCAAATTCCTGATGGTGTCGACTTTGACGGCCAAAAGGCACGATTGATATTCGGCATCGCCGGCAAGGACGGGACACATCTTGAAATTCTATCCGGCATTGCAGTTACCTGCTCCGAGATGGAGAATATCGAAAAGATGGTTAAAGCCACATCAGCCAGGGAATTGATGGATATTATAAATGTCGGAAATAATTAAATACACTTAACCAAGAATAGAAAAGCGTTTGACGCTTTTCTATTCAGTATTTTCTCGTGTTACTCCACCAGAAATGAGTTGGTAGCATGTATATTACTTCAAGGGAAAAATCAATCATAGAATTGATCATAAAAACGTCTGGAAAACATACAGCCTTATCCATTGCGACACAATTGAATGTTAGTGTCCGGACTGTTCAACGTGATCTGAAGTCCATAGAAAAAATCCTGCAATCATTTGAGTTGCATTTAACACGCAATACACATGAGGGACTGACCATCGACGGGAAGAATGAACAAGTCTTTCGGCTTGTACAGCACCTGATGGGCAATCATCCAATCGATCAAACACCTCAAGAAAGAAAGTTGCATCTCCTTTTAGCTTTACTGCAAGAAGAATCATATAAAACTCAAGTTCTTGCGGGGGATCTCGGTATAAGCATAACGACTCTTACAACCTATTTGGACGAACTGACTGAATGGTTAAAGAATTTTAATATCGTGATTACGAGAAAAAGGGGAGTCGGAATAGAGCTTGCCGGCACTGAAGAAAATAAACGGAAAGCCCAGGCCGCCTATTTCCTGCACTTTTTTAATGAAGAGCTGATTGAAAGTTTATTTTTGTTGCAAGAAGGGAAATTCCCAGAGGCGAAAATCCTCGACTATTTCGATCCCGAATATCTTCTGGCAATCGACGGGGTGCTGAACTCAACGTTTAACAGTGTCCATTCCCGTTTGGCGGATAGCGGGTATATAGGGTTAATTGTACATATTTATGTAACCCTGCAAAGGAATGAAAGCCAATTTTTTTTGGAGAAGGACTTCAAGAAAATAAGCGAACTTTCCGATGAGAATAATCTCATGAATAAAATAGGCAAGGAACTAAGCGCCATGCTGGAAGTCTCTTTTACCATCGATGATATAAGCTACCTGGCTGCCATCCTGAAAGGTTCCAAGCTTCATGCAGCGGATGCCGTTCCATATGACAGTGTGTTGCTTGGCCAACTGATAAGAAGCCTGATAAAAGATGTTTCGGCACAATTGCAAATCGATTTGACCAAGGATTTCCCCTTGTATCAAGGGCTCCTTGCCCATATGGAACCATCGCTTTTCCGGATCAAACAGGAAATGGGATTGTACAATCCCTTAACCGAAGACATTAAAAGAAAGTATCCGGTTCTCTTTTTGGCAGTAAAGACCAGTCTGGAAAAGGGATTCAAAGAAATAAAAGAATTTCCTGAAGATGAAATAGCCTTCATCGTCCTGCATTTCGGATCTGCATTAGTGCTGCGGGAGGAAGAAATATCAATAAGGGCACTCATCGTTTGCCCGACAGGTATCGGCACGTCGAAAATGCTTGCAAGCCGGATCAAAAAAGAAATCATCGAAATCGAGACTGTAGAAATCAAGACGATCAAAGACATCCAGCAGCAGGGCAGCCTGAAAAACTATGATGTGATCATTTCTACCGTCCGGCTTCCGTATATCGATAGTGATTATATTCTTGTATCCCCTCTTTTGAGTGAAGAGAATATATTGAACATCAGGAATTATTTAAGGAAGAATATTGAAAACTTCACGAAGAATAAGCGTTATGGCAGTCATTCAGCCCATAAGGAAACCTTGGCCAAAAAAGAGGATGGCGAATTGAAAGAAGTGCTGCAGGAATTGAAAGATGCCCAGCAGAGCATCGAGTCGATCATGGATAATTTCCGGTTTTATCGGCTGCCGCATCTGAAAGGGCATCCGGAAATCATCGAAGAAATGGTCAGGATGGCTGAAAATGAATCACTGCTAATCGGTGCGGATGATGTGGTCGGATCCTTGAACGAACGGGAAAAAAAAGGTGGTTTAGGCATTCCTGGCACTGGAATGGGCCTTTTCCATACGAGACACAAGAATGTGAAAAAACTGATATTCCAAGTGGCCCACCTGGAGGAATATCATCTGGTCAAAGGTATGGATGGAAATGACGTCCATATGAAAAATTTGCTGCTGATGCTGGCACCTGAGGAATTGAGTGTGAAGCAGCAGGAAATCGTCAGCTTAATAAGCTCAAGCTTAATTGAAAGCAATGAATCCATCATGATTTTTTCATCTTCGGACGAGGAAATGATTAACAGAAGGCTGGAAGCCATATTTTTGGACTATTTATATACTAACTTGATAAAGGGATGATTGTAATGAAACAAGCAGTACATTTCGGTGCAGGAAACATTGGAAGAGGATTTATCGGCGCACTCTTTTCACAGTCTGGATATCATGTGACTTTTGTGGACATAGCCGATCAAATCATCGATCAATTAAATGATAAAAAGCAATATCAAGTCAAACTGGCTACTGATCAACAAGAATCCGTAACCGTAGAAAATGTTTCGGGTTTAAACAGCTTAAAGCAGGAAGAGGAAATCATTAAAGCAATTTCCGAAGCAACCTACCTCACCACTGCTATCGGTCCCAATATTTTACCTCATATCGCTCCTTTAATTGCAAAAGGATTAGCCTCAAGGGTGAAGGAAACCGATGAAAAACTATATGTGATCGCTTGTGAAAACCAAATATCGGCAACAGACCTTTTAGAAGGCTACATTCTAGAAAACTTGGATCAAGATACAAAAGAAAAACTAGCCGGAAAAGTATACTTCTTTAACTCAGCAGTCGATCGCATCGTTCCTATCCAAAATAACGAAGGATCACTCGATGTTTTGGTGGAACCTTATTATGAATGGGTCGTTGAAACGAATGAAAGCATTCCTGCCGTTGAAGGGATGACCATTGTAAAAGAACTCGCCCCGTTCATTGAGAGAAAACTATTCACCGTTAATACAGGACATGCCGTCATAGCTTACCTCGGTTATCTCAAAAATAAAAAATCGACGATTGACCAATCATTGGAGGACGCAGGCATTGTAGAGCAAGTCAAGAATACCCTAGGGGAAACGGGCGCCTATTTAATAAAGCAATACGGTTTGGATGCAGATGAGCATCAGCAGTATATCGAAAAAATAATTAATCGATTTAAAAACTCCTACCTGAATGACTCGGTGAATAGAGTCGGTCGGTCACCGCTGCGCAAGCTCGGACCAAACGACCGCCTCGTCCGCCCTGCCGTAGAAGCTAAAAAAGCCGGACTTTCCTATACTAATCTGGCGAAAGCGATAGCCGCCGCTTTACTCTTTGATTTTAACGAAGATGAAGAAGCCCTTAAACTGCAATCGATGATCAAAGAACACGGTATAGCTACCGCACTTAAAGAAGTTAGCGGATTGGACGAAAATAGCGAAATAACCAAAGAGGTCATCAACCACTACAACAACTTGAAATAAAAGCCGAAGAACTCCTGAAAAATTTTTTCAGGAGTTTTTCTTAATCAAAAATCGGATTATATATCCGCTGAAACTTAAAAAAACCTTGTAAACAGTAATCATTCCGTTTTATAATGAGAGGCAGTTTAAAGTATAAATCGTAATCATTTTGATTTATTCGAAAGGAGCTTTTTAATGAGATTAGGTTTTACAAAATGTGGATTGGTGCAGTAAATCAAGAGTTAGGGGCAATTACTTAAGATTTTGCGGCTATTGCACGAGGTTTAGAGCCGTTACTCACGGGTTTAGAGCAATACTCGTGAAATTGGCGCAATTACTTGGAGTGATTACTCGTGAAATTGGTACAAATACTCGAGTTCGGAGCAAATACTCGGGAGTTTGGGTCATTTACTCGTGAATTTGGCACAAATAATCGTGAGTTTGGAGTGATTACTCGTGAAATTGGTACAAATATTCGAGTTCGGAGTAAATAATCGTGAGTTTGGAGCAAATACTCGTGAGTTCGGAGTAAATAATCGTGAGTTTGGAGCAAATACTCGTGAGTTCGGAGTAAATAATCGTGAGTTTGGAGCAAATACTCGGGAGTTTGGCACAAATAATCGTGAGTTTGGAGTGATTACTCGTGAAATTGGCGCAATTACTTGGAGTGATTACTCGTGAAATTGGTACAAATATTCGAGTTCGGAGTAAATACTCGTGAGTTTGGGTCATTTACTCGTGAATTTGGCACAAATAATCGTGAGTTTGGAGCAAATACTCGGGAGTTTGGCACAAATAATCGTGAGTTTGGAGTGATTACTCGTGAAATTGGTACAAATATTCGAGTTCGGAGTAAATACTCGTGAGTTTGGAGCAAATACTCGTGAGTTTGGAGCAAATACTCGTGAATTCGGAGCATTTACTCGTGAGTTTGGAGTAAATACTCGTGAATTCGGAGCAAATACTCGTGAATTCGAAGCAAATACTCGTGAATTTGGAGCAAATACTCGTGAATTCGGAGCATTTACTCGTGAATTTGGAGTAAATACTCGTGAATTAAGTTTATTCTCGAGGCATTACATAGTTTGATTTCGGATAAGCATTCGGCAATGCGTTGCCTGATTTGTCATGATAGTAAAGCAAAGCTGCAATATAAATCGTAATCAATACGATTTTGTGGCAGCCGATAAAAATAGTTGAGGTAATGGAGGAATTCTATCGTGTTCAGAAAAAGTAAATTGATTCTTATAGTATGTTTATCAGTTTTTCTTTTGGCTGCTTGTTCCACAGAGTCTGCGAATGATGAAGTGGAAGGGAAGAAGGAAGTGAACTTGCTTTTTAATTTTGCGACTAGCTCGCTTGATCCGAATGTTGATACTAGTTATGTGTCACTAAGGGCTGGAATCACTGAGACATTGGTGCATCTCAATGATGAGGATTTGACCATCGAACCTTGGCTGGCGAAAAGCTGGGATAGCAAGGATGGTCAGTTATGGAATTTTGAGTTAAGGGAGGGTGTGACTTTTCAGAATGGAAAGAAAATGGATGGCAAAACGGTGAAGGCTTCCTTGGAGAGGGCGATGAAGGATAGTCCGGCGATCAAGAATGCTTTGCGGATTGAATCGATTGAAGCGGACGGGAATGCGCTGACCATCATGACGGAGGTTCCCTTTCCTGAGTTTCCTTCTGAATTGGTCCATCCTAATACATCGATTATTGACGTGAAGGAAAGTGACTATATAAACAAGCCGATAGGAACAGGGCCATTTGCCGTTTCGAAATTCATGCCTGGTACGGCTGTTGATTTAATACGGTATGAGTCTTACTGGGATGGAGCCGCAAAGCTTGAGAGAGCCAGGTTTTCGTTTAATGAAGATGCCAATGCACGGTCCCTCGCCCTTGAATCGGGAGATGCCGATATTGTTTTCCGTCCTGAAGTGGAAAGCCTGGAAAATTTAGAGGCGATAGATGGTGTGAAGGTTGAATCGACATCCACTTTCCGCGTACATCAAATGACGATGAATTTGGAACGTGAAGCACTGCAGGACATACACGTCCGAAAGGCGATAGATGCCTTGATCGACCGTTCTTCCATTGCTGATACGATTTTACAAGGACATGCAGAAGTGGCAACAGGACCATTTCCGTCCACTTTCTCTTTTGCTCCGAACTATCCGAAAAAAGAGAATGGAATGGAAGCTGCTAAAGGGTTCCTTGATCAGGCGGGATATAAAAAAGTGGATGGGGTCATGCAAAAAGACGGCAAACCGTTAACGTTTACACTTCTTACATACAGTTCACGTGCCGACCTGCCGTTAATTGCCCAAGTTTTTCAATCGGATGCGGGCCAGTTGGGGATTGATGTGAAAATCAAGCAAATAGAAATCCCTGAAGAGTATATGGCGGCCAATCGCGATTGGGATTTAACGACCTACAGCAATTTAACGGCTCCGCGCGGGGATGCCGGCTATTATTTAAATGCTACTTATCATCCAAAGGGAGCCTTGAACTTCAGTGGAACCGATGATGATCACCTGACGTCCCTGATTGATAAGCTGAATGTAACGGTCGAGCAGGATAAGCGTTCGGATTTAGCTGAGGATATTGCGATGTATGTGGATGGACAGGTGTATAATTCTTTCATTTTACATCCGAATACACTTGTTGCTTATGATGACGATAGAGTTAAAAACTGGATCACCTCGAGAAGCGAATACTACATGCTGACGAATGAACTGGATGTGAAGTGAATGTTCAGCATCTTAGTCCGTCGATTCATCGAGGCCGTGATTTTTGTCCTTGTGATTACATTCAACTCTTTCCTTTTTGTTCGGCTTGCTCCAGGGGACCCGGTCCTCTCGATACTTCAAGTGGATGATGTGTCGATCACAAACGAGCAAGTCAATGAGCTTCGCGAAGAATTGGGGTTCAATGATCCGCTGTTAGTGCAGTATGGCGATTGGTTTGCGGATTTTATCCAATTGGATTTCGGTAATTCCTATCTGACGAATCAGCCTGTGATGGAGATGATCATGAGCGGTCTGCCTGCAACACTTGAACTGGCGGTCGGCGCATTGCTTGTGACGTTTGGTATAGCCATTCCATTAGGTTCGCTTGCTGCCTTGTACAGGGGAAGCTGGATTGATCAGATTAGCCGCGCCGTTTCTTTGTTGGGCGCAGCCATTCCTAGCTTTTGGCTGGGGCTGCTCTTGATGGATTTATTTGCGGTACGATGGGGGGCCCTTCCAACAATGGGCAGGGACGGATTTCGTTCTTTGATTCTGCCGTCAGTCACGTTGGGGCTTGCCATCACAAGTGTGTACGTCCGTTTGCTGCGTTCGAGTTTGATAGATTCCCTCAGTCATGATTTCATCAGGGCTGCCCGATCAAGGGGGATTTCAGAAATGCGGATATTCTTTGCCCATGCATTTCGTTATAGCCTGCCCCCGGTCATTACCGTATTCGGTGTCAGCCTTGGCAGCCTGATCGGCGGTGTAGTAGTGATCGAAGTGATTTTTGCCTATCCAGGCATAGGTAAGATGGTCGTGGACTCGATTCGGTCACGGGATTATCCAGTCATTCAAGGGTACTTGTTGGTCATGGCCATCATTGTATTCATCGTTAATAGTGCCGTGGATTTATCTTATCGCTATTTAAATCCGGAGCTAAGGCTGAAGGAAAGGAAGCATGGAAAATGGAGTTAGTTATCAAAAAAAGATCCAAAAGGCGCTGGAGAATGACCGTCCTTTTTACGGTGATGGCTACAGTCCTTGCCGTTGCGGCATACACCTTTCTTGTTCTGAAACATGATCCGGCACTGGTCAATCTGGGAGAAAGGCTATGGCCGGCGAGCGTGGAACATCCGCTAGGGACGGATCATCTAGGTCGTGATGTATTGACACGTCTTCTGCTTGGCGCACGGCTGACGGTTGGCTGCGGTCTTTTATCTCTGTTTGCCGCTGTTATCATCGGCGTCCCGTTCGGGGTGGTTGCCGGTTTTAAAGGAGGTCTGATCGATCGGATCTTCATGCGCATTGCAGACGCATTTCTCGCATTCCCTGATACGATCGTTGCCATTGTGCTTAGTGGCTTATTAGGACCAGGAATCGAAAATCTCCTGTTGGCGATCGTTCTAGTGAAATGGGTGAATTATGCCAGGCTTGTGCGAAGTACGGTGATCACCGAACGTCGGAAGGATTATGTCACGGCTGCTACAATCAATGGATTAAGTCCATTTGGGATTATGCGGAAGCATTTATTTCCGCACATTATCGGGAACGTGCTTGTATTGGCTAACCTTGATTTAGGAAAAATCATTTTGCTCATATCTTCCTTATCGTATATCGGGCTCGGTGCGCAGCCGCCGGCACCAGAGTGGGGAGCCATGCTGAATGATGCCCGTCCATACTTTCAGTCCAATATGATGCTGATGATTTACCCGGGGCTCGCCATCGTATTTGTCGTCCTTCTATCCAACATACTCGGTGATTATTTACGCGATGCATTCGATGTGAAAAAGGAGGTGGAATCATGAGCATTTTATCCTTGAGGAAGCTAAATATCTTGGGAAAGCAACATCATATCGTCAAGGATCTTTCGTTAGATGTGCAGGAAGGTGAGTGGTCCGCACTTGTCGGACAAAGCGGGAGCGGCAAAAGCATGACGGCCATGGCCATATGTCAGCTGCTTGCACCCAATCTCCAAGCGAAGGGGGAAATATGGTACGGGGAAAAAAATCTTTTAACGCTATCTTCCTCTGAAATCAGGAAGATTCGCGGAAAGCGCCTGGCTTATATTTTTCAAGATTACCAGGGCTCATTCACACCGTTCTTCACTATCGGCCAACATTTCGACGAATATCAGCGAACACATTTGAACCTTTCCAAAAAGGCAAGGAGACAGCAAGCGGTAAAGGCGCTCATATCGGTGGGCTTGAATGAAGATATCTACGGCAGATACCCTTTTCAATTAAGCGGTGGGCAGCTTCAGCGTGTATCCATTTCGATAGCCTTGCTGCTTGAACCGGATATTTTGATAGCGGATGAACCGACCACAGCCTTGGACAGTGTATCTTCCTTTAAGGTCTTACAGCTGTTATCAAGGCTCCAAAAAGAAACCGGATGTGCGGTCTTGTTCATCACCCATGATTTACGTCATGTCAAGAAGTATGCGGATCGCATTGCGGTCATGAAAGACGGGGCCATCATTGAGACCGGTGATAAAAATCAGGTATTGAATCATCCGCAGCATGCATATACGAATAAACTGATTCAATCATCTCCATCATTGAGCAGAATTCCATTTTAGCTTGAAGGAGTGTCAGGATGACGTTATTAGAAGTGCGAAATGTCCATAAAAGCTATGATAACGGAGTGGAAATACTAAGGAACGTGAATTTCAGCATCGAAAGGAAGGAATGCCTCGGGTTAGTGGGCGAGAGCGGCTGCGGAAAAAGCACACTGGCAAGGCTCATCCTTCAGATTGAATCCTTTGGCCAGGGCAGCATCCTATTTGAAGGAACCGCGCTGCAAAACAAAAGCGAACGCAGTTTAAAACCGTATCGCAAGTACATCCAAGCCGTTTTGCAAAATCCTGCATCGGCCTTGAATCCAAAACTAAGGATAAAAGATTCACTGATGGATCCATATCTTCAATTTGGCAGCCAGGTCAATATGAAACATTTTACGTATATAAGTGAAGCGAACTATATCGGACAGCTACTGGAAACCGTGGAGCTCCCAAAGAGTCTTGCTGAACGTTATCCGCATGAGCTAAGCGGCGGACAAAAGCAGCGGGTGACCATTGCACGCGCGATTAGCATTGAACCGGCCCTCATTATATTGGATGAACCGACTTCAAGTCTGGACGTTCTGTCACAAGCAGCGGTGCTGAAATTGTTAAGGGGGCTGCAGGATACTTTGGACATTTCCTACCTTTTCATTTCTCATGATCTTTCGGCTGTACAGGAGATGAGCCAACGGATCATGGTGATGAAAGGGGGTGCTATTGTGGATTCTTTCGAAAACGAACAGCTTTTTTGCAGCGATCGCCATTCATACACAAAAGAACTGATTTCGATGTTTGAATAATGAGGTTTCGGGATTTAAATCGTAATGGTTTCGATTAAAGTGAAGTTTGACTCTTAAGGAGGAAGTAAGGTGAACCATCGATCATATTTGGCCATGGCCATTCCACTGACCATATCGACGATAACGACGCCATTGAGCGGTGCTGTGGACACCGCTGTTGTGGGTCAGTTGCCAACCCCCGCTTATTTGGGAGGCGTAGCCATAGGTACGGTCATTTTCAATACCTTATATTGGCTGTTTGGTTTTTTGCGGGTGAGCACTTCAGGGTTCGCTGCACAAGCACTCGGGGCAAACGATGGGAAGCAAGGCATTTTAGCCTTTTTAAGGCCGTTTATACTGGCGATTGTTGCAGGGGTAGGTTTCATCCTGCTTCAGGGGCCAATTGAACATGTTTCCTTAACATTGATGAATCCCGATGCTGACGTCCGAGGATATGCGGCTGAATACTTCAACATTCGAATATGGGGAATCCCATTCACTTTGATGAATTATGTCATATTGGGATGGCTGATGGGGATGTCCAAGATCAAGGTTTCGCTAGTTTTACAGGTGCTCATGAACCTGATGAACATTGCCCTGGATTTGCTATTTGTTCATGGATTCGCATGGGGTGTGCAAGGGGTAGCGATAGCGACTCTTTTTTCGGAAGTGACGGCCTTCTTCATTGGACTGATCATTATTGTGAAAGCGTCGCTGCATCGAATGGAAATGCCACCTTTGAAAGAGATGTTCGATCCTTCATCCATTAAGAAAATGATGTCGGTGAATCGGGATTTATTCATCAGGACGCTTTGCCTGTTGGCCGTTTTTAATATTTTCACGGCAATGGGTGCCTCATATGGAACGGAGATATTGGCGGCGAATGCAGTACTCATCCAAATTCACTATCTGATGGCTTACTTCTTTGACGGGCTCGCAAATGCTTCAAGCATTCTTGTGGGAAAAGCGATTGGTGCGGGAGATAAGCCCTTATATAAGAAGACCCTGATCCTTTCGTTGCAGTGGGGTGTTCTGTTCTCCCTGATGATTGCTGTCAGTTATTATTTATGCGGTGATACCATCCTATCACTTTTCACACGGATGCCAAGTGTCATTGATCTGGCTAACATTTATGAGATCTGGCTTATTTTATTCCCTCTATCTGCTAGTGTAGGCATCGTTTTCTACGGTGTTTTTACTGGGGCAACAGAAGCTGCCCCTATTCGTAACTCGATGATCTATTCCTTGATTGCCTTCTTGATAACACTTTATATTTTTGTACCGGCATATCAAAACCATGCATTATGGCTGGCCTTTACTGTATTCAGCCTAGGACGCTCGGTATTTTTGGCTTTTTATATACCACGGTTAAGCAAAAAATTATTTCCTAATAGGAGTGTGCGCCTTGAAAACGATCAAATGGTCTAGAAACCAGGAAAAAATCATTCATACATATATGGATACTTATAAAATTTTACTAAAAGAAGATGATTTATCACCAAATAACGAAATCATCAATCGCGTTTTAACCGAACTGGTTTCGATGATTTCGATACCGTTGGATCAGCATGTGGCAGAAGAAATTCTCAACCATGATGAAATCCGGTCGATTCGGGATACGATGCTTGAAAAGCTGACGATTGCTGAAACATTGATGGAGAATCATTATGCAAAATTATTTGTTGGCAGTGTGAACACCCTGGATGACTTCCGTTCTTTCATTTATTGGGATAACTACAAAGAACTGATTCAAACGGAGATCAGTGAATTGAAAAAGGTGAAAAATGGTATTCAATCATTCGCATTTGTAGGGACGGGTCCTCTGCCATTAAGTCCATTGCTGCTTCAACGGGAGTTGGGTGCGAAAATGACATGTCTCGATATAGATGAACAAGCCCATTCACTTGGCAGGCGCATCGTCCACGAACTGGATGTCGAAGGGAATTCAGACTATATCTTGATTGATGGCGCCCTTCATGACTACACGGAGTTCGATCTTGTATGGATTGCCAGCCTGGTTCCCAATAAAGAAGAAATACTGGAACGAATATTTCGGACGAACCCTGGCGCAACCGTCGCAATAAGGTCGGTTGACGGCATTCATCGATTATTATATGAGCCAGTTGATGCGACAAAGTTCAGTAAAGTGGCATGTGAGGAAGTCGGAAGAACGATTGCGGATTCTTTCATCATCAATTCAACCATTTATTACACATTTAAATAGTGACATCATGGAACGAGTTGCTCCGGCAATTCGTTTTCTTTTGGGAAAAAGATATTCCTATAAACTTACTTGACATTACAAACTTATTAAAATATAATAACTTACATAAAGTAACTAACAAAAGGAGAATTCATACATGAATAAAAATGATGCAGGTCAATTTTTTTTAAGGGTGATTTTAGGTCTTACTTTTTTCATTCACGGTGTTTCAAAGTTTCAAGGGGGCATAGGGAATACGGCTGGATTTTTCGATAGTCTTGGCATTCCTGGCTTCATGGCATACATCGTTGCAATAATCGAATTGATTGGTGGAATTGCGGTTATACTGGGTTTGGGAACACGAATCGTTTCCGTCCTATTTGCGGTCATTATGGCGGGGGCGATCTTCACGGCAAAATTACCTGCCGGCTTTCTTGGAAACGGGCAAGCGGCAGGCTATGAACTGGACTTGGCGCTGCTGGCCATGTCTGTCTATCTAGTGTGTGCAAACCGTACGGTTCTTTCTTTGGATCATGTGATTTTCAATAAAAAAGGGAAGTGATAATATGGATAAAAATTTTCATCAAAAACCAATTACTTTTGTTGGCGAAGTCAGTATAAATGTATTGGATTTGAATAAGGCCATTGTGTTTTATCAAGAAATCATCGGTCTTCAAGTATTGAAGAAATCCAACCGGCTAGCTGTTTTAACGACAGACGGAAAAACCCCGTTGCTGACACTTGAGCAGCCTGTGGATGTGATTCCGAAAGAAGGGCGGACTACGGGCTTATATCACTTTGCCCTTTTACTGCCAAGCCGTGCCGACTTATCGATTTTTTTACGCCATTTACTTCAAACGAAATATCCATTTGGAGCGGCGGATCATGAAGTGAGTGAAGCGCTGTACATTACCGATCCGGATGGCAATGGCATTGAAGTATACTCTGACAGGCCATCCACTGATTGGAGATGGGCCAGTGGGGAAGTCGCTATGGGCACGGATCCGTTGGATGGGAATGACCTTCTGGAAGAAGGCGATGGTGAGTGGAGCAAACTTCCTGCGGGTACTTTAATGGGGCATATACATCTGCATGTAGCGGATTTACGTAAAACGGAGGAGTTTTACATGCAGGGTCTTGGGTTTACCGTTGTGAATCGATATGGAGGAGCGCTCTTTACTTCAACCGGCGGATATCATCATCATATCGGGCTGAACACTTGGAATGGCGTGGGCGCTCCTGCTCCAAAGGAAAATAGTGTGGGACTGAACTGGTATACTCTTGTTTTTGCAGATGAAGATGCGAGAAACAAAGTAACGGAGCAATTACAAGGAATTGGGGCTGTCGTAACGGAAAAAGAAGGGTTTTTCGCTGTAACAGATCCATCTGGCAATGAGATTCATTTAGTCGTCTAATTTAAAAGCAGAAAGCAAGGGTGAGGATAATGGGATTCTTAAGTAAATTATTTGGAAATAAAGAAACCGCGGCAGGGGAGAATGGAGAAATGACAAAAGTATTATTCGTTAAAGTGAATGATCGTCCAGCAGATCAGGCAATCAGCTCGAAAATGTATGATACATTCTTAAAAGCATATAAAGAGACACACCTTACAGATGAAGTGACCGAGCTGGATTTATTTAAAGAAGAACTTCCGTACTATGGAAATACGGCGATAACCGGGTTGTATAAACGCAACCAAGGTCTTGAACTGACATCCGAAGAGGAAAAGGCGGCAGAACTGGTTGACCAATATTTAAATCAATTCCTGTCCATGGATAAAGTGGTATTCGCTTTCCCTCTATGGAACTCAACGGTTCCTGCACCGCTAATCACATACCTTTCCTATTTGGCACAAGCCGGTAAAATGTTCAATTATACGGCGGAAGGTCCTGTCGGGTATGCTGGTGATAAAAAAGTCATGCTATTGAATGCCCGCGGTTCTGATTATGCATTGGAAGGAATGGCTTCTGCTGAAATGGCCGTGAATTTAGTGAAAAATATCATTGGTCTATGGGGAATCAACAATCCGGAGGTCGTGGTCATTGAAGGCCATAATCAGTATCCGGACCGGACACAAGAAATCATCGCGGATGGTTTGGAAAACGTTACAAAAGCGGCTGAAACATTCTGATTACAAGTCGAATGAATAGCAGGCAAAGAAGGCCCTCCATCTTAATGGGGGCCTTTTTTGTGCGGGAATGATGTTATTTGACCTGATACTTTTTCAAGCGGTATTGAAGGCTTTGGCGGCTTATATTCAATGCCTTGGCAGCTTGGGAGATATTCATGCTATGTTCTTTCAAGATTTTCTCCAAATATTGCTTTTCAGTATTGGCAATATAATCATCAAGAGATAAGGTCGACTCCTGTAAATCTCCATTTGCATGATTCTCTTTTCTTTCGGGATGAATGTCTTCCAAATGGGCTTTCTTCCTAAATAGCGTCGGAAGGTGGGTGATGGCAATCTTTGTATCGCCAGGTTCCATTAAATTCATGGCCCCCTCAATGATATGTTCAAGTTCCCTTACGTTCCCGGGCCAGTCGTAATCATAAAAAAGCGAGTAGACCTCTTCACTGATCCCTTCAATATTCAATTCGAACAGCGCATTGAATTTCTCGATGAAGGATTGCGCCAGCAAGGGAATATCCTCTTTTCGTTCACGAAGAGGCGGGATGAATAACGAAACGACACTTAATCGATAATATAAATCCTTTCGTAAATGATCATTTGCAATGGCATCTATTGGATCTTCATTTATCGTTGCTATGACCCGTACGTCAATTTTTTTATCTTTTGTATCCCCAACGCGGCGAATCGTCCTTTCTTGAAGGGCCCTTAATAATTTCGCCTGCATATTCGGATTTAAGGAATTGATTTCATCAAGAAGGATGGTCCCGCCTTGTGCCTGTTCGAATAAACCTGGCCTTTCAATCGATCCGGTGAAGGCCCCTTTCTTGGTACCAAAAAGAATTCCTTCAATAAGACTATCTGGCAGGGCAGCACAGTTTTGGCTGATGAAAGGATGTGTCGAACGGCTGCTGCCATTATGGATGCTTTGGGCAAAGAGTTCTTTTCCCGTTCCCGTCTCCCCGACAATGAGGATGGAGGATGCCGTCCTGGTCGAACGCTTGCTTTTTTCAATGACTTCCAAGAAATTCTCACTCGTTCCGATGATGCTGTCAAACGTATATTTCGTATCGCCTTTATTCAGGATATTATCTTTAATGATTCTTTCAAGATTCGTTATATCCTTTGCCACTTCAATGGCTCCGATGATATTTTGATTCTGGTCCAAAATCGGAAATGTATTATTGATTGTTGTAATTTCCTGTCCGAGATTATTGAAGTAGGTCTGCTTCGAGTTTTCGGTTTTCCTTCCAGAATGAAGCGCCCGTATTAATGTGCTCTCCGTTTCTTCCTTGAATTTAAAGATCTCGTGAATCTTTTTCCCTAATACCTCTTCCGAATCCATGCCTTCTATTTCAGCCATTTTCTTGTTATATATAATGGTCCGCCCTTTTATATCGATTATATGTAACCCGATATCGATTACGTCCACTAGTGAGTGGAGGATGGTTTGGAAACCTTCTATTTTAATGATTTGATCTAAATGCATGAATGCCTCCCGTTTTTCTTCTTTTCTTAGAGCTATTGTAGAGGAATTGTAGCAAAGGCGCAAATAAAATTTGCACAGCAAGAATATTTTGCATTGAAGTGCAAAAATATTTTGCGGAAAAAGTGAAAAAACGCTGTTTTTTATGGTTTTTCTAGTTGGCATGAATTTTGCATTAATAAAAAGTGTAAGGTTTAAGCGACAAAAAAAGGGATTAGAGCAAAAAATAATGGCATACTATGTCAGTTTTGCCCCAAAAGTGCTGAATTTCATTGCATTTTAAAAGTAAATACATTATTTTTTCAAAAAAATGAAAAGTTGGCACGGAACTTGCTTTATTAATAAGCGAGAAGTAAAAACATAAACTTTAGGGAGATGAGCCATAATGGTCCAACCATATAAACACGAACCATTTACTAATTTTAAAATCGAAGAAAACAAAAAAGCTTTTCAAGCGGCATTGAATGATGTAGCTAATGATTTAGGGAAGAAATATCCGCTGATCATTAATGGTGAAAAAGTGTTTACTGATGAAGTCATTACCTCTGTAAACCCAGCAAATAAAGAAGAAGTTATCGGAACCGTATCCAAAGCGAATAAGGATCTTGCTGAGCAAGCGATGCAAGCGGCAGATAAGACATTCCAAACTTGGAGAAAAACGAACGCGGAAGTGCGTGCGAATATTTTATTCAGGGCTGCAGCCACCGTTCGGAGAAGAAAACATTATTTCTCGGCACTATTGGTTAAAGAAGCAGGGAAGCCTTGGAATGAGGCGGATGCAGATACAGCGGAAGCGATCGACTTCATGGAATACTATGCACGTCAAATGCTGAAGCTTAAAGACGGCATGCCAGTGGAAAGCCGTCCGATTGAACATAATGGTTTCAATTATATCCCACTTGGTGTCGGAGTCATCATCTCACCTTGGAACTTCCCGTTTGCGATCATGGCAGGCATGACGACGGCTGCTCTTGTTTCAGGAAATACAGTCTTATTGAAACCGGCCAGTACAACACCGGTCATTGCAGCTAAATTCATCGAAGTGTTGGAAGAAGCGGGCTTGCCTGCCGGAGTCGTGAACTTCATTCCAGGAAGCGGTGCCGAAGTGGGCGATTATTTGGTAGATCATCCTCGTACACGTTTCATCAGCTTTACTGGATCTCGTGATGTTGGAATCCGCATTTATGAGCGTGCTGCAAAAGTTCAGGAAGGCCAAATTTGGTTAAAACGTGTCATCGCTGAAATGGGCGGTAAAGATACGATCGTTGTTGATAAAGAAGCAGATCTGGAATTGGCGGCACAATCAATCGTCGCTTCTGCATTCGGATTCTCCGGTCAAAAATGTTCTGCTTGTTCACGTGCCGTCATAGTGGAAGATGTATATGACCAAGTCTTGAATCGTGCCATTGAATTAACGAAAGAAAAAACAATCGGGGAACCAACGGATGTAAGCAACTTCATGGGTCCGGTCATCGATCAAGCCGCTTACGACAAAGTCATGAGCTACGTTGAAATCGGTAAAGAAGAAGGGAAAATTGTTGCAGGGGGAGAAGGAGACAATTCAAAAGGTTTCTTCATCCAGCCAACTATCATTGCCGATGTGGATGAGAACGCACGCGTCATGAAAGAAGAGATTTTCGGACCAGTGGTTGCATTCTGTAAGGCTAAAGATTTCAATCATGCAATCGAGATTGCCAATAACACGGATTATGGATTAACGGGTGCAGTCATCTCGAACAATATCGAACATATCGAACAAGCGCGTGAGGATTTCCACGTAGGTAACTTGTATTTCAATCGCGGCTGTACTGGTGCCATTGTAGGATACCAGCCATTTGGCGGATTCAATATGTCAGGTACAGATTCAAAAGCGGGCGGTCCTGATTATTTAGTTCTTCATCTTCAAGGAAAAACAACATCTGAAACGCTATAAATTTTAGGGGGAATCAACATGACAACAGTAACGGAAAAATTAATCGAGCAAACAGAACAATATGGTGCAAACAATTATAATCCACTTCCAATCGTCATCGCGAAGGCAGAAGGAGTTTGGGTGGAAGATCCTGAAGGCAACAAATATATGGATATGCTAAGTGCCTATTCAGCAGTGAACCAAGGCCACAGGCATCCGAAAATCATCGACGAATTAAAAAAACAAGCTGATCGCGTAACATTAACGTCCCGTGCATTCCATAGTGATAAATTGGGACCATGGTATGAAATGGTTTCCCGCATTACGCAAAAAGACATGGCACTGCCTATGAATACGGGTGCTGAAGCCGTTGAAACGGCAATCAAGGCTGTTAGACGCTGGGGTTATGATGTTAAGGGAATCGCAGAAAACCAAGCTGAAATCATTGCTTGTGTCGGTAACTTCCATGGCCGTACAATGGCAGCGGTGTCCTTATCATCCGATGAGGAATATAGAAGGGGCTTCGGACCGATGCTGCCAGGGATCAAGCTTATCCCTTACGGCGATCTTGAAGCATTGAAAGAAGCGATTACACCGCAAACGGCTGGATTCTTAATCGAACCGATTCAAGGTGAAGCGGGAATCATCATACCGCCACAAGGATTCTTAAAAGAAGCTTACGACTTATGTAAAGAAAATAATGTCCTATTCGTTTCTGATGAAATTCAGTCAGGACTTGGACGTTCAGGAAAAATGTTCGCCTCTGACTGGGATGGAGTAGTTCCGGACATGTACATTTTAGGTAAAGCGCTGGGCGGCGGGGTTTTCCCAATCTCTTGCGTAGCTGCAAACCGTGAAATCCTTGGCGTATTCAATCCTGGTTCACATGGTTCTACATTCGGCGGCAATCCATTGGCATGTGCGGTTTCCATCGCTTCATTGGAAGTTCTTGAAGAAGAGAAGCTTGCGGAACGTTCATTGGAGCTTGGACAATACTTTATGGATAGTTTAAAAGAAATCAAGAATCCAATGATTAAAGATATCCGCGGCAGAGGCTTATTCATCGGAGTCGAATTAACGGAAGCCGCAAGACCTTATTGTGAGCAGCTTAAAGAAGAAAAACTGCTATGTAAAGAAACACATGATACAGTTATCCGTTTTGCTCCGCCATTAGTGATTACAAAAGAAGACTTGGATTGGGCAATCGAACGCATTAAAAGAGTTTTATCCTAATATACCTATGAGGTGAATTCCATTGAGTACAACTGTCAAAGAAGAAAAAGAAACTGCCAGCTTGCTTGATTCAACACAGGTCGTAATCAAGGAGGCGCTTGATAAGCTTGGCTATTCTGAAGAAGTGTTCGAGCTATTGAAGGAACCTCTCCGGATGCTGACCGTCCGGATTCCGATTAAGATGGATGACAATACGACGAAGATTTTCACTGGATACCGTGCCCAGCACAACGATGCTGTCGGTCCGACGAAAGGCGGAATCCGTTTTCATCCCGAAGTCGATGAGGAAGAAGTCAAGGCACTTTCAATGTGGATGAGTTTGAAATGCGGAATCGTGAATCTGCCATATGGCGGAGGAAAAGGCGGCATCATCTGTGATCCGCGCCAAATGTCCATCGGTGAATTGGAAAGGCTTAGCCGTGGATACGTTCGGGCAATCAGCCAAATAGTGGGGCCGACAAAAGATATTCCGGCCCCGGATGTTTATACGAATTCACAAATCATGGCATGGATGATGGACGAGTACAGTAGAATAAGAGAACACGATTCTCCTGGTTTCATTACAGGTAAGCCACTGGTACTGGGCGGTTCACACGGTAGGGAAAAGGCGACTGCACAAGGTGTCACAATCTGTATCGAGGAAGCGGCAAAGCGTAAGGGCATAGAGTTGAAAGGTGCACGCATCATCGTCCAAGGGTTTGGGAATGCAGGAAGCTTTTTGGCCAAATTCATGCATGATGCAGGTGCGAAAGTGATTGGTATATCGGACGCATATGGTGCCATTTATAACCAGGATGGTCTGGATATCGATTACTTACTTGATAAAAGGGATAGCTTTGGAACGGTAACGACACTATTCGATAATACAATCACCAATCAGGAACTTCTGGAACAAGATTGTGATATTTTAGTGCCTGCTGCCATCTCCAATCAAATCACCAAAGAAAATGCACATCTTATCAAAGCCCCAATTGTCGTGGAAGCAGCGAATGGACCTACCACTTTGGAGGCAACCAAGATCTTGACGGAACGCAATGTGCTTCTCGTACCTGATGTATTGGCAAGTTCGGGCGGTGTGACAGTTTCTTACTTTGAATGGGTTCAAAATAATCAAGGTTATTATTGGGAAGATGCTGAAGTCCAAACCAAATTAAAAGAGTTATTGGTCAATTCATTTAATCAAGTTTATGAAATGTCCGCGACAAGAAAAGTGGATATGAGGCTGGCAGCGTATATGGTGGGTGTCAGAAAAATGGCAGAAGCCTCCATATTCCGTGGCTGGGTATAAGCTTTAGTCAAATAATGGAGAGTGGAGGAGTGATTCCGTGTTAAAACCGATTCATACCATCGAGTGTGCTCAGGATGGGACCGTCGAACAAGTTTACGTTCAAAAGAATTCCTATGTTTATGAATGGGAGAGGCTCTTTTTAGTGAAAACGGAGGATGGGAAATTGATTGATGTTTCAATAGGTGCCAGTGGTCACATTACTGAAATTAATGTTTCGGCAGGGGATCCTATTAATAGAAAGCTTCCTTTAGCTTTGCTCCAAGACGATTTTGTTATAACTGGCTCTGATTGATCATAGGAAAAGAGGGTGTTCCAAAGGCGGAAGCGATTTCTGCTTTGGGATGCTCTTTTTTGTTGTGATCATTTAAATGGTAATCATAAAGCCAGGAAAAAGTTTGAAAAGAAAAAACGCCCTGTTTCATGATAAAATATCAGAATGATTGGAAAATGCACGAAGCAGGCTACAACCGATCTGCGGTATTGTCAGGGTTGAATATGTAAAGTTGAGAGGAGGCGGGAAGGGTGAATATGGATGTGGATATATTCAGGCGATTATCCGATTTTGATAATGTTTTGGTCGTAGATGATAAAGGGATGATCATTTTTTATGATATGGCAGATTTAAATGTCCTTAAAGAGCTTGGGATAAGGCCGGAAGAATTCATGGGGAAGAGTGTCACTTCCTTTTATAAAAACATCACGAACGAAAACAGTACGCTCATGAATGTGTTAAGGACGGGAAAACCGTTATGTAATATAAAACAAGAGATGATCACGAAAACGGGAGAGGTCATCGAAACGATCAATTCCACATTTCCGATAGCCGAAAACGGTAAAATCATTGGGGCCGTGGAATTCTCTAAGCGTTTCTTTTCCAAGGATGCCATCCAACATTTGGACAAATATTCGAGCCATAAAATTTTCAGGAGAAATAATACCGTTTATACGATCGATGATATCATCACGGTTAACCCTAAAATGGAAAGCATTAAAGATAAACTTGGAAGAATTGCGCTAACGACCTCAAATGTGTTGATCGTTGGGGAAACGGGCACAGGAAAAGAACTTATCGCCCAGGCGATCCATAATTTAAGCGATCGATTTGGAAAGCCCTTCATTTCACTTAACTGCAGTGCAGTTCCTGCTAGTTTATGGGAAAGCACTTTGTTTGGTACGAATAAAGGGAGCTTCACCGGGTCGGAAGATATGCCGGGTCTATTCGAACAGGCCGAAGGGGGAACTTTATTTCTGGATGAAATCAATTCCTTGGATATTGATCTTCAGGTGAAGCTTCTGAAAGCGATTGAAGAGAAAACGATCAGGAGACTGGGCGGAAAGAAAAATATCCGCTTGGACATTAGGGTGATTTCAGCAACGAATGAGGTACCGGATATTTTACTGGCGGAGAAACGGCTGCGGGAAGATTTATTCTATAGAATAGGTGTCGTACAGATTGACTTGCCAAGCTTAATGGAAAGAAAAGAGGATATAGAAGTCCTTGTTGACCATTATCTGAATTTTTACAACAATACCATGAATATTTATATAGACGGTGTTCAGGATGAAGTGCTCCAATGCTTCAAAAGATATCCATGGCCAGGGAATATCAGGGAATTGAAAAATGCGGTCGAGACGGCATATAATCATGTCCAGTCAAGTAGAATCACCCTTGATGATATTCCTGGAAGAATCAGAGATTATACGGAGACTCCAATGGCTGAAGACAACAATCTTAATGTGGATTCCTTAAAGGATGCGGTTCAGCAATATGAAAAAGAGATCATTGTTCGTCAATTGAAAAACACGAATGGGAAAATTGCGGAATCTGCCAGACAGCTTGGCATCTCCAAACAATTATTGAAATATAAAATGGAGAAACATAAATTGCGGTAAAATTTTTTTTACGCTAGGGGGAAAAATTTCACCACTTCATAATGGATTTTGATAATCGAAGGGTCACCATTCTATACGCTAAATAGAATCGTGGCCCTTTTTGCCTTGTATGTAGCGTCATAGGTCAGTATGGATAAAAACTATTAAAATATTATTAAGATTGGCACGGTATTTGCTTATTACTAGGATAGGCGTATGAAAAGAGGCTTCATTGAGTGATAAAAAAATAGAGGTGAATGGATGAATACAAACAAGATAGTACGTGACAGCCTTATTTTTGGTTTTGCTTTATTTGCCGTATTTTTTGGGGCTGGCAACCTGATTTTTCCTCCGTCGATCGGACTTGCATCAGGTTCGGATTGGCTTGTGGCGCTGGTTGGCTTCATTCTTACGGGAATCGTACTCCCTATACTGGGAGTTGTGGCGGTCCTGAATTCAAAAGGGAAATTTGAAGAACTGACAAGGCCGATAAGCCCCTGGTTTTATAAGGTATTCAATCTGGTCGTCATGATAGGGATTGCGATGCTCGTCACTGTACCCCGGACGGCCGCTACGACTCATGAGATGGGGGTTCATACATTATTCCCGAATGTACCATCTTTCGTGACGATGATCATTTTCTTTGGATTGAATTTTTATTTTGCCAGCGATCGATCCAATCTCATTGATAAAGTCGGACAAGTGCTAACGCCTGCACTGTTCACGATTCTTCTTTTTATCGTCATCAAAGGAACATTCGATCCATTGGGGGCGCCTGTAAATACGGAAATTCAAAATCCGTTCGGTCACTCTTTTTTTAGTGCTTATCAGACGGGTGACGTATTCACGGGCCTTCTTTGTGCCTCGGTTTTCATTGGTTCGATTGCGGCAAAAGGCTATGCCGAACCTTCCAAAATGAAGAAAGTTGTCATGAATGGAACCATAGTGGCTGGTTTGGGATTGTTCATCATATACGGGGGGCTTCTGTATATCGGTGCTACAGGAAGCGGTTTATTCCCTGCTGATATGGAGAGTGCGCATCTGGTGACGGGCCTGGTTTATAATCTGCTTGGAGATTACGGCACGATTGCATTGGCCATAGCGGTCTCATTAGCGTGCCTTACCACCTCGATTGGAATAACCGCTTCGATAGCGGACTTCCTTAGCGGGTTGACGAAGCAAAAAGTGATTTACCGTAATTGGGTGATCGTCGTTTGCGCCACTGGAGTGTTGATGGGTCTAATGGGTGTCGAAAAGATCATCGACTATTCCGTACCATTATTCATGGGAATTTACCCAGTTTCGATTGTGGTTGTCTTACTTGGCGTTTTCCGCAAATACATACCAAACGCGGGAGCCTATAAGGGGGCGGTCCTGGCAACTTTCATCATCAGTTTATTAGAAACATTGGAAAGCATCGGCCTCCATATGGGATTCATGAATGATTTCATTTCCATCATTCCATTCAGTTCGTATGGGTTTGCATGGCTCATTCCGGCGGTACTTGGATTCGTGGCAGGAACGTTCATCCACGGAAAACAGGCTCAGGAAATTCCTTCTAGCCCCATGAATGGCGAAAACCATTCATCTTAAATGCTGAGAAAGGGCATAAGTTTAAAAATAGTAATAAATGGGTGAAATTGATTTTACTTATTAAGGAGAGGGAAAGTATGAATGCGAATAAACGAAATATGAATTTTATTTATATAAACGGAAAAATATTTACAGCGAACCCGAAACAACTTTATGCGAGTGCCATGGTTGTTCGTAATGGGCGCATCGAGTGGGTTGGAGAACAGTCAGAGACAGATGGAATGAATGGGGAACGGATCGATCTTCTAGGGCGGCGGGTACTTCCCGGACTAATTGATGCACATCTGCATCCGCTATTTTTAGCTAAGGCAGCCAAGCAAATTCCATGTATGCCCCCTGTCGTTGAATCGATTGAGGATTTGATCAAGGCCGTTCGTGAACAGTGTGAATCCCATAATTCAGGGGATTGGATTGAAAGCTGGGGATATGATGAAGGGAAATTGACGGAAGGAAGGTCCCCTTCACGCTACGATTTGGATAGGGCGACAACGGACATTCCTGTTGTCATAACCCGGACCTGCGGCCATATTATCGTCGTCAACAGCAAGGCATTGGAATTGGCCGGGATCACGAAGGACACGCCAAATCCAGCAGGGGGGGAGATTGACAGGGATTCAGAAGGGGAGCCGACAGGGATATTACGGGAAAATGCAAAAGAATTGGTCAATAAAGTGATGCCGGTTCAAACATTTGAAGAAGAAACAGATACTCTGGCCGAACTGAGCCCCAAATTATTATCACACGGGATCACGGCAATCACTGAACTCCTGGCAAGGACCAAGCCGATCGATTACTTGGATATGTATAGGGCAGCAAGCGAAAAGGGCCTAAAGCAACGCACAGTTTTATACTATATTTGGGAAGATATGAAGAACGATATGATCCTGGATAAAGGTAAAACAAACAGAGAAAGCCAGAATCATATAGGTGGGGTTAAGTTATTCTCGGATGGCAGCGTGTCGGGTCAAACGGCGTGGGTCGATCCGCCGTTTTTAGGAGAAGAAAAGAACCATGGCATACAGATGACATCAGAGGCAGAGTTGTTAAGTGCAGCTGAGGCAGCCAGGAAAAACAATATTCAATTGGTCATACATGCAATGGGGGAGCAAGCGATCGATTTGATCGTGAATACCTTTTACGGAAAAACGGGATGGATCACGGATGGTCCATCGATAAGGATCGAACATGCAGCCATGCCTACAAAGCAAGCACTTCAGCGGGCAGCTGAAACGGGTATCGCTTTTGTTCCCCAACCAATCTTCTTATATGCCGAAATCGAAAGCTACCTTAATAATCTGGGTGCAGATCGCACAAGGCGAACCTACCCCATCCAATCCATGTTAGAAGCAGGCATTAAACTGGCATTCTCTTCCGATGCACCTGCAACGGCATGGGTCGATCCGGTCAATCCGTTCGTTGGAATCAAGGCAGCCGTAACTCGCGTTGCCTATGACGGTACTGACACAGGTAAGGATCAGCGTGTAGATGTGCCTACCGCGATTACACTATATACAAGGGCCGCCCAGGAGATAACGAGAATCCCGGATGTCGGGCAGCTCACTCCGGGCTATCATGCAGATTTCATTGTGCTCGACCAAGATATTTTGGCGATCAGACCGGAGGAAATCGATAGGATTACAGTGGAAGAAACCTATATGGGCGGTTCTTTGGTTTATCAAAAAGAAACGACGATAACTAAATAGGAAAATAGGGACGAAAAGGGGCAGGTTTCCTTTTCGTCCCTTTCCCTTTCTTGGTACGGATGTTCAATAGTAGTAAAAAAAATTTTACGCTAGAGGGTGAAAATTTTTACACTTTCATGCGAGGAAGCCTTGGAAGCGATGTTGCCGTTTGAGTGTCTAAGGCGCAAAGGGTTTGCTGAAATCCAATTTTTCAAGAAGCCGGATGGTTAATTGCAGAAGATCAATTATTGGTACACAACTTGCTGATTTACTGGATGGATAGATTCATATTTGAGGAGGAAATGGTCATGCAAAGTTTGAAGTTATATCCGGAATTAAAAAGTGTAAGAGAAGATGTGATTGCTTGGCGACGTCATCTTCACCAGCATCCGGAATTATCCTATCAAGAAGAGAAGACATCGCAATTCGTATATGAGACACCCTGTTGTCATTTGGAAACCTGGAAGTTACACGTCCGACAAAATACAGTGTAATGGCCCGCTTGCTTGGTACACAGCCTGGAAAAACATTAGGCATCCGTGCAGATATGGATGCACTGCCGATCGAGGAAGAGAACTCTTTCGATTTTAAATCCAAAACACCAGGTGTCATGCATGCTTGCGGTCATGATGGTCATACGGCGATGCTTCTTGGACGAAAATCCTTTCCGGAATGAATTCAACTATGTAACAGGATATCGGCCAGTCATAAATGACAATGAAGTCACCAAGCTCATTGAAGAAACTGTCCGTGAAGTTTATGGGGAACATTCTGTCGACCATCAAAAACCGACGATGGGGGCTGAGGACTTTTCGGCTTTCCAACAGAAAGCACCTAGCAATTATTTCTTGATAGGAGCTGGGAATAAGGAAAAGGGAATCACCAATCCCCACCATCATCCGCGTTTTACTTTTGACGAAGATGCCATGGAGTACGGTGTTAACATTTTTATCCATGCTGTTCGAAAAATCTTACGATAGAATTAAATGAGCGCCCGGCCTATCTGGGAGAAGGAAAAAAGAACTAGATTAACGAAAGGACGTTTTACCAATATAAATACAAGCGCCTTCGCGAAACCATACCCTCTTAACAGGGTATGGTTTCGCGAAGGTATTTTAATTTAGAAGCGCATAATGCCTTATTCCCCTTCATAAACTGTTATGGAACAAACAAGCCAGTAGACCAAGGGTATGAAAGGAGTTGATCATGGCTGCCCGAAATCGGTTCAACCGTTTGACTCTATCCATGTGTGCTTTCTAGGAATTTAAGCCCACGACCAGAAATATTATGTTAAAATACAACAGGAGATTTATACATCAAATAAATAGTGGTTTTTCTGAATCCATCCTTATTTACAATAAAAAGGAATATTCAGAATTCCGCCATTTAAAAAAGGGGAGTTAAAACAGAGTATGAGAATCTCAGAATTAAAGAAGAAAGCCCTTCAGTCGTTGGGAGGTAAATGGGGAGTAACTATTTCGCTTATGTTGCTCTTGTTCTTGATCAACCTTATTTTACCTTTAATTGTCGAAGTGATTGGAAGCGGTGGGTTTTCACAATGGTTCATGCAGGAAGAAACACCATTATGGACGGATATCTTCAGCATGGTCTTTTCCATTGCCCTAATCCCGCTTACCATTTCGACCACTTGGTTCTACCTGAATTTGGTTAGGGAAGGAAACCCTGATATTCCAGAAGTATTCGCCATCTATAAAGATGGAAAAACTTCTTTCAAGCTTATTGGGGCATCCATCTTACAAGCAATTTTCATTTTTTTATGGTCATTATTATTAATCATTCCAGGTATCATCAAAGCTATCGCCTATTCGCAGCAGTTTTTCTTATTGAAGGATCATCCTGAATACACGGTGCTTGAAGCCATTACAGAGAGCAGAAAAAGAATGAAGGGCTTGAAATGGAAGTATTTCCTTATGCACCTAAGCTTCATCGGGTGGGGCATCCTTTGCATGTTCACGGTGGGAATTGGTTTACTATGGTTGATTCCTTATGCAGGAACAACAATGGCTGCATTCTATAACGAATTAATCGTGCCTCAAGGAGATATTGACGACGATCAACAAATAGAGGGATAAAAGATCAACCGATAGCCAATGGCTATCGGTTTGAATTTGTAGTCAAAAGGGGCATTACCTAAAACTTCAAAGCAATGTTGATTGGAACGTAAGGCACCGAGGTGGCTCCCGGATCGCCCGCGGAAAGCGAGTGCCTGGAGTGGCTATCGCCGACAGCTTGGAACATCATACTCTTTATGGGCTTAAAGATCCTTACCGTTTTTTAAAGGGCTGGATCAGGCCAAAAGAGGCTAGATGCTAAGCATCAATCCATTCATTTCCGGCAACCGATCACTCCCGTTTTTAAAAACGGTGAGTGTGTACATAAGAATTACTATTTGATTTGCAGACAATTATAGAAGGGTTTTAGTGAGTTAATAGGTAAACTATTTGAATCAAATGTATATTCCCCAAGAAGGTGAAAGGTTGTTAAATCCGTTTCACCTTACTTAATTTGAAGGTATTTTAATAACTTATATGCCAAAATAGCTAAGTATAACTTTATGCCATTATCATAATTGTTTAGGTCTAATCCAGTTTTTTTCTGTATCTGTTCTAACCTGTATTTCAGTGTATGGCGATGAATATATAGCTCGCTTGCTGTTTCTTTAATACTTTGATTGAAAAAAAGATAAGCTTCAAGTGTAGTAATGAGGTCTATACCTTTTGAATCAAGTAGATTTCCAATGTATTTTTGGTAAAACTCTTCTAAATCTACCCCTGATTCTTTCATTTCAATGAGTAATTGATATACGCCAAAATCGTTATAATGGACTATGGATTTTGGTTTAAATAGAATTTGGGAAAATCGTGCTGCTTGCTCAGATTCAGCAGCACTTTTGTGTAATTGATAAACGTCGGCAGTTGTTTTACCAATACCTATAGCTATTTGTTCATTTGATAATGTCGAATTCCAATTATTTAAGAGGTTCTCAGCTAACTCTAAAATATTTAATCCAGGTTTTGCTTCCGCCAAAATAATGACACTATCGGATTTTGTCCTCATGAGGAAGGGGATTTTTGACTTTCCCATGGTGTATTGAATAATTTCGGTTAACTCATTGTATTTTTCCTTTATTTTCTCCTCTTTCAATAATGGAAAATAAATGTATATGATACTTTGTGGATTTGTAAGGTCTACTCCCAGTTTACGTCCTCTCTCGATCATATCTTTATTATTTGGGATTATAGGATTTAATACTTCTTCGAGGAAGTCACTAGTTAACCTCAATTGTGTTTCCTCTACTGCTTTCCTCCGCAAAAATTCAATCGCAAATACAGTAGTGGCATGCTCAATTGCAATTGAATCCAATTCATCCGATAACCTTTTTTCCTTTATAATGAGTAGACTTCCATAGGTATTTTTATTAGCTATAATAGGTTGACTATTAATTTTGTAGTTATCCATTTGTTTTTCATATAGATTTTTTAAATTGTTAATATCAATGAAGTCATGTTTTATGTAGGAACTTATTATTTCATCTTTTGCTATAAGGATTACACTTGCATCAATTATTTCATGAAGGGTTTTTGTAATGGGGTCAAATCCGTGTTGTTCTAATACAAGCCGTGTAAAATCCTGATGGATTCGTAGTGAATATTCAAATGTTTGGCTTTGTTTGTTAACAATTTGTACCAGTAGTTCTTTTGTAATCATAGAAAAGTTTATGTTTGCTGGAATTTCAATTAAAGGTAAGGCATATTCATCTGCGATGGTAATAAATGATTTTGGAATTTCCTTTAAATAAAATCCTGTATATATAGCTATTCCAGAAAGTTTTCCGATGGATAAAAGCTTTTCGAATTCCTTACGTTTCTTCGTATTTTCTCCTAATCCGAATCCTGTTGTGATCAAAAACTCTCCATCCTGTAAACGATAGATATCTTCAATTACCTCCACAATAGTTACCCATTTGATCCAATTTTGTAACCCCTTTTTTCCAGCCTTTAATTTTGTTTGTTTCATGATAGGCAGTTGCAAAGCTTCAGAAATCCGAATAGCCATAGATAGCCCCCTAATGATTTAACTTCGTTTATCCTATCATCCATTATACGCGGTGTATAATGGAACATCTATTTTTTCATACGTTTGTCAAATTGTTATCTGTCAGAAATTTTAATAAAGTTTTAATATACTCTTATAATTCCGAGGGAGATGTAATGGATGAAGGAACGAGATTATTTAATTAAACCGGTATTAGGACAGCAATATCCAATAGCTGCATCTGCAAAAGGCATATATATATATGATCAGGGCGGTAAGAAATATATTGATGGGTCGTCTGGAGCTGTAACGGTAAGTATTGGACACGGTGTACAGGAGATTATTAAAGAAACCCTTGCACAGGCAGAAAAAATTTCATTCTCTTATAGATCACAATTTACCAATGAACCGGCTGAAAAACTAGCAGAAAAATTGAGTCAATTGGCTCCAGGAGATCTTAATTGGTCATTCTTTGTAAATAGTGGTTCAGAAGCGACCGAGACAGCGATGAAGATTGCTATACAATATTGGCAAGAAAAAGGGCAACCGCAAAAGGATCGCATTATATCTAGGTGGACTAGTTATCATGGCATTACAATGGGAGCATTATCCATGTCAGGACATATATTAAGAAGACAGAGGTTTGCAGCGATGTTAGCTGATTATCCTTCAGTATCTGCCCCTTACACTTATCGTCGACCTGATCATTTAACTGAAGAAGAATTTGGTCTTCTTTGTGCTCAAGAACTTGAAATGGAGATTAGTCGTATTGGGGAAGAACGTGTTGCTGCATTTATTGCCGAGCCAATTATAGGTGCATCTGGGGGGGCTATCACTCCACCAGCTAATTACTATCAAAAAATCAAGGAGATTTGTGAGCGTTGTAACGTCCTATTTATTGCAGATGAGGTAATGACCGGAATTGGCCGTACTGGGAAGATGTTTGCAATAGAACATTGGAATGTTACTCCAGACCTTATTACTCTAGGAAAGGGAATGAGTTCAGGGTATACCCCAATGGCAGCTACTCTAGTCAGTGATAAAGTCATGGAACCTATATTAAATGGATCTAAGTCCATTATAGGAGGTCATACTTATAGTGCCAATCCTCAATCTGCAGCAGTTGCACTAAAGGTTATTAAATACGTTGAGGAACATCAATTGGTAGAAAAGGCAGAAGAACAAGGGATATATCTTATGAGTAAATTGAAAGCGCTTTTAAAGTCTTGCGAAATGATTGGGGACGTAAGGGGAAAGGGCCTTTTAATTGGAATGGAGTTTGTAGCCGACCGTGAAAAGAAAAACCCGTATCCACCTGAATTAAATGTAACAAATAGGGTAATTAAACAAGCCTTTGAAAAAGGGTTACTTGTTTACCCAGCGTCAGGAGCCATTAATGGAATGGGGGATGCTATTATCATTTCGCCACCTTTGGTTATTACAAAAGATGAAATTGATAGTTTAGTAGATATTTTAGAAGAAGCAATTATTGAAGTGCAATGTGAACTCAACATGGAGGGCAAGATCAATGCTACTATCCAAGTCTAAACAAGGAAAGGTAAGTACTTTAGAGGCTGCCCTTCAAAGAATTTCCGACGGATGCTCCTTAATGTACGGAGGATTTGGTGGCATTGGTACTCCCCCTACCATTGTAGAAGGGATATTGAATAAAGGATGTAAACATTTAAGTTTAATAGGTAATGACGCAGGTTTCCCGGACGTTGGGGTTGGGAGGTTGATTAGTTCAGGAAGAGTGAAGAAACTAATTACTTCTCATATTGGCTCCAACCCAATAGCCGGTCAATTAATGAACAAGGGGGAAATGGACGTAACATTTTCTCCACAAGGAACGTTGATTGAACGTATTCGAGCCGGTGGTATGGGATTAGGCGGTATTTTATCCGATGTGGGATTAGCCACGGTTGTTGAGGAAGGGAAGACACATATTACTGTAAATGGACAGGAATATTTGATTGAAACAGCATTAACTGCTGATGTATCTATAATTCATGCTTCAAAGGCTGATTATCTTGGAAATCTCGTATTTGATAAAAGCGCACGTAATTTTAACCCTTTAGTTGCCATGGCGGGGGATTTTACGATAGTTGAAGCAGATGAGATTGTTCAAGTTGGTGAACTTGATCCAGAATCGATTATAACCCCTGGAATCTTTGTGGATATGGTAATTCCAAGTGAAGGAGTGAATTGGAAATGGGTTTGGGAGTAGAAGATCGCCATCGTATCGCTAAACGTGCTGCCAAAGAAATAGAAAATGGAATGATTGTTAATCTAGGAATAGGCATTCCTACATTAATTGCTGATTATATCCCATCGGATATTTCTGTCCAATTCCATGCCGAAAATGGAGTGTTGGGCACTGGTCCGACACCAAACAGGAGTGATATTAATCCTAATTTATGTAATGCCGGTGGTCATCCCTGTTCTGTGGTTCAAGGAGCCTCCTTTTTTGACAGTGCTACTGCATTTGGCATGATCCGGCGAGGCCGTTTAGATGTTACCATTTTAGGAGCCCTTGAAGTAAGCGAAGAAGGCGACCTGGCAAATTGGATAGTTCCTGGAAAACTTGTCCCTGGTATGGGTGGGGCGATGGAGTTGGCTCAAAAGTCTAAAAAGGTAATTGTATTGATGAACCATACAAACAAACAAGGTAAATCGAAAATACTGAAGGAATGTAAACTACCACTTACCGCCAAAGGTTGTGTTAGTTTGATCATCACTGAAATGGCTGTGATCGAGGTAACGCCACAAGGATTAGAGTTAAAAGAAGTTATGGAGCCTTACACGGTGGAAGATGTAATTAAACATACAGATGCACAATTGAAAGTACTTAAAACTACAGGAAAAGTTGAGGAGTGAATGAAATGGAAGATGCCGTCATCGTATCAGGAGTTCGTACTGGAGTAGGTGCATTTGGAAAGTCCCTTAAAAGTGTTTCCGCAACTGAAATGGGAAGACAAATATTGGAGGGATTAATGGGGAAGACCACTCTTACCAAAGCGGATGTAAATGAAGTAATATTTGGACATGGTTATGTACATGGGGGAGGATTGAATTCAGCTAGAATATCATCGCAATTAGCTGGATTCCCAACGAGTGTTCCAGGTCATGTAGTAATCAAGGCATGTGGTTCAAGTTTGAAAGCAATTACTAACGCGGCCTTAACGATTAAGGCCGGTCAAGAAGAAGTGGTAATTGCAGGTGGGGTAGAGAATATGAGTCAGGTCCCATATTTAGTTAAAAACAGATGGGGGACAAAGTTTGGGAATGTAGAAATGGAAGATGCCCTATTAACTGATGGTTTAATTTGTTCATTGGAAAATGAACATATGGGAATGACGGCAGAACGCTTAACGCAAATTTACGGTATCTCCCGAGAGGAACAAGATAAATTTGCCTTTGATAGCCATAAAAAGGCAGTTCAGGCTATTGAAAATCAGTATCTTAAAGATGAAATTCTCCCTATTCAGGTCACCGGTACGAAAGGAGCTTTCCTATTCAGGACAGATGAGTCTGTACGCTCGGATATTCAGCTAGAAAAATTAATCAATCTTCCACCTGTTTTTAAATCGGATGGGTCAATCACTGCTGGGAATGCGTGCCCTATGAACGATGGAGCAGCAGCAGTTTTAATGATGTCAAAAAAGAAAGCTATACAAAAAGGTATTAAACCTTTGTTAAAAGTGAAAGCATTTTCCAGTGCTGGTGTTGAACCAGGCATTATGGGGATTGGACCTGTTCCAGCAACAAAAAAAGCACTGGAATTGGCCGGGTTAACTTTAGATGATATTGGTTTGATTGAGCTTAATGAAGCCTTTGCTGCACAGGCATTAGCTGTTATTAAAGAACTAGAGTTAGACTATTCAAAAGTAAATGTTAATGGTGGAGCTATTGCATTGGGGCATCCAGTTGGAGCAACTGGTGCTAAGCTAACTGTTAGTCTAATGAATGAAATGTTACGTACCAAAACAAAGTATGGAATGGTGACGCTATGTATGGCCGGAGGAATGGGGCTTACCGTCATATATGAAAACCTAACATAATAACCACATTAAAGCGAGGTGAACTGTATTGCAATTAATCAAGGAACAAATTCAAACATGGTTAAAAGAGCATTATGAAGAAGGTACAGAATTATTACAACGACTTGTACAATCTCCTAGTATTTCTAAAAATGAGGCAAAAGCGCAATCAATAATCACTGAAGTATTATCGAATATGGGGTTAAAGGTGGATGCCTGGGAGCCATGTGGAAAAGAATTAACCGAAAGTCCCTACTTTTGCTCGTCAAGGGATGATTTTACAGGAAGTCCTAATGTTGTAGGTGTTCTACCCGGAACAGGCGGTGGCCGTTCCATAATCTTAAACGGACATATTGATGTTGTCCCTGAGGGTGATCATGAACAATGGACAGATGATCCATATAGTGGAGCGATTAAGGAAGGAAAAATGTACGGTCGTGGTGTTACGGATATGAAAGGTGGGCTAGTTTCATTTATTTTAGCCTTACAAGCCATTCTGCAACTCGATATTAAGCTTAGAGGCGACGTTATTTTTCAAAGTGTTATAGAAGAAGAGAGTGGTGGAACAGGGACTTTATCTACTATTCTAAAAGGCTATAAAGCTGATGCTGCACTAATCACTGAACCCACTAATATGAGAGTTTTCCCTAAACAGCAAGGATCCATGTGGTTTAGGATCTTTGTCAAAGGACGGTCAGCCCACGGGGGAACACGATATGAGGGAGTAAGCGCTTTTGATAAAGCAATGGTACTAGCGGAGCAAATCAGGGCTTTGGAGTTTAACCGGAATCAACGTATTAATGATCCATTATACGAGCAGACCCCTATCCCCATTCCTATTAATATCGGAGTTGTTTCAGGAGGAAACTGGCCATCTTCAGTACCTGATTTGCTGAAAATAGAGGGAAGAATGGGTATAGCACCTAACGAGAAGATAGAAGATGCACAACGTGAAATGAAGGAATGTCTACAACAACTATCAGTCCTGGACCCATGGTTTAAGGAAAATCCGCCTGTCTTAGAATGGTTTGGTGCTCGATGGCTACCAGGGGAAATCGATCTTGAACATGATTTGATGAATACGTTAGTTCATCAATATAGAGAAACTACTGGTGAAGAACCCGTGATAGAGGCCTCTCCTTGGGGAACTGACGGGGGATTACTTACAGAAGTAGGGAAAATTCCAACGGTGGTTTTTGGACCAGGGACAACGGAAATGGCACACTTCCCAGATGAGTATATTGAATTGGATAAAGTTTTTAAATCTGCAGAAATTATTGCATTAACTATAATTCAGTGGTGTAGTATCAAGGGAAATATCTGAATTAAAAGAAAATGAAAAAATTAGTTCAGCATAAAACGGCTGATTTAATTTAGGAGGGTATTATGGCTGAATTAGATAATGAACAAGGCCTCAAAAGGGTAATGAAAAGTCGCCATTTATTCATGATTGCTTTAGGTGGTGTAATCGGTGCAGGTTTTTTCAACGCTTCAGGTTTTACGATTAGTCAGGCAGGCCCTATAGGCGCAGTTTTAGCCTATATGATGGGCGGACTTATTATGTATTTAGTTATGCTGTGCTTAGGGGAATTGACAGTGGAAATGCCAGTATCCGGATCTTTCCAAGCTTATGCGACTAAATACATACATCCATCGACAGGCTTTACAGTTGGGTGGATTTATTGGATTGGTTGGTCTTCTACCGTAGCCTATGAAATTATCATTATAGGTTCGCTGATGCAAAGGTGGTTCCCTGATATTTCTCCATGGATCTGGTCGTTAATTGCAGGAATTGTACTATTTTCTGTAAATGCCCTTTCTGCACGCAGTTTTGCTGAAACAGAATTCTGGTTTGCGAGTATCAAGGTAATCGCTATAATCTCTTTTATCTTTATTGGGTTAGCCGTCATTTTTGGTATTGTACCAATTGAGGGTGAACCAGCTGATCCTTATTTTACACACTTAACAGAATTTGGCTTCTTTCCTAATGGAATATTTGCAGTAGTTATTGCTATGATGGCTGTTAATTATTCATTAGGCGGTACGGAACTTATAGGAATTGCTTCTGGTGAAAGTGAAAATCCCGAGATGACGATCCCTAAGGCCATAAATCAAACTGCTTACCGAATAATATTATTCTTTGTTTTGTCAATAATTATCGTTGTTTCTATAGTTCCATGGCAACAAATCCAGCCAGATGCCAGCCCGTTTGTTACAGCACTAGATAACATCGGTATACCATATGCAGCCGATATTATGAATTTTGTCATTATTACCTCATTACTATCTGTTGCTAACTCTGGTCTTTATACTACAACTAGGATGTTATACTCTCTTTCTAGTTCTAAGATGGCACCAAGATCCTTTCAAAAGTTAACCAAAAAAGGTGTGCCTTTACTTGCTTTAACGGCTAGTATGGGAATCTCATGTGTGTCCATTCTTGTTTCAAAAGTAGCGGCTGAAACTATTTATACCTGGATCCTTTCTGTAGCAGGAATGGCATCCATGTTGGCTTGGATGAGTATTGCGGCATCTCAGTATTTTTTCCGCAGACGATATGTAGCTGAAGGAGGAAAAGTTAGTGATCTGAAATTTCGGACCCCACTTTACCCTTTAGTTCCTATCTTGGCATTTGTCTTTAATCTAGTTGTATTAATAAGTTTAGTATTTGACGAAGGAACTAAATTGACTATTTATATTGGTGTTCCAGTAGCCATTGCCTTTCATTTGATATATATTTTATTTTTGCAAAAACGCGGAAAGAAAGATGTGGGTTCATCGGTTCAAGAAGATTATGAAAAGGTGCGTTTAATTAATAAAAGTTAAAAGTGAACGATAAATAACAGTTAATATAGCTCAAGTTCAAACAAGTTTCTTCTATATATAAACGGCAAAATTGAAGATCATTGAACCGTACTGCTCAAGAACTGTTGGGTTTGTTTGGCATAAAAGCTGGTCATGAAATGATATTAAAAAGAGCTACATTCAATATACGAATGAATTTTTGGAACATAAAAAAGTGACAGTTAATTCTCTATTCCCCTTAAAAAGGTTAAATTGATCATTTTTCCTGGTGTATAATAGAATATTGAGAATGCCATTTAGGGGGATTACATAGTGAGTAGTGGTTTTAATATTGCGGATATGATATACCAATTGTTTTGCCTTGTATTTCTAATCCTGGTCATCGTTGGGACCGTATCTCTTTTCCGTTCCATGAAGCAACGTAAAACCAGACTGGATATCATGGAAAAGAAAATGGATGATTTACAGGAACTGATTAAAAGGGGTAAAAATTGACGGCAGCATCGTTCATACTGCAGGCAAACTCGAAGAAAAGCGGGTTTGCCTGCAGTTTTTTTTATTCGAAAAAAGTTCCAGTTGAATTCGGAAATCCGCTCGCTTTCCGCTACTGCCTGCCAAGCCTCAGCAAAGCAAGCATCTAGCAGGTCTCGGCTAGCCAGTTATTCGGCCAGTAAGGGTTTAACAAACTGGACAGCTGTATGCGCGGCCGTTCTCTATGCAGTGGAGGCATTCCGGTTCAAACTCCGGCAATTATAAAAATAATCTATATTGAAATAACTTAGTGAAAAGCACTGTCTCCGAATTTGAAAAAGAGGATTGGATTTTGAGCATCAATGGAGAGACATAAAAAAATAGAAAAAGAAAGTGAATTGTAAAAAATAAGCAGTTTTACATATAGGTGTTGGGATAGTGGTGCAAATTTCATGTACGGCTGTTGGTATGGAAGATGCATGGTTTGTTGCGGTGTTTTACCCTATAATGGAATAGATGTGTATTTAAGGATTCCATGAAAAAGTCTATCAGGAATGCTCGACCCTATAACAAATCGGCGGAGATGGAGAAAGCTGAACATCCGATCCTTTTGTTAGGTAACTTTTGAGAAGTGGGAGGAGTCGGTATCATGAAAGAAGTTATTGCAGTAAAAGAAATTACTAGGTTTAAAACACGGACGGAGGAATTTAGTCCGTACGCTTGGTGTAAACAGATGCTAGAAAATGACCCCGTAAGTTATCACGAAGGAACGGATACGTGGAATGTTTTTAAATATGAAGATGTGAAGCGGGTTCTCAGTGATTATAAACATTTTTCAAGTGTTCGGAAACGGACTACCATTTCGGTTGGAACGGATAGTGATGAAGGTTCTGTGCCTGAAAAGATCCAAATCACTGAAGCTGATCCACCTGAGCATAGAAAACGCCGTTCACTGCTTGCCGCAGCATTCACACCTAGAAGTCTTCAAAACTGGGAACCTCGCATTCAGGAGATTGCTGATGAACTGATCGGAGAAATGGATGAGGACACGGAAATCGATATTGTGCAATCATTGGCGAGTCCGCTTCCGATCATTGTCATGTCGGATTTGATGGGCGTTCCCTCGAAAGATCGTTTATTGTTTAAGAAATGGGTGGATATCTTATTCCTTCCGTTTGATAAAGAAAAAGAAGAAGAAGTAAATGAATTGAAGCAAGTGGCAGCAAAAGAATACTATCAGTATTTGTATCCGATTGTTGTGCAAAAACGATTGAACCCGGCGGATGATATCATTTCAGATCTATTGAAGTCTGAAGTGGATGGGGAAATGTTTACGGATGATGAGGTTGTCCGGACGACCATGCTGATTTTAGGAGCGGGGGTCGAGACAACAAGTCATTTACTGGCCAATAGCTTTTATTCGCTGCTATACGATGACAAAGAGGTTTATCGAGAGTTACATGAAAACCTGGATCTGGTTCAGCAGGCGGTCGAAGAAATGCTCCGTTTCCGATTCAATCTTATTAAATTGGATCGCACCGTAAAGGAAGATAACAATCTATTGGGAGTGGAATTGAAAGAAGGGAATAACGTTGTTGTTTGGATGAGTGCAGCCAATTTGGACGAAGAGATGTTTGAAGATCCCTTCACCCTTAATATCCACCGCCCTAATAATAAGAAACATCTTACCTTCGGAAATGGCCCTCATTTCTGCCTGGGAGCGCCGTTGGCCAGACTGGAAGCAAAGATTGCGCTAACTGCATTCCTGAAGAAATTCAAGCATATTGAAGCGGTGCCATCATTTCAGCTAGAAGAGAATCTTACCGATTCAGCGACCGGGCAAACTTTGACATCACTGCCGCTTAGGGCGTTCCCTACAGTTTAAGAAACGAAAAAACCTTGTGCACTAGCCTGCATAAGGTTTTTTTCTTTGGCTCTTTTCGTAAAGATTGTTGTTTTTAAAAAACTAAACGATTTAAGGTTGGTTGGAGCGCAAGTGAGAGACTCCTGCGGGAGCAGCGGGACAGGTGAAACCCCACAGGCGTTTACGCCGAGGAGGCTCACCGCCAGCCCCGCGGAAAGCGAGCATCTGGTGGGGAATTCAACCAACCGCTTTACTTGGTAAATAGCAACAAAGTATGCGAAAACAGCCTTTTCTTTTTAGCAGGGACGCATGGCATACATGTTCCTGCCACTTCCTGAAACGGTCGACAGGAAATGTTATAGTAACCTGAAGTTGAGGTGACAATGACGAATAGAGTAGTATGATAAAGTAACGAATTAGGTTGACTGGCGATCAAGCATTTACGTTAACCTTTCAATGAAGAAGATATGGTAAAATGGAAATTTCCAAATGAAACGGTTTTAAAAAGTGAAAGGATGTTATTATGAAATTAAAGCAGCAATTAACCATTGCCTTTATAATAAGTGTACTTTCTTTGATCGGGTTCAGTTTCATGGCATTTACCATAAGTGCAAATGAATACCTGAAATTTGATCAAGATGTGATTTCCTTGGTGCAAGGAATGGAATCTCCCCCGCTGACGGACATCATGAAGTTCTTTACCTACATAGGTTCAACCCGTTCCATAATCATCCTTTCCTTGGTCATTTTGTTTTTCTTATATAGGGTTTTGAAGCATCGTTTGGAACTAGTCCTATTCACTGCAGTCATGATTGGTTCACCTCTTCTCAATTTGATGGTTAAGCTATTCTTTCAACGCGCCCGGCCCGATCTACATCGGCTCATCGAAATAGGGGGGTACAGTTTCCCCAGTGGACATGCCATGAATGCATTCTCTTTATACGGTATTCTCACGTTTCTGCTATGGCGTCACATTACCGCTAGGTGGGCGAGGATTCTATTGATTCTATTCAGCATGATGATGATCCTCTCGATCGGTATAAGCCGAATATATTTAGGGGTCCATTATCCTAGTGATATCATTGCCGGATATTTGGCAGGTGGTTGTTGGATTGCGATTTCCATTTGGTTTTTCCAAAGGTATCAAGACCGGCGGAAGAACAAAGGTCGTTAATAAAGGGAGCAAGGTTATAGCAGGATAAGCAGACGGCAGGTAACAGGTCAGCTGTTGATTCAAGAAAGTTAGGAGCGTATTAAATGGAAAACTGGATTACGGAATTCATGAATGATTTTGGGTATATGGGAATCTTTCTATTGATAGCATTGGAAAATATTTTCCCGCCGATCCCGTCTGAGGTCATTCTTACTTTTGGCGGTTTCATGACGACTACAGCGAACATGACGATCATGGGCGTCGTGATCGCATCGACTATAGGGTCAGTGGCAGGGGCAGTAGTCCTTTATGGAATTGGTTTACTTCTAGATGTGAAGGTCATTGAAAAGTTCGTGGAAAGGTGGGGCCATATTCTTAGATTAACAGTACCGGACGTCCATAAGGCGAATTCATGGTTTGACAAGTACGGGGCATGGACCGTGTTTTTCTGCAGATTGGTTCCGCTGATCAGAAGCCTGATTTCGATTCCGGCAGGCATGTCCCATATGAGCTTTTGGCTCTTTCTGCTTTACACAACAGCCGGAACACTGATTTGGAACATCATTTTAGTGAATATCGGGGCAGCTGTTGGATCTTCGTGGGAAGATATTGTAGGGTATATGGACATTTATTCTAACATCGTTTATGCGATATTGGCCTTGCTATTCATTATTTTCGTTGTTTTGATTTTAAGAAGGAATAAAGGCAAAGTATAATTTCAGTTTAGTTGATTGGGCCGTTAGAGTCGGCACCTTCATTACATAACCGAAAATGAACACCAAAGGCTGTCATTGCGACAGCCTTTTTCTTATGGAAGGAAGGCGGCTGAACTCAGAATAAAGGGGAAGTGCTTTGGACAAAATGAGTGAAACGAAAAAGGAATGAGGTTCGGTGCTATGGCTTCTTTTTTCAAACAAAAGAGACAAGTGAAGCAACGTGAAAAGAAAAAGGAAGATGACAATCAATCCAAAAGCCAAACGCCTGATTATATTGAAAGTTCCATTTCTGCCAATCTGGAAATCGTGAAGAAAAAGACGGGAAACAGTCCGGACATCATTATCCGAACGTTGAAAATCGGTCAAAATCCGGAGATGAAAACAACGATCTTGTATGTGCAAGGTCTGGTTGATAATCCAAGCGTTACGGACTTTTTAATTGATTCAATCATGAAAAATCCTCATCTATCAGAAAAAATGCTTCCACAACAAGCATTGGATATAATTTCTGAAGACGTGGTTTCCCTCGGTGGTGTAGAAACCGTCAAGGATTGGGAAAAATTGTTTTTGTCCTTATTATCAGGGGACAGCATCATTTTGGTTGATGGAATAAACATCGCCCTGGTTGCCAGTACAAGAGGGGGAGAAAAGCGCTCGATTCAGGAGCCAAGCACGCATTTGACTGTCCGGGGATCAAGAGAAGGGTTTACGGAATCGAATGGAACGAACATCGCCATGTTACGCCGGATCATCAATACCCCGGATTTATGGATAGAGTCGATGAAAATTGGCACGGTGACAAAAACGGACGTTTCCATCATGTATATAAACGGAATTGTCAAAGAAGGGATCGTCGAGGAGGTCAAGAAGCGCTTAAATCGAATTAACATCGATAGCATTCTTGAATCAGGATATATTGAACAATTGATAGAAGACCAGGTCATGACCCCATTCCCAACCCTTAACCATACAGAAAGACCGGATATGGTCGCAGGAAATCTTCTGGAAGGAAGAGTGGCGATATTCGTTAATGGAACGCCTTTCGTCTTGGTGGCCCCAGCAATATTTGTACAGTTTTTTCAATCGGTCGAAGACTACTATAATCGCTTCGACATTGCTTCTGCCACACGTTTTTTACGGATCATCGTTTTCATTATTTCTATAGTCGGGCCAGCTGTCTATGTTGCAGCCACGACTTTTCATCAGGAAATGATCCCAACGAAGTTGCTGGTCATTGTAGCGGCCCAAAGGGAAACGGTTCCTTTGCCTGCCGTCATTGAAGCGCTTCTCATGGAAATGACCTTTGAAATATTACGGGAAGCAAGTCTTCGGATGCCAAAGGCTGTTGGTTCGACCATGTCCATTGTCGGAGCATTGGTCATCGGGCAGGCGGCTGTCCAGGCTGGTATCGTATCGCCGGCAATGGTCATCATCGTATCGATCACGGCGATTGCCAGTTTTGCAACCCCTTCTTACTCCATAGCGATTTCTGCCCGAATTGTGCGGTTCGGATTCATCATTTGTGCCGGCACTTTAGGCTTTTATGGGATGATTTTAGCCTTTATCGCCCTTATTGTTCATTTATGCAGCTTGCGTTCACTTGGAGTTCCTTATATGACACCGCTCGCCCCTCTGAATCCGGAAGGGTTGGGCGACACATTCTTCAGAAGACCTATGTGGGCATTCAAGGAAAGGCCAAAATTATTATCCAACGAAAATAACCTGATACGGGAAGGCGATAATCAAAGACCCCTGCCTCCTGAATCACGTGGAATGAAAACGTCTGACGAGAAAAAAGGTGAAGGCAATGAATCGTAAAAAGCTAATTCTGTTCTTGATGGTGATTTGTACTACATTCACCTCAGGCTGTTGGGATAAAAAAGAGTTAAACGAAATGGCCATCGTCTCGGCAGTTGGACTCGATAGAAATAAGGAAGGAAAGTTAGTGGGAACGTTCCAAATCATTAATCCAAGCAATGTAGCGGGAGCTCTACAGGGCGGCGGCGGAACAAATCCACCGATATCCATTTATAGGGCCACCGGAGATACTGTGCTTGAACTGGATAGTTTCGCTTCAACTAAAATCTCGCGGGATATGTATTTTGCCCATGCCAACCTCGTTGTCATCGGTGAGGAACTAGCAAAAGAGGAGGGCCTCAACGATATTTTCGACGCATTTGAGCGCTCACCGGAATTCCGGGCAACTACGAGGATTGTGATTGCCCGGGGTGTGAAAGCAAGAGATATTGTCGAAACGTTAACCGCAATCGATAAGGTATCTGCTGAGAAAATCATTAGGACGATTGAAATCACTGAAAAAATTCAGGGGGGAAATATTAGCATCAATCTCCAAGAAGTGATCAAAAATCTGCTTAGTACCGGGAAAGAACCGTTAATAAGTGGCTTTACCGTGAAAGGAAACACAGGTAAAGAAGATAAAATGGAGAATACCATGTCCTCGGATATTGAGGCAAACCCTAATGCAGCAGGGATAGGTGTTTTTAAAGATGGAAAATTGATTGACTGGCTGGATGGCAATAAGGCAATAGGGTCAATGTGGGTATTGGATAGGATCAAAAGTACCCAGTTAAATATTGATTGGGAGGGTAAAAAAGACGCAGTCACCTATCAGGTGATTCGTCAAAAAACCAACGTTTCGGTGAAAATGGAAAATGGAAAACCTAAGGTATTTATAAAGGTCCGTGCAGAAGGAGATATCCGGGAGGTGAATGTTCCTTTGAATCTAACAGATACGCATGTTCTGATAGATATTGAAAAGAAGTTAGCCAAGAAATTAAAGAAGGAGATGGAAGATGCGGTCGTTCGGGCACAAAAAAATAAAGCCGATATTTTTGGATTTGGTGAAATCATGCACGAATCCCACCCTAAAGAATGGAAGAAAATCGAAAAAAACTGGGACGATGTTTCTTTTCCTGAACTGGAAGTAGATGTGCAGGCAGAAACTTTCATTCGCCGTACCGGATTACGTAATAAGCCGTATCTTTCGAATTTAAAAAAGAGTGATCAATGATGGAAAGGAAGTGGCATCCTCTTGGAAAAGGCAAAAATCAGCGCTTACCAGCTGTTCGTCCTTATTTTCCTGTTTGAACTGGGCAGTGCACTTTTGGTTCCGCTTGCAGGTGAAGCCAAGCAGGCTGCTTGGCTAGTGATCCTTATTGCGATGATAGGCGGATTTTTATTATTTTTCGTTTATTATGGCCTTTTTCAATACTACCCTGAGCAGCTGTTAACAGAGTTTGTAAAACATATATTGGGAAATTTTCTAGGCAGGATCGTAGCTTTTCTATACATCCTTTATTTGATCTATCTTGCTGCAAGGTGTCTGAGGGATTTCGGAGATACACTGCTTACTTTTGCCTATCCTCATATTCCGTTATTTTTTGCGAACGCTGTATTCATTTCAGTCGTGGTGTATACGGTCCGTAAAGGGATAGAAGTATTGGCGAGGACGGGGGAACTATTCTTTGTCTTGGAGAATTTACTTTTAATGACCTTCATATTTCTGATTATTGCTTCAGGCATGATCCATTTAAACAACTTAAAACCCATTTTTGAAATCAGCGGGACAGAGATGATGAAAATGGGTTTGACTAAAACCGTATTCTTTCCATTTGGCGAGGTCATTGTCTTTTTAATGATCTTTCCTTATATGAAAGAACCTCAGCGACTGAAAAAAATCGGGATAGGAAGCTTGGCGGCAAGCGGTATTTTTCTCGCGATAATAATGGCTGTGAATATTGCTGTACTTGGTGTGGACCTTACAACACGTTCACAATACCCTCTTCTTACCCTCATTCAGTCCATAGAGGTCGCTGGCTTTCTTGAACGTCTCGATGTGTACTTCTTGTTTTTGTTGATGATTGGCGGGTTCATCAAGGTAAGTGTATTAACTTATGTAGCGGTAACGGGTACGGCGAATGTTTTCAATGTTAAACAGCCCTCCAGACTTGCATACCCTGTTGGCATGGTCATTTTATTGATTTCGATTATTATGGCAAGCAGCTATACGGAACATATCTATGAAGGGCTAGATGTCGTACCAAATTACATCCATCTGCCATTTCAGGTGATCATCCCGTTGCTTCTCTTGATCATTGCCTTTTTTAAGAATCGAAAAAAAGGAAGACAAGCACCAAAATAAGTTCCTAAAAGGTGGAATTGATGAGAAATGAAACTCTTTGGTATTACAGTTTTGATCCTAGCCCCTTTAGTGATCATAACCTTAGGTATGGATATATTAATGGGATTTGATTTGGATAATTCAATGAAGCATGCCTTTAACCCATTTTTGGTAAAGGACCCTGCAGAATTTATCCTTTTTCTCATTCTTCTTGTATTCCTTTTGTTCAGCTTCTTTTATCGAAAAAAAAAGAAAGGCAACACGAAAGGACAACAATGACTGCAAATTCCCGGTGCTGAAATAGAGATGAACTCTGAATGTGGGAGTTTGTCTTTTTGCTTTTTTACAACCTCGTAAACCCATTTCATAGTATGATGATAAAATGAGCTTATTTTTCAGCGGAATGTAAAATCACTAAAACAAAAAACCTCGGAAGGAGGGCGGCAATTTGGATATCAAATTGAATCAAAAAATCATAAAAGACATGTGCGGGGCCGTCTCCTTCAAAAGAGGGGAAGCTTTTCATCGTGCCAATAAAGTGACATTTGAAAGTTATCTGCCTGATGGTTGTGAAGCAACGGTTAAAGGAAAGGAAAACTTCCATGTCACGATTGAAGTGGATGCTGTCGGGGGCCTCCGGACGAAATGCAGCTGTCCTACGCTAGCTTCCTTCCAAAGGGATTGCCAGCATATTGCAGCCGTCCTGCTGTCGGTTTACGACCATCAGCGAGATGGGACGATTCCTGAGGGCCTAAATGCAGACAGCTCTGATGCTTCAGCCAATAAGAAGTTGTCAGAAGGCTTGCTGACCCTTTTCAATAATCAGCCTGTACGCAAAAGCGGTCATCAGCGCCACTTTGAAAAAAGAAAGATGCTTGAAGCGGAATTTACATGTAAACCGGTATGGATGGGAACGGATCAATATATGTTAGGACTGGAAATGAAAATCGGTTCTTTCAATGTGGCGAATGTCCGGGATTTCCTGAAGCGAGTTAAAGAAGGAAAGCCTGCCCAAGTGTCCCTTTCATTTATATATGACCCGGTGCTGCATTGTTTTCAGAATGAAAATGATTCTGTGCTTCAGGAGCTCATTACAGTGTTATCGGATGAAAAAGTCTATGTTGACGCCCTGACGGATAAATCTGAATACACATTGGACAATCACTTATTACTTTTGCCTCCATCTTCTTTTCGAAGGCTTGTCCCCATCCTTGAAGTGGCTCCATCGGTGAAGCTTGCCTATGGCGGCCTTACATTCAATGGCTTTCGTGTATCAAGCGGACCGCTTCCTTTACAGTTTGACTTTACCGAAAGCGAGGCCAAAGGTTATCAACTGATTATTAAAAGGCTGCACGAGATGATCGTCATGAATGCATACACATTGGTTCTATTTGAAGGGAAATTGGTTCAGCTCGAAAATGAGGATTTCCAACGCCTTTTAGAGTTAAAGCAAATGATGGAGGATTCGGGGATGAATCAAATTCCAATCCATCATGACCAGCTGGAATTATTCATGGACAAAGTGGTACCAGGTTTGAAAAGACTCGGTAAAGTCCATGTAGCAAGATCCATCACTGAATTGTTCTTGAAGATACCGCTGGTTGCGAAGCTATACTTGGATCGTGTGAAAAACAGGCTGCTTGCGGGACTGGAATTCCAATATGGGAATATCGTGATCAACCCTTTGGAAAAACAGGAATCCAAGGTGATAAGGGATGTAGAGAAGGAGGCGGAGATACTAAAGCTGATGGAGGATAGCCAGTTTGCCAAGACGGACGGCGGCTATTTCTTGCATAACGAAGAGTTGGAGTATGAGTTTTTGTACCACATCGTTCCGAAACTCCAGAAGCTGGTGCAAATCTATGCCACGACCGCTGTAAGAAACCGAATTTCCCGTGGGAATGCTGCACCGCGCATTACGGTGAAAATTAAAAAGGAACGTACTAATTGGCTCGAATTCAAATTTGAAATGGATGATATCCCAGATAAACAAATACGTGAGGTATTAGCAGCGCTTGAAGAAAAAAGGAAATACTATCGTTTAAGGAATGGGTCGCTGCTTTCCCTTGAAACAAGGGAATACGAGGAAATCAATCGGTTTCTTCATGCACTGCCCGTACAGGAGGAAGACTGGGAAAGCAGGCTGAACATGCCAATCGTAAAAGGGCTGCAGCTCCTTGATTCCGTTAATGACAGCCAGACATTCACAATGGAAGAATCCTTCCGGAAGTTTTTGGATAACATCAGGAATCCGGGCGCCTTGGAGTTCGAGGTGCCAAATAGTCTGGACCCGATTTTGCGCGAGTATCAAAAAAACGGCTACAAATGGATGAAAATACTTGCCCAATACGGTTTTGGCGGGATTCTTGCTGATGATATGGGTTTGGGAAAAACATTGCAAAGCATCACGTTCATTTTATCCGAGCTTCCTGACATCCGTAAGAACAGGGTTCCGGCGCTTATTGTCTGCCCATCATCATTGACCTACAATTGGCTGAGTGAATTCACAAAATTCGCTCCTGATATCCAAGCCGTCGTCGTGGATGGCGACAAGACGGAAAGGACGAAGCAGCTGAAGGAAGTGGGTGACGTGGATGTAGTGATCACCTCTTATCCATTGCTCCGGAAAGACATCGCGTCGTTTGAAAAAGAGGACTTCCATACAGTGTTCTTTGATGAAGCACAGGCCTTTAAGAACCCAGTGACACAAACGGCACGAGCGGCCAAGAAGATAAAGGCGGCACATCGCTTCGCATTGACTGGTACGCCCATCGAGAATTCACTAGAAGAGCTCTGGTCGCTTTTCCACGTCGTATTCCCTGAACTATTCATGGGATTAAAGGAGTACAGCAACCTCTCAAGGAAGCAGATATCCCGCAGGATCCGCCCATTTTTACTGCGGAGAATGAAAGAGGACGTACTTGCGGAACTACCGGAAAAAATCGAGTCCCTGGAATCGATGGAACTGCTCCCTGATCAGAAGAAACTGTACGGCGCCTATTTGGCGAAGCTGCGGCATGATACGCTGAAACACCTGGACAAGGACACCCTCAGGAAAAATCGGATCAGGATCCTCGCAGGCTTGACCCGGCTTCGGCAAATATGCTGTCACCCCGCCTTGTTTGTGGACGGATATAAAGGCAGTTCAGCAAAATATGAGCAACTGATGCAAATTGTCGAGGAATCGAAGCATTCTGGAAGACGGGTGCTGATTTTCTCGCAATTTACAAAAATGCTTCAAATTATCGGCAGGGATCTGGCCATGAAAGGACAACCCTTTTTCTACCTGGATGGGCAAACTCCATCAAAGGAACGTGTGGAAATCTGCAATCGGTTTAATGCGGGAGAACGGGATATATTCCTCATTTCATTGAAAGCGGGCGGTACGGGTCTCAATCTGACGGGTGCCGATACAGTCATTCTATATGACCTTTGGTGGAATCCGGCAGTTGAAGAACAAGCTGCGGACCGTGCCCATCGAATGGGGCAGAAGAATGAGGTTCAGGTCATCAAACTTATTGCCCGCGGCACAATCGAAGAAAAAATGAATGAACTTCAAGAGAAAAAGAGACACCTAATTGAAGAAATCATCGACCCTGGGGACAAGTCGCCGCCTGCCCTTACAGAAGAGGATATCAGGGAAATCCTGATGATATAAGGAGGGGAATGCGGTTACGCAGCTTATTAACAGACAGGAACAATTTATGAATTGAATAGTCTAGTCATGAGCATTTCTTTATATTGAGGAATGCTTTTTTTCTTTGGCTCTTTTCGTAAAGATTGTTGTTTTTAAAACAAAACGATTTAAGGTTGATTGGAGCGCAAGTGCGAGACTCCTGCGGGAGCAGCGGGACAGGTGAGACCCCACAGGCGTTTACGCCGAGGAGGCTCACCGCCCGCCCCGCGGAAAGCGAGCATCTGGAAGGGGAAATCAACCACACCGCTTTACTTGGTAAATAGCAACAACGTATGCTAAAACAGCCTTTTCTTTTTTAAAAAGAAAAGGATATTTAGGTAACAATAATAATATAATATAAAACAACAATATTTTATTGTAAATCGATAAATCATATGATAAATTAAATGGACAATAAATAAGTGGGGTGCTTTTTATGAAACTAGGGACAACACTCTTTTTAAAGATAGCTGTCTTTCTTATTGGACTGCCTGTTCTTGCTTTGTGCATCTTTTTTGTGCCTGAGATAGCGAACTTTGCAGCAGAATTATATCCGGATATGACTTATTTGAAATATCTCGTTTTAATCGATTTGTATGCATCGGTGATACCATTTTACTTTGCTCTATACCAAGCCTTTAAACTTTTAAGTTATATTGACAAGAACAAAGCTTTCTCGGAATTATCTGTAAGAGCTTTAAAGACAATAAAAAATTGTGCAATCACAATCAGTGGCTTGTATGTGGTAGGCATGCCGCTCTTTTATCTCATAGCGGAAATGGATGACGCCCCAGGTATCATATTGATCGGAATGGTCGTTATTTTTGCTTCAATGGTGATTGCAGTCTTTGCTGCTGTCCTTCAAAGGCTTTTACAAGAAGCCATCGATATAAAATCAGAAAATGACTTAATAGTCTGAGGTGAATAACTTGGCGATTATAATCAATATTGATGTGATGCTGGCTAAAAGGAAAATGAGTGTTACAGAACTTTCCGAGAGGGTTGGAATAACGATGGCCAATCTTTCCATATTGAAAAACGGTAAGGCAAAAGCGATTCGATTAACAACTTTAGAGGCGATTTGTAAGGCTTTAGAATGTCAACCCGGAGATATATTAGAATACCGAAATGATGAAGACACCCAAGATTGAAAAAGTGGAAGAACAAGAAAGACTTCAGCAAAGGGGAGTCACTTAACCATTAAAAAAATGGAGGCACCAATCATGAGAGCACTGAAACAACTCGTTCGTTTTGGTTGGGAGCAGGTTTTATCATGCTTGTTCCCTGCCGTTATTTTTGCCTCTTTGGCTATTACAAAATTCATACCGCTTCCCTTCCTGCCGCGGTATGACTGGCTGCTCATCATCTGCCTTCTGATGCAGTGGTGGATGGTGCGTTCCGGGCTTGAAACAAAGGATGAGCTGAAGGTCATCACACTGTTCCACCTTATTGGACTTGCTCTTGAACTTTTCAAGGTACATATGGGCTCCTGGACTTATCCAGAGGAAGGCTATTTCAAAATTTTTGGAGTGCCGCTGTATAGCGGATTCATGTACGCAAGTGTAGCGAGTTATCTTTGCCAGGCGTGGAGGAGGTTAAAGGTTGAACTGGTCAAGTGGCCACCGTTTTTGGCCGTTGTATCTCTTGCTGCTGCGATTTATTTGAATTTTTTCACCCACCATTATTGGATTGATATTCGTTGGTGGTTATCTGGACTTGTCATCATCGTCTTTTGGCGATCATGGGTCACATACGAGGTTGGCGGAACTCATTATCGTATGCCAATCGCACTTTCATTCGTTCTCATCGGATTTTTTATATGGATAGCCGAAAATATCGCAACGTTCTTTGGAGCTTGGGAATATCCAAACCAAACCGATGCATGGAGTCTCGTTCATCTAGGAAAGGTAAGTTCATGGCTCTTATTAGTGATTGTTAGCTTTCTTATAGTAGCGACGCTAAAACAGGTTAAGGGGAAAGATTCCACTAAGATGGATGCAAGTCAATTTTTATAAAAAGAAATTCGGCCTTCGCATGAAAAACAAATTAGGTGAAAAGACGGCACATAATGAACATATATGTGCCGTCTCTGATTTTCTAAATCTTTTATAAAGAATTGCGGTGTCCTATTCCTTTTTTTCTTCTGAATTTCCACGAAAAACGACCAGCACTCATTGCTATGAAACAAGTTTTAATCCCACTGCTGCGCCAAGGACCATGGCTATAAAAATGACCCTTCGCCAATCTTTGGATTCCCCGTAGAGGAGCATCCCGATTATCGCTCCGCCCGATGCGCCGATCCCTGTCCAGATAGCATAGGCCGTCCCCATCGGCAAGGTTTTCATGGCAAAAGCAAGAAATAGGAAACTTGCTCCGAATCCGATGAATAACAGCAGCAAGGATTGCCAATTACGGTCTTTGTGCAATTTATTTATCATCGCAACCCCAAACATTTCAAATAGCCCCGCTAAGATTAAAGAGACCCAAGCCATTAAGATTCATCCCCTTTCTCAGCCTTATCATCAGTCACCAATTTCAAGCCGATCACTCCTGATAATAAGAGGAGGATCAATAGCGTTTTGCTCAGCTTGAAGGATTCCCCAAAGAAAATGATTTCGGAAAAAACGGTCCCGGCCGTCCCCATACCGACAAAAACGGCATATACCGTTCCGACAGGAAGCTTCCTGCCAGCCATTATCATCAAATAAAAACTGATGATGATCGAAATGACCGTTCCAGACCAAGTCCAAAAGTCATCTGCATGTTTTAAGCCAATCACCCAAAATACTTCAAAAAAAGCTGCAATGAATACTTTAATCCAGTTTGTGCTCATGAAATACCGCACCTCCGATATTATTCTTTACCAAAAAAACAAAAAAAGCCCAAGAGATAACCGTTAAACAGTTTCTCCCAGGCTTTTATCCTTCCGTGGCACAGCATGCTGTGAGTTTTCTCTCGGACCAGACCAGCAATAGACGCACTGCGGAACCCTAGAAAACCTTTGACATATGCAATTACCTTTCATTATACATACTTCTTGAACTTACACAAGATAAAAGTTTAATGAAAAAAATGGATGGTGAGCTTTTTGCCGCAATAAAAAATTGAAAAAGCCCCGATAAGATTCGGGGCTCTTTTTGACTTGCTATTTAGGCACTCACTATCCGTTTCCGTGATGCACCTACTTTTTTATGTGATACATAGCTATGCAGGATCATTCCTATGATGACGATAAAGATGCCGAACCACGATAACAGAGAAGGAATCGGTAAAGATAGGAATAGTAATTCGCCAGCCAGTGCAAAAAGGACCTCCATCGATTGTGTAGCTTCAACGGAAGCTAATTTCTGCATATTTCCGCTTACCAAATCGGTCGCCTTGAAAAAAAGGACCGTGGCGATGACTCCAGAAAATAGTGCCACCAATAGGGATTGGAAACTTTGCATCTTCGTCGGCGCCCCTACTGTAAAGAAACCGTACAATGAAAGCAGAAACCAGAATGGCAGACTAGCCAAAGTCATTCCCAATACCCGCTGATATGCATCCAGACGTCCTTCGGATACTTCCATCATTTTGCGATTTCCCAAAGGGTATGCAAACGAGGCGATGACGATCGGAATCACTCCCAGCCAAAGATTGGCCATTGAAATGTGCTTGGTATGTTCCAGCTGCATCAGGATGATTCCAAGCAGGATGATCATGGACATGAGGAGGCCTTTCACAGATACCTTTCCTCTTTGCCTTTCGAGCCCATCTTTCGTTTGGACATTCTCGAAAAACAGCGGCGCAAGTAATGCACCCGAAATGATCGTGATTTGCCAAGTGCCGGCAATTAGCCATCCTGGTGAGTAGGCGGATGCAAAGCATAAAGGAGCATAAAATAACCCAAAACCGACAAAACTCCATAGCAGCCAAGGACCCGGCTTTTCTCTCATCACTCGTAAAAGGGGAAGCAGATTTTTTCTGCTTAACACGATACATAACAGAAAAGGCACCATAAAGATATAACGCAGCGAAGCACTCCATATCCAACTTCCGCCAGATAACTCCATTGCCTGATTTAAAACAAACGTAAATGCAAAAAAGAAAGCGGAACAAATACCTAATATAATCGGACGCAAGTGACTCACCTCAATCTGTTTTATGAGTCAGTAAGACTCTGGAAGCATGGCAATCGTTTCGTCTTTCTAAACGACTTTCAAGAAATATCCACTGTGTCAAAAGTGGAATGAATTTTCGGAATATTATAAGCGATCAAGTTAAATTGTCCTTCAAAAGCAATAGAAAATCAACAGGATTCTTTGAAGCTAGTGAAATTCCTTCTCCATGATTCGACATGGAACGAAAGAAATGGCTTTTGGAGTTAAATGAAGACGTTTCTATTTTAATATTTAAATTAACAAAATGTACCATTGAGACAAGCGAGAAACATTGTTATGTAGCGGATTATGAAGGGATTACTAATATTTTATATAAAAATCATATAGAGGCAGATAATATATGAAGATACGAGAATTGACGAATATGGTAGGGAGTGGTATCTTTATAAAAGTGCAAATAATGTCGAATGGTGACGAAATATTAAATGCAACATTCGCAAAAAAGTTAGTGGGGTAAATTAAATGAAATCTACAGGTATTGTACGTAAAGTTGACGAATTAGGACGGGTAGTCATTCCAATTGAACTGCGCCGAACATTAGGAATTAATGAGAAAGACGCTCTGGAGATTTATGTAGAACAAGAGCGCATCATCCTTCAAAAATATAAACCAAACATGACTTGCCAAGTTACAGGTGAGGTTTCCGATGACAATATGAAACTTGCTGATGGTAAATTAATACTTAGCCCTGAAGGTGCCGAACTTCTAATTAAAGAAATTCAAGCCAGCATGGAAACTGCTAAATAATTAATATACTAGATATATAGCATCCAAGTGTAGGGAAGGTTTTCCCTACACTTTTTTATATTAAATGGTGAAATAATAAAAATGGTTCGTTTCACGGACGAAACCAATTTTTTCATAAAGTCTTTGTGCGTTTACATTATCCTTGCCTGTCTCCAGTGAAACCCCTTTGGCACCTGCTTCGCGTGCAAACATGATGGCCGCGTTCAACAACTCCTCGCCAAAACCCTTTTTGCGGGCGGACTCCTTCACGAATAAATCATTCAAAACCCATGACCGCATCATACTCACAGATGAAAAAGAAGGATATAATTGTACAAAACCAATAGGATTTCCTTCATCATAGGCCAAAAAAACCACAGACTCCCCATTTGTCAGCCTTTCCCTTAAAAACTCCCTTGCACGACGAGGATCGGATGCTTGCTCATAAAACACTCTGTATAAATCAAAAAGTTCGGTCAGTGATTCCAGCTCATGTAATGTAGCCTTCTGTATGCTCATAAATGGACCTCCAATTGTTAGAATACTCTAAATTTATCATTTAATCATGCTTCCCGACAAATTCAAAGCCACATTTTCCGGCGCCAAAAATCAGGATGGAGCCCAAAAAGGCACCATCCTGATTTTATTTCATCATGAAGCGGGCAATAAACCAAAGTTGGGCAGTAAACTCATGGATGATAGCTCGTGAGTTTGGAGCAAATACTCGTGAAAAAGGGCCATTAAAATCACAAACTTATTCCTTCATTATTCGAGTGGTTTAGCTTCTAAACCGCCTGTATTAAGGATGTGAACCTTAACGTTTATATCATGTAGTGAATCCTTATCTAAGTAATCCTTCGGCTCAATTATATGATTCTTTTGCCAGTATTTTGTCTCTTTGATATAAAGGATTTTGCCTAAGCTTAAAGGGTCTGCGTTCTTTTGAATCCCTTTCATGAATGTGGATTGGATTTCTTTTTTTATTTGGCTTTCGAATTTTCGTTTTATTTTATCGATATCCATTTGGGTATCAAGCCCCAGAATTTTACCAGATACGTCCACGTCAATATCGAATTTGTACTTTCCATCCTTGAGAACGGGCTTTACTTGATAATGCGGATGGGAGAAAGATGCATAGATGTCTTGCTTATTCATGTTAATGTTTACGGGAGTTTTGTTGGTCCTTTTAGTGAGCCAGCGTATGCCGCTCAGTTCCTTTTCAGAGAACCAGGGCTGGGATACTTTATAATAAATGGAAAATGCACCATCCATATAGATGCTTTTTCTTTTTTTATCTTTTTCTTTCCATACTGTATCGTTCCAGGAAATGGAGGGCAGGATGGTCGTTGATGCTTTTTCCCGCTGATTGGAATAATACTTTTGGACCGTAATGGGCTCGATGTACGATCGATTACGATAGGCATCTTCCGGTAGATATAAGGTCGTGTATAAAGGTGATAAATTAAAATAACCGTTAATGGAGAAAAGCTCATCTATGGAACTTTTTGTGGCAAAGATATTGGCTGAGTACCTAAGTAATTGATTTCTGTATATAAAATCCACTATTTCCGTACTTTGCTGCTTCAATACATTTTCACTGATGACAAATGTGGAAACATGCCCGATATAGAGGGACTGTTGAGTATTCTGCATTAGTTTATTAACAGCGATTGAGATGGAACGCCCTTTTTCTTTCCCTATATATACGGGCGGAGCTTGAGTGGGCTTTGCCTCTGTTTTAGCTACCGCAGCGAAGTCCACAAGTTGCGTATATACAATGTATTCCCCATCTTTGAAATCTATCCCGATGGCCGTTATATAGTGGAAGTCCTGGATCGTTTTTTCATCCCAGCAGCCAGAAAGTAAAAGGAATAGAGGGATGGTCAATAATATTTTGCAGATGCGGAACATGACTCTACTGCCCCTTTCTGGTTTTATCATTAGCGGCCAAGGATCGTTTGCTCAGGGAATTCCATGGCCTCATTATGAATGAATCCAGTAGTTTAGGGAATATTGGCGGGTTCATTCCGCCAATATATGAAATCCCGAATGAATCAAGCCTGGATAGTAAAGTGACAATGGTAAGGAAACCGATTATCGTACCGTAGATTCCATAAATACAGCTTAGTAACAGCACAAACATACGCAGAATCGTTACGGCCCCTGTTAAAGACTGGTTTACAAGAGTATAAGATGCGACAGAGGTTACGGCAGTAACCACAAGCATGGTTTGTGAGGTCAGTCCTGCCCTTATCGCGGCATCACCGACAATGAGGCCGCCTACAACAGCAACTGTCTGTCCAACCGCTTTAGGTAACCTGACTCCGGATTCCCGAAATAATTCAAATAAAAGGAGCATGAGAATGAATTCCATGGTGGCGGATAAGGGAAGTCCAAGCCTTGAAAGGGTGATGGTGGCCAATAACGGGAATGGCACCTGTTCAATGTTGAAGGCGGAAATGGATATCCAAAACCCGGGCAATAATACGGTAATGCCAAGCCCCATTAAGCGAAGAAGTCGCTCAAGGCTTACAAATAGATAAGGAAGATTCGAATCTTCTGCTGTTTTTATTTGTAATAATAATGTAGAAGGAGCCACGATTATTGTGGGCATTCCGTCCACGATTAGAATGAATCTTCCTTGGTTGAGTGCTTCCACTGCAAAGTCGGGGCGACTTGTATAATGAGTGAGTGGAAAGATACTAAATTTACCGTTTGTGATCAATTCCTCCAATTGTTGGCTGCTCACCAATATATCAATATCCAGGGAGTTTATCTTGGACCTCACATTTTTGACCAGTTCTTTATCAATGATGTCATCCATGTACATTAGTGCGACTTTCGTTTGACTGCGCCTGCCGACAATAAAGTCTTCATAGGCAAGCGATTTTGTTTTTAGCCGCTTTCTGATTAAAGCGGTATTCATGGATAAATCCTCGACAAATCCATCTCTTGGTCCTCTTACAGAGACCTCGAAGGAAGACTCCTCAGGCTGCCTGTTCGGAACATTGGACAAATTTATTGAAAATAACTTTTGGGTTGATGGAATGAATAATAAGGCATTCCCGGAGAAAATCAGCTGCTGGACGCTATTGAATTCACTATCAATCGTTACTTTAGTCAAATCTATCAATGGTTTTAGCTTGTTGATTGCCTCTTCTTCATCGATTCTCTCATCCAATTCCATCATTTTGTTTAATTTTTCCAAAATACCCTCATTCAGTAAACTGATATCGGCCATACCCGCGCAATAAAATATAAGGACAGGAATGGGTCTTTCGGTTTCTCCGATATATATCGTGTCAAACATGATATCCGAGCTTGAACTGAATAACTCCCGAAATGTCCCCTCCTTTAATTCAGGCAGGGTTGCTTCATTTTTGGATCGTTTCATTCTCATGTCGTTTCCCCTCCTTAGATCTAATGAACGTGCCGATAAACAAAAAGGCGGACAAAAGTAACAGGAAATAAAAAGCGCCAGGATAATAAAAAGTTTGGGTCACATGCAAAAACTCGAAATTACTGAATGGTACGATGGAGATGATGACCATGAGAAAACCGACAGCGAAAAGAATTCCGACCTTCATTTTTTCCGTTTTCCTATTTAAGATTTCCGTTATTAAGAATAATCCCAGTGAAACACGGATATAGGCACCAGCAAGCCATTGATAAATGGAAAAGAAATCTGTATGTTCAATATATTTTCCAATAGTCAGCAACCGCCACTGTTCATAGGCAGGGTACCTCATGGCTTCGGCTAAGGTCGGTCCGAATTCGGCAATTGCAGCTGTTAATGGGCCCATAAGTAGAAACAATAAACCGAGGCATATGAAAACTAATACTTTCCAACTAATCTTATCCGTAAGCTTTTCTTGGAAAAAAATGATTAAAATCAGTTCGGCAAGACCATAACCAGAATACTGCAAGGACTTAACACCATGAAAATAGCCATTCTCGAAAAGGGGAAGGAGGTGGCTATAGTCTTTTGTCGGTATATTTCCGGTCGCAACGAAAATGCCAAGAATGACGACAATGGGCAATAATACAGAAGAGCAAATGGCGATGGAGCGCATACCTGAATGGGCAAGAAAGATGCATAGCAGTGTAAACGGAATGATAATCGCTAAACTTGGGGTTTCAAAAAGGAAGCTTGTCGTGATCCAATCAATCGTTTCCTTGGTGGTGGCCAATACAAGACTGATCAGATAAATCGCGATAAAGAATAAAACGATATTTTTAATAGGATTACCAAATCTATTTTCAAGCCAATTTGTCAGGGATTGATTATTCATATTCTTGATTATCCTCGATAATATGTAGACCCAAACCGGTATCAATCCAATAGTCAGGATAGAAAAAAACCAAGAATCCCTTCCGCCGGTGGATAGTAGGAAAGGGATCAACATAACGTGATTAAGAAGGCCGATTGATAAAAAGAAGATGCTAAGAGTTTGTATCGAACTGATTTTCTTCAAGATGATCCTATCCCCATTTCCTTTGTTTAAAGTTTGGGATGATGCAAATGCCATTCTTTTGTTATGGTTGCTAAATGTGGAAATAGTATACGTCATAATGATTGGATTAATATTCCTGAGGAATTAATGAAAGAGTGTGCAGGCTTGCAAAACAAAGAATGGCCGGTAAAAAGGATTTGTCTCAATAAATAAAGAATATAGAATATATACTGGATGCTGTTTTTATTGAACATCAAGGGGGAAGGAAGATGGATTTAAGATACCCGGTTGGAACGTTTCAGTTTGACGGGGAAATTACTAGTGATGTGGCCGAGGGGTGGATCAACGAGATTGAAGCTTTGCCTCGGATGCTGCGGGAAGCGGTATGTAACATGGATGACGAAAGGCTTGATACGGCTTATCGGTCTGGAGGATGGACGGTCCGGCAGGTGGTGCATCATATTGCCGATAGCCATATGAATGCGTATATTCGCTTCAAATGGGCCCTTACGGAAGAACGTCCGGTCATTAAACCGTACGAAGAGGCGCAATGGGCAGTGCTGCCTGATTATGATTTGCCGATTGAAGTCTCTCTATCACTAATCGAAAGTGTACATATCCGGATGTGCAAACTTTTATCCGGTCTCCATGCAGACGATATGGGCCGAACATTCATCCATCCTGATTCAGGAGAGGTGACGGTCGGTGAAAATATAGGCATTTATGCATGGCACGGACGCCATCATCTGGCTCATATTACTTCTTTATCAAAGCGCCAGGGATGGTGAATATGATAGTACACCTGAAAGGTTGTGATTACTGTGAATGCTGAGTTGAAAATCGAACAATTAACATCACTCCGCGCCCACATTAATGAACTTTCGGTTCTTTTGATGCAGGTGGTGGAAGATGGCGCGTCCATTGGTTTTTTACCACCCATGAAACGGTCTGAGGCCATTGATTACTGGGATGGAGCCTTAAATCCTGATGTGATTCTGTTTGTCGCTAAAATACAGGGTGAGATTGTCGGGAGCGTACAGTTACATGTATGTTCAAAGCAAAACGGCAGCCATCGTGCGGAAATCGCAAAATTAATGACACATACTGGTTATAGGCGAAATGGAATAGGACGTTCACTCATGCTGGAGGCTGAGAAGAAGGCCAAGCAGGAGGGACGGACATTATTGGTCCTGGATACAAGGGAGGGAGATCCTTCTAACGCCCTGTATACTTCATTGGGATATATTCAGGCAGGCAGGATCCCTGATTATGCGAAATCTGCAAATGGTGAATACGATCCAACCATTTTTTATTATAAAAAAACGAATTGAATGGGGGGAATTATATGCAAGCTGTAATCGAAAAACAGGGTAATGGGATTATTGCAAGATTCGACCGCCTGCTCAATCATTCGGTCGAAAAGGTATGGAGTGCTTTGACGGAGAATGATAAGGTGGAAAGGTGGATGTCCAACCTGGAAATGAAGGACCTTCGAAAAGGCGGGACCATCAAATTCAATTTCAATGATGGGTCAGGGGAATCTTTTGATATGAAAATTAGGGATTTTCGGGAATCTGCCGTTTTAGATTTTGATTGGGGTGACGGCTGGGTTCGTTTCGAGGTATCCCCTGAAAAGGATGGATGCTCATTGGTATTGAAAGAATCCATCACGCCGGTTAATGATCATACATCAAAGGATTTGGCAGGCTGGCATGTTTGCCTCGAAATGTTGAGTGATTTACTGGATGGTCATCATCAGGACTTCCCGATGGACGAATGGGAAAAATGGCATAAGGAATATACGGCCGCCGTCGAACGACTTGATGGATGAATGGAATGCAGGTGAATAAATAAAACCGAAGTGATGTTATGACTGTAATTTTTTAGAAAAGGGTTTTGCCATCCAGTTGACTTTAAAATAGAAGAATGATCAAGGGGAAATACATTACCTATCCAAGGAGGTCATTTGGATGCGTGAGGGTTGATTCTCCATTATGACCAAACCTAAACACAGGCAGATAGCCTGTGTTTTTTTAGGGCATTAAGAAAAAAATATTGAAATAGAATAACGTGTTTGAGAGATGAAATCATTAATCAAGTAAAGGACAATTGGAAAAAGAATATCACACTTTTTCTAGGCAGTCAGACCATATTAGATTATCCTTAAAGTTTTTTTACTGAAACCCTCAATGGATGGAAGAAATTTGCGACACTCCTGCCGAATAACTGGCTAGCCGAGACCCCACAGACACTTGCGTCGAGGAGGCTTGGCAGACAGTCGGCGGAAAGGGAGCTAATTTCTGAAATCAACTGGGGATCGAATTGTCTACAAACTAGGCCTGCATATTCGGTCTAAAGATGTAAGGGGGAGTCGTGTTCCATCAAATCTAAAAACAAGGCTCTTTTTGTTAAGATTGTTGTGTTGTTTTTAAAACGAGACTATTTAAGGTTGATTGGAGTGGAAGTGCGAGACTCCTGCGGGAGCAGCGGGACAGGTGAGACCCCACAGGCGTTTACGCCGAGGAGGCTCACCGCCCGCCCCGCGGAAAGCGAGTGCCCTTTGTTCCAATCAACGTTTAAATTGTCCAACTGACTTTGTTTTTCGGGACACGAATGCATTATTTTTTCGTATCATTTTCACTGACATGCATTTCTTGTTTAATTTCATTCATTCTGTTTTTCCCCCACTCATACATCATTTCAACGATTGGCAGTAAGGTCATTCCAAGGTCAGTCATGGAATATTCGACTTTGGGAGGGATCTCGGGATATACCTCCCGATGGACGACTCCGTCTTCCATAAGTTCACGTAATTGATTCGTTAAGATTTTATGGGATATTTTTGGGAAAAGCCTTTGAAGATCACTGAATCGGTGTGGGCCTTCAACACCTAAATGCCATAGAATGACGATTTTCCATTTACCGCTGAATATGGATAAAGTAAGCTCTTTTTCGCAATTATAATAGCCGTTTAAGATCTTTTCTTTGATTTCATCTCTTAATGTTTCTGACATGGACAACAACTCCTTTTTAATTTTGCCAGTAACCTTTAGGTAACCTCCGCACATAAAAGTGCATTCTTCACATCGTCGATTACCAACGTTACAATTTGAGTAGTCATCAGACAATTCAATGCAGGAGGCAATATATATGAGTAAAAAAGCATTACTAATTATACCACCAGAACGTTTTAATGAAGATGAATTATTTCAGCCGAAAGAAGTTTTGGAAAATGCAGGAGTGGCAGTAACGATAGCCAGTACGAAAACAGGTGAAATAAATGGGGACGATCAAGGCAAGGCGGTAGCTGAGGTAATCTTTTCTGATGTTTCGGCCAGTGATTATGATGCAGTTGCAGTAATTGGGGGATCAGGTACGAACGATCATCTATGGGGCAACCAAGAATTGCAAAGCTTTTTGAAACAGGCGCATGAGCAAAAAGTTCTTGTAACGGGAATTTGTGCAGGTTCTGTTACTGTAGCGAAAACGGGCTTACTTTCTGGCCGCAAAGCTGCTTGTTACCCAGTTGATGTTCAAATTGACGAATTGAAAGCCAATTCCGTTGAATATGCAAAACAGCATGTCGTTGCGCATGATGATATCATCACAGGTGATGGTCCGGATGGTGCAAAAGAATTCGGAGAAAGCTTAGCCGCAGCGTTACGCTAACTCTATTATAACCCTTATGAAACCCTTGGATTCTATTCAATCCAAGGGTTTTTTAATTTTTTTTGTACATATCCAGTGACAGGAATAGTGGGTTTTTAGGCAGATTAAGGCGAAAGGATTATTTTTGAATAAAAAATTATGTATTTAGACCTATCTTTTTTATCCTTGATTGGCAATTGACAAGGGTTGATTAGGTATATAGTATGTTAATGTGGAAAAATAAAGTAAGTGGTCGTAAATAAGGAAGGATCCATTTTGAGCATAGATTGAATCTTTGTTTTCACACAGGTAAGCAAGCGCATTTGCAGGTCAAATAAAAGGGGGAAATTATTAATGGGAAGATCATCGATTGATAAGAAAGAAAAGGTAAAGAGAAGGATATCGCTCCGGATAAAATGGTTATTATTTATATGCACCTCCGTTTTTCTCGCTATAGTCGTATCCGTTTCGATAATGGGGGTGAAAGTGACCTCCATTTTTAAAGAAGATAGTATATCCATAAACAAAAGCTCGGCACAAAATGCGGCGTCACAAATCAATTTAAGCATGGCTACATATGAAAATTCGCTAGAGCAATTATCACAGCTGGTTTCGAATCAGATCAAGAATGGTGATTCAATCAAGGATATCCAAAAAACGATAGAGGCATTTCAAAAGAATAATGAAGATCTGATTTCCGTTTATTATATGGATGGAAAGGATGGATCCTTGTATGCATCGCCCAAAATGGATTTCAATCAGGATGCAAGGGAAACTAAGACCTATACGCAGCTGACCGAAAGACCAGAAACGAAATGGATGGATGTGTATAAGGATGGAGTTTCAGGGATGATCATGACTTCCGTTGTCACGCCCGTTTTATCGGACGGAAAAATGGCAGGGGCCCTTGGTTATGATATCGACCTTACGACAATCGGGAAAATGAGGTCAACCATTGAAAAAGATTCTACTAGCAATCTGGTGATCTTGGATTCACAAGGTTTTATCGTGAGTTCATTCATGAAGGGTATGGACGGGAAGAATATGAATCCTGAAAAAAGCGGCATGGAAGAAGGGGTGGAGGATTTCATTGCGGATACTGACCGATTCAATTCAGAGTTCAAGTGGGTGGCCGACATGTATAATGGGGGCGTCAAGGCGAATCAAGCCTTGACATTGGATGGTGAAGATTATACAGGTGAATTGAGTACGGTCCCTGAAGTGAACTGGAAGGTGCTGGCGCTCACTCCAGACAGAATACTGCAATCAAAGCTTGATGACATTAATAGAATCATCGTGATTTCAGGTATTTTAGGTCTTTTACTAGGGATGGTATGTGCTCTTTATCTAGCAGGAAAGTTAACGAAAATCATGGCCGACTTCCAAAGAATCATAGAAAAGACGGCAAGCGGGGATTTAGTGACCGAATTTGCCGTTAAATCCAATGATGAGATCGGGGACTTAAGCAAAAGCTATAACTCGATGCTGGGGAAATTAAGGGGCTTGGTTGCCAAGGTAAACGGCAATGCGGAATCGGTGACAAATGCCAATGCCGGCTTAAGCCAAATAGCTGCTGAAAATAGTGCGGCCATTACAGATGTATCACGTGCGATAGAAGAGATTGCAGCGGGTGCATCGAATCAATCTGAACAGGTGGAGCATGGTGCGAGCACGATCCAGGTACTTGGTGGAGAAATCGATGGGTTATCAAAAAAATCGAGGGAGACACAATCTGTATTGGAGCTTGCATCCGAAAATATAGAGTCAGGGAAACAACAGGTAAGTGGTTTGGAAACATCCTACCTTAAACTTGAAATGGCGTTCGCTGCAGTCACCAGCATGAGCTTAAGACTTGTGGAAAAATCAAAAACCATTTCCGATGTCACGAATGCCATTTCGAAAATATCGGAACAAACCAATTTGTTATCATTGAATGCATCGATAGAAGCTGCAAGGGCGGGTGAGTCCGGCAAAGGGTTTGCTGTTGTGGCGAATGAAGTACGGAGTTTGGCTGATGATTCAAAAGAAGCTACAAAAAACATTCAAGCCATCATTCAAAGCATTCTGTCAGATACGGAGGAATTGCTGAAAACGACCAATGAAACGAATCAAATCAGTAAGGATCAAAAAAATGCCGTAAACACGGTAAGTGAAGCCATGAAAGAGCTGGAGGATTCCGTCGTGATGATATCCAATTCGATTCGGGAAGAAACAAGATCCATTGAAAGCATCAATCAACAAAAAGAAATGGTAATTAAAGTGATAGAAGAAATCACAGCCGTATCTCAGCAAACGACGGCTTCATCAGAAGAAATTGCCTCTTCGATGGAAGAACAAGCCGCTGCATCCAATGAACTCGCTCAATATACACAGCAGCTTACCCAGTTAATAACTGATTTGGAGCACACGCTCGGGGAATTCCACATAAAGAAGTAGAGGAATGGAAAACTAAGCATTGCAAAAGGGGAGGCCGCTAAGTGGTCTCCCCTTTTTGGTTGCATTCTGTGCAGGGACTGAACACTGATTCGTTGTACGGGACTGATTCTAAGTACAAAATTACAATTTAGAAGGGCGGGTCAAGTATCCACGCTTTTTTTTTATAGGGGAATAATATATAGGAATCGGACAAGTAGTAGGGTTTTTTGTTGTCATGCCACTAACGACGATAGTGACATTGCTCCACCTAGTAATACAGCCGCATCACTCATTACTATCTCTCCATATTCGTAAAACATGGTGTCCATAAAGGGCGGAAAAACAGTGTACATGTCATAGTTTCATAGAAACGAGGGGAAGGCCATTTAAGCTTTCTCCTTATTTTCTTCTGCTAGATGATAGGTGATACCAACGGATTCGGGTTCCTGATCAAAAATCCATCGCCTTCGTAATCAATTTCCGTTTGATCTGTAAAATGGGAGTCCGATGGGGCGAGCAACATTTTTATATCATGTAAAACGAGTATTTCCTCGTGATCCTTTTTAGAGATTGCCAAGCTTAATGTATAGTTCATCTGGTTACAGCAAGGTCTGTTTATGCCAAACCTTAAATACGTTTCCCCTCCCAAACTATGCTGCATATCTTTAATTGCCTGTCGGGCTTTCTCTGTCATTCTTATCAAAAATATTCACTCCTATATCGTGATCCACTTCATAAATAAGGCAAGCCGTTATGCACGTCATGACCGGGATTCCTTTCATTTAACATTACCCATTCTGCATAAAAAAATAAAGTCCTCTAGGGATTCTTCGATTTCCCACTTATCTTGGGTGGGGTGAAATTTTACAGCGCTGATTCATTCTTAGAGTGTTTTATAGAATCCGCCTGATGATTTTTTTGTAAAGGTAGGCTAAAAGTTTCATTTTCCTTGCCGATAATATCGTTATGATAGGCAATAAGGCATATATAGTTGGGTGGATTATAGGATAGAAGATTCATATGATGGTATTTGCTTGAACAGTGTAAATTTAAAAATATTTCAGAGTATAAAGGAAGGGTTAAAATGTTTAATGGAAAATTAAGCTGCATGATACTTACATTGGTATTCATGGTTAGTTTCACTTTTTTACCTGGCTTAAAGGCCGAGGCGGCAGATCCTGTGCATACTGTAATCTCTGGTGAAACGGTAGAATCGATTGCCAGGACATATGATATATCGGCTGAGCAATTAATGAAAACGAATGGTTTACCGGATGATAAGTTATTTGAGGGCCAAAAGTTGACAATCATTCAAACGGCGTATATTCCTTCCATCTATCAATGGTCGGAGAGAGGAAAAAAAATTGCGAGATATGCGAAATCTTTTATAGGGTTTAAAAAGACAGCTGGTGAGGAGACGCCTGAAAAAGGGTTTGATTCAAGCGGGTTGATTCATTGGGTGCTTTCCCAGCAAAATGTGCCGGTTGACCGTTTGACAGTAGATGGTTTTTATAAGCAAGGGATGGATACAGCCACTCCGAAAACCGGGGATATTATATTCTTTCTGGAAAAAGACAGCTTAAAGGTCGTGACTGCGGGTATTTATGTCGGCAAAAACCAATTTGTCAATTCTGGATATGGCGCAGAAACAGTTCAGGTGAGATCCACTACAGAAGGTTACTTTGCCAAATACCAAGTGGCATACAAAACATACACGCCAAAAGGAGAGCATATCGTCCAAACGGGAGAAACGCTTAAGAGTATATCGGAGAATTACAGCATTTCCATGAATACGATCAAAAGCCGTAACGCGTTAAGAACTGATGAGTTGATGCAAGGGCAGTATCTTCAACTTTACAGCAACCCGTTATATCCGTTTTATGTAGACCAGGAAGCTGCATATGATAAAGCATATGATGTCATCAAGTATGCATACACTTTACGCGGATTCCCCTATGTTTTCGGGGGAGACGATCCAATGACCGGAATGGATTGCAGCGGCTTCATTTATTGGGTCATGAAGGAGCAGGGTCTTACAGTAAAACGGGGCTCCGCAGAGGATTACTTCTCATTGCTGCCTAAAATCGAAAATCCAAAGGCGGGGGATTTAGTATTTTTTAGCAACACAGGAACAAGGCTAGGTGTGACCCATGTAGGCATATATCTAGGTGATGGCCGTTTTCTCAATACAACGGAAAACGCAGGCGTTCATATCTCCAACCTTTCGTCAGGTTATTTTGCACAGAAATTCGAAAGCTTCGGTCAAGTTGCAAGCCTGATGGACTAAGAAAGTCATTCAACCTGTTTATATTCAAGAGTCGCTTTTTCAATGGCAGTAACGAACCGTTTAAAAAGATCACATGGATTGACCCTGTTCTTACTGGTAAAGTCATCACCTTTGAAAAAGCTTTTTCTAAGCTTTGTGGAAAGTTCCAATTGCACGCCTGCACCCGTCTTGGATGAATTGGTGATGTTGTTTCCTTTCATGCCTGAAAGGTGCTGCGGTGCATGATCAGTTTGAAATCCAGCTTTGCTGAGGTATTGCTGAATGAGGTTCTTATAGGGTTCGTTCCTTCCGCCGATGTAAACCAGCGCATTATGTACGTCGTAGTGGCCATGGATCGAAAGGGTGGTCTGAGCGTTTGCTGCCATTGAAACGCCGAACGGTTCATTGAACAAGCAGGATGTTATATGGAGGACCTGGTTACCCCTTAGTTTAAGGCCTTCGAAAAGATAGGTGCTTGCATAAAGTCTCTCTCCAAGTGCGGCTGCAATCTCGCTGGTTCCAGGTTCGATGTTCCCGCCGTGTATGGCCAGAATTGCGATATCAGGATTCCTGTGATGAACGATGATGCGGTAATCGAGTTCTTCTTGTTCATTTTGCTGCAGTTCAATAAAATCGGTATAGCTATTTTCATTCATGGTTATCCTCCGTATCTTGTAGGTAATTAATCTTCCATATCCGTTGAAGGCAAAAATAAAAAAAGCGGGGATGCCCCAGCTTTTTTTATTTTTCGATAGTCGTATATTGTTCTATTTTCTGTTGCTCTTCGGGTGTTAACGTCTCTGTCCGTTTAAATGTATTCATTGTCACAAGCAGGGCAGCTATTAGAAAGACGGGTATAGCCCAGCTTGTTATTTTTTTTACGATATTCATATTCTAAGTCCCCTTATACATCGCTAAAATTCATATGATATTTAGAAAAGGAGGGACTGGATTGCCCTGTTATTGCTGGGCTTTCCAGCTTCCATTTCTTCTTTTATCTCCAGCTCCGGATACTTGTCCATTTCTCTCGTTTTTAACGAGTACTTGAACCCCGCCATAATACATGGGGGAGATCTTCTGGATGACTTCATATCCTGAATTTTCCAAGTCTGTTGTTATTTCATTCGAAAGCCTGGCTTCCGTATAAATCTTATTTCCATCATAGACGAACCGATTACGGTCGATGATATCCTGAAATGAGCCTTCATTCTCTGTATATGAATAAAGGACTTGCATCAATACTTGAGGAATTCTATCGCCGCCTGGTGAGCCGATACCGATCGATTCCTGCCCTGGTTTCTTGAGAATGGTAGGTGCGGTGAAAGTTCTTGACCGTTTATATGCCTCTTGAGCGTTCAAGCCGGACCGGAAATTTTTCAATTGATCGTTAAGGAAAAATCCATTCGTATAATCACCAGATCCGAAAAAGTTACTGAGCGTATTTGTGGCGGAAACGACAGTACCATACTTGTCCATGATCACAAAATGTGTCGTACTTTCATGTTCTTCGGAACCATTCGATTCTTTACCTTTCCATTTTTCACTTTTGATCTTATTTTTTAGATTGTCCAAGTGAATGGGGGAGAGCAATTTTTCCGCCTTAGAGTGACTTATTCCATCCCCAATATTGGCGGATCGGTCTTGATAAGCAGTATCTGTGATGCCCCCCAATACCTTCATATAAGTTGATTTGCTAGGAGAATCACTGAGGTTCATTTCCTCGGCGAGCTTTAGCATTTCAAGAACGGTAATCCCGGAAAAGGGCGGAGGGGCGGTAAAAGCATCATAACCGGCAAATGTTCCTTGGACTGGCTTACGTTCTTTCACCTCATAGCGCTTTAAATCCATCCTGTCGATATCTGTTTCTCTTTTAATATCCCGTGCGATTTCCCCTTTATAAAAACCATCAGGACCTTCCTTTTGAATCTGCTTCAATGTTCTAGCAAGTCTTTCTTGAACAAGGGTTTTGCCTGGTTCAATGGCATCGCCATCAGGATAAAAAAGTGAAGTCGCATCGGAAGATATCCTCGGCTGAGCTGCTTCTAAGCGTGATGATAACATTTCGTTGACTTCAAATCCGCCTTCAGCCAAATCTATCGCCGGCTGGAGAAGGTCTGCCATTGGTACGCTCCCATACTTATCACTTATAACCTGCATGCCGGCCACTAAGCCAGGAATCCCTGCATTGTGTCTTGAACTTGGGTCTTCCGGGGAGGATTCACGATAATCGATAAAATTGGGATCGCCGGATTTCGGTGCAATCAGCATACCGCCGCCGCCACCCACGCCAGATCCAAAAGGTTCAACTACACCTAATACATAGGATACCGCAATGGCGGCATCCGCCGCCGTTCCACCATTTTTCAATATATCCATCCCGACATCTATTGCGATTGGATTTGAAGAACTGACCCCATATGATTGTTCCGTTTTACTATCTATCGGATCATTCGTGTCAGAAATAGGGGGTGTCTTCGAACATCCAGCTAAATATATGAGCAGGCAAAGTGAAATGAATATTTTCCAAGTCGCACGGTTAATCATCGATTACTCCCCCTTCTCGTAGAGACTCCAAGTTGTTTCTCATTTCACATAGTAGTATTCAATCTATCTTTACTGAATGGGCTGTATGTCCTGTTGTATAGCTTGTGCTGCCTTTTTCTCTTGTGCAGCTTTCTTTTCTTTTGCTTCTTTTGCGGCCTTCGCGGCCTTCGCGGCCTTCGCGGCCTTCGCTGCTTTTTCTTCTTGCTCACGTTGAGCCTTATGGTCGATTACCTTCTTGTGATCCAATGTAATCTCGATGTGATCCTCTTTTTTCGACCATTGGGTTTTTTCACTCGTTTCCTTCGTCAACTGACGGTAAACACGTGATTTGTCGATTGAAGAGGTAGCTGGCCTTGGTGTTGCTTCTTCAATTTGCAGTGGAATGACATCGACTGTAGCTTTTCCGTCTTCCGCTAAATGGTATTGAACCATGGCTGAATCCTTTGTGCGTGTCCAGCCTTGATCGAAAACGAAGTTTCCTAAGCTATAGAAAATGATTCCATCTTTATAAACATCAAACGATTGAAGCACATGGGGGTGATGGCCGATGATGACATCAGCTCCCGCATCGATTATCGCTTTAGCCAAGTCTGTTTGACGAGCGGTTGTAGATGTTGAATACTCTATTCCCCAGTGAACATTCACCACAACCAAGTCTGCGTTGCCTTGCTTGGCATCCTTTGCTTTTTCAATCATTTCAAATAATAAATCAGGGTTGGTGTTCAATATCCCGGCTTTATTACTTTTTGGCACGGCGTCCTTACCGTAAACATCTGTGAAGCCAAGTGTTGCGACACGCACGCCATTAACATCCGCATAGTCGATGCTATTTTTAGCTTCGGTAGTGTTCGATCCAACACCCACATAGTGCATATCTTCAGTTTTGAATTCATCAATCGTGTCAAGCAGTCCTCGTTCTTCGAAGTCCATCATATGGTTATTGGCCAAATTCATCACAGTGAAGCCCGCATCTTTAACGGCTTTCACACCACTATTATTGGAGTTTAACCTGATGGCTGTGTCTGCTTCCTTGTAGTTGGATACCTCTTCTTTTAAAACGGGATGTTCATAATTCCCACTGACATAGTCTGAATCGGTAAAATAGGGCTTCATATAACGGAAGAGGTAATCATACCCGTGCTTTTCCGTTACTTCTTCAACATAACGTCCCATCATCACATCACCGACCATCGTCATCGTCAATGGTTGATCAGTTTTTGAAGCGGTTGTTTTCACTTCTTCAGCCCGTCCCATCCAAGTGGTAATGACTAAAGCGATTAGTAATATAGGTAGTATGATTCCAGTGTATTTAAGATTATTTTTCTTCGTGCGTTTAATAAAGATAAGTGTTTTTTCTTTTGCATTTAAATTCCGTTTCATTTTTTGCACCTCAGAATAGGTAGTACACGTTCATTAAACCGAAAGTCAAGCCGGATAATAAAAGCGTGCTGCCAAGTGTCAATGGCATTCCTTGTCTTTGTATGGTATTCGCTATCAATCCAGGTACGATTATACCGATTCCCCGAAACTCGAATATTTCAAATGGCATGACGGGGTAGACTAAGTCCAATAGGAGTTTCAAGCAAATCCCGGTTACCATCATGGCTGCGAATTTTCTTCTTCCATATAAAATCACCCATCTTGAAAGGCCGTGAGCGACGATCAAATAAGTTACTATACTAATGGACAAAATGACCAGCATGATTTCCCATTGGTCAAATACTAATGCCAAATAACCAGGCACGATAAGTCCTGCGGGTACGACACCCGTCTTTTCTGAAAATATGAGGCTAAGCGTTACTCCCAGTACTAGGGCTACATATAAATCCGATCCAAACATTAAGGTTCCTCCTACTTAACTTGCTTTTTGCTTTGTTTTAGATTTCATGAATGCTTCAATTAAAGGTTCCGCTGCACCGTGAATATTCCCGACACCGTAGACGATGCGATTTTTCATCAATGGGCGGAGGCGGGCAACGATTTCTTCAGTTGACCAGTTTTCTAAATCCCAATATTCTTTTGTATCCAATTGACCTTGCTCGAATGCCCGAGTGATCGGTGATGTGGTCTCACCAATGGAAATGACGATTTCAGATTTTATGTAAGGCAATACATCTCTAGCAAACTGCTCTGTACGGTCCACGCGGTCGGGACGGCAATTCATGATGACGATAGGAGGTTCTGTGCTGTATCCGAACGTATTGACACGTTCCCAGATGTTCAGTGTCGATGACGCGTCATTTGCAGCAAAGCCATTGACAAAGAAAGTTGGCTGGATGGAATCCCCGAATTTGGTGATCCGCATGGCACCTGGATCGGGATGCGCATTCAACATTCCGCGAAAAGCTGTTTTTTCATCGATGCCCAATGCTTCCGCAACGGCCAAGGCCAGTGATGCATTATCAGGAAATACCATATAGTCGAATTCGCGTAGAAAATCTTCCGAAATTCTCGAATTGTCTGCGACGATTACTTTTGTGTTGCGTTCTTTGGCAATTTGCTTGAAAAAGTCCAAATATTCACTTTCGATGGTTATTAAGTGACCATTATAGGGAATGGTAGCAGTGAAAGCTTCAGCAACCTCATCCAAAGTCGGTCCCATGACATCCATATGGTCTTCCAATACATTCACGATTACGCCAATGTTTGCTTGGATCATTTTGTTTTGGAAGATTAGTTGATAGTCAGGCTGTACGGCCATGCACTCACAAACCAGTGCTTCCGTGCCTAAATCGGCAACTTCTTTAACTACACGCCGCTGTTCTCCTATGTTGGGTCCTTCTGGGCGGCGTACAATCGGTTTTTCCTTATCGGTAAACCAATAGATCATTCTTGCTGATGTTCCGGTTGTTTTGCCTACTGTTTTGTACTTAGCTTCCTGGATCACACCTGTAATTAGACGCGTTACAGTCGATTTCCCTCGAATCCCATTCACATTCACACGCACTGGGATGGAGTCGAGACGCTTCTGATGGCGTTTTTGTTCGAAGATGCCATAGCCAAGCAAAAAGATCGCACAAATAAATATCGGTGCCATTTTTTAACCTCTCTTTTTTTCAAATATTTGAATTACTGAATACACACTACATGATTTTAAACTTAATAGGCAAGAGCTAATTATTTTATTGTAATATAGTTTTTTTCGAGTTTTTCAAATAAATGTATATTAGGGTGTAATAGTATCTAATGGGATAAATTGTTTTATGAGTACAAAGTTATGTCTGGAAATCGATGGAATACTCCGTTAATTTACACTAAATTATGGAAAGTTTAATAAAGATACCATTTTGGTCAGAATCAAAGTAGTTTTATGAGCATTTGAACCTGATTCCTAGTGGCTATATTTGAATAATAATTGGTATTTAAAAGTGACGTTTATTACAGTTTGGTAATTGTTTATACCCATTGTTCGACATAAACTTAACAATATTTATGCATTTGTTATTCAATGTAAAATATTGCATCTAACGACTCAATTAGTTGAACTCTTTTGAATTTGATCAAAGATGAGTAAAAGAACACATCTCTTTTTTTGTGTATGTTCCGGTTTTTTCCTTAGAGAATACCCCGCGGACTATAATGGAACTTTTACCTTAAACATGAAATAAACTAAAGTTAACCCATTTTTTTAAGAAAATACCTAGTTTCTTCTATAGTTATAGTGTTTATACAAGAATGAAATACAAAAAAAAGCTCAGAAGCATATCTGAGCTTTCGGCTTATATATTGTAAATGAATGGAATTGTCACGAATTTCCATTTTTCATGGAGATTTACCGTTTGTGGGTCTTGAGCTACAGCTTTTGGTAGCTGATTATGGAAGGAATCAGGTTAACTTGATTTCTTTCTGTCAGAAATCTCAAGGCTGGAGTCCTTTTTACCGCCATCAATCACATAAAGTCTAGGAGCTAATCTCCTTCTTTTTCCTTGATTGTCAGGATTCATCTTCATATAATTTTCGTGTTCTTTGCGAAAGAAGTCTTCGGTTTCCCGTTCCAGTGCTTTTCTTTCGTTAAAATCTGTTATGAATTTGAAAAAACGTTTCATATGAATTCCTCCTTATGGGGTTAAAAGGTCTTAGTTTAATAGTAACATATAAAGTGTGTAATTTAACCTTTTTATACAAATTTGGAGTGAAAATTGTGTTTTGTGTGAAAAAAGTCGTGTACGGTTTGACTCGAGAGAAAGCATGCAATGGATCCTTACTGAGTATAAGTGCCCGTGCATGGTGTTGAAAGGGAATGTCGGGATGTGCAGTAGCGGTTATTGGAAGTGATGTTTATTTAAGTTAAAATATTCCTTTAATCAATTATACACTAAATATTCTGAAAATAAAGGAAAATATTCACTTCCAGCCGCTTTTGATAGATTTGCTTTTTAATGATTTATTATTGGTTATAGTTATTTATTCCCCGAATTTACGAAAATGAAACAATCTATATAATGGGAGGGAAAAGCAATTTCCCGCATTCATGTGCCGGGAAATTGCTAGTGTCATAATTGGAACTTCCTAACCTGTTCAGTCAGCAGTTCTGCAGAAGATGCAAGTTCACTGGCATGATTCGTGACTTCATCCATTGAAGAGCTGGATTGCTGAGCAGAGGCGGAGACTTGTTCGATTCCAGCTGCGGACTCTTCAGAAACCGCGGCGATATCTTCGATAGCCTGATTGATATTTTTGCTATTTGTGGAGATATAGTTCAATTCGTCTGTTATATGCTGTATTTTCATTTCCATATTCCCTACAGAGTGATTGATTGTTTCAAAGGTTTGGCCTGTGAGCGTGATCTGTTTCGTGCCTTCATCCACTTGTGCATAACCATCTTCCAGGGAGTGGACGACTGTTTTTGAATCCGTTTGAATGGCGGAGACAATATTGGTGATATCCCCAACGGAGTGTGTGACCTCTTCAGCGAGTTTCCGCACTTCATCGGCGACGACGGCAAAGCCCTTGCCATGTTCACCGGCACGAGCAGCTTCTATGGCAGCATTCAGTGCCAATAGATTGGTTTGATTGGATATATTCTTGATGACCTGTACAAGCTGCGAAATTTGCTGCGATTGGGAATCGAGCCCTTTCACTTGCTCTACGGCATTTTTTACAATCCCATCAATCCATTGCATCTGTTGGATAGAACTGCGCATTAAAGTGGTGCCCTCCTTGGTCAAGGAAAGGATTTCGGTTGAACTTTTAGCAACATCCACTCCTTCTAGGCGGGCCAACTCGATTCGGCCGGTGAAATCATCCATCATGCGAACTACTTCAGCTGCCCGGTTGGCCTGTGATTCCGAACCTTCCGAAAGTTCATGCATGGTAGTTGCTATTTGTTTGCTGCCCTGCTGGACTTCATTTGCTGATTGAGTCAGATTCTCACTTTGGTTGGAAACGGATTCGGATACAACGAGCATTTTTTCGATCGTATCACGGAGGTTTTTCTGCATTTGGTTGGCGGATACCGTTAATTCGCCCATTTCATCATATGACTTTTGCTCCAGGGGCTCATGATTCAGCTCTCCGTCAGCCACCATTTTCATCCTGTCCCTGATTTTAAGGAGGGGGGTGGTAATGAGGTTGGCAGTCACAAGCGCCAGCAGAAGGCCGATAAGGACTGCCGCAATGGATATGATGATACTTGTCGCCTTTACCGATTTCCCGCTTGCGATGACGGTTTCACCTGAAGCGACAATCAATTCCTCGCGTTCCGAAGCAAGCTCCTTGAAACCCTCCATTACTTCATTGCTGATTGGCGCCACTTCATTTTTGAGTATCTCTTTCGCTCGTTCTTCATTTCCCTTTTCATATTGTGGAAATACCCGGTCGACAATCATCAACCTCCAATCCCCGCTTTTCTCGATCAATGCCTTCACTTTATCAGAGTCGCTCGAAGCCAGGAGATCTTCCTGGATGACCTTGCTGTCTTCAGTATATTGTAGGAACCTTTCTTTATAACTCTCGTCACCATATAGAATATAGGCTCGGGCGAATGCGGTTCTTTGTGCTAGATTATATAGCAGCTTTTCATCTTGGATAAGAAGCGGAAGTTCCTTTTCGATGATATCCTGGGAATATACCAGTGACTTGTTGCTGCTGTAAATGTTGAATGCTCCTAAGATGACACATAAAGATATGATGAGTGAAAATGCCACCAATACCTTTCCTTTAATGCTTTTCAAATTAATGGACCCCTTTATCGATATTTTAATCACACTATTTTATCGGACGGATAATGGGATATTTAAGCAATGAAAAGATAACCAAATTTTCCATCAGCTCTACTATTCACTAAATATATTCATCTTGATTTATGATCGTTTTCAAGTTACTATTGACTTGGAAAAATATAATATTCCGCGTTAAGGCGGAAGAGGTTCTAGCTACCCTCTCAAAAAAACTAAGGAGAAACAGTGCTCTATTCTTAGGGTGCTGTTTTTTTCCGTAAAAAGGAGTTTTATAGAAATGAAGAAGAAAGAAAAGGCAGTGGTTGTGTTTAGCGGAGGTCAGGACAGTACGACGTGCCTGTTCTGGGCATTGGAGAGATTTGAGGAAGTGGAAGCGGTGACGTTCGATTATAATCAGCGGCATAGCTTGGAAATCGAATGCGCTCAAAACATCGCCAAGGAATTGGGCGTGAACCATCATATCCTTGACATGTCGCTGTTGAACCAACTGGCACCGAATGCATTGACGAGAAGTGATATTGCAGTTGAGGACGGAGAAGAAGGGGAGTTGCCGTCGACTTTCGTACCAGGGAGGAATTTGCTGTTCCTTTCGTTTGCAGGAGTGCTGGCGAGTCAGATTGGCGCTAAACATATTGTCACCGGTGTCTGTGAAACGGATTTCAGCGGATATCCTGACTGCCGTGATGTATTCATTAAATCGTTGAATGTGACCTTGAACTTGTCAATGGACCAGTCATTCGTGATTGATACGCCGCTAATGTGGCTTAATAAAGAAGAAACATGGGAGCTTGCGGATCAGCTTGGCGCCTTCGACTTTGTCCGCGAAAAGACCCTGACTTGCTATAACGGAATCATCTCCGACGGCTGTGGAGATTGTCCGGCATGTAATCTGCGGAAAAAAGGACTGGATGACTATGTAAGCAGACGGAAGGTGCTTTCATGATGTACGGTTTTACTATAGTGGATAAACTCCAAAAAATAGATGAAGATATTCAGCGCAGTCAATTGAAGTATACAACCAAGAGGGTTCTCGTGAGTAAGGAATTCACCTTTGACGCGGCGCACCATCTGCATGACTATGAAGGAAAATGCAAGAACCTGCATGGCCACACATATAAGGTCATATTCGGATTGAGCGGATATACGGATTCACGCGGTTTGATGATAGATTTCGGGGACATCAAGGATATATGGAAAAATGAAATTGAAATCCACCTGGATCATCGTTATTTGAATGAAACCCTGCCGCTCATGAATACAACAGCTGAAAATATGGTTGTCTGGATTTATGAAAAAATGGCCGAAGCCCTTTCATTAAAAGAATATGAGTGTGCTAGAGTCGAATTTGTTCGACTATACGAAACGCCGACAAGCTATGCCGAAGCCAGACGGGAGTGGATGGAAAGTGAGTAAACTCCCGGTTATGGAAATCTTCGGACCGACCATCCAAGGTGAGGGAATGGTCATTGGTCAAAAAACCATGTTCGTTCGGACGGCCGGATGCGATTATTCATGTGCCTGGTGTGATTCCGCATTTACTTGGGATGGCACCGGTAAGGAAGATACCGTCCAAATGACTGCTAGAGAAATATGGGATGAGCTGAAGCGAATTGGGGGTTCCGGTTTTTCCTTCGTGACGATATCAGGCGGAAACCCGGCTCTGCTGAAAAACCTAGACGGCTTGATAGCGATCTTGCATGAAAATAAAATGAAGATAGGTGTCGAAACACAAGGGAGCCGATGGCAGGATTGGTTTCTCGATATTGATGAACTGACGATTTCACCTAAGCCGCCGAGCTCTAAAATGAACACGGACTTTACGGTGCTCGACCAAATCCTCTTGAACCTTGCCAATCGAAATCCTGAAAACCATGTCTCATTGAAGATTGTCGTCTTTAATGAGGAAGATTATCAATATGCCAAACATGTACATGGGCGTTATCCGGATATTCCTTTTTATTTGCAGGTCGGCAATGACGATAGCAGGACGGCGGATGATCGTCAATTGATCAGCGGTCTTTTGAGGAAGTACGAAGAGTTAATAGACAAAGTGATAGCAGATGATGAATTGAATGATGTGAAAGTGCTGCCCCAGCTGCATACCTATATATGGGGCAACAAGCGGGGCGTATAAAGAAAAGTGAGCAAAGGCAGTGTGATGGTGTAATCACACTGCCTTTTAAGTTTTTTACAGCCTTTGAATGTGTGTAGCTTTGAAGGAAGATGTGTATTTGAGGCCATATCCAAATAAGCGATCCATTCCAATATGTGCGGTCCAAATTAAACCAATCATCAACAATGCATCGAACTTTAGAAAAATGGCAAGCAAAATCATGAAGATGGACAGGGTATAAGTGTGAAATAGGTTATAAACCTTTGCTCCAATTCGATCATTGATCAGATAGGCCAGCATGGAAACATCAGGAGACAAAATCAATGACAGGAATATCCACCAGCTGAATTCATATAACGAATAGATGTAAATCACCGCTAAAAGAACCATGAGTCCTTCAATATGAAGGAATTTCTTTACCATTTTAAAACCCCCAATGTTTATTTGACCATTGGTCAATAATGTTCGAAAAAATTATATGATGTTTCCGATGATATTTTTTACATGAAAATCAGCTAAGCCTTTAACATCTTCATAAGATAGTTCAGAATTAATATAAAAAGTGATGAATCCGTGAAGAGAAAGAAAAATCGACCATATGGATGCAGGATTCAATTTGTTGTCCGTTAGGTCCGTCAGGGACTGGATTAGCTTTTCATATGTTTTATTGGAATCGAATTGAAGTAACTGCTGAATTTCTTTTTCCTTCGATAAAAACATGATGGAATAATGATTCTGTTGGGTTAAACCGAACTCCAAGAAGCACAATAAAATCTTTTCCATTTTTACAGAAGGGTCATTTTCCGACATGATGATATCATCGATTAAAGTATTTAAAACGGAAAAATCCGTTTTCACCAAATTATAAAATATTTCTGCCTTATTTTTAAAATGATAATATATGGCTCCATGGCTGCATTCCAATGATTTAGCCAATTGCCTCATTGAGACATTCGAATACCCTAACGTTGTAAAAAGGTTTCTGGCTTCATTCAGGACCATGTCCCGGGACAGTTCTTTACCTGCCGATTTCCTTGGCGACATCTTGAGACCCCCTTATTTATTGACCACTGGTTAATTGAAATATTACCTCACTGATTTTCAAATGTCAATTATTAGATCATATTATAAAGTACTGTTTTTTTAAGGGGGAATTTACCATTTGATGAACTGGAATTTCTCCTATGTTGCAAAGGGGAGGAGGCAGGACATTGCCTAGGGAATATTCCCTGTAACCCGTTAGATGAATCAGAGGAAATATTCATGTCATGTAACAGAAAAAAGGAACCAGCTATATATGCGCTTGGCTCATTTAAATACCATTAATTACCTCTCGTGGTATTATGGAGGTATTGATAGAGCGTTGGAGGGGATGAATAAATGAAAAAGAAATTCAGTATTTTCGGTTCAATTATCATAGTCTTGACCGGCATTTTTTTATTCACTAAACCGTATAAAGATAAAACGAAGCCTGTAGAAGACAGTTTTAAAGTGAATCAACCAGATCAGGTCATAATAAATGAAATGATCTCGATAGAAGGAATTGATGAGGTCAATCCAGGGGATATCGATTTGAATGATGATAAAGAAATAAGCAAATTGGCAAAAAGGCAATATGAGCAAAATGAAAAGGGGGAAATAATTTTTACAGAACCACCTACTAATGGGGGAGGCGGCAGTTATTGATAGTTTTGGATAGTATCTATGGGAAACACATTGTAGAGGGAGTTCTTGAAGAGCTGATTCTAAGCAAACCCGTCCAAAGATTAAAGGGGATACATCAAGGCGGGGCAAGTTATTTAGTTAATGAGAAGTGGGACGTTACACGATTTGACCATTCACTTGGTGTGATGCTTTTAATTAAAGCGCTTGGAGGTTCATTGGAGGAACAAATCGCGGGCTTGCTGCATGACGTATCCCATACTGCATTCTCACATGTTATTGATTTCGTTCTGGATTGTAAGGATGAAGATTATCATGAAAAGATATATGATCATGTCATTATGGAATCAGAAATCCCATTTATACTGAAGAAGTATGGATTTGATTGTGAAGTCATAGTTCAATCAAAATGGGAATTGCTTGAACAGCCAGCACCTGAGTTATGCGCCGATCGGGTTGATTATACACTCCGGGATATGTATCAATATGGACATATCACACTGGAATCCGTTCAAGACTTCTTAGATCATGTAATCATAATAAATGGAAGGATGTATCTGGATAATATTGAATCGGCGGAATGGTTTGTGAAAACGTATTACAGTGAAGTTATTGATTTTTTCATGAACCCACTTAATATATATGGCTATGATGTATTGGCAAAGACCTTAAAATTGGCTTTGGCTAAAAATCTGATCAGCCTAGATGACTTACTCGGTACAGATGAAGAAGTTATGTCCTTGTTAAGCTCCACTGAAGACCATGAGGTGAAAAATCTGTTAAAACGGATCCATGGTAACGTAAAGGTGATAGAAAATCAATTGGAATACGATTTACATCGGAAAAATAAAGTGCGCCTTATTGATCCTTCCGTTATTGAAGGAACCCAATTATTAAGAGCATCGAGTTTATCAGAGAGAGTCAAGAAAATGGGAATTGAAGCCTATAAAAAAGCTTCGAAGGGCATATATCTAAAAGTGATTTCCGATTGAATGTTATGTTAAACCATATGGAAAATATAAAACTCAAGGATATTCATCCTTGAGTTTTTTCTCGGAAGCATTTAAAGTCTCCTCTCGTATGCTTTCTTTGACCTTGATTAAGGAAAGAAGGTAAGACTTATCAAAAGGAACAACATGCTTAAAAATCTTAAGTACCATTGTGCCTGATCTATCTAATCTGAACCAGCACCCTTTAAAAATTAAAAAATTATGGATGCTCTCAAAGTATTAACACCATTTTCTAAGTAACCCTTTAAACACGTTAATGTATAAACCCAACCTTCCTTTTGTCCTATCATTTTATTTATCAATTCGGGGTCGTCCTCTTTCAAACCTGATTCGTTCACTTCAATAATTGTACTCATTTTATCCGACTCTTTTAGGGTAATTGTAACTATCGTTTCTTGATCATTTCCTCCCCATGCGAACACGATTTTCCTATTTTCCTCTACTTCCAATACATGAATAACCACTTCAGCATCGTATTCGTTATATCTCAATGTAAGCGTCCTGCCTTGTTCCCATCTTTCAGAACTCGATGAGAACCAGAAATTCCCGATTCTTTCTGGGTCCACTATAGCTTCAAACACTTCATTGGTTGGTTTGACTATTGTGAATTTCGTGATTATTTGCGTATCCATCACTATCAACTCTCTTTCTTTGTGTCTTTATAGTTTTCCACTACCACTTAATTATCCCGTTCTACTGTTATCGGCGGCAGGGTCCGTCCCGTTTCAAGCAAGCTCTTCAGGTTACTTAGAATCGCTGGCCATCCATTATTCAAGCCTTCAAAGGTATGATCATCATATACGAAATCCGTCTCCAAAAGCTCTTCATGCCTAAGCGTTAATTTCAAAGTCGAATCATCCATGGGCTGCAGTATAAAAGTGACCCGAGTAGGCTGCTCGCGAGGTGTTTCGTCTCCTGTCATGTTCCAAGTGAACGAGAGCAGGTGCAGCGGCTCAAACTTGAGTACTTTACCATGATCAGTAATACGCCCATCTTCCAGCATATATTTAACGCTTGAGCCTTCTTGCCAGTCAGACTGGACTTGGCATCCAAAATGGTACTTCTTCGTGACTTCACCGCTCGTCAGGGCTTCCCAAAGCTTCTCTGGTGTGGTCGCGATATAAATAGCATGAACAAACGATGGTTTTTTCATCATCTTTTTCCTCCTCGCGTTTATACTTCATATCAAGATCGTAACATTATTCTACCAATCATTTTCGGCTTTTCATATACAGCCGGTCAAGCAGTTTTCTGCGACAAAAGTCGGCAGAGTCATTGCATTGACCATTGTCCGATACAAGCGATATGGAAACTTCTTGATTTCCAATCGCTTTCAAGCTACGATAAATAAGGAAAATGATAATCCGCTCGGGCGGAAGAGGTTCTAGCTACCCTCTCAAAAAAACTAAGGGGAACAGTGCTCTTTCTTAGGGTGCTGTTTTTTCTGTATAAGGAGAATTAAGAAATGTTAAGAATTTTATTGTATTTAGTATCCATCATCACGGCGAATGTGGTTACAGCAGCTTTTGCGCCCTTACAATTTGGCATGTTCATCATTCCAATGGGTACATTGCTCATCGGGGGAACCTTCATCTTTCGAGATCTCGTCCAGAATAAGTTCGGCCGCGCAAAGACCTATATATGTATCGTCATTGCACTTATTTTATCTGCGTGTGTATCATTTTTATTAGGAGATACGTTATTGATTGTATTTGCTTCCGCATTATCGTTCGTGGTCGCAGAAACAGCGGATACGGAAATATATACCCGTTTAAAACTCCCTATGAGTTGGAGAGTGTTTTACAGCGGAATCGTTGGAGGGTTTTTCGATTCGGTGATATTTGTCGTGATTGGCCTAAGTCCATTGGGTGCCAATATATTGCCATGGGAAGCAGTACCCGCTGCGGTCATCGGCCAAATCATCGTTAAAACGATCATTCAGTCAATTGGTGCCGTACTGTTGGGACGAATCAACGTAGAGCTGGAGAAACGTGTAGTCTCCAGTTAAAGCTAGGAGGGATGCACTCGATGGATGGAACCAAAAAAGAAGAAGATAAATGCTATTGCCTCGAGGCCTTTCGTGAAAAATATGGCCCGCATGTTCAAGGGGATTGTATGAAGCTCTCTTGCGCCAATTATCGCAAGCATAAAGGAATAGACAAAAAAAGACCTAATTAGGTCTTTTTTTGTTGCGTGAACGGAGTAACTCACGAGTAAAAGGTGCGAAATCATGAGTGTAGTATGAATTCACGAGTAAAAGTGTGAAACTCACGAGTAAAACAGCAAAATTCACGAGTAAAAGTGCGAAACTCACGAGTAATAGTGCCAAACTCACGAGTAAAAGTGCGAAACTCATGAGAAAAAGTGCGAAACTCACAAGTAAAAGTGCGAAACTCACGAGTAAAAGTGCGAAACTCATGAGTAATAGTGCCAAACTCATGAGAAAAAGTGCGAAACTCATGAGTAAAGGGGGCGAAATCATGAGTGCAGTATGAATTCACGAGTAAAAGGTGCGAAATCATGAGTGCAGTATGAATTCACGAGTAAAAGTGCAAAACTCACGAGTAAAAGTGCCAAACTCACGAGTAAAACAGTAAAATTCACGAGTAAAAGTGCCAAATTCACGAGTAAAAGTGCCAAATTCACGAGTAAAAGTGCCAAATTCACGAGTGAAAGTGCGAAACTCACGAGTAAACGGTGCGAAATCATGAGTGCAGTATGAATTCACGAGTAAAAGTGCGAAATTCACGAGTAAACGGTACGAAAATCATGAATGCGGTATGAATTCACGAGTAAACAGCCCAAATTCGGCAAAAAAAAGCTTCCTGCGCCTCCAAGTAATGGGTGCAGGGAGCTTTTTATTTTGTTTAGAATTGCTCTGCGCTTTTCCGGACTAAATTTTCCAGGAAGTAAAAGCATTCTCGTTTCCGTTCAAGTTCGGTTTGTCCATTTTCGGTGACGTGATAATATTTCCTGCGGCCTGAATCTGACTCTTTCCAATGGCCTGTTATGAATTCTTTTTTTTCTAATCGTTTAAGGGCGGAGTAGAGGGTGCCTTCACTTATTTGATATTTTCCCATGCTCATTTCCTTCAAGATCTTCGTGATTTCATAGCCGTATAGCCTTTTTTGTGAGAGAAGTGAAAGCAAAAGGAGGTCAATGCTTCCCTTCATTAATTCTTTATCCAAATAAATTCTCCTCCTTTTCATTTTTAAAGTGTAATATGGTGTACATCGTAACACAAGGTGCATTTTACTTTTCTTAAAAAAAATGGTTAAATGACGATTGCTAAATAATTTTAATCATAGTAAAATGTGCTTCGGAACGGATGAGTTGTGAAGAGTGTGGTAAGGATACAATATACATGATTTAATTGTTTTAATGAAAATTCGGAATAGGATAGAAGAATCACTACTCAAGGGGTATTAATTGATTTTTTTTCGAAAATCATTTAGATTCTATTTATCAACATGAGCAAAGAAAGAAGGTCCTAGATAGATGAAAGTGAAAGCACCTGAGTCATTCACATACAGAGGTGGAAAAAGAGCTGTTCTTTTACTTCACGGGTTTACCGGAAGTACAGGAGATATGAAGAAATTAGGAAAGTACTTGAATGATCTCGACTATACTTGCCACGGACCTCTTTATAGTGGGCACGGAGTATCAGCCGAGGAACTTGTTAAAACAGGTCCAAAGGAATGGTGGAAAGACGTAGTGGATGGTTATAATTTCCTTAAAGATGAAGGCTATGAGGAAATTGCTGTTGTGGGAATTTCTTTAGGAGGAGTTTTCTCATTAAAAGTGGGAATTGAATTGCCTGTAACAGGGGTGGTTTCAATGTGCGCTCCGACGAAAGGAAAAAGTATCGATCGACAAAAGAACCGCTTGCTCAATTATGCACAGGCTTATAAGAAGTTTGAGGGCAAAGATGCAGACCAAATTGCTGCAGAAGTGAAGCTGCTGGAAGAAGAGCCTATGCCTCAACTAAAAGATGTGTTGAATATTATAAATGAGACAGGTGAAGATTTAGATTTGATCACATCACCAACTCTTGTTTTACAAGGGCGTTTGGATGATCCCGACTATACGGAGAGTGCTACAGCGATTTTCAATGAAGTCGATACGCAGCATAAACACTTGATATGGTATGAAAAATCAGGTCATATCATCACATTGGGTAAGGAACGTAATCAAGTGTATGAAGATGTTTATAAGTTCTTGAATACACTGAATTGGTCGGAGTAATAAGCGAGTTAATAAATCCCCTTTACGTTGACGTGTTATAAGCCTACATTCATAAGTAGGCTTTACACAATGTTTAGGGGTTTTTATTTTGGCTCTTTGTAGAAAAAGACCTTTAAGTTATCGTTATTATCAAGAGTTGCCAATAAAATATCGTTCACGTCGGCATTATAGGTTGTTTTAATTTCTTTTTTCAGCCATTCTTCGTCTTTACCGCCCCGATTTAATTCTTTAGAATCAATTGTCCCTTCTTTAATAATCGTTTTAGGAAAATTGAAGTCAGTTGTTGCTAGGTGCATATCTGCTGGTGTTACCGCTCCATATTGAGGGTATAAAAACAATGAAATGGTACCGCCCGGTTCCCATAGTGCAAGGGATACCTTTTGAATATCTTCGACCTTTTCTTTTCTTAATTCCGATAATAAATCATCGATGGAGATTCGGGCCCTTGATAGGCTTTTGTAAATGATTTGTCCATTTTCGATAAGCGGAAAGGGGGCGGAGTCAAAAAAACTACGGAGTTTCCCCCACTTAAGGCTCATAAACAAACTGATTATATATAAGATGACTAATGCAAAGGACGTGATCATTGAGCCCTTCAAGCCTGACTGTTCATCAGACAAAGGGCGGGCAAGAATGTTCCCAATAGTTAACGCCATTATGAAATCAAGTAATCTTAACTGGGAAATGGACCGTTGCCCCATCAATTTAACCAAAAAAATTAAGAAGAAAAAGGATATGATGGCTCTTAAAGTCCACTCAAATGCAGTAAGAGTTTCCTGGCTATGAAAAAAATCCACAAAAATTCACGTCCTTATTTCCTGTGCTAGTAAGGTGAATTGAAACAACTGGGAGGGTTTAAGCCAGCTTCTTCATTAGTATTACCCAAAATTGGCACTTGGAGACTTCCTTGACTGTTTTCGAAAAATTTATATTAATATAACAACTTTGAAACGTATTGTAATTAAAAATAAACTGATTTAAAATGATATCTTTCCTGAGAAATTCATTAAAAAAATATCCTTGTATAATATCAGTGATGATGGTCTGATAGTTTCTACCTGGCAGCCGTAATGCCGGACTACAAGGAAGTATGAAAATAGAAGAGATGAACAGGTTTTGGTTGGCTTGAAGAGGCTTGATCCACAAAACATTTCAAGAGGCTCTTACTTTTTCACACTTTCTTCCTGCGGCTGAAAGTGTAAAAAGGTGAGGGCTTTTTATATAAAAAAATGAATGGGAAATAATATATCCAAAGGGGATGAAATCATGTATTTCTTATTGAATATACTAGGTGTTTTGGTTGTAATGGGCATCGTTTACCTTTGTTCACCTAATAAAAGGAACGTTAAGTGGAAAGCCATTCTTACCTTGCTGGTTCTCGAATTACTTATCACATGGTTCATGTTATCCACTAAAATTGGGGCATGGGTCATCAATCTGATCGCTTCATTCTTCACCTGGTTGATTGAATGTGCGAATGAAGGAATTTCTTTTGTCTTTCCTTCACTTATGGCAAATGAACATGTGGATTTCTTTTTCAGCGCATTGATGCCAATTATCTTCATTATCACGTTTTTTGATGTTTTATCGTATTTCGGTATACTTACCTGGATCATTGATAAAGTGGGATGGCTCATCTCAAAAGTATCCGGTTTGCCAAAACTTGAGAGTTTCTTTTCGATTCAAATGATGTTCCTAGGGAATACCGAGGCACTTGCTGTTCTCCGCATGCAGCTCAGTGCGATTAAGGATCAGCGTCTTTTGACATTTGGAATCATGAGCATGAGCAGCATCAGTGGTTCAATCATTGGAGCCTACCTCTCCATGGTACCGGCAACCTATGTTTTTGTAGCGATACCTTTGAACTGCTTAAATGCCTTGCTGATAGCAAACATGCTGAATCCGGTCGACGTCAGTAAAGAGGAAGACGTCGTTTATGTACCTTCTAAAGAGGAACGTAAAGATTTCTTTTCCACCATTTCCAACAGTATGCTTGTCGGGGCTAAAATGGTCTTCGTCATCATGGCAATGGTTATCGGCTATGTGGCCTTAACGGCCAGTGTAAACGGCATTTTCGGTTTCTTTGTGGATGGCTTGACCATTCAAAAGATTTTCTCTGTCATTTTTAGTCCATTTGCATTCCTGCTTGGACTAACTGGAGATGATGCGATGTACGTCGCTCAATTGATGGGAATCAAGCTTGCCACGAATGAGTTCGTTGCCTTGCTCGATTTAAAAGATAAAGTCAGTACACTGTCTCCGCATACAGTTGCCGTGGCTGTCACTTATCTGACGTCATTTGCCAACTTCAGTACAGTGGGCATGATCTATGGAACGTTCAATTCCATCCTCAATGATGAGAAATCGAACATCATCGGAAGGAATGTTTGGAAATTGCTGGTTAGCGGGATGGCTGTTTCCTTGCTTAGTGCCATGGTCGTTGGGTTATTCGTTTGGTGATCTAAAACAAGGGCATCCATTTTTATAATTGGATGCCCTTTCTTGTGTGAAAAAAGCTGTGCTGGATTTTCCCATGCACAGCTTTTTGTTCATTTCGTCAAATAGTTCTCCGTATAATATGGTTTATTTTCCTGATCGAAGGCAACTCCGACACCGAGCGATTCAAAATCCTTCTGTAATTTATTTTCCCTGTGGCCAATGGAATTCATTAGGCCCTCATGGGCAAAAATACTGCTATTCTGACCGGCAGCCAGGTTTTCCCCTGCCATTCGAAAAGTGATTTTGTCATCTTCCATCCGGTCGAACGGGGATTCTCCTTCAAGGTTTGTATGGTTGAAGTATTGATTCACGGCCATATCTTTACTATGATCCTGTGCCGTGACCTTCACTCGTTTATCCCATGAAAGCACGGAGAGATCATGATTGACCCGTGATGCATTGGTCAAATCGAATAATTGATATTCAAAGCCCTTCTTTAATTCGGGGCCGGCTTCTGCAAAATAGCCACTCTTTTGCTTTTCGAGTTTTGCGTCGATGATTTGGATTGCCGTGACTGTATTTTTCTCATGTTTGTCATAAAAAATGGTCACATAGCTATTATCCATTTCAAACATATCGTATTCGCCGCTGTCACTTCGAATCTGGTAATAGACGTTTCCTTTAAGCAGTTTTGTTACAGGCTTCCCCATTTTCCCGGTCACGGTTTCTTTGGGAGTGCCGCGTTTAATGCCTTCCTTCGAGGAAATCAAATCTTGATTCGTATATAAACCGACAACTTTATTGTTGTTATCGTAGGCAACCATGAAGAAATTTTGATAATTTTCGTGATAGGCGAACCAGTTCACGCCATATTCATTCCGCGTATTCCGCTTAGCTTCACCAGCCAATTTTTCTACATCATCCTTCATGTCGCCAATTTCAATATTATGGACCGAGAAGGAAGCATCAGCAGGTGCTTCCAGTGCTGGTTTTTTCACTTTTTCTGTTTCCTGCGATTCTTTTTCAGAAGCGGAATCCAATGTTTCCGTCATCGAGCCGATGATACTGCTGACCCCAGTACTCAGTTTTTCCAAGGCAGTCGTAACCTCGGGCCCGGTTATAAAGGAACGGACATCCGTTGCAAAGGCACTGGCCCCAGCTTTGAAGCCAGACTCCTGAATATCTTTACCATATCCATACCATAATCCAGAGAGTAGGAGTATGAGGACCACAATATTAAACAATTTCCGCAAATCGTTCACTCCTGCTCTATCCAGGATATAGAATCCCGATTAATGAAAGATCATCTGCAGCACACTTAAAACAGGCGGGGTACATAGCAAAAATACTGAACACAGAATGAGGATTTGTGAGGCCATTTTGGGAAGCTTTTCCTTCCCTTTTCCCGAATACCAGCCACTGAACTGAAGCTTATTTCTGTACCAGATGAATAATAAAAGCAGAATGGCAATCGAGCCTAGCCAGCCATACTGATTCACTCCGATGTTTATATATATGCCGTTTACAATGGTCGAAATGATTGTTCCGGCTATCCCGAATATTAGTATGATGCGTATCAATTCTAATAAGACCCTCATATGTCACCCCTTGGTTTCATCATTATACTTCTTCGTTTACAAAATAAAAAATTTTAAGTTGTTCATTACATATTATACCAAAAATAAGAGGGGGTAAAACGGTGGTGAAATTTATTGTTCGGCAGTTAAATCAGGGACATTCAATATATACAAAAAAAGATTAGCCGCTTCGAGCTAATCTTTTTGTTTGGAATTATTTCAATGGATCATTCAATACACTTTCCTCGAGAACGGAAAACTTATCTCCATACACTCTGGTTATGTGATTTTCCCCCCACGTACATAGTAAGGATAGGATACTTTCCAGGCTTTGCCCATACTCACTAAGTTCATATTCCACTTTAGGGGGGACTTGGTTGTAAACGATACGATTGATGACTTCGTCCTTTTCCAACTCCCTCAATTGTTGGGTCAGCATTTTTTGGGTGATGTTCGGCATAAGGCGCTTCAATTCACTGGTCCGCTTTTTTCCGTGGGTCAGATGGCAGAGGATGACGCATTTCCACTTTCCGCCCATTACTTCCAGTGTCGCTTCAACTGATATATTGTATTTCTTTTTTTTCATGATTGGCATACTCTCCTTATTTTATAGGTACTAAAAGGTGCCTATATCACTTTAAAGTACGTACTGTTTTTTATTTGCATTATATCTCATAATAACATTTGCACGCCGAATTTCACTGTACCATTTATAAAAAAAGTTGCTAAGGCGATTTCAATGATAGTACAAAATGACAAGAAGGAGAAGAGGATATGATTTCAAATAAAAATAGAAGTACATGGGCATTGCTGGCTTTAGCGATCAGTGCCTTTGCAATTGGAACAACAGAGTTCATCAGCGTGGGATTATTGCCGCTCATTTCTAAAGATTTACACATTACAGTGACGACGGCGGGATTGACGGTATCCTTATACGCCTTGGGGGTCATGTTCGGGGCACCTATCCTGACATCCCTGACATCGAATATGTCGCGAAAGACTTTATTGCTTTGGATAATGGTCGTGTTCATTGCCGGAAATGCATTAGCGGCTTCTGCGACCACGGTCGGTGTGCTATTGATCGCTCGTGTCATTTCAGCGCTTGCACATGGTATCTTCATGTCGATCGGCGCTACGATTGCGGCTGATTTGGTCCCTGAAAACCGCAGGGCGAGTGCCATCGCCATCATGTTTACAGGTCTGACGGTGGCAACGGTGACCGGAGTTCCTTTTGGAACCTTCATCGGTCAGCAATTCGGCTGGAGATTCGCTTTCATCATCATTGTGGCAATCGGCTTGATTGCTTTCATCGGAAACGGCATCCTGGTTCCATCCGATTTAAGAAAGGCTGCACGGACCACATTCCGTGATCAAATCAAATTGGTGACGAATGGCCGATTGCTGCTAGTATTCATCATTACAGCATTAGGGTATGGAGGTACATTCGTTGTCTTCACGTACCTGTCGCCATTACTTCAGGAAGTGACAGGGTTTAAAGAAGGAACTGTGGCCTTGATTTTGCTAATATATGGAGTAGCAATAGCAATAGGAAATACCCTTGGCGGGAAATTCGCCAATCGCAATCCTATTAATGCCCTATTCTATATGTTTCTTATACAAGCCATTGTACTTGTGGCTTTGACTTTCACGGCACCGTTTAAGATTGCCGGTTTAATTACGATCATTTTAATGGGATTGTTTGCATTCATGAACGTTCCGGGGCTTCAAGTGTATGTCGTCATGTTAGCGGAGCGTTTCGTGCCGAGTGCAGTGGACGTGGCATCGGCCATCAATATTGCCGCCTTCAATGCGGGAATCGCCATTGGTGCCTACTTGGGAGGGGTGATTACGGATTCGATCGGACTGATCCATACAGCGTGGATAGGTGGAGTCATGGTGTTTGCAGCAGTGATTTTAACAGCTTGGAGCCGTGCCCTGGAAAGTAAAGACCGTTCCAAGGGAATTGACAAAATAGCATAGATTGAAAAAGTGTTGCATGTTAGAAAAAGCATGCCATGCGTTTAGAGTATCAATAACCAAGTATCATTGCATCCCTTCAGCGAAGGTTGGAAGGTTCCTTGAAGGGATGTAATGATACTGATACATAAGCGCATTATGATCCTAAAAAACAATGAAGAAAAAATTTGGAGGTAGAGTATAATGGTGAAAAATTTACAAGATACAACAACGTTGCATAATGGCGTTAAAATGCCTTGGTTCGGATTGGGCGTATTTAAGGTGGAAGAAGGGCCGGAGCTGGTAAATGCAGTTAAAGTGGCCATTAAACATGGTTATCGCAGTATCGATACGGCTGCCATTTATGAAAATGAAGAAGGGGTCGGACAAGGGATTCGTGAGAGCATAAAAGAAGCCGGAATCTCCAGGGAAGACTTATTCGTAACTTCAAAAGTCTGGAATGCCGATTTAGGATATGAATCAGCAATTGCGGCATACGAAAAAAGCTTAAAGAAACTTGGCTTGGATTACTTGGATTTATATCTTATCCATTGGCCAGTGGAAGGAAAATATAAAGAAGCCTGGAGAGCGTTGGAAACTCTTTATAAAGAAGGAAAAGTAAAAGCGATCGGTGTGAGCAATTTCCAGATTCACCATCTTAAAGATTTAATGGAGGATGCAGAAGTGAAGCCGATGGTCAATCAAGTGGAATGCCATCCGCGTTTAACTCAAAAAGAAGTTCAGGCATTCTGTAAGGAACAAGGGATACAGCTTGAAGCATGGTCACCATTGATGCAAGGTGAACTTCTGGATAATGATGATTTACAAGCAATTGCGGCCAAGCATGGCAAATCAGTTGCACAAGTCATTTTGCGCTGGGATATCCAAAATGGGATTGTAACGATTCCTAAATCCACTAAAGAACATCGTATTGTAGAAAACTCATCTATATTCGATTTCGAATTGACGGAAGAGGAAATGAACCAAATTGATGGATTGAATCAAAATCACCGTGTTGGTCCAGATCCTGATAATTTCGACTTTTAATCAAGTATGAAGGAGAGGGACGGGATATCCGTCTTTCTCTTTTTTATAGGCTTTTTTCGTAAAGATTGTTGTTTTTAAAACAAAACGATTTAAGGTTGATTGGAGCGCAAGTGCGAGACTCCTGCGGGAGCACTGCCCTCGGAAAGCAAGCATCTGGAGTGGAAATCAACCACACCGCTTTACTTGGTAAATAGCAACAAAGTATGCGAAAACCGCTTTTTTTTATTGGATCTCCGCATTGGTGGGGATGGAAATGCTGTACCAACAGATGATGTCGTTTACAATGAAAGATTCGGGAATCTGATTAGTTGACACAGAATTAATCAGATGATATAAATGCATGTGCATGCATTATATGAAAAAGGAGATAAAAAATATGAATGATTTATTTTCACCTTATCGCATAAAAGAACTTGAACTTAAAAATAGGATCGTCATGCCGCCGATGTGTCAATACTCCGTCGAAGCGGAAGATGGTATACCAACAAACTGGCACCAGCAACATTATGTAAGCAGGGCAGTTGGAGGCACGGGATTAATTATCGTGGAAATGACCGATGTTGAGCCTGATGGGCGCATTTCGAATCGTGATCTTGGATTATGGTCCGACGACCAAATTGGAGCTTTCTCCAGCATCGTTAAGGAAGTTCATCAATACGGCGCAAAAATCGGGATACAAATTGCCCATGCAGGCCGTAAAGCGGAGGATGCCGAAACTCCTGTGGCACCATCAGCCATTGCGTTTGATGAAACGTACAAAACACCAAGAGCTTTAGCAACGGAAGAAGTGAAGGAGATGGTCGATAAATTCCGGGCATCGGCCAGAAGGGCTGTTAAAGCAGGATTTGACGTAATCGAATTACATGGTGCACACGGATATTTAATCCACCAATTCACATCGCCGCTTACGAATAAACGTGATGACGAATATGGAAAAGACCTGACCAAATTCGGAGTGGAAGTCATTAAAGCAGTGAAAAGCGAAATGCCTGCCGACATGCCTTTAATCATGCGCATTTCTGCAAAAGAGTACGTTGAAGGCGGGTATGGCATTGAGGAAAGCATTGCCTTTTCACAAGTCTTTAAAGAAGCAGGAGTCGATATGTTCCATGTAAGTTCTGGAGGAGAAGGCCCGATTGGAGCAGACGGAAGACCGGGTACGCATGCTAGCTATCAAACTCCGTTGGCGAGGGAAATCAAAAAAGCTTTGGATATCCCCGTGATTGCTGTAGGTCGATTAGATAATCCGATTCTAGCAAATTCAATCATTGGCAATGAAGAAGCCGATTTGGTTGCCGTCGGCAGAGGAATGCTGCGAAACCCTTATTGGGCACTTGAAGCATCTAAATCTTTGAATATAAAAACGGAGATCCCTAAACAATATCAACTAGGATTCAAGCATTGATATCGATTTTTAAAACGCCGGCGAATATTATATTCGCCGGCTTTTTTTCATTCAGGCCCCATTGTGACTATTGTAGGGATTATTCGTTGTGATTGGATTTGATGTATTTACTTAATAAATGTAAATAAATATAAAATTGAATAGTTTGTTGCGTTTTTGCGATCAATCATTCGGGAAAATGGCAATAAAGCCCTAAGAATCATTGCGAAAGCAATGCCCGTCATGGAATTTAGTGTAAGCCTTTTCAAATGCAATGTAACAGGATTTCCTTTATGGTTGAGAGTGGGATTTATACCTATAAATGGGTATTTCTCAGTCTTGGATATTCAACGTGATGGAAGGGGAGCGAATATGTATACAGAGCGATTTGAAAATGCTGCTGAGTCCAAAGAAATCGTAGGGGGAAAAGCTTTACATTTAATTAAAATGACGAAGTTGGGCATGCCCGTGCCAAATGGGTTTGTCATTAGCAATGATTCATTCGTGCATTTCGTAGAAAGAAATGAACTGGATTTACAAAGTGAAGCCATCCAGGCCGAGATTATGGAGGCGAGCATCCCGGATGATTTGTCAAGCACCCTGTTGAGCTCTTTTCATGAGCTGCGGGAAGACTATGCATCGGTGGCAGTCCGTTCCTCTTCGGGTGCAGAAGACCTGGAAGGGGCATCCTTTGCCGGTCAGTATGAAACATACCTGAATGTTAAAACGGATGAAGAATTCCTATCAAGGGTAAAAGGCTGCTGGGCTTCCTGTTTCGAGAACCGGGTTCGGCAATATACCGAAACCATTCATGAAAATGCTGAAAAAATATCAATGGGCGTTGTGGTCCAAGGTCTGATACATTCAGATGTTTCAGGAGTGATTTTCAGCCAGGACCCCGTTACGTACAATCCAGATCATATAGTGATAAATGCCAGTTATGGGCTCGGGGAGGCGGTGGTATCCGGTATTGTGACACCTGATACCTATTTGGCTAAACGTGATGGTACGAAGATCGAGAAAATCAGGGGCCGCAAAGAGCTGAAAATAGTTTCCGGCTCCAAAGGCACGTTAGAAGTGGAAACCACAAAAGCGGAACAGGAGGCATATTGCCTCAATGATGCGCTGCTTACACAATTGACCGAATTGACACTGGAGGTGGAGAAGCATTATGGGCATCCTGTCGATTTGGAATTCGCCATTCAAAATCAAAAAGTATATCTCTTGCAAGCTCGCCCGATTACAACGTTGATCGAAGACGCTGAAGTCATTCCAGAAGCCAGGAAAGAATTTATTTTGGATCGGACTGATAAGGAGGACTTTTGGTTTTTGATAGATTCAAGATTTCCTGATCCAATTTCCCCGTTATTCGCATCCATAGTCACCCAGCCATTTTATCAAGGAATGGCTAAAGCGGCAGAGGAACTCAGGGAACCGTCGGGATACATCCAAATGAAAGTCCATAACGGGTATTATTACGGAAAGCAAATCCACCTAGAAACGGACCCACAGCAATTATTCATGGAAAACGAAAAGCTTATGGAGAACTTGTATCCAGATTTGACGAACAGGATGCATGATATTATCCATGATCATTTATTGCCGATTTATCGATATATGGATGAAGAAACTTCGATGGAATTCACGGCAGCAAAAGCGATAAGAGGGTTGGGTGAGTTAGAAGGTTTTTTCAAAGAGGTCTATTACTGGCATTTCATGATCGTCCTTCCGCTTGCGGGTATTACTATTAAACTTGAACGGCTATTCAAAAGCTTGCTGGGGACCGAACCTCCCCATGAACTCTACCAATCTATGGCTGGAGTGATGAATAAGTCACTGGAGTCCGATCGAATACTGTGGCAATTATCTTTGAAAGCGAAAAATGAACCTCAGTTGCTGAAGGTGATCATGGATGCTGATGAAGGAAATTTATCCCGGGGTCTGAGCGAGTTTGGAAAAGGGAAGGATTTTCTGGAACGTGTTGATAATTTCGTCAATGTTTATGGGTACAGATGCCTTAAGGCACATGATTTCGTTGGGGAAACCTGGATTGAAAATCCTGAGCATGTACTGCAAATCATTAAGAATTTCATCATCAATGGATATGATTTCGATAAAGAATTCGAAACGGCAGTAGCTGACGGGAAACGGATATACCAAAGGTTTTTAAATGGAATTGAAGATTCTGCTGAGCGGGACGAATTTAAAAAATATTACCAAATGGTCTTGGATGCTGCTGTAATCACGGATGATCATCATTTTTATATTGATGCCATGTTCGATGCAAAGGCACGTTTATACTTATTGAAAGTAAGTGAGCTTTTAGTTGAACAGAACGTGCTGGATGACGCGGAAGATATTTGGTTTTTATATAAAGATGAGGTCATATCCGCTTTGGATGCCCCCCACACTTTAAAGGAAACGGTATTGGAACGGAAAAGGCAATATGATTTACAGGGTAAAATGAAAACGCCATCATATTTTGGGGAACCTACGGATGAAGAGCGTGCTTTCGTGGAAATGGTGTTTGGCTCATTGGAAGAAAACAAGGAAAATACGTCGAGTACGATTAAAGGAATTTCAGCATCCAAAGGAGTATGCGAAGGAAAAGTCAAGGTGATATCCGGTATGCATGAAGCCTCTCATTTTAAAAAAGGAGATATTCTGGTCTGCAGGAACACGACACCAGTCTGGACGTCCTTTTTCCAGGATGCAATAGCAATCATTACCGATACAGGCGGCATGCTGTCCCATTCTGCGATCATTGCCAGGGAATATCGGATTCCGGCAGTGTTAGGGACAAAAATAGGAACGGATCGCTTAAAAGATGGAGATCGTGTCATAGTCGATGGGAATACGGGAACCGTTACGATTATCGATGGATGAGCAAGTAGAACAAAGTGTTGTTTGAAGGACTGAGGTGAAAGAATGGGCAGACAGAAAGAATTCCTGATGATCATTTTTACTTTAATGGCGGCGTTTCTCGTACCGATCAATTCAACGATGATTTCGATAGCACTGGGCTCGATTTCAGACTTTTACGGTTTGGATATCCACAGTGTCACTTTGGTCGTCACCATCTATCTCATTGTAATGGCCGTTACCCAGCCGATTGCGGGTAAACTTGGGGATTTATATGGCAATCGTAAAATCTATATAATTGGCATATTACTATTCCTTGCTGCCTCGATTGGATGCGGGCTTGCGCTAAATATAGGCATGCTTGTCGCTTTTCGGTCACTGCAGGCCATAGGGGGCGGATTGCTGATCCCGAATGTCGTTGCCCTTATCCGGCAGACCGTTTCACGTGAGCGGCTCCCGGGGGTGTTGGGATTTTTCGGGTTGGGAATGGGTCTGGGAGCAGCGGTAGGTCCATTGATAGGATCGCTTTTGATTGCTGTAGCCAGTTGGAAAGCGATATTCTTGGTTAATGTCCCTTTTTTATTGGGGGCACTTGCTGGAGGCCTTTTTCTTTTACCAAAACTGCAGAAAAAGCATTCCCGACAGCCATTGGACATTATCGGTTCCATTTATTTAGCCGTTACGATCACTTTATTGATTACTTTAACTCATGCAAAATCAACGGCGATGTACATCGTACTCGGTATGGGGAGCCTTCTTTTCCTGGGATTATTCGTACGGAAAGAACGGTCTGTCCCATCCCCGATTATAGACTTTAGCTTATTTAAGAGTCCTATATTCGTGAATGCCAATTTATCTGTATTGATCAATAATTTCACGATGTATGCGATTTTGTTGGTCATGCCGCTGATCATGACCACAAAAATGGATATTTCGGCTTCCATGAGCGGTGTCATGTTATCACTGTTCTCCATTTCAATGGCTATTAGCAATATGATAGGCGGACAGCTTAATCGGAAATACCCTTCGGAAAAGGTCATATTCCTTTCATTCGCCATCACGGTGTTAACGAATCTATTATTCTTATTCGTCATCCAATTCCAGTCGATTTTGTATCTAGCCGTCACACTTATCGTGAATGGGTTGGCTATCGGTTTAGGGCTTACAAGCATGCAGGTCGCTTCCCTGGAAGCCGTGGAGGAATCCGCATCGGGCTCGGCATCGGGAATCTTTTCGACCTTTCGATATTTCGGGAGCATCATCTCATCTACATTGATAGGGATCATCGCCAATTATTCGATCCTTTTCGGTATCCTGATAGTGGCGGCAGTGTTAGGAGCCATTTTAACCAGGATGGTTTTTAGAAGCAATAAAAATTTGAGTGTAGAAGATAATTTCTGAAAATAAATACATGGCATGAGGGAATTTTCATCAACGAATCCATTACGTGATGTTAAACTGGAAATTTTGCTATAATGAAAAAGATAAATCAAATGATAATTCGAGGTGCTAATTATGGAAGAAATCAAAATCATTACAACTGAAGAAGTGGAAGCTAAGCTTGAGGCAGGCGAAGCGATGGAACTTGTCGATGTTCGTGAAGACGAAGAAGTGCAAGAGGGAATGATCGAAGGCGCGAAACATATCCGCATGAATGACATCCCGGCGAACCTTGACTATTTTGATAAAGAAAAAGAATATATTTTTATCTGCCGTTCAGGACGCCGCAGTGAAAATGTATGCCATTATCTTCAGGAACAAGGATATAAAGTGGCAAACATGGTTGGCGGAATGCTTGAATGGGACGGCGAAGTCATCGTTAAATGAAGTTCTTCAAAAAGACCTGTCACTTTTGTACGCGTAAATCCAAGAATGTGACGGCTTATTTGAATGAAGAGAGAAAAAAGATCATGGTTTGTTCACAATGCCGTGAATATGCGGAAAGACGCGCATATTTGAAGACGTGAAAAAAAGAGCCCTTTCATCATGAAAGGGCTCTTTTTTTCTGTATAACCCCCTTGACGGGAATGCAGAAATGATATGTTAAAATTAGGTAGTGAAATCAGAAAATATAGAAAAAGGGGAGTGGAAGAATGAATGTTCATAAAATAGCGGTCATTGCGGGTGATGGGATTGGCCCTGAGGTGATAAATGAGGGGGTAAAGGTACTTAAGGAAGTGGCTGAAATTGCCGGGGATTTTTCTTTCGAGTTCACCTATTTTCCATGGGGCTGTGAATATTACCTGGAGCATGGCAAAATGCTGCCCGACGACGGACTGGATCAACTGATGAAGTTTGACGCCGTGTATCTTGGGGCTGTCGGTTATCCTGGTGTCCCGGACCATATTTCCTTACGTGAACTTCTGCTGAAAATCAGAAAGGGATTTGACCAATATGTGAATGTCCGACCCGTTAAATTGCTTCAAGGTGCACCCTGTCCATTAAAAGACGTGACTCGTGACCAAATCGATATGGTTGTCATCCGTGAAAACAGTGAAGGGGAATATTCCGGCGCCGGTGATTGGCTTTTTAAAGGTAAGCCGGAAGAAGTGGTACTGCAGACGGGAGTCTTTTCCCGAAAAGGAACGGAGAGGATCATCCGTTATGCGTATGAACTGGCGCGTAAGACGGGCAGGACGCTAACGAGCATAAGCAAGGCGAACGCATTGAATTATTCAATGGTTTTTTGGGATCAGGTTTTTGAAGAATTTGGACAGGAGTATCCGGAAGTAGAAACGAATTCCTATCTGGTCGACGCGGCAAGCATGTATTTTGTCAAACAGCCCGAACGCTTTCAAATCGTCGTCACCTCCAATTTATTCGGTGACATCATCACGGATTTAGGTGCTGCCATTGCAGGCGGGATGGGACTGGCGGCTGGTGCCAATTTAAACCCGGAACGGATTTATCCTTCGATGTTCGAACCGATTCATGGTTCAGCCCCGGATATAGCACATCAAGGCATCGCGAATCCACTTGCGGCCATATGGTCCGCCAGCCAGATTCTCGATTTCTTTGGGCATGAGATTTGGGGTGCAAAAATTTTGGACGTGATCGAACAGGTGATGGTCGATAAAAAGGCGCTGACTCCTGATATGGGCGGGGCAGCTTCTACAGAAGAAGTCGGGGATGAAGTTGTTGCAATATTATCCGCGTTACAAACAAATCAAGTATAAACATCATGAAAAATGGGCATCCTGCACAATAACTATCATTATAGTAAAAGGGCGGGGAGAGCCGATGATACAAGTCAAATTATTTGATTATGAGCATGAAAAGGATCTAGAGGACGAAATGAACTTTTTCCTTGAAGACATTCGCGATAATCAGATCGTCGATATCAAATATAATGTCGCCACTACAGGTGAAGAGGAAGAGGAACAGATTTACTGTTTCAGTGCGATGATCATTTATAAGAAAAAATAAAGGCTGGCCGGCAACTCCATCATTCATATCAGACTACCTATTGCTGCAAGGCGGGCAATCCAAGGTAGTCTTCTTTCGTGTGGGCGGAGGTATATTCGATGTGGGAGATTACGACGTTCCGGGCGCAACGGCGTTCACCCGGATGCCTTGATCGACAAGACTGTTTGCCAAGGCACGTGTGAAACCAATATTGGCCCCTTTAGTAGCCGTGTAATCAATTAATTGCTTATTCCCATTAAACGTCACGACAGAAGATGTATTAATGATGGAGGACCCAGCTTTTAAATGGGGAAGGGCAGCACGGGTCGTGTAGAAATGGGAATAGATATTGACTTTAAAGGTATCATCGAATTGCTCATCCGTAATATCAAGCAAGCTTATTTGCTGAAATTAAATACCCACGTGGTTACAGAGAATATCGAGCTTTCCGAATGTTTCGATGGTGTCTTCCACGATATGGATGCATTGCTGCTTATCCCTTAAGTCACCAGGCAGCAGTAAGCAACGTTGTCCAAGCTCTTCAATTCTCGTTTTAGTCCGATTGGCATCCTCATGTTCATCCAGATAAGCGATGGAAACATCTGCACCTTCTTTAGCAAAAGCGATGGCAGCCGCAGCTCCAATCCCACTATCCCCGCCAGTTATCAATGCGACCTTTCCGGTTAGTTTCCCACTGCCCCTGTAATTGGGATTTTCGATGATGGGCCTGGGCACCATTAATTTTTCTACACCTGGCTGGCGGAATTGGCGTTGCTCAGGAACCGTGATGGGAACGTCTTGATAACGGGTGATCCTTCCATAATTCGGATGCATGGGATAGCTTTTACCAGATGATTTCTTTTTCTTATCTTCTGCCATGGGGGGCCTCCTAAAAAAGAATTTAGTCCGGTTACTTTATGATGATCAGGTATATGCCGTGCATGAAGAACATGTATGGGGACGGGCTCGATGCCGTGCAGCGCGAATATGCTGAAGAGTAGAAAAAAGTTTTTGGAGGCCTCGATATGCCCTATTATTATAGCGAAGAAGTGAAGTTGTTATTGGTCGAACAATCGGATGAAAAAGTGGAATTGTTATATGATTCCAACCCAAATACCTTCGAATTGCCGCTTATCGGACCAAGACCGCCCTATTATTATAACCCGCGATATGTGCCGTATTATCCCGTGATTTAAAGGTTACCATCAAAAGGGAAAATGGATGAAGAACGGAGTCCGCAGAATTGGGCTGCCTTGGTCTTTCAATGAGTGGACTAAATGCAGCCTCCATTCGACTCAACGAAAATTCCCAATCATAGCAGATGACATTAGGAAAAACTGACTATATTCTTCTATGAATTTTACAAATACGGAGATAATGGTTAAAGTTATACATAATACACAGTGCGGACTGGTGTATTTGAAGGAGAGAGCCAATTTGGATAATAAAATGTTACAACTACTAGAAGATATACAGCAATCGGATGGTGGCCATATTTTATACTGTTTTAATGAATTGGAAGCCTACATTGAAAATGAGGCAACTTTCATCATTGCCGGTGTTGAACAGGGAGACCATATCCTGGTCGTCGAAAATGACCGTATCTTTCCTTTCGTGTATAAGAAATTGCAGCTTCATTTAAACGAGGAGCAATTGGAGCAAGTGCATCTTATCAATAATTTTGATTTTTATTGTTTTCATGGAGACTTCCATCCTTCGACTATGGTTAATTATTTCTTGGAAAATATCGATATATATACTAAACGCAATCAGCACGTGCGGACTTGGGGCCACGTTGAATGGGGCCACGACGATCAAGCAAGCTTAGCGATAGGCGAATATGAAAAAGGAATCGACAAACCGATCGAGGAACGTGGATTGATTTCCGTTTGTGCATACGATGACTGCAGAATACCTGCCGAGCTTAAAACAAACTTGATCAAGCATCATGGGGTCCTGATAACCGATGAAAAAATCACGATGTTAGTAAACGGATAAAAGGGGAGAACCATTTGGAAAGTTTTACTGAACGGGTAATTACTATCATTAAACATATCCCTTCCGGTAAAGTGATGACATACGGTCAAATCGGACAGCTCGCCGGTAGTCCGCGAGGTGCAAGGCAGGTCGTAAGGATCCTTCATTCAAGCAGCAAAAAACATGACCTTCCTTGGCACCGGGTAATCAATGCCAAGGGAGAAATCGGCATAAAAGCGGAGGGCGCCGCAGAACACCAGAAGGCGATGCTCGAGAGTGAAGGCATCACATTCACGGAACGGAATACCATTGACCTCGAAGCTTTTCGCTATCATCCAGAAATATTTTAAACGGGAAAGCCAGATAAAAGAGGCGGCGCGGGTGCCCGACGAGAAACCCAAGTAACGGACTTACGAAATCGAATTAAAAAGAGGCTGATCCAAGCGGATCAGCCTCTTTTTAGGAATTATGAACGGGCATGCATGGCAGCATTCATACCGGCTAGTCTTCCGGTTACTAATGCCGATGTGATATTATAGCCGCCTGTGTATCCGTGTATATCCAGAATTTCACCGCAAAAATACAGTCCGGCCATCAGTTTGGATGCCATTTCTTTTGGGTGTATTTCTTTGACGGATACGCCCCCGCCCGTGACGAAGGCCTTTTCTAGAGGCTGGGTGCCGTGTACTCCGAATTGGAAGTCCTTGCATAGTTCTGCAAGGTGGCGGATCTTTTCATTTGATATCGTCGCTCCTTGTTCTTGAAGGTCGATGCCGCTTCGCTCAAGCAGAAAGTGAAGGTATCGTTCAGGAACTAAACCTTTTAAAGTATTTTTAATGGCTTTTTTCGGTTCTGCCTTGATTTCCTTCATGATGTCTTGGAAGACCTCTTCCTTGTTTCGGTCCGGCAGGGCATCGAGTTTCATTGTCACTTCCGAAAGGTTCCATTTTTTCATCGCTTTCACGACGAATTGGCTGCATCTTAGAACAGCTGGACCGGAGACGCCAAAATGGGTGAAGAGCATATCCATTTGGTGTGTGATCAGGGCCTTGCCCTTTGGGTTAAGGACACTCAATGAAACATCGCGAAGTGCGAGACCTTGGAGTGTTCGATCTTTAATGAATGTTTCCTGGCTAAGTACGGGAACTTCAGTTGGGAACAGTTCGGTAATCGTATGCCCCGCCTTTTTAGCCCATGCGTAGCCGTCTCCGGTCGAACCGGTGTGGGGAACTGATTTCCCGCCGACTGCAATCACGACTGCACCTGTATCGATGGTCTGTCCATCTTTTAACCGGACGCCGCTTGTTTTTCCATGTTCATAGAGAACTTCCGCTACTGGAGAGTTCTTATAGATCGTTACTTTTAAATTAGAGAGGCGCGTCAGAAGGGCATCCACGACACTTTGCGCTTTATCGTTGACGGGGAACATCCGGCCATGGTCCTCTTCTTTTAGGGCCACGCCCAATTTTTCAAAGAATTGAATAATGTCTTCATTATTGAACTCTGAGAAAGCGCTGTATAGAAATCGCCCGTTTCCAGGGATATGCTGAATGATTTCATCGATTGAGAGCCTGTTCGTCACGTTGCAGCGTCCGCCGCCCGAGATGGCTAGCTTCCTGCCAAGCTTCTCGCCCTTATCCACTAACAAGACATGTGCCCCTTTTTCCCCGGCAGCTATTGCTGCCATCAATCCGGAAGGACCGCCGCCAATTACCACTACATCATATTTCAAATTGATCACCACTTTATCATTTTCAGTCTCTTCATTATATAGCAAGAGCCCGTCAGATTGCGAATGTAGAAAAAAAGGAATTATTTGTTTGTGTATTATCTTCGAAAACGATAAACTTGAGTGTAGTTTTCTATAGAAAAAATACTTTAATATGATAAGATAAAGAGCGTGTGAAACGTAACTGACAGAGGCAGGAAGGGATTAGATGTCATCTAAGTTTTTAAAAGGGGCTTTTATATTAACGCTGGGAGCGATCATTTCCAAGGTACTTGGTTTATTTTACGTCATCCCATTTGAACATATGGTTGGGAATAAAGGGGCAACCCTCTATCAATATGGGTACGTTCCATATACCATTTTCATTAGCTTTGCGACGGCAGGCATGCCGCTTGCTGTTTCTAAATTCATTTCGAAGTATAATGCGCTCGAGGAGTACGCCGTCGGTGAGAAGTTATTTAAATCGAGCCTGAAATTAATGCTTGTCACCGGTTTTCTCGCTTTTTTGATTCTCTATACGATGGCACCGATGTTCACTGGGGTCTTTGGGGTCAGGCAGGAAGATGTCAAAGATGTCACGGAGATCATACGGGCAGTCAGCTTCGCCTTGATTTTTGTACCGTTCATGAGCATCATCCGCGGCTTCTTTCAAGGTCATGAGGCGATGGAGCCAACGGCCATATCTCAGGTAATCGAACAAATTGTCCGCATCGTGTTCCTTTTGGCCGGTGTGTATGTTGTTTTGAATGTCCTTGATGGAGAGTTAGTGAGAGCCATCCAAATAGCTACCTTCGCGGCGACGGTCGGGGCTGTCGGCGGTTTAGTGGTGTTATTTTGGTATTGGAAAAAACAAAAACCATATTTGGACAGCTTGATGAAGAAAGACCGGGGGACGATGGAAATTTCCCTGAAGGAAATCTATAAAGAAATATTTCTATCATCGATTCCTTTCATATTCGTCGGAATCGCGATGCCAATGTTTCAGTTTGCGGACTTATTATCTTTCAATAAGGCGATGTCGTCCATCGGGTTGCAGCATGTCGCAGAAGATGCCCTTGGGGTGTTGAATGTATATGCCCAGAAGCTTGTCTTGATTCCGATGACGCTTGCAACCGGGTTTTCAATGGCGCTTCTTCCTTCGGTGACGAAGGCATATGTAAGCGAGGATTCGGAAGAGTTAAACCGCCAGCTGAACCAAGCTTTTCAAATTTTGTTGTTCATTACGATTCCGGCGGTCGTTGGCATGTCGGTGCTGGCCGATCCGATCTATAGTGCCTTTTACAGCCATGATCCACTTGGAATCAGTGTCCTGAAGGCATATGCGCCCGTTTCCATCTTGTTTGCGCTTTTCTCCGTTTCGGCGGCGATATTACAAGGGATCAATCAGCAAAAATATACGGTGCTCAGCCTGCTTTTGGGCTTTTTAATCAAATTGAGCTTGAATATCCCGTTAATCAAGATGTTTGAAACGGAAGGATCCGTTTATGCTACGGCATTCGGCTATTTGGCTGCTGTGCTGCTGAATTTGTATGTCATTACCTACTTTACTGGATATCGTTACAGCCTTACCATCAGACGATCCGTTTTGATTTCCGTTTTTTCAGTGATAATGGGACTGGCTGCATGGGGCATGAACAGTTTATTATCGTTGTGGCTTACAACGGAAGGGCGATTCCAGGCGATTTTGATCGTGGCCGTTTGTGCAATTCTTGGAGCGCTCATTTATGCGGCGCTTTCCCTGAAAAGCAAACTTGCCCATCGTTTGTTCGGTGCCCGGATCGATCGGTTAAAAGCTAAATTAGGATTATAAGCTGGAAGTTTGATGTGTAAAAAAAAGGGTATTGAATGGTGAATCCCCAAATTAAAATATCGTGGCCTTGCCTGTCATTAAAGTGGGCAAGGCTTTTTATGGAAAAGGCTTTAGGAGGAAATGATGAGAATTGATAAGATTTTATCCAATATTGGTTATGGCAGCAGGAAAGAAGTGAAAAAGCTCCTGAAATCCGGCGCCGTCAAGGTCAATGACAGGCTGCTCAAGGACCCGAAGGAACAAGTGGACCCTGATACGGAAATCGTGACGGTTCATGGTGAACGGGTTGAATACAGGGAATTCATTTATTTAATGATGAATAAACCGCCAGGCGTATTGTCGGCAACGGAGGACAACTACCAAGAAACGGTCATCGACATCTTGGAGCCGGAAGATTCAGTTTTCGAGCCATTTCCTGTAGGCCGTCTTGATAAGGACACAGAAGGTTTATTGCTGATCACGAATGACGGAAAGCTTGCCCACCAACTGCTGTCCCCGAAGAAACATGTCCCTAAAACATATTTTGCGGTCATTGATGGCGAAGTGACGGAACGGGATATCGAGGCATTCCGCAATGGCGTGACCTTGGATGATGGATACGAAACAAAACCAGGTGAATTGAACATTTTAAAATCAGGTCTGACATCCGATATCGAGCTGACGATCATGGAAGGGAAGTTCCATCAGGTGAAGCGGATGTTTGAGGCCGTTGGCAAACGTGTCGTCTATCTTAAACGTCTTTCCATGGGGAGTTTACAGCTTGATGAGGAACTGGAGCTTGGTGAATACCGTGAGTTGACGGCGGAGGAGCTTGAACAGTTAAAGGCGGGCCAACCGGCTGAATGATATGTGGAAACAAAAAATGAGGCGGACAAAAAATTGTCCGCCTCAAAGTATTTTACATATCGATCTTGTTCGGGTGGTCGTTCTTTTTACGATGACATCTTCACCTTTTTACTTGTTGTCGTCCAAAGGCCTCGGCTTGGGCTTTGAACAAGGTCATTGTATGCTAAGACATTTAAATCGCGCTGCACAGTTCGAGGAGTGATGCCAAATTCTTCTACAAGCTCTTGAGTAGAAACCGTACCGTTATTACTAATGAACATATAAACGGATTTAATACGGGTTAACATGCGATTTGTTGAAGGTTTCAAAAAATCACTCCTTATTCTTTTCATTGTTATTTTGAACAAATGAAAACAACCGATATGTCGGACAGCATTTCAGCTGTCACTATGTACTTGCTATACCCACCCTATAACTCCTCGGAAACATTTAGAAAAAATAAGATGTCATTAGCTTCATTCTACCCCTTTGCAAAAGCAAATTCTAGGGAAAAATACTAATTGACTAAATATTACATTTATTATATCAAATTTTAACAAAATTATTCTTTATACATATACAAAATTAATAAAGAGTTGTTCCATTTGTTCTTGATCTTATTTTGCCAATACAGGACGCTTAATATGCATTTCGAGATTCGAGATGTCACACAACACGTACGTTGACTTTTATGGCATGTACATATTACTTTACGTAAAATGATTATAAATCGTAATTATTACGCTTTGTGTATGAATAGGTGCTTGATGGCTTGCGGTTACGATGTCATAATGAGGTATCGGGCCGTATAGTTTTTTCATACATATCTAAAAGGATTTAAATATAAACCAATTCGAGGTAGAGCCATATGAACGAAAGATTAATGGAGTTTTTATTGCGCGACGAAGTAACCAGACTTTCTGGCGTCAAAAAACAAGTGTATGAATTCATCGTGAACGAAGAAGATTATCTTGCATCGAAGGCGGACACGGTCGATCAATTCATGAGATTGCTTGTCAAGCATTCACCGCCAAGGCTCGCTGCCCGTCATTTCAATATGCCCTACGGGGAAATCATTCGTTTCATGAATGAAATAGAAGATGAACTGAATGAGAGATTAGAGGAAAGATGCAAGAAAGTAAAATGGATGGACTTCACGGAAAAGGACCAACAGGCATTTGTGGAATATCATAGAAAGTTATATCTATTCGTAAATTAATAGGTTCATGAAAATGCCCCGGTATGAAAGGGCATTTTTTATTTGTTCGGAACCGTTAAACGGGAACCCGGCACAACCATTGTATAAATGGACCATAAGAGCAATAATGAGGACGATTTGGAGCCGGATTGATTGTTAAAATGAGAACAAATAAATTTTAGGAGCAAATATTATGACTAACATAAAGGAATTCAATGAATTACACTTTTCGAACGACCTGTTGATATTGGGGAATGCCTGGGATCTATTATCGGCCTTGATTCTCGTGAAAGCAGGATTCAAGGCAATTGAACGACAAGCTGTGGAATTGCCAACTCCCTTGGTCATTCTGATGGCGAATTGATTGATTTTGAAAGACATTTAGGTATCATTAAGCTTATTGCGGATAATGTGAAAATTCCCGTCACTGCGGATATTGAAGCAGGCTATGGTGAAACCGCAGAAAAGATTGTCGATAATGTGTTAAGGACGGCAGACGTCGGTGTTGCCAGGATCAATATTGAGGATTCGCTCAAAAAACAAAAAGGGCTAAGAGATATATCCGAACACTGCAGCCTACTAGTAAAAATAAGAGAATCATTGGATAACAATGGGTATGAGGGTTTTTACATCAATGCTAGAACAGATACTTATTTTCAAAAAGAAAATCCTCTTCAGGAAACAATAAAGCGGGCAAAAGCGTATGTGGAGAGTGGAGCAAGCGGAATATTCATCCCTGGATTAACGAACTATGATGAAATAAAGGAAATCACTTTGAATATAGGTGCCCCCCTTAATGTATTATCTTTGCCTGGATTAACGAATGGTAAGGAGCTTGAAGAATTAGGCGTGAAACGTCTCAGTTTCGGAAATGCCCTATCCGATAAAGTCATTGCATTGTTAGAAAGAGATACAGCACGAATAGTAGAGCTAAATGACACCTCACATTTATATGGGAACTAAAACCTGAAAGGATGCGGAGTATAATGGCTGATGCTATCAATCTTTCCTTTGAAGAAATGTGGGAGAAAATCATTGCCTGCGACCCTAAATATGACGGATTATTCTTTACGGCTGTAAAGACTACAAAAATATACTGCCGCCCTTCATGCAGGTCAAGGAAGCCGAAAAAAATAAATGTGAAATTCTATCATGATATCGATGAAGTCGAAAAGGCTGGCTTCCGTGCTTGCAAAAGATGCCAACCGGAAGTTGATGATTCCCCGCAGATGCGACTTGTCAGAGATGTCATCGTTTTTCTGGTAAATCAGTATAACCAAAAGGTGGAGTTAAAGGATATTGCCAACCATGTCGGTGTAAGTTCCTATTATCTGGAACGGCTATTCAAAAAGGAAACATTAGAAACTCCCCGTTCCTATTTGGAAAAAATAAGAGTCGATAAAGCGGCATTTCTTCTAACAAGCACAAGTCTAACGAATCTCGAGATTTCCCTTGAAGTAGGATTCCAAAGCCCTTCGAACTTTTATAAGGTATTTCGCCGTTTGAAACATTGTTCTCCCAGTGAATATCGAAACATGTAGGAAAAGGGGAATTGAAAAAAATGGGGTGGGAGGCAGGCATCTGCTTCCTTCTATCTAGGAGGTCTTTATATGGGTGAATTAGTTAAATTAGATTATGTATCGCCGATTGGAATAATCTAGATATCAGGAACAAATGAGGCCATCTGTTCCATAATGTTCGCTGAAAGGGATATAAAGATAAATATTATGCAAGATCAAACACCCAAGGTTTTGGTGGAGTGCTTTCATCAGCTTGATGAGTATTTCAAAGGTGAACGCAGGGAATTTACATTTCCTTATTTACTTGAAGGGACCATCTTCCAAAAAAACGTGTGGAATGCCTTAACAGGAATCCTGTACGCTAACACGGGTTCGTATAAAGACATCGCCGTTACAATCGGTAATGAAAAAGCCATAAGGGCAGTAGGGAGCGCTAATGGCCGGAATAAGTTAAGCATCGTGATTCCTTGTCATCGGATAATAGGTTCAAATGGGAAATTAACCGGTTATGCGGGTGGCTTATGGAGAAAGGAATGGCTCCTTCAGCATGAAAGGAATTTTAAGTAGGATACTTGGCTAAACTTTATGGGAATCGCCAGGACCCAGTCAGACAAAGCCATGAAAATAGCTTGAGTTTCACTCTCCATTGATGGAGGACACAGTTTTTTTATTTCAAGTTGCAGTTGATTTCAGAAATTCGCTCCCTTTCCGCCGACTGTCTGCCAAGCCTCCTCGACGCAAGCGTATGTGGGGTCTTGGCTAGCCAGTAATTCGGCAGGAGTGTCGCAAATTTCTTCAATCCAATAGGGATTACAGTAAAAAAACATAAAGGATAATTTAATCTTAAACATGGTTCGGGATGAGCCTGATTTCCTTTAAAATCATGGTCGGGGTGAGAGTATTCCGATTCTCCTTTATTATCTAGTTTGTAGACAAAAGGGGTTCTATCTTTTAAAACAAATTTGATTGAGTTGGTATGCGAGACTCCTGCGGGAAAAGCGAGTCCAGGGGAGACCCCACAGGCGCAAAAGCGCCGAGGAGGCTTCCGGACCGCCCGCGGAAAGCGAGTGCCTGGAGAGGAAATCAAATTTTTACACCGACTCAAAAAAAATGTAGACAAAAGGGGTTCTATCTTTTAAAACAAATTTGATTGGAGTTGGTGTGCGAGACTCCTGCGGGAAAAGCGAGTCCAGGGGAGACCCCACAGGCGCAAAGCGCCGAGGAGGCTTCCGGACCCCCCGCGGAAAGCGAGTGCCTGGAGTGGAAATCAACGTTGTGATGAAGGTGAAGCTTTGGGCCAATTGGTCCTTGAACATCATTTATTATGGATTTCCCCGTCATTTGTTAAAACGTTCTTCGTACCAAATGCTTTGAAGAAAGGGTATCGGCCGGATTTCCATGTCACCCCGGATGCAACCCACTCGATTGGAAGGCCTTATCCTTACATGATATATCGGAATATGGAAGAATTGAAGTTAACCGCATCATGGAAGGTAGTGAAGGTAGGAGATACCGTTTCCGATATGCAGGAGGGAGTCAATGCTGGGGTATGGTCGGTCGGAATCATTGTCGGAAGCTCCGAGATGGGATTGAGTTTGAATGAGTATACAAGTTTACCAGAACAAGATAAACAAAATCTCATCTCTAAAACGGCAGACACCTTTATGCAAAACGGGGCAGACTTCACCATCAAAACGATCGAGGAACTGCCTGAACTCATAGATCGGATCAACCTTCTTATAACAGAAGGGAAAAGACCTCATTCAAGCTAATATTCAGTGCCAGAAAAGTGCAGCATCTTTCATCCTTGAGTAGGAATGAAGGATGCTGCACTTTTTTTCGCTTGCCTGAACATCATTTGGCTTATTTCAATCTCATTCATTATGTTTTTTTGAAATTAACCTTCACTGCTTATTGTAAAAAGTGAAAAAAGAGTGTACCATTAAATGAGAATGATAATCAATAACAATTGATTACCGGGGAGTGGACGTAAATGGAACAGCAAGATTTATTTGATGTAACGGTTATTGGGGGAGGGCCAGCAGGCCTTTACTCCACTTTTTATAGCGGACTTAGAGAAATGAAAGTTAAACTGATTGAATACCAGCCAAGGCTAGGCGGGAAAATTCATGTCTATCCGGAGAAAATGATTTGGGATGTTGGAGGGCTGACACCCACAACTGGGGAGAAATTGATTGAGCAGCTGGTGGAGCAAGGTTTAACATTCAGTCCAACAGTCGTCTTGAATGAAAAAGTGGAATCCATCACACGCAATGAAAAAGGTATCTTCGTTTTACATACGGCTTCTGGTAAAATGCACTTTTCCAAGACGATCATTGTCGCGGTTGGCGGCGGAATCCTGAATCCGCAAAAGTTGGAAATAGACGGGGCAGAAAGGTTTGAAGTCTCCAATTTAAACTATACTGTTAAGTCTTTCAATCGATTCAAGGATAAGACGGTGATCATTTCAGGCGGCGGGAATTCTGCTATAGACTGGGCAAACGAATTGGAGCCCATCGCCAAAAAGGTGTATCTGACATATAGGAAAGATAGTTTAGCAGGTCATGAATCACAAGCAAGGCAATTGATGGAAAGCTCTGCTATTTGTTTCTTGAATACGACGATTACAAAACTGATCGCCTGCGCTGATCATGAATCAATTGAGCATGTTGAACTGACGAATCACGCAACGGGAGAGGTTTCTTACTTGCCGATCGACGAAGTCATCATCAATCATGGTTATGAGCGGGATACATCGCTGCTTCGAAATAGTAAAGTGAATATAGCCATAGCCGACAATTATTATATTGAGGGCACTTCTTCAAGTGAATCCTCGATGGATGGAATATACGCTGCCGGTGATATCCTTAAGCATGAAGGTAAATTGAACCTGATAGCAGGTACTTTTCAAGATGCAGCAAATGCCGTAAACAAAGCAAAGCAATATATCCAGCCTGACGCTCACGGAGTGGGGATGGTTTCTTCCCATAATGAAATCTTTAAAAAGCGCAACAGGGAATTGATCAAGGAAATGATGAAACCGGCTGGGGTACTTTAAAGGGGAAATAAAAGCTCCAGGGCCTCATGGGCCCTGGAGCTTTTAGCACCTATAGAGATTCTTTGATGACCTTTTTGTAATGGAATACGGATAGGATTCCGAAGATCGAATACAATGCCGTATATAATGCCATAACGATGATCATCGGTGTCCAAACTTCGGTCCCGAATAAGAACCATCCTGATTGGACTGCGAAATAACTGTGAAGCAGCCCGACGACTAAAGGAATGCCGAAATTGAAAACTTGTTTTGCTTGGATTCCTCTTAACAAGTCACCTCGTGTGAATCCCAGTTTCCTTAAGATGGTGTAATTGGATTTTTCACCTTCACTTTCATCCATTTGCTTGAAATAGAGGATGCAACCGGATGTGATGAGGAAGGTTAATCCCAAGAAGGCGACGATGAACATGATAAGGCCCATATTCTTCTTCTGGTTGTTGAACATTTCCAATTGGGAATCATTTACATGTTCTTCTTTGAAATTCATTTTATTGAATAGATCATTCGCTTTTTCAAGTTCAGCTTCATCCTTCACATCAATGCCGATATTTACAGATGAAACCTTTTGGATTTTCGGGTCGATATCCTTTTTCAAACGGTCGAATATCGTTTGGTCTACAATGGCAACGGGCATTCCGCCACTCGTGAAGTAATAGGACAGGATACTATCATCATTCAATCCCATGTATGTTTGCGGAATCACTTCGTGTTTGCCCTTCAGTTCAATCTTTCCGGAATCCTTCAAGGACATGACCTTCTCCATCATATTACTGTATCCGCTGAAAAGGGTCTCATCTTCGGCGAGGTTGATTCCTTTAACAGCTTCATCACTGATGACGGGAACGGTCATGATATCCGGATCGAAGTTCACTCCTTCCAGGCTGGTTTCCATTACTTCCTTTACATTGACATCCACTTGAATGACATCGATCACCTTTTCGTCATAATCAATTTTACTGTCTGATAATGTTTTCTTGAATGCATTTGCATCTTCCGTATCCGTCATTGAAAAATCGGTGGGGATATAGGTTTGTGCACTCTTCTCCGCTGAGTAGTAGGAGATATAGCTTAATGATAATAATCCAATCGCCAGAGCGGAAACGGTCGTGATGATCGTCAATAATACCGCATTCGATTTCATCCGGAACATGATGGATGAAAGGGACAATACTTCATTGATGTTCAAATAGCCATTTTTCTTTTTACGGACGATATTAAAGATGAAGCTTACGGATCCTTTATAGAATAGGTAGGTACCGATGATGACGGTTCCTAAAATGAAGACCATGGCCATGAAAAGCTCGGTCATCTCTGAAAAAGCTCCATCGAATAATTTGGATGAGACGACATAGCCGGCAATGATCAGGATGATTCCGAATATCCCGATGATCATTTCGAACATCGAAACCTTTTTCACTTTTCCTTCCGTCATTGAAGTCACTCTAAATAATGAAAGGATGGTCTGCCTTTTAATGAAGGCATAATTCATCAACATGATGAAAAGATAGATGGCGCTAAAAACAAGAATGGTCTGAACAAGCGGCTGAAAAGAAAATTTTAGGGTCGCGATCGCCTGGACACCCATTATTTTAAACAGTATCATGATGATCAATTTTGATGCAGCAAACCCTACAAAGATTCCCAGGAATACGGAACAGAAATACAGGATCAGGTTTTCCGCGCTCAGGATCCGGAATATCCTGTTCTTGGTCATGCCTATCAATTGGAATAAGCCAATTTCCTTACTGCGTCTTTTTATGAAAATGCTATTGGCATATAAAAGGAATATGGAAACAATCGCAACAAGCAGGATCGATGCAGCCTTGATGGAGGCGGCCCCTTTCACCGTACCCTCCACTTCATCCAGCGATGGGTCATATTGCAAGGTGACAAAGGCAAAATAAAGAGAAGCGCTGAAGACCAGGGCAAACACATACAGATAATAGTTTTTCAAATTCTTCTTCAGATTTCGAAAGATGAGTTGATTAATGCTCATTTTGAACCCCTCCCAATACACCTTGTGTTTTCATGATGTCCTTGAAGAAGGTTTGTCTGGATTGTTCCCCTTTATTCAATTGTGTATATATTTGTCCATCTTTAATGAAAATGACTCGGCTGCAATAACTGGCCGCCACTGGGTCGTGGGTTACCATGATGATGGTCGCTTTGCGCTTTTGATTCATTTCGCTCAGTTTGTTCAGTAAATCGGAAGCTGATTTGGAGTCAAGCGCCCCAGTCGGTTCATCCGCAAAAATGATGCTTGGGTCATGGATGAAAGCCCGTGCTGCAGACGTGCGCTGTTTTTGACCGCCGGAAATTTCATTTGGGTATTTATCTTTCACTTCATATATGCCCAGTTCCTTCGCCACGGCTTCAAACCTTTGTGCCGCTTCATTATGGGGTGTTTTTGTAATGGATAAGGGCAGAAGGATATTTTCTTTGACGGTCAGTGTGTCCAATAAGTTATATTCCTGGAAGATGAAGCCTAGATGGTTCTTCCGAAATTCGGCCAACTGCTTTTCTTTCATCCCTGAAATCACTTTTCCATCGATTGTAATGGTGCCGTTGCTGATTTTATCGATCGAGGAAAGGACATTAAGCAAAGTCGTTTTTCCCGAACCGGATGCACCCATGATACTTACGAATTCACCTTCTTGTATGCTGATATCAAGACCCTTTAATACTTCTTGTTTATTGAATTTATTACCATAGCTTTTATGGATTTTTTTCGCTTCTAATATATTCATTTGGATACACTCCTTTTTTTCTATATCCTCATTATAAAAGGCCGTGAATTTCTTTTCCTTCGTTTGGACGAACAAAGAATAAAAGCATGTGACACTTTTGTCACATGCTTGTGATATTCACGAAATCATTTCTTTTTGGGAAGGTCAAGATAAAGGTCGTTCCGGTTCCAAGCTCTGATTTCACGTCAATGGTGATGAATAGGGACTCGGCTGCATTCTTTGTTAAATATAAACCCATGCCAGTTGCCGCAGTGTCACGATGATTTGTCGTGGAAGTGAATCCTTTATCAAATATGCGGGATAAATCCTTTGGGTCGATGCCCCGTCCAGAATCCTTCACTTCAAGAACCGTTTGTCCAGCCTGTTCATGGCTATATATCGCGATATCCGAGTTTTCACTGTATTTAATGGAGTTGGTCAGGAGCTGCCTCATGATGAAGGCCAGCCATTTGGCATCGGTAAGCACTTCGGTTACATCCAATTGTATGTCGAAGCCGATCCCTTTTTGAATGCACCATGATTGCAGCGTTTTAATCTCATCAAAGATTATTGTTTCCAAATCGGTTTTCTCTATATACAAATCATTTTTGATGAAAGGCAAGCGCCCTTGGTGGAGCTGCTGATCAAGAAGCAGGTGAATGCGCAGCCACTCATAAGTCAAATGTGATTTCAGCAATTCATCATCCAAGCGGTCAATCATTAAATGCATCGCTGTCAATGGTGTCTTCACTTCATGAATCCAAGCTAATAAGTCATCCTTCTCCTGCTCTAAAGTCATTTGACCAATTGATGCGGAATGCTTCAATATTTCGGTTTGGTTCATGATGCTGTTTTCTATGATCCTTTCGAAAGGGCTTTCTGGTTCGGCTATATTCGTAATATCCAGGTTGTCTTCCCGCGCTTCTAAACTTTTATAAAAATAGGTTTCTTTCTTATAGCGGAATATCAAAAATATAATGAATATGAGCAATGATAAAAAAACAATATACAGGATGGGCTTTAACGGAATGGCCGAATCAAGATAAGCGACGAAGATAATGAATAGATGAAGAAGTATGTAGAATATGATCCAGCTGAGCCTTTCCACGAGATATTTCCTGATCATGCATTTGCCTCTTCTACGGCGATATAACCCTGTCCAACCTTCGTTTCGATGAAATGTCCTAAACCCAGTTCATCCAATCTCTTTCGTAAACGGTTCACATTCACTGTAAGGGTGTTATCGCTTATGAAACGTTTGTCATCCCATAAGCTGTTGATCAATTCTTCGCGGCTTACGATCTTGTTTTTCTGTTCAATGAGCTTTTTCAAGATGAAAATTTCATTTTTCGTCAATTCGATTGTGCCAGTCTCGGCCGATACCGTGTTCTTCTCGTAATCCACAGTTGCACCGCACCAGGTTTTCAATTCGACCTTTTCGGTATTGTAATTATAGACACGGCGCAGGGTGGCCTGTATCTTTGCGATGAGTACATCGAAATGAAAAGGCTTCTGGATAAAATCATCAGCTCCAAGCTGCATGGACATCACCATGTCGGTAGGATGATCACGTGAAGATAAAAAGATGATGGGAACATTGGAATGGGACCGGATCATTCTGCACCAATGAAACCCATCGAACTTCGGCAACTGTATATCAATGATGACCAAATCAGGTTTTATTTCAGTGAATTCCTGAACCACTTTACTAAAATCGCCGATTCCGTATATATCATAAGACCATTGTGCCAATCTATCTTTAATTTCATTGAATAACGTCGTATCATCTTCTATCAATAGTAGTTTAAACAATGGGGTCACCGCACTTTCCAGCTTTTTCTTAAAAGTATATAGTAAAAACTCTATAGGTTCTAGAGGAAGGGAGGAACAGGAGCTGTAATAGACTCCGGTTGTGTGTAAACCATTATTATATTAGAATTGACAATAACGAATGGAGGAAGTGAATTTATGTCTGATTTTCCTAATTGCCCTGCATGTGATTCAGAATATACATACGAAGATGGAAGTCTTTTTGTTTGCCCGGAATGCGCCCATGAGTGGGGGGTGGAACCGGAAACGGAAAATGATGATCAAAAGAAGACCATCAAGGATGCTAATGGAAATGCCTTGAACGATGGTGATACCGTTACGGTAATCAAGGACCTTAAAGTGAAAGGGAGCTCATCCGTCTTAAAAATGGGCACTAAAGTCAAAAGCATCCGTCTAGTTGATGGAGATCATGATATTGATTGCAAGATTGATGGTTTTGGTGCAATGAAATTAAAATCCCAATTTGTTAAAAAGATATAATTATTATAAAAAACGGCCTAATCCATTGATTAGGCCGTTCTTTTTTACGTTTAATGATTCCTTCTTAATAAACTTTGTCACCGTTAAAGATAGAGTTCTTAACGACCACATAATCCACATTCCGGATGGCTTCCAACTTGGTTCCGCCGGCATATGAAATGGAAGACTGAAGGTCTTGTTCCATTTCCTTCAACGTATCTTCCAAAGATCCTTTGTGCTCGACATACATCTTTTTACCTTCAACGTTTTTCTTCTCACCTTTTTGGAATTCAGAAGCTGAACCAAAGTATTCTTTAAAGGCCTTTCCATCTTTCTCGATCGTTTGCCCTGGAGATTCTTCATGTCCAGCAAATAGTGAACCGATCATGACCATGGAAGCTCCAAATCTAACTGATTTAGCAATATCACCGTTCGTGCGAATGCCGCCGTCAGCTATGATTGGTTTGCTTGCCGCTTTTGCACACCAGCGAAGTGCAGCTAGCTGCCAGCCGCCCGTTCCAAATCCAGTCTTGATTTTAGTGATGCAAACTTTCCCTGGCCCGATGCCAACCTTTGTAGCATCCGCACCGGCATGTTCCAATTCCCGAACGGCTTCAGGAGTTCCCACATTTCCTGCAATGACAAAACTTTCAGGTAAATGTTTTTTAATATGCTGTATCATCTTTATCACGGCATTGGAATGGCCGTGTGCAATATCTATAGTAATGTATTCAGGTACAATGTTGTCAGCCGATAATTGTTCAATGAATCCGTATTCTTCTTCTTTAACGCCTACACTGATGGAAGCGATCAATTCTCGTGAATGCATATCTTTAATGAAAGTCAGTCGTTTTTCTGGCTCAAAACGATGCATTACATAGAAGTAACCGTTTTCAGCTAAGTAAATGGCAATCTTTTCATCAATGATCGTTTGCATATTGGCAGGTACTACAGGTAACTTGAATGTATGTTTACCCAATGTAACGGATGTATCACACTCAGAACGACTATTTACTACACATTTTGCAGGAATTAATTGAATATCTTCATAATCAAACACGTTTTCCATGTTATGCACCTCTATATACGAATATTTTTATCTTTGTTTATTAAAATTGTTCGCCCAATAGGTAATGTACATCATTTTTGACAGTAAGTCAAAATTTTTAATGGTTTTATTTTGATTTTATTTCAGTTTGATGGAAAATCCGTTACAGGGCAGGAAGCTAAAAAAGACGAACGAACATGGTACTTTGGAATGTTGATTTCCTCTTCAGGCACTCGCTTTCCGCGGGCGGTCCGGTAGCCTCCTCGGCGCCCGCTCCAATCAACTGGAATGTTTTAAAAAAAATCTGCAGGTGCACTCGCTTTTCTTTATGTTGTCGACCTAATGGGAAGGGTCTCATCCCGAACCATGGTTAAGACAAGGTTATCCTTCATGTTTATTTACAGTAATCCTTAAAAGAATGAAGAAATTTGCGACACTCCTGCTGAATAACTGGCTAGCCGAGGCCCCGGAGACGCTTGCTTTGATGAGGCTTGACAGACAGTCGACGGGAAGGAATGAATTTCTGGAATCAACTCGGATGTTTTTATTTGTCTGCACCTTTAATACTTAAGTATTTTCACCAAACTGTATGGATTTTGCACTTTTACGTTTTTTTACATCTTCTTAACGGGACCGACATGGCACTAAGTTAAAATGATGATGGGTAACGAATAAGAATGGGGGGATTGGCATGAAGGTTGAATTACATTGTCATACGAACATTTCAGATGGTTCCAGTTCTTTTGAAGAACTATTGGAGGTTGCAAAAAGGGAGAGCATTGGCCATTTAGCGATTACGAATCACGATACAACGATGAGATTGCATGAGATGGTGGAACGGGGAAAGGAAATAGGAATTGAAATCATCCCTGGTATAGAAGTTTCTGGTTATGACTTTGCAAGAGGAAGGCGTGTACATATTTTGGGCTATTTTGTTGAGCCTGGTCATAAGGCACTTGAGGGGCTATGTAATCCACTGATTCATAAGAGGAATGCAGCTTCTGAAAAAATGGTGGAACGGCTGATTCATGCAGGATATCGAATAACTTGGGATCAGGTTTCTAAATTCAAGGGAGGAACCGGCGTTTATAAACAGCATATTATGCTGGCACTAAGGGAATCGGGGTATACGGATTCCATCTATGGAGATTTGTATAAGAAGATCTTCAGTCGCGGCCAAAATGGAGAAGAGCCAGGCATTGCTTTCATTCCTATGGAGTATGTGGATGCGATCCTTGCTGTGAAGGCGATTCGTGCTGCCGGGGGCGTTTCGGTCCTTGCTCATCCTGGACAATACGGGAGCTTCGAAATGATTCCTGATCTTGTAGAAGCAGGGCTTGAAGGGATTGAGGTTCTTCATCCGCATCATGGTCATGAAGAAGAGGAAAGAGCGATTTCATATGCAGATCAATATAATCTCATTAAGACAGGAGGGTCGGATTTTCATGGGGATTATGGGGAGAAGCCGATTCGGCTTGGCAGTATGAGCCCTGGAAAGGAATGTGTGGATGCTTTGAAATTAAGGAAAAAAAGCATGTCCATTAATGATGTGGTATTGAAAAATATCGATTTATGAAACCAGGGAATTTTGCTGTGAAAGCGACCTGATCATATGCCGGATGAGCAATTTGAAAGACTGAACGATGCAGGATGCTGTAATGAAAAGGTCCATAAAAAAATATTCCCTTTCGTTCTGGTATTTGACCAGGACTTTTTTTTTACAAGAAAATCATGGTAGCTTCATATTTTCACATTACACTGACAGTAACAAGGAAAAGTAGGTATCGGGCTGATCTAATATATAAAGGGGGATTTCTGTTGGCGGAAAAAAACTTTTTAGTGGATCATTTAATATCGGAAATTAAGAGTGGGACCTTTCAATTGGATAAAAAGTTACCATCGGAGCATATACTCGCTGATCAATTTAATGTTCCAAGAATGGTTGTCAGGAAGGCATACGAGCAGCTTCAAGATTTAGGCTTTATCTATTCAAAGCAAGGTAAGGGAAGTTATGTCCAGGAAAGCAAGAAGCAAATTCCGTTAATTCTATCCGGAGATGTCAGTTTCACCGAGAAAATGAAAGAATTCCAGTTTTCCTTTCAAACGGATACTATTTTTTGCGAAGAAATTTCTTATGATCAGAAGATTTTTCAAAGCCTCGAGGCGGAAAGGGATGACTTGGTCTTTAAAATTGGCAGGCTTAGGTTAATGGACGGTTTCCCGGTTGCTCTTCATACATCTTTTGTAGCAAAATCGACATTTCCTGAAATTGAAGAGGACGGTCCTGACATTACCTCTATGTTTCAATATTATCGGCAGCGTGGGTTCGTGGAATTCGGATCCAGCAGCAGTACACTGAACGTGATTTTTCCTACTCTTTTCGAACGGGATATTTTGCAGTGTTCAAGTTTAATTCCACTTTTGCAAGTGGAATCGTTATGCCGGGATAAGCGGAGTAATCAAGTCCTTGAGCACACGGTCATAATCTATCGAAGCGATTGTTTCACTTATGTTATATAAAAACTTCCATTCAAGATATCGCTCGAATTCACAAGTAAATGCTCTGAATTCACGAGTAAAAGTACGAAACTCACGAGTAAATGCTTCGAATTCACGAGTAAAAGTACAAAACTCACGAGTAAAGCTCGAATTCACCAGTAATGGCACGAAATTTTGAATAGTGTAGGTCAGGCTTTAACAAATTTCATACAAAGATTTACTCTTTCTTAACGTACGCTCACTTGGCAACAAGATACATTGAAGATGTAGCGGGAAACTAAAACATTGGAGGCCAATGGAATGAGAAGAAGGGAAAGAACCGAGATTTTGATTCAAGGCTCTGAGGATATTGCGAAGGAATTTGCCAAGGAAATAGCAATGAAATATAAAGTTACCGTCATTCAAAAGCCAGAGAGTGCCCTTGTGTTGCTAAAGACAAGGGAAACGGCAAAAAAGAGCTTGTTTTATCTTGGGGAAATGCTGGTGACTGAATGCACGGTCCAAATTCAGGATTCAATTGGGATTGGCATCGTTAAGGGACACCGGGAAGAGCTGGCACATCGTTTAGCTATCATTGATGCTGCTTATCAGGCTGATCTTGGCGAAACGAGATCATGGTCACATGTTTTGGAAAATGAGAAGGAGAATATACAGAAAAATCTTCAAGAGCTGAATCGATCAATCTTAAGAACCAAGGTAAACTTTGAAACAATGGATGTTCAATAAGGGGGGAAAGTAATGAATTTGGATGTAGTTCATGATATACAAACTGTTTATAGAAAGCTTGTAACGGCGACTTCAAGACCTGGAACTTTAGTGGTTCTGGAAAGGGAAGCCAGGACATTGGATGTTCAACTGGAATGCCTATCTTCGACCATCCTGCTTGCACTTACTGTACTTGACCCTGAAGTGACTTTTAAAGTCATTGCAAAGGAGGGGGAGGCGGTGTCAAAAATGATCAATCAGCTTACTTATTCAAAGCCTGTCGATTTGCCGGAAGCGGATTTTATCTTTATTTTGCATGATGCCTCCGAGGAGCAAATGAAGGAAGCGATAAATAAAGCAAAGGTAGGAAATCTGTTTAACCCCCATGAATCGGCCATGATCATTCTAGAAGTGCCGGATGTAACGGAAGGGGACTCAATGATTCTATCTGGACCGGGAATTCAAGAGGAATCATTCATAAGCCTCCCGAATGTCTCCGCCTGGCTTGGTGTAAGGAACGAAAAAAACATAGAATTCCCTTTAGGAATCGATATGTATTTTGTGGATCGACAAGATCGTTTAATAGCTTTACCGAGAACGACTCAAATCAAAGAAAATGGGGGTGAGATGATATGGGATATGTTGCAGTAAAGGGCGGAACAAAGGCGATTGAGGAATCCATCAAACGCTTAAAGTATGAACGGGTCAAAAAAGGGACGGCTATAGATTTGCATAAGATAGAAGCTGGGATGAGAGGGTTGATTGATCAGGTTATGTCAGAAAGCAGTTTGTATGATCAATCACTGGCTGCACTTGCCATTAAACAGGCTGAAGGCAATCCGGAAGAAGCTGTTTTTCTCTTGAGGGCCTATCGATCCACTTTGCCGCGAAAACATGTTTCACGTGTGATCAGTTCTGAAAATATGAAAGTGAAACGGCGGATTTCAGCTAGTTTTAAGGATGTACCTGGCGGACAGATTTTAGGTGCCACGACCGATTATACACATCGGTTACTAGATTCGGAGCTGGAAGATGAATCGGATCTAAGCATTCAAGATTGGTTACGGGCTTTTCAAGAAGAAAATCATTCAACAGAATATCAGAACCAGACGGCTGATTTAAACTCTCTGCCTAAAGTTTTGGACTACTTAAGAAATGAAGGCTTATTAGCAAACTGTGAAAACAATGATTTGCAGCCTGGGGATGTTACAAGGAAAAGTCTGGAGTTTCCTTCAATGCGGAGTGAACGCCTGCAAATTTTAACAAGAGGCCAAACCGGTGCAGTGACATCACTTGCTTATGCAGTCATTCGTGGATATGGTGCACTGCACCCGACAGTAGGGGAGCTGCGCGTAGGTCGGCTGCCCGTCCATCTCGATCACCCGCTGCTGGACGAAGGGCAAGGGGAAGATAGCTATTATATTGGGGACTTTACAGCAACGGAGGTAGAGATGCTCATTCCGCTTACGGTAGAGAAAGAACAAGGCAAAAAAGAAATAGAGTTTGAAATTGGCTATGGCATGTGCATGGGACAAAATGAAACAAAAGCTATCGCAATGGGCATCCTGGATAATTGCCTGGAAAAGCCAAACAAGGAGTTTCCAAGTCACAACGAGGAATTCGTCCTTTATCATATAGATTCAGTGGAATCAACGGGCTTCATCTCCCATTTGAAGATGCCTCATTATGTTACGTTCCAATCCAAGCTTGATAGCATTCGGAAGTCAAAAGATAAGACCACAGAGCAGGAGGTTGGATTGGATGAATAAAACCTATAATTTTGCATTCTTTGATGAAGGGTCGAAACGGGAAATTAGAAGGGCGACACTGAAGGCAATTGCCATTCCCGGTTATCAAGTCCCATTCGCTTCAAGGGAAATGCCGATTGGGCGTGGTTGGGGCACGGGCGGCCTGCAGTTGACATTGTCATTGATCGGAAAGGATGACGTCCTTAAGGTGATCGACCAAGGCTCGGATGAATCCGTTAATGCCGTTAACATAAAAAAACTCGTATCTGACACCACTGGGGTAAGGACAACGGAAAGCACAAAAGATGCTTCTTTAATCCAGTCCAGGCACAGGGTGCCGGAAGTGCCGTTGCAACGAGACCAGATTTTAATTCTTCAAGTTCCATTACCGGAACCTTTAAGGAATTTTGAGCCGAGCGAACATGAAACGAAAAAGCTTCATGCTGAGAGAGAGTATAGCGGTGCATGGCTTATGTTATTTGAACAAATCATGAAGTACGGAATAATGGCGACGGATGCAGACCATCCGGTGATGGTCCACGACAGGTATGTAATGGCACCAAGTCCAATACCAAGATTCGATAATGCCAAGCTGGACGAAAGCGAAGCACTCATTTTGTTAGGTGCAGGCAGGGAGAAAAAAGTATATGCAGTACCTCCTTATACAAATGTATCATCTTTGGCATTTGATGATTACGAATTTGAAATCGAGTCCTTTACAAATCATGCTTGCATTCTCTGCGGGTCCAATGATGTGTTTTTGGATGAACTTGTTGATGAGGAATCAGGGGAAACGTATTTCCTATGCAATGATACAAGCAATTGCCTTGAAATGGTCAATCAAAAACAATCATTGGGAGTGAATTAAATGTCTGTGCTAGAGGTACCCGTATTATCGGTTAAACAAATGAACAAACAGTACGGTAACGGATGTTCAATTTGTAAACATATGAAATTTGGAAAAGTGGCGAAAAACTATTGTCACGAATGCGGGACGGTATATGCCTGTAGAGATGTGACGTTTGATTTGTATCACGGTGAAGTTCTCGGAATTGTAGGGGAAAGCGGCAGCGGCAAATCCACTTTAATGAAAAGTTTATATTTTGATGAAGAAGTAACTGATGGAGAAATGTATGTGGCTGGCTTTGAGGATGGAAAAAAGAATTTATTCATGGAGTCTGCCCAGAAAAAAAGATTCGTTCGAAACCACCTGATGGGGAAGGTTTATCAAAACCCGATTCTAGGGTTGAAAATGGATTTCTCCTCGATAGGAAATATAGCCGAAAAGTTAATTTCAGCTGGGAACAGACATGTTGGCAGAATGGAAACAAGAGGCTCCGAGCTCCTTGAAGCAGTCAATATTCCCATTCATCGAATGAAAGAAGAACCAAGGAATTTCTCAGGCGGAATGCAGCAACGGGTCCAGATAGCCAAAGCATTGTCCAACAATCCCCCCATACTGCTTTTGGATGAGGTCACCACGGGTTTGGATTTATCCGTTCAAGCAAGTGTATTGGATCTAATTAAAGGTCTCCAAAGAGATTTGAATATCAGCATTGTATTGGTATCCCATGATTTGGGCGTAATCCGAATGCTTGCAGACCGTACGCTCGTCATGCTGGAGGGGAAAGTAATCGAGCAAGGTTTAACAGATCAAATACTCGAAGATCCACAGCATCCTTATACCCAGCAATTAGTACACTCACTGCTCTAAAAGAATCTATAGGAAAATGGGGGAAGAGACATTGTTGCTGATTAAAAATGGAAAAATAATTACGGAAGACACGATCCTGATGAACCATGATCTCTTAATTAAGGATGATAGAATTTGCCGGATTGCACCTGTGGGAGAAATAGAAACGAGTCCTGAGATGGAAGTGCTGGACGCTTTGGGTGGATATGTTTCACCCGGTTTCATTGATCTCCATTCGGATTATATTGAACATATGACTGCGCCGCGGCCGACTTCTTTAATGAATTTTCATTTGAGCTTAAGGGAAACGGAAAAGGAACTGATCACGCACGGGATCACGACCATGTTTCATTCCCTGTCGCTCTATAAATCCACTGAATACGCATATAAGCCAATTCGGGAGCCTGAGAATGTAAGGAAGCTCATCGACTTAATTGATCAAACACATACGATGAAGCACCTGGTCCGTCATCGGTTTCATGCCCGGTATGAAATCGATAATTTGGAGGATATTGATAGTTTAAAAGAATATGTTTCCGAAAAGAAAGTGCATCTGGTCTCATTCATGGATCACACTCCAGGACAAGGGCAGTATCGGCATCTTGAGATATATCGAAACACTTTAAGGGGATATAACAATTATAGTGATGAAGCCATTGATGTGATGATCCGGACTCATCAAGTGAAAGAAAAGCTGACGATTGAAAGAATGAAGGAAATTGCACTTCTAGCAAGGGAAAATAATATAGCCGTTGCCTCACATGATGATGATTCAATAGAGAAGCTTGAATTGGTTCACAGCTTTGGAACGAGTATAAGTGAATTTCCAATCACACTTGAAATTGCCCGTAAGGCCCATGATATGGGGATGTATACCATAGCCGGTGCACCGAATGTGCTTTTGGGAGGTTCTCACAGCGGGAACTTAAGTGCCTCTGAAGCCATTCAGGATGGAAGCATAGACATATTATGCAGTGATTATTACCCTGCGGCCCTGCTGCATTCAATGTTTGAATTGGTCGAAAACCATGGGATGGATCTTGTCGATATGTTTAAGCTAGTTACGATTAATCCCGCAAGGGCAGTCAAGATGGAGGACGAAATTGGATCGATTTACGAAGGGAAAAAGGCTGACATACTTATCATTGAAAAAATTTCGGGTGATTTCCCTGTAATAACAACTGTGATTGTAGACGGAAAAATGATTCAAAAAACGAATTACAGGATTTGAATTTTAGAAAGCGGGTGGCAAAGTGGAGAACATATTGGAGATCAGTGATTTATCCAAGTCTTTTATTTTACATAATCAAAGCAAGAATATCCATGCGGTCAGCAACATTACGATCACAGTGAAAAAAGGCGAATTCATTGGCATTACAGGCAAGAGTGGCAGCGGAAAATCTACGATCCTAAAATCGATTTATGGTACCTATCGAGTTCAAAAAGGAGTCATCCGGTATGAATCTTCCCACTATGGTGCGATTAATCTGGCAAAAGCTACTGAAAGGGAAATGATATACCTGCGTAAGCATGAGATAGGCTATGTATCCCAATTTTTAAATGTCATGCCAAGAACTACAGCAAGGCAGCTCGTTACCGGTGCCATCCTTGAAATGGGACAAACCAGGGAAATGGCCAATATCGAAACGGAAAAAATTCTCGACCACTTTGAAATAGGAAAAGAGCTATGGGACAATTACCCTGCTACTTTTTCAGGAGGGGAGAAGCTAAGGTTAAATATAGCAAGGGCAATGGTGAAAAGGCCGCGGCTCCTCCTGCTGGATGAACCGACTGCAAGTTTGGATCACGATTCTAAAGTGAAGGTGAAAACCCTGCTGGAACAGCTAATGAACGAAGGAACGACAATGCTGGGCATTTTTCATGACTTGGAGTTCATGAATCGGTTAGTGAATAAAGAATATAGCATACACAATGGATGTTTCACTCAAGCCATTCAAAAAATTTAACGACGAATTCACATAAATTTTACTGAATATTCAGCCCCCTTAACGGCAGGTTAGCATTGTACCGGTATTGTTATATGGGAAGTGTTGAAATAAGAAAAGATCTTTTAAATGGGAGGGAAGATTTAACGTGAAAAAATCGATGATGTCCATATTGATGTTAGTTATTTTGCTGGTGTTCACAGGCTGTTCTTCCACCAGTTCAACAGGTGCAAATGAAGATGATACATTAACCGTGGCATGGCTGCCAAATGAATCCGGGGAAGATTTAGGGGAAGCCCGCGATGAAATCGGGAAGATCTTGGAGGATGCCACAGGAATGAAAGTCGAGCATAAGACCACTACGGATTATAACATTGCAATCGAGGCAATTGCTAATGGAAACGCAGATTTAGCATTCCTGGGAGCGCAAGGATATATTGAAGCAAACAACAAAAACGATAGTGTTCAGCCTCTAGTTGTTCCAAGCGGTGAATCAGGTACGTTGGATGATGCAGTCTATAATAGCTGGCTGGCCGTTCAAAAGACAGATGACTATAAAATCAACGGCGAATACAAAATTGATGGTATCCAAGGGAAAAAGTTTTCTTTCGTATCAAATAGCTCTACATCCGGCTTCAAAGTTCCTTCCACAGGAATCGTTGATTATTTTTCTCAGCAAGATAAGTTTAAGGAATTAAAGGCCGAGGATTTATTGGAAGGCGGGAAAGATAAATTCTTCAGTGAAGTTCTTTATGGCGGTTCACACCAAGGATCGGCTGTTAATCTTTTGACCGGGAAAGCGGAAGTGGCGGCTTTTTGTGACACATGTGTCGATAATTATGTAGAGCTGGCTGATGGGGAAGAGAATAAAGCAGGTGCCGTGTATAAGGTTAAGAAGAATGCAGCTGAACCCTTTAACACAGTTGTAGATAAAACTTTCTCACTCATTTCAGTGACTCCGGTTCTGAATGCACCTTTTGTTGTCAACACCGAATTAGTCAGTGAGGAAACACGTAAAAAAATTCTTGAAACATTGATGTCCGATGAAATGGCAAATAACGAGAAAGTTTTTGTACCGGAAGATTCTAAGTCATCAGGTCTATTTAAACGGGTGAGCGGAAAAGAAAAAATGGTAGAAGTCGAGGATGACTGGTTCAATCCAATTCGGGAATTATCGAAATAAAGGCAGTAAAATGCAGGAGGTTCATACATGAAAACATTATTGGAAGTGAAAAATGTCTCAAAACATTTTGGAAATGGTACAAAGGCGTTATCCAATATTGACTTCACTGTGAAAGAAGGAGAGTTCGTTTCCATCATAGGGCCATCTGGAGCAGGGAAATCAACTCTCCTTCGGTGCATCAATAGGATGATCGATGCTTCTAGCGGAGAAATCATTTTTGATAATGATCATGTATACAAGGTGAATAAAAGGGAGTTAAAGAAAGTACGCAGGAAAATAGGGATGGTTTTTCAACATTACAATCTTGTAAATAGACTAAGTGTGATTGAAAATACCCTGCATGGACGATTAGGCTATAAATCCACACTGGCTGGGATCATTGGCCTTTATAGTGAAGAGGAGAAACTTCAGGCTGCTAAAGTTCTCCAAATTCTCGGTCTGGAAGATCTGATCTATAAAAGATCCGACCAGTTGAGCGGAGGCCAGAAACAACGGGTTGGCATTGCGCGGGCGCTTATCCAAAATCCTAAATTGCTATTATGCGATGAACCGATTGCCTCCCTTGACCCGAATTCTTCCAAAGTGATAATGGATCATTTAAGGAATATCTGCACTTCCATGGGAATCACAGTCGTAGTCAACCTGCATCAAGTCGATGTTGCCCTGAAATATTCGGATCGAATCATCGGTGTGAATGGCGGAAAGATTGTTTTCGATGGCACAACTCAAAATATTTCCTCAAATGATATCCATCAGATTTATGGATCAGATGAAGGAAAATTGATTTTTGATTTGGGAGGTTCCCATGTCGGCTGATGTTTTTGCAAAAAAGAGAAGAAATTCACTTGCATTGTTTTTGCTTATAGGGACTGCGACGGCTGTTTCCATTATCATTACAGAATTCAGCATCGCAAAAGGGGTTACTTCGGTTCCTAAGGCCATACAATGGTCGTTATCGAATTTTTATCCAACAAAGGATTCCCTTACCAAACTCCCGGACATTTTGATTAAGCTGAAAGAAACGCTGTTAATATCCGTTGCTGCAACCACACTGGCGGGAATATTGGCCTTTGTATTTGCGATATTGGGTTCCAATACGACAAGGGTGAATGCTTTTTTCGGAGGGTTTAGCCGCGGGGTAGCCGTTTTATTTAGAAATATTGATGTTTCAATATGGGCGTTAGTTCTGTTATTTTCATTCGGACAAAGTTCCTTGACCGGTTATTTTGCCTTGTTTTTTGGATCTTTCGGTTTTTTAACACGAGCTTTCATTGAAACGATCGATGAAGTGAGCTGCAGTTCCGTAGAAGCTTTGCAGACTACCGGCGCAAGTTATCTAACCGTCATTTCGCAGTCTGTTATCCCTTCAGCAATTCCGCAAATGATCAGCTGGGTACTTTTTATGATTGAAACGAATATCAGGAATGCAACATTGGTCGGACTGCTTACAGGATCGGGTATTGGTTTTACGTTTAATCTTTATTATAAAAACTTGAGTTATGACATTGCCAGTCTTGTCGTCATAACGATCATCATTTCAATATTATGTATTGAATTGATCTCAAATTATGTGAGGAGGGTGATTTTATAATGCAGGCAGAGGGTCCGATCAAACCAATTCCTTCTCTTACTGGCCAGGATATAGATAGAATGCTACTTGAACGACTATCCAAAAAGCCCTTCGCGAAATCCTCGATCGCCATTAGGTTGAGTGTGCTGGTACTAGCAGTTTTGACCATATACGCTTTTGCCAGTTTTGATTATAAGGATGTAAAACTGTGGGACGCGCTATTATTGACCGTCGATAATTTGAAGACCATGTTTTTTGAGCCGCATTTGAAGCACTTTACCTTCACCCAAGCTCTTTATCAGGTGTCGGTTACATTAGGTTTAGCTTTCTTAACGACAATATTTGGTGCAATCATTGCCCTGATGTTGGGACTATTAGCGGCTGGAAATATCTCGTCCAAGTCATTATCGATTGTCATAAAGGGATCGGTTGCCCTGATTAGAGCCGTGCCTACCGTGTTATGGGTCCTCATTTTCGCAGTCGCTGCAGGGTTGGGCAGTGTAGCGGCAGTTATAGGGATGACGTTTCACTCCATAAGTTACCTTGTAAAGGCCTACTCGGAATCCTTTGAGGAAATTGATAAAGGTGCTATAGAAGCCCTGCAAGCAAGCGGTGCGAATTGGTGGCAAATCGTGTTCCAAGTCATCATTCCATCATCGATCACTTATATCATTTCTTGGACTTTCATGCGCTTTGAAATCAATTTTGCAGTGGCGGTCGCAATGGGCGCAGCGGCAGGCGCAGGAGGAATAGGCTTCGATATGTTCATGGCAAGTGGATTTTACTTTGACTTGAGTGAAATTGGAGCAATCACTTATTTTATCCTGATGATTGCAATCTGTCTTGAAATCTTCGCAACACAAATCAAAAGGAAACTTAAAGTATCATCTTGATGCTAGAATTGGAAAATAGGGGTTCTGCCCATCTATCAATTTGGTGCATCCCCGACAGTCCGTTCGTTTCATAGAATGCATGAAAGAAGACCACAAAATGAAGTGGTCCCTTTGTTTGGAAGTCGATTTAAATGTTGTCATTGCCATGAAATGCTTATATAAGCGCGGACTTTATTTCTTGTATCTGTTTGATATGCCTTTGTTCATGTAAGGATAATAATTCAATCCATTGATCCAATGAGAGGTCCCCAAACAGGGGATGCTTGGCTTTCTTTCTATTTAACAAGATATCTGAATCCATATCATAAAGCACCTGTAATAATCGATCCCTTGATTCTCCCAGCAAATCCATAAGGCTCGATAATTGAAATGGGGTTGAAGAGGGTGAAACGATGTCAGGGGATACGAATTTCTTTTTTCTATTAGTAACAAGGTAAATGTTTTTTTGAATGATATTATTAAAATCCCTTTCCCGAATGCCATTTGCTATAGCTTCTGTAAAAACCTGTTCCGTAAGATATAAATGATGGCAAATTTGGGCGATGCCCCATACTTCAGGTGCTGGCTTATGGTGGAGCATTTTTTCATCCAGCTCCGTAATTTCCTCTATTAACTGTTTTCTTGATTCGAATAGCAAATCATACTCGATATAATTCATGAGAACTCCCCTTTTGTGACACCCCATATGAAAGCATCACTGAATTTTTGATATAGGAAAACCAAAGGGATATCTGACTGCATAAAGAATGCATAAAAACTACGGAAAAAACACCTGATTTAAAGTTGGATTCATGGATGTTAGTGCTTCATGTTTGCAGGAGTGTGACACTATTCTTTTTAAGCAAGGTTTCTATTTGAGAAAGAGGCTAAAAATATCTCGCATGTACATCGAAAAGAAATGTTTTCAATGATAATGTTTGGAGGAAGAAATACAGATCTGAAGTCAGGTCTGCATTTCCAGTAGATTCTTTTTTTCGGGAGTGTTGATACCCTAATGCCTATGCACATTACTTAAGTTTATACCTGTAATTGACGCATTACTTGGTTAACGGAAACCTTAATGGGGTGGATATCTTTTGAATTCCATAATAAAAGTCCTTGATTAAGTGAAATAAAGTAAATGGCAAGTTCCAATGGGTCACCATCGACAAAAATTCCTTCCTGCTGTCCTTTACAGATAATACGGGCAATCCCTTTCATGGCTGTAGCATATTTTTGATTCAATTCTTGTTTAATCTCATTAGAGAGCGTGTCAGAATGTTGAGCTTCATTAACAAGAACACGGCGGTCCGAGGCTTCCTCTGGTGAACCGGAAAAAGTAAGTTCAGTGAACCAAACCAGTTGATCCCAAGGTGTGCCCTTTCTATTTTCCGCTTCATTCACTGTTTCAATGAACATATCCAGTACGTTCATGATAATGGAAACATAAATATTCTCTTTTGATTTAAAGTAATGGTAAAAGAGTCCATGACTTAAATTCACGGATGAAGTAATATCGCTGATTTTTGTTGCTGCAAAGCCCTTGCGTGCGAAAATCTTCAGTGCAGCACTACTGATTTCCTCATAGCGTCGATCTCGGATTATCTTAAATTGTTCATCATTTTTTGGAGCCATCGTTGATTCCTCACTTGCTGAATAATATTTCATCATTGTTGCATATGGCTTATTTTAAAAAAAGACCGGTAGGAAATTTTTCTGTTCATAAACACTCTACCATATAAGTTTATGATAAAAAATAGTGAGTGATGGGGCTTTTTAACATTCACTAACTTATTTCGATGGAAAAGGGTGATTCTCCTCGTTTTTTAGCGAATACATTTTTGATTGACTCATCAGTCAACTTTTTGATTGACTTATCAGTCAACGTTATATATTATGGGTTCATGCTCAAGTGCATATTCACAATACTGATGTAAAAAGCATGATTGAATGCTATATGCATACAGGCAGTTCATTGCATTTTAAAAATACATGTATTAAAAAGGGGATAGAAAAATGAGTAGACTTCAAGGGAAAACCGCTATCATCACTGGGGCAGCTGGCGGAATTGGTAAAGGTATGGCCATGGCTTTTGTTAAAGAAGGAGCAAAAGTGGCAATCATCGATTTAAATGAAGAGCTTGGGAACCAAACCATAAAAGAATTACAAGAATATCAACCAGAATCCATATTCATCCAAGCTAATCTAGCAGAGCATGACAAATTGGCTTCAATTGTTAAAGAAGTGGCTGATAAATTCGGGAAAATCGATATCTTGGTAAATAATGCACACGCTTCACGAATGGCCTCCATTGCTGACACAACACAAAAAGAATTGGATTTATCCTTTAATACTGGATTCTATCCAACCTTCTACCTCATGCAAGCCGCATTGCCTTACTTAAAGGAAACACAGGGCAAAATCATTAACTTTGCATCAGGTGCCGGGATTAATGGTGATGTCAATCAAGGTACGTATGCAGCAGCAAAAGAAGCAATCCGAGGAATTACCCGTGTTGCAGCAAATGAATTCGGTCCATACGGCATCAATGTAAATATCATTTCCCCGATTGCCAAATCACCTGGCATGCTTCAATGGGCAGAAGAACAACCAGAATATTATCAAAGTATGCTAGCCAAAATTCCTCTAAGAAGACTTGGTGAGCTTGAAAGTGACATCGGGCGTACAGCTGTATTCCTGGCAAGTGAGGATTCTGATTATATTACTGGGCAAACAATTATGGTGGATGGCGGTTCCATTAAATTACGTTAAGTTTATTGGCTAAAAATCCGTTACTTAAACGAAGCTTTAGGTTGCATGTTGCCCCATTAGCTATGGGGGCTTGTATGATGTTACATTTGCGGGTAATGCAATGGGAGGCTGATCGATTGGTGTGTTACTAGGTGCTTTAGCCTTCGGTGTTCAAGCCAATATTTTAAAAAGGGCGGGAGAATTATTTCCCGTCCTTTTTTTCTTGAATAAGGAAACCATAAGAAAAGTTGCTAACGCAATGGGGAGCTTATAAACTGAGGATGGACAAAATGAACGAGGATGGTGAATGCCAATGGCTAAAACAATAGTAGAAAAACTGAATTTACATAAATATGAAAGGGTGGCAGTCTTGAATCTGCCTGCCGGGGCGGATTATTTAGCAGAGCTGCCGGATTACGATACAGAGCTTACTGAAATTGCCTATGATCTTATATTTGCTTTTGTATTGGATATGGATTCTTTAAAAGGAATCGTGGATAAGGTGATCGAGAAAAATCATTTGAGTATAAACGGCTATATTTATTTGGCTTACCCCAAGAAAGGTAATAAAGAATATGCTACATATATTCATCGTGATGATCTGATGCAAGGCCTTGGTGCGGATGATGATGGTTATGTTGGCTCGAGTGACCTGAAGTTTGCACGTATGGTCGGGTTGGATGATGTCTTTACGGTAGTCGGACTGAAAGAAGATTCGAAAAATAGGAACCGTCCATCTATTAAAGCAAGCCAATCAGTAGATGATTATATCGAAATGGTTTCAGAAATTGAGAAAGATTTGCAGGATTCTCCTGATTTGCTTGCGTTCTATCAATCACTTACCCCGGGGTATCGCAAGGATTGGGCCCGTTACGTGTATAGTGCAAAACAAGAGGCTACCCAAGTGAAACGGCGCAAGGAAATGAAAACGATTTTAGGAGAAGGTTACAAGAGCAGGGATTTATATCGAAGAAATAAATGAGGGTGGGGAATGTTCTTCCATTCTCTTTTTTTCATGTTCTGTTCATCCTATCAAAAGCATATACTAGACCGAATCCGGACTTAAATCGTAATAATTTTGATTTGCGAGGTGGTAGAATATGCTTTTGAAACGATACACGGGAAATTTGCTGTTAGTGATGCTGCTGTTTTCGATGCTGGCATTCTTTTTCCTAGGCGATGTATTCATTCCCAAAGCGCTTGATTTCTCGGGCTACCCGATGCTTCACTCTGTGTTCGTCGTGTTTTTGGGATTGTTTTTAGAATCGATTCCTTTCCTGTTCCTGGGGGCCATTGCCTCATCGTTCATCCAGTTGTTCATCAGTGAAGAAATCATTCAGCGGATGATACCAAAAAGACCCCTGACGGCCATTTTTGCTGCGATAGGGGCGGCGCTTGTCATTCCGGTTTGTGAATGTGCAATCATCCCGGTCGTCCGGAGATTGATCCAAAAGGGTGTCCCGATCCATGCAGGTGTGGTCTTGCTCGTTACTGCCCCAATATTGAATGTCATCGTGTTCGGCTCAACTTATTATGCTTTCCAAAATAATCCGGCCATTCTATATGGAAGAATCATTCTTTGTATCCTGACGGCCATAATTGCAGGTTTATTCATTCATATATTCAGCACGAAAGATGTGGTGAAAGAGGAAAAGCAGGAACTGGTACACGGGCATGTACATGATCTTCAGTCCAGTAAATGGACAAGCTTCATGGAACATACTTCACAGGAGTTTTTTACGGTCGGCAGATACTTTATCATCGGGGCCTTGCTTGCCAGTGTATTTCAAGTGTTTATGGATCGGTCCGTAATGGCCGGTATTGGTCAGGCGCCAATAAAAGGCACGGCATTGATGATGGGCATTGCATTTTTGCTTTCACTCTGTTCATCAGCCGATGCATTCGTTGCTGCCTCCTTTTCCCATAGCTTCCTGCCAGGCTCCATACTCGGTTTTCTTGTATTTGGTCCCATGCTGGATTTGAAAAATGTCCTGATCATGATGTCCTGTTTTAAACGGAGCTTCGTCGTCACGTATGTTCTGCTTGTTTTCGCAATCGTCTTCAGCCTATGCCTGATTGCAAGTGGGTTGATCAGTAAGGGGGGCTTCTGATGAAACGTTTATTTATCCAGAGGCTTGAAGGATTGCTGCTGCTTGGACTGGGTCTCATGATCTTTAAATTGTATGTTTCAGGATATTTAACGAAATTGATTGCACCCAAAATGATTCCATATGCATTGGCGGCGCTTTTTGCCTTTTTAGTGATCAGCCTCATCCGAATGAAAAAACAAAAACAAGGTGGACATCCTTGTGATTGCGGATCGAATGGAGAGTCTTCCGCGTCCGCACTGGTCCTGAATTATAGTTTGTTCTTCATTCCGATTCTTCTGGGCTTCATCTTGACCGATTTTACATTAAGCGGGGAAGTACTGGCGAAAAGGGGGCTGGCGAAGCAGCAGACACAGCTGGTAAGCTCGTATGATTCAGGGAAACATGCGAATGGGGAGAAAATCTCGGTAACTGATGATAATTATTTTGAAGTACTGGATGATTTACTGAACAACCTCGATACGATCGAGGGGAAGGAAATAGAGATTTCGGGGTTCATATACCGTGAGGATACATTTACGAAAAAACAAATGGCCATCTCCCGCCTCTCCATGTCCTGCTGTGTGGTCGATGCGACGTTATACGGATATATGGTCAACGGGAATGTGGAAGGAATGAAGACGAATGATTGGTATACGATTACAGGGACATTAAAAAAAGGAAGGTATAAAGGGGAGCCCGTACCTGTGATCGATTTAAAAGAGTCGAAGAAAATAAAGGCACCCGAAGAAGCTTATTTATATGAAAATGTACAAATCATTCAGTAGAATTGGAAAACCCGGCAAAAGATGCTTTTGCCAGTCCGGAAAATCGTGCACTGCGGTCGAAAAAACGGAAACGGCGCCATTTGTTCAGGAGCACGTAACATAGTATAATGACCTTACCATGGATAGGGCGTAAGGAGGGATAATCATGTCTTCAGGTAATCGAAACAATCAAATCGGACCGCCGCGTTTCGCTATTGCCATTCACTCTCTGGTTTGGCTCGCACAAAGCGAAAAGCTCCTGACAAGTTCGGCAATCGCCTTAAAGGTGAAGTCACACGCCACTTTTTTAAGAAGGGTGATGGCCCAGCTTGCAGCTGCGGGGATCGTTGAAACAAAGGAAGGACGGGAAGGCGGTTATAGCTTGAAGGTGCCTGCGTCTCAGCTTACTTTGGCGGATGTGTATCAAGCGGTAAGGCCGGAATGCCTTGTTTGTATGGAAACGAGCGAATGCGGGGAAGTCGGGAAGCATCTGGATACGGCATTGGAGGAGATCATGAACGAAGCCGAAAAGGAAACATTGCGCCTGCTAAAGGGCTATACATTGGAGGAATTCATGAAAAAAGTCGACTTCACCAATTTTGAAAATGAGTGTCTGGGGTAATATCCTTGCAAGAGGATACCCAGGATTATATAATGTGCTTAATGCGATTGCACTTAAAATGAGGAGGTAGTTACATGAAGGTGGAAATTTGGTCGGATTATCAATGTCCGTTCTGTTATATAGGAAAGCGTCGATTCGAAGAGGCGTTAAAGCAGTTTGAAAATAAAGATCAGGTAGAGGTCTCATTTCGCAGTTTTGAGTTGAATCCAGAGGCTGAGCGGGATATCAATATGACTCAAAATGAAATGTTGGCCAAGAAATACGGCATGTCCCAAGCGCAGGTGGAAGCGAGCAGCCAAAACCTGACGCAACAGGCTAAAGAATTGGGACTCGATTATCATTTGAACAAAGTGGTCTTAACCAATTCGTTCGATGCTCATCGCTTGATGCACTTTGCTGAATCAAAAGGTAAAGAGAAAGAAATGAATGAACGCCTATTTAAAGCTTACTTTACCGAAGGCAAACATATTGGCGATCACGCTACATTGGCTAGTTTGGCTGAAGAGGCCGGCCTTGAAAAGTCCGAGACGGAGACCATGCTGGCAGGAACGGCTTTCACGGCAGAGGTTAGGGGAAATGAGCAAGAAGGAAGCCTGCTTGGTATTACAGGTGTGCCCTTCTTCGTCATTAACCGCAAGTATGGAATCTCCGGCGCCCAGCCAACGGAAGCATTCCTGGATACGCTAAAAAAAGTATGGGCTGAGGAAAATCCGCTTACAATCGTGAATGATCCAGCAACAGGCGACACCTGTACGGACGGTTCTTGTAACGTTCCTGAAAAATAATGCAAATATGAAGAAGGGGACCCAAAACTGGGTCCCCTTTATTTACTTAAAAAGGAAATGTTATGTACGGCAAAGAATATAGTATATAGGATGGATTTTCGAAAAAGCCCGAAATGAAAGGGAGCTAAGATGTGTATATAATGATTGGGATACTAGTCTTCGTGATTGCCTGTACAGTAACTGCCAAACTAATTTTCTATAAATATTGGACATGTATCTATACGGCATTCGGGAATGAAAATTATTTTAAAGTAGTTGCGAAATTGGAAAGGGAAGGGATACGATTCAAAACGAAAACGCCTATGAATTTAGGCTCTGATAACTTTCAACATCGCCATGAAAACACTCAATATGATGTTTTTGTAAAAAAGGAACAGGAGCATATTGCCCAAATGGCCGTTCACAAAAGTTAATAAAGTGAAAATCTGGCTGTCCTGGTGGCAGCTTTTTTAAACTGTGTTCCAAACTCACGAGTAAAAGCCTGGAACTCACGAGTATTTGCCCCAAACTCACGAGTAAAAGCCTGGAACTCACGAGTATTTGCTCGAAACTCACGAGTAAAAGACCGGAACTCGCGAGTATTTGCTCGAAACTCACGAGTATTGGACTTATAAGAAGAAAAATGCTGCCAATCCACTTTTCCATTGAATTTATATAGGATTAAAGAAAGAAAAAGCGTTGATTTTGATATCGAATTCGTTTTTTGTAGTTTCAAAGACTGAAAATTTGTATAATGGGTGAGATGGATTTAATTGAATGTACATATAGGAGGGGCATGGATGAGTAAGCTTAATGGCAGGACCGTTGCTTTATTGGGAGCGAGGAAGACGGAGGAACTTAGTAAAATCGTTCAAAATCTTGGGGGAGTCCCGCTCGTTCGCCCGGCACAGGGGACGGTATTCCTGGATGATTCCCATTTGGAAGAGGATGTCACCCGGTTGATGGCAGGGGAGTTCGATTGGATCATCCTGACGACGGGAGTGGGGACGGAATTATTATATAAAACGGCAGTGAAGATGGAAGCGGGAGATCGTTTCATTGAAGCTTTACAGTCCATGAAAATTGCAGCCAGGGGCTATAAAACGGTGAATATGCTGAAAAAGCTTGGCCTGCAGCCGTTAATCCGGGATGATGATGGCAGTACGGCAGGGCTTGTTCGCAATCTGGAAGGCCATCTGCCTGAAGGTGTAAAGGTCGCTTTGCAGCTTCACGGCGATCCGGCGCCTCTTTTGATGAACTGGTTGGATGAACAAAAAGTGGAACATAAAGAAATCCTGCCATATGAACATATACCGCCTGAAAAAGAAACGATGCAACAGCTGATCCAAGAAATCCTTGAAGGCAAAATCGATTCGGTTGTGTTCACAAGTGCACCGCAGCCGCGAAATTTAATGAGTTTTGTCCGTGAACAAGGTGCGGAGGATAAGATAACCGACCTGTTTGCATCAGATGTAATTGCTCTTGCGGTCGGAAAGGTAACGGCGCAGGTGATAATCGATGAAGGGATCGAGCGGGTCATATATCCTGAAGATCAGCGGATGGGCAGTGCAATGGTGGAGCTGGTGAAATATTATCAGGGAATAGCAAGCAGATAGGAGTGAATTCGGCATGACCAAGGGCAAGGTCTATTTTGTGGGTGCTGGTCCGGGTGACGTGGGCCTTATTAGCGTAAAAGGTCAAAAAGCGATTGAAAAAGCGGACATCATTTTATATGACAGATTGCTTAATCCAAAGCTGTTGGAGGCTGCCACCCTCGATTGTGAATTGATATATTGTGGCAAGACACCTTATACGAATGGCATCAGTCAAGGGGAAATCAATGAGCTTCTTGTTTCCAAAGCAATGGCAGGGCATCGGGTCGTCCGCTTGAAAGGCGGGGATCCTTCCGTTTTTGGAAGAGTAGGGGAGGAAGCCGAATCGTTGAAAGATGTGGGAATCCCATTCGAAGTCATTCCGGGGGTTACGTCCAGCATTGCTGCATCCATGTACGCGGGAGTCCCTGTCACGCATCGGGATTATGGACGTTCCTTTGCGATGGTGACGGGCCATGACCAAACGAAGAAGGATATGGATTGGAACGGGCTTGTGAAAAGCATCGATACGGTTGCCTTTTATATGGGTGTAGCCAACCTTCCGCATATCCGTGAAAATTTGATCAATCATGGAAAGCCGGGGAATACGCCGGCACTCGTCATACAATGGGGCACTTATGGAAGACAGGAAAGTGTCGAGGGGACTTTGGATGATATCGTCGAAAGGGTAAGTGAAAGGTCGCTTGGCAATCCTGCGATCACCTTGGTCGGGGATATCATTTCACTAAGGGGAAAACTGCAATGGTTCGAAAAGAAGCCACTCTTTGGGCAACGGTTTTTAGTGGCCAGGACCGGGACGGCAAAAAGTTCCTTGGCAGAAACCCTGCATGAACTTGGCGGCGAAGTCATCGAGTTTCCTAAATGGAAAGCGGCCAAAGTGAAAATAGATGAAAGACAGCTGCTCTCTTTACTTTTGTATGATCGGATTCTCTTCACTTCTCCCGAAAGTGTCCATGGATTCTTGGATTCACTCACTGAACATGCTATTGACTTCCGCCGGATTTCTTCTAAACTTTATGTGTTATCAAGGAAATCGAAAAAGGCTTTACAGCAACGGGGACTGATGGCCGAGCTCAAATCCGAGATGTCGGAAGCCGGAACCTTGTTGGTTGTTGGTGATCGAAACAGAGATCAAAGAGACCCTGCTCATGGGGACGGAGACTATTTTCAATCAGTCGATAAATCTGTCGATGAAAGATTTCTTGAAATCCTTCCGAGAATGCTGGAAGGGATAGCTGTCGGAACGGTACTATTTTCGAATCGGCATTCAGTTGATATGCTGATGCAATATGGGAAAAAGGCAGACGTGGATGTTGAAGGGCTGCTAAATCAAGCCCTCATCGGGGTAATCGGGGAAAGTACCGGCAATAGACTTAAAGACTATGGATTTACATTGGACATGATGCCGAAGGAACCGTCTGTCGAACAATTGGTGGAGTTGATCTTGAATAGGAATGTTTTTTAGGCTCTGATGAAAACAGAGTCTATTTCCTATGGAGGGGATTCGTGATGCATACCCGTAGAAATGTTGTAGGGTGATTTCATGTTTAATATGGGCGATATTTTATGGCAATTATTCTACATTGCCCTGCTGGTTCTGTTATTTCGTAATGATTGTGAAGGCGGTCCGTTTCTTTATAAAACATATGACAAAGATGATTAACCTGGAAAGTAAAAGAGATGAATTATATGATCGATTGAAAAAAGGGAATGGAGTTGGTCAGCTTTACCAATTGGACGTTCATAAGATTTTGGGGAGTAAGGAATAAAAGTCTTTTATTTCTGCACAGATTGGGTATTATATATACGTGACTTTTCCAGGGAGGCGAAGTAAATGAAACGGACATGGGAATTCGTATTAAGTATCTTAGGCGTGGGTATCGCTGTGATTTTTTTAATCATGACGATCATAGCGGCCGTTTATCTCAACAGTATCGATATGAAAGAAATGATGGACTACTCTTTAATGACAGATTCAGAGTTTTCCTCGTCTGAGGTAGATATGTCGATCAAGTTGTTCATGGGCATACTATGGGCTGGAATCATATCGCTGTTCATTGCATTGGCGGGCGGTTTGATCTCTATCTTTCTATTAAAAGGCGGCAAAGCGAAGGGAGCCGGTATCTTATTGATCATTACGGGCATTCTGACGATCTTTCATGTTTGGCCGCTTTTTTTCTTCATCATACCGGGTATCATGTGCCTTGTAAGGAAGCCGAGGGAAACGGTGGAAGTGATCGTATGATCCGACACTATACATAGTGTAATTTGAAAACAAAGGAGCTGACCCGAAAATGCGGGTCAGCTCCTTTGTGCCGTGCGGATATTTTAGGGGGATATTCCTATTTATACCTGCAATCACCAGTCTATCATGTTACTATTATTATAGATTTAAATATAAATAGACTGGAGTTTTCAATCAATGAGGATACCTTTAATGAAGGTTGGGGCACTGACCTGTTTAACGCTCGGTTTGTTCAATGGACAGGCTTTTGCGGAGTCTGGAATAACCAATGCGTGTTCATCATTCGGTAAGATTCAATCCAATGAAAATCCTTCCCATAAGCAAATTAACTGCTTACTGACGAATGCGGCAATAGAGGCCGAAATCCCTCCTGAAGTGGTAAAAGCGGTGGCTACGCAGGAAAACGGGGATTGGAGGCAGTTTAATGAGGACGGTACACCGAATAAATCCGGCGATGGCGGTATCGGTCTAATGCAGCTTACCGATAAAAGTGGGTATGACCAGAAAAAGCTGGAAAATGATATAGTCTACAATATCGAGGCAGGCGTCGAGGTGTTGAATGGCATGTATTCAAGAAGGGATTTGCCCAAGATCAAAGGTGCAGGACGAAGGGTCATCGAAAATTGGTATTTCCCTGTCATGGCATACAACGGGACAAAACCGGTTAACAGTCCTCTTTACCAGGAAAACGGGAAAATAAATCCGAATGCCTATCAAGAGGAGGTTTTTGCCGAGATAGAAAAACAAAGTTATTTGGATGGCACAAAACTGGCCAAATATCCAGTCAAAACAACGGACTTTCAATATAATCGGGAAAGCACCGAAAATATCATCTTTAAAAATCTTGAATACACACTGACAGACCAAACGCATGACTCTGTTTATTGGTTCAAGGCCGGAGACAAAGTTTTGACGACATCCAGAGCGAATATCAGGAAAGAAATAAGCACTACGGCAGGTGCGGTACTTGTGCCACCCAATACAAGCTTGATCATCACAGGGAATTTTGACTATCACGAATCTAAAGGAAATAAATTTGTCTTTTACCCCGTACAAACGGAAGACAAGAGTATCAAGGGATATATCTCATCGGCTTACATATCCAATAGGCCATCGGGTGTTGTGCCCATCAAGGATACGAATAAACCTGTAATTTCAGGAGCAACTGGTAAATCGATACCATTCAACTCAACTTTCAATCCTAAAACCAGCGTAAAGGCGAAGGATGATAAAGATGGTGACTTAACGAGTGCCATACGTGTGGAAGGTAAGGTGGATACCAAGAAAGTGGGCACCTATACTTTGACTTATACGGTAGCAGACAAAGCTGGGAATGTTGCCAAGGTCATAAGGAAAATAACCGTTTATGACAAAGTCAAGCCGGTGATTTCCGGTGCCGGGAATAAAACCATCAAACTTAATTCTTCATTCAATCCAAAAACAAACGTGAGTGCCAAGGATAATGCCGATGGCAGCTTGACTAGTAAAATCAAAGTGACGGGTACAGTGAATACGAAGAAAAAGGGGACCTATACATTGAAGTATACGGTCACCGATTCATCGAAAAATGCAGCGACAGTCACAAGAAAGATCACGATAGACGGCACCAAGCCAGTCATCTCGGGAGCCAATAGTAAAACCGTCGGCTATTATTCGACATTCAACCCTAAATCAGGCGTATCCGCGAAAGATAACCTGGATGGCAACATGACTAGTAAAATAAAGGTGACAGGTACGGTGAATACAAAGAAAAAAGGAACGTATACATTAAAGTATACAGTCACTGATTCATCGAAAAATACTGCGACAGTCACAAGAAAGATTACGGTAGACAGCACCAAGCCGGTCATTTCCGGTGCAAAAAGCAAAACCATTGCCTATAACTCGTCATTCAATCCTAAATCAGGTGTATCCGCGAAAGATAATCTTGATGGAAGTTTAACAAGTAAGATCAAAATAACAGGGACTGTGAATACGAAGAAAAAAGGCACCTATACATTGACTTACACCGTTACGGATAAATCGAAGAACAAGGCAGAAGTAAAACGGAAAATCACTGTTAAATAGAAGGAAAAAAGTCAATTTCACAATACATTTTTACCATGAATTCACGTTTTTTATTTCCTTGATATTACTACACTCTTTGATGTTTTTATTAAAATTCAATCTTGATTGCACATACCAATTCTCGAATATGGAAATAAAAATAATTATTGTACAGTGGGAAATTAACGGAGAATTACAAGGTTTATTATTTATTTTAAGTAGGTTCTGTTATTTTTCGTTGTTGATTTCCTTTATTGAACTATTTGGAATTAGTTGTAAATTTAACATTTAAAAGTAAGGGCATTTCTTTGTAATGAGAAATGCTTTTTATTTTTGTCAAAATTAAAAGGGTACTTTAATAACAATAATAATATAATAAAAAACAATACTAATTTATTGTAAAACAATAAATTATGTAGTAAAGTCAAAACTGACATTAAATAAGTGAGGTGCACTTTATGAAACGAGGAACAACACTCTTTTTGAAGATGGCTGTTATTCTTATCGGAATCCCAATTCTCGCTTTGTGCATATTTTTAGTGCCTAAGATTGGGGATTTTGCTGGAGAATTGTATCCAAAAATGGCTTATATGAAATCTCTCGTTTTAATTGATATGTACGCAGCCGCGATTCCTTTTTACTTTGCTCTGTATCAGGCTTTTAAACTTTTAAGCTATATTGATAAGAACCAAGCATTCTCGGAATTATCGGTAAAAGCTTTAAATAATATAAAATACTGTGCCATCACCATCAGTACCTTGTATCTGCTAGGTATGCCGCTTTACTATCTCATGGGGAAGAGAGTTGACCCTCCAAGTTTCATACCAATCGGATTGGTCATTATTTTCGCCTCTATGGTTATCGCCGTTTTTGCTGCTGTCCTCCAACGGCTTCTAAAAGAAGCGATTAACATAAAATCAGAAAATGATTTGACGGTTTGAGGTGGAGGATATGGCAATTATTATTAATATTGATGTGATGTTAGCAAAACGAAAAATGAGCGTAACGGAGCTTTCGGAGAGGGTTGGAATTACTATGGCGAATCTTTCCATTCTGAAAAATGGAAAAGCAAAAGCGGTTCGTTTTTCAACATTAGAAGCGATATGCAAGACTTTAGATTGTCAGCCAGGTGAGATTTTGGAGTATAAAAGCGACGAAGACACTCAGTAAAAATGGCTGTTTTCGCATACTTTATTGCTATTCACCAAGTAATGCGGCGTGGTTGATTTCCCCTCCATTGCTCGCTTTCCGCGGGGCGGGCGGTGAGCCTCCTCGGCGTGAACGCCTGTGGGGTCTCACTTGTCCCGCTGCTCCCGCAGGAGTCTCGCACTTCCGCTCCAATCAACCGTTTTAAAAACAATAATCTTTACGAAAAGAGCTATAAAAATAGACAGCAAATTTATTAAATTAAAGGTAGTCGATAGAATTTAAGGGATAGCCATTAAGCTATCCCTTCTTTGCGTTTAATGACGTTATTTAATCAGAGAATTCCATTGATATTAGTGACAAAAAATATGATGCGATTTGCAATGTTTTCACCTCAAAAGGGAACCTGTTACGCAATAGGGGGATCCTTTTTTTTGCTGTCTGAATGTGTTTGGCTGAAAGATGTGCCTATATAATAGTAGAAAGTGTTCAGCGATTGATTCTCCGGGGTGGAGCCTGTGTTGATAAAAATGTTATAATTGTAAATACATGTAACTAGAAGTGATCTGAAGGGGGAATGTTTATGGGCAAAGAACACGGGCATGTGAACTGGATGGATCAGATTTTTAAGGAATATGAAAGGGACGCGGGCTGAAGAATAATCCCGGCTTTGGAAAACCGCTTCCGGAGTCGGCGCTATCGGGAAATATATATGACAACTTCTTGACGAAGGCCAAAGAAGCCGGCTACCTTCCGCTTTGGATAAAATGGCAAAAAGATATTCGGGAAGAGCTGTCCGGATTGGTTCAATTGAAAAAAATGAATGGAACTGAGTCTGAATTAATGAAACGAATTGATGAAATAAATGAGAAAGTCGGTACATATAATGCGATTTGTCCAGGCAAGATGCAGCGCAGGGAAATAGAGTGGGGAAGCATCGAAAGCCAGCATGAAAAATGGAAGTGACTTACAATGTGTAAAATGTGGGTATTTACATGACGTGATCATTAAAGGTTTATGATATAATGACATGAATAAAAAATAGAGAGAGGGACTTCGATTGGAAAAAAGAAAAGAAGTTTTTTCATGGATAAAAGCGATATTGATTGCAGTCATTCTAGCTTTTTTAATTCGAACGTATATTTTTGCACCGATTGTCGTGGACGGTGAGTCAATGATGCCGACTCTGCAAGACCACGAAAGAATTGTTCTTACTAAGTTTGGAACGAATATCGATAATATAGACCGGTTTGACATTGTCGTTTTTCATGCAACGGTAGATAAAGATTATATAAAAAGGGTAATTGGTTTGCCAGGTGACCATATTGAATATAAAGATGATACGCTTTATATTAATGGGAAAGCTTATGAAGAACCTTACTTGGACAAATATAAGAATCAGATGGCAGGGGTGCCGCTGACTGAATCCTTCAAGCTAGAAGATATTACAGGCAGCATGACAGTGCCGGAAGGCCAGTTGTTCCTTATGGGGGATAATCGCCAAAATAGTTTGGATAGCCGTGAAATAGGCACGATTTCCGTCGATGAAATTGTCGGCAAGGCGAATCTAGTGTATTGGCCAATCAATGAAATAAAGCTTGTGAATTAAGAAGAAGCGGACTCAGGTATAGAGTCCGCTTTATTGTTGCCGTTTTTCATTTCGATTGAATAGCATTTTATACAGGTATTTCAACAAAAAACGTGTCCATTCTTTTTTTTTTCTCTTTTTTTTTAGGAAAACCAACTCATTTGGGTTAAATTAGGTTATCCTATTAAAAAAGAGTAATCACGTTACCCAGGCCCGTGTAAGAAAATGGATTACTTTAAAAAAGGGTGCTGAGATGGAGTACTTTAGATGGATATAATAAAAGACTTAATATCAAACTATGGTTATTTTGCAATATATGGACTGTTGGCCATTGGGATTATTGGCTTGCCGGTACCTGATGAGTTCATGATGACTTTTGTCGGTTATTTGTCATCCATTTCCGTTTTGAATGTCCAGGGAGCATTCCTTGTCAGTTTCCTTGGATCGATAACCGGGATGCTTGTCAGTTATTTCATCGGAAAAAAGGTGGGGAAACCTTTTTTGAGGAAGCATGGTAAGTGGATCAAAATGACCCCAGCGAGGTTGGAGAGGTTGGAGGAATGGTTCAATAAATACGGTCCTTGGACCATCATCATAGCCTATTTCATCCCAGGAGTCCGTCACTTCGCCAGTTACATTTCCGGTATGAATGGGATGGGGAAACGAAAGTACTTTATCTTCGCAGGAGCAGGTGCTTTCAGCTGGTGTTTGGTATTTACGACTTTTGGTTATTTTATTGGTGTGTTAACGTAACTCATTTCAACTTACCAAATTCCTTCAGTGAATCAGTAAATCCCGTTTCTGGATCTTTAGAAACGGGATTTTCCATTTCTGCCTTTAATTATTGAGCTGAGTATCCGCCGTCGATGACAAGCTCGGCACCAGTTACGTATGAAGCTTCATCGGATGCTAGATAAAGCACGGCATTTGCAATATCCGCCGGCTGACCCAAACGTTGTAATGGAGTCGCTTTGATCATTTGGTTCACTAACTCTTTTGACTCTTCCAATTTTTGAGTCATCGGTGTTTCGATGATACCAGGGAATACGGCATTGACACGGACGCCCATGCGGCCATATTGCGTTGCGGCAGCCTTGGAAATAGCACGAACGGCCCCTTTTGAAGCTGAGTAAGAGTTCAAGCCCATTCCGATTTGAGCAGTGAAGGAAGAAATGTTTACAACTGCGCCTTTACCTTCTTTAGCCATATGAGGAATAACGTGTTTCATTCCAAGGAATGGTCCAAAGCCATTGATGCTTAACATTAGCTGCCAATCGGCCAAAGTCGTATCGTTGATGCCTTTTTCTGTTGAGATACCGGCATTGTTTACCAAAATGTCGATTTTGCCAAATTTAGCGATAACTTCATCCGTCACCTTTTTCCAGCTTTCGTCTGAAGATACATCAAGTACAGTTCCATGGACATTATTCAGTTCATTCACAACAGCTACAGCTTTTTCATTGATATCAGCAGCAATGACTTGTGCTCCTTCTTTTGTGAATAGGTCTACCATTTCCCGGCCCATACCAGATGCTCCCCCGGTGATAATGGCTACTTTATTAGTCAATCTTCCCATCATGATCACTCCTAATTAGTTGTTATAACGATGAATTTATGTTCAAACATAGTGCAAAAGTTATATTATCAACGAGCAATACTATAACTCCTTCAAGAATCTGTCAAGAATTTTATTTTCCGGCTTGCGAATATCCTTTTTCTTGCTGGAAAAGAAAGTACATGTATGCCTGTGAAAAAAGGGACTTCCCATAACTGCTGCGGGTTGAAAGCGGTATCAATCTTTCAAGCTTCTACTATTGAAACCGTAAATTATCAATATCTAATTAGCTTTACCCGTTCTATTTGAAATGATTCACAAGTAATCTTGTAGAGGCATCCCATGCATGCCGGGGAGCACCATATATTCAATTCTAGTAATTAAAATTGAATACTGCAATCTTTTTGTACTTTAAATACAATTTTTTATAATGCCATTCCATTTCTGATTTTTCAGAACTTTCATGTACATAGGAGGTCATCATTTTATGAATAACAGAGCGTATCTTTCCTTGGCCATCCCGCTTACGATTTCGACGATGAGTACGCCCTTGCTCGGTGCGGTCGATACGGCTGTGGTTGGAAAGTTGAGTGATCCCGCTTATATTGGCGGGGTGGCTGTCGGAACCATAATTTTTAATACGATGTATTGGCTTTTTGGTTTTCTACGGGTCAGTACATCTGCCTTCGCTGCACAAGCGGAGGGGGCACGGGATGAAAAGCAAAGCCTGATGGCCTTGATTCGGCCTTTCTTCATTGCAGCGATCATCGGCCTGCTGTTTATCGTGATTCAAAAACCCATTTTGAATATCTCGTTAGGCGCAATCGGTCCGGAATCGGACGTTTCCGCCTTTGCCGCAGATTATTTCGGCATCCGGATATGGGGTGCGCCTTTTGCATTATTGAACTATGTCATCTTAGGCTGGTTAATCGGGAAATCCAGGATAAAAACATCTTTGTTCATTCAAGTTTTCATGAACGTGATCAATATTGTCTTATGCCTCGTTTTTGTAAATGGCTTTTCATGGTCTGTATCAGGGGTTGCTGCGGCTTCATTGATATCAGAAATTTCCGCTTTTTTTCTGGGCTTGTGGGTGATCAGGAAAGCGGTTAACGTACCGGATTCGTTTTCATTCCGGGAGGGGTTCGATCGGGCTTCCCTGAAAAAAATGATGGTGGTCAACAGGGATTTATTCATCAGGACCATTTGCCTGATCACGGTTTTCAATCTTTTTACGGCCAAGGGAGCCACTTTCGGGACAGAGACACTGGCGGCAAATGCCGTACTCATTCAAATCCATTACCTGATGGCCTATTGTTTTGATGGCTTCGCGAACGCGTCGAGTCTTCTGGTCGGGAAGGCGATTGGTTCGAGAGATATAAACCTTTATAAAAAAACACTCTCACTATCGGCGCGGTGGGGCTTGTATGCTTCGGTCATACTTGCCGCATCTTACTATCTGTTCAGCGATAAGGTCATTCTCCTTTTCACGGACATTTCCGGCGTCATCGAACTGGCCCATGAATATGGACTTTGGATAGTCCTATTCCCATTCAGTGCCTTTATCGGCCTCATTTTTTATGGAGTGTTTACCGGTGCGACAGAAGCCGTCCCAGTAAGGAACTCAATGCTCCTTGCATTATCGGCTTTTCTACTTGTCCAATTCACAGCGGTCAGCAATCATGGCAATCATGGATTATGGCTTGCATTCCTGGCTTTCAGTTTAGGACGGTCCGTTTTTTTAGCTCTATACATCCCAAGGCTGAACCGAAAAGTAACAAAGCTTATGGATGGCGATAGTCTAATGAAATCATCTTCTTTTTAATAAAAGCTCTTTTCGTAAAGATTGTTGTTTTCGAAACGATTTAAGGTTGATTGGAGCGGAAATGCGAGACTCCTGCGGGAGCAGCGGGACAGGTAAGACCCCACAGGCATTCACGCCGATGAGGCTCACCGTCCGCCCCGCGGAAAGCGGGCAATGGAGGGGAAATCAACCACACCGCATTACTTGGTGAATAGCAACAAAGTATGCGAAAACAGCCTTAATAAAAGAGGGTGTTTTTTTAAAATGCAGGGAATTTTATCGGTAGTTTGATGTTGGCGATAATACGGGAATACGAAGAATAGGTAGCAACGCTTGGCGAATCAGGTAGTAAAAGTGATAAAATGAAAAATATATATAAAAGAGGAGTTGTCGTATTTTGAGTGAATTGAATTGGCGAGAAGAAGTTGAAAAACGTAAAATGGACTTATTACTGGATACACAAAACTTATTGAAAATAAAAAGTGTACTGGATGAAGAACATCCGACAGAGGAGGCCCCATTCGGTAAAGGGGTGAAGGAAGCTCTTGATTTCATGCTTCAATTGGGCGAAAAAGACGGTTTTACTGTTAAAAATGTCGATAATGTCGCTGGCCATATCGAAATGGGTGAAGGCGAGGAGTTAGTTGGGATATTATGCCATGTCGACGTGGTACCTGAGGGAGATGGCTGGAGTTCGGATCCGTTCGGCGCTGAAATCCGTAATGGCCGCATATATGCTCGCGGGGCAATCGATGATAAAGGGCCAACGATGGCTGCTTATCATGCGATGAAGCTGGTCCGGGAGATGGGAGAACCTTTGAACAAACGTGTGAGGATGATCATTGGAACCGATGAAGAATCGAACTGGCGCTGCGTTGACCGTTACTTTGAAGTGGAGGAAATGCCATCGATCGGCTTCGCACCAGATGCTGACTTCCCAATCATCAGTGCGGAAAAAGGAATCTGGGATTTCTCGGTTATACACCCTGCCGATGCAGGAAATGGCACGAATTCTGAAGTGAATGTTATGGAATTTTCTTCAGGTCGAAGGACGAATATGGTACCGGATTTTGCTACGGCCATTGTGGAAGCGGCCAACCCTGCTGAAGTGGCGGCAAACTATCAGGATTATTTGCAAAAATACTCATTGAGGGGCCAGGCCGTTCCGCAGAAAAATCAAGTGCTGCTTGAGATGAATGGTGTCTCGGCACACGCGATGGAACCGAAAAATGGAAAGAATGCAGGTCTGCATTTAGCTGTATTTTTAGCTGATCTTACTCTTGATCCGCATGCGAAAGCCTACTTCACTTTCATAAAGGATCGTTTGTTTGAAGATTCCCGCGGAAATAATTTAGGTGTGGCTTATTCGGATGAGCAAACAGGAGAATTGACGGTCAATGCTGGCGTTTTCAATTATTCCAAACAAGGCGACAGCTCGATTGGTTTCAGCATGCGTTATCCTGTGACGTTTGAGTGGGAACAGCAAAAGGCGGCATTGGAAGAAAGACTTGCGGCATATAATTTGAAAGTGAAAACCAATTCGCATTCAACTCCACATTATGTGGACAGTGATAGCTTCTTGATTAAGACGTTGCAGGCAGTTTATGAAGCGGAGACAGGTGATGAAGCTGAACTTCTTTCGATTGGCGGCGGCACATACGCGCGTTCATTGAAAGAAGGCGTTGCATTTGGCCCGCTTTTCCCTGGCAGCGAAGACATTGCGCATCAGAAAGATGAATATATTGATATTGAAGATATGCTTAAGGCTACGTCCATTTATGCACGTGCCATTCAAGAATTGGCTAAATAAGAGGCAAAGAGGGAGTAAGACATGGGGAAAATCATTTTTAACGGCGACCTTAAAAGCAGGTCCGAAGTAAAGCTAGATATTGAAGACAGGGGATATCAATTCGGAGATGGCGTCTATGAAGTCATCCGGGTTTATAATGGCGAATTATTTGCGGGGGATATGCATCTGAACCGGCTGATGGACAGTGCGAAGTTGATACAGATGAAAGTTCCCTTTACTGCAGCGGAAATCAAAGCCCGCATGGAAGAGCTGATCGCTGAAGATCAACTGAGGGACGGTATCGTCTATATGCAGCTGACAAGGGGCGTATCTCCGCGTACACACTCATTTCCAACTGCTGAGGTGGAACCGGTCTTTGTTGCCTATACCAAGGAAATGCCTTATACAGGGAAAATCAAGCCAGGGGTCAAGGCTGTTACCACCGACGATATACGCTGGATGCGCTGTAATATCAAGAGTTTAAATCTACTGGGTAATATAATGGCTAAACAGCAAGCGGTAGAAGCCGGCTGTGATGAAGCCATCCAGCATCGTGATGGTACGGTGACGGAGGGAAGTTCGTCAAATGTCTCAATCGTGGTGGATGGGCTACTTAAAACGCATCCGGCCACAAACTTGATCCTGAATGGAATTACCCGTCAGGTGATGCTGAAACTTTGCGCTGAACATGGGATTCCATATGTCGAGGAAGCCTTCACCGTCGAGGACATGATGGCAGCCGACGAAGTCCTTTATACAAGCACAAGCGTTGAAGTGACACCAATTATTAATATCGATGGCCAATCGATTGCAGCCGGGGAACCCGGTCCGATAACCAAAAGACTGCAGAAACTGTTTTCCGGGGAAATCGAGAAGCAATGCGGTTCCGTTAAATAAATTAAAACCCCTTTGCCACTAGTGGCAAAGGGGTTTTTACTCTGTGTAGCCGGAAGCAGCTGGCCATCACCGAATCCCCATTTACGTTAATTAAATCTATATGCAATCCTCACTTTTTGACATTTTCAAAAACCAGGAATATACTTGCTAATAACCTAAAAAGTTTACCTGTCGCAACAATTTGAGTTGCGTATAAAAAGGAGTTGACGTAGATATGTCCGATGTGTTGCATCAATCTTCTTCGAGAGGAATAAAAAATCTGCTTCCTTATCTAGGGCCTGCCTTTATAGCGGCTGTTGCCTATATTGATCCAGGGAATTATGCGACCAATATTACAGCCGGATCAAAATATGGCTATACGTTATTATGGGTGATCTTCGCATCCAATTTAATGGCTGTGCTAATCCAATCATTATCAGCTAAATTGGGAATAGCAACTGGAAAGAACCTTCCAGAGCTATGCAGGGAAAAGTTTTCGAAAAAAACATCTTTCTTATTATGGATTCAGGCCGAAGCCGTTATAATGGCAACCGACCTAGCTGAATTCATAGGAGCTGCACTAGGGATTTATTTGCTATTTGACTTACCGCTTATCACATCGGCAATAATTGCAGCAATTGGTTCCTTTGCCATTCTGGAATTCCAGCGCAGAGGTTATAGAACTTTCGAAGCTCTGATCACGGTCATGATATTTGTCGTTGTGATAGCATTTGGCGCTCAAGTTTTTTATGCAAAACCTGACACTTCTGCCGTTGTTTTAGGACTCTTCACTCCAAAGTTCGAAGGAGTGGACAGTATTTTGCTATCGGCCGGTATGCTTGGAGCCACCGTTATGCCTCATGCGATCTACCTTCATTCTTCTTTGACTCAAAGAAGAATAGTCGGAAAAAACGATTTGGAAAGAAAAAGGATTTATCGTTTTGAGCTAATTGACATTGTCATCGCCATGTTGATTGCAGGCGCGATCAATGCCGCCATGGTCATAGTTTCAGCTGCACTATTTCATAAGAATGGAATACTTGTAGAGGACTTGGATGTTGCCTATCAACAATTCGGTGCGATACTTGGACCATCAGTCGCGATGCTCTTTGGAATAGGATTATTATTTGCCGGTTTATCCAGCTCATCCGTTGGTGTAATGACAGGTGATGTAGTCATGCAAGGATTCATTAAAAGGCATATACCGATTTATTTAAGAAGGGTCATTACCACCGTTCCGCCCCTGCTCATAATTTTATGGGGAGTGAACCCATCCAAAGCCCTTGTGATGAGCCAAATTGTACTCTCGTTTGGCATCGCGTTTGCCTTAGTGCCATTGATCATGTTTACAAGCAATGAAAAAATCATGGGCCGCCTGGTCAATCATAAAATCACCTCAAGCGTCGCTTGGCTTATAGCCGTACTAATCATAGGACTGAACTTGTTCCTGCTTTACGAAACACTGTTCAGCTAAAAGAAGAAATGACAGGGAAGGACCAATTTTTTGGTCCTTTTTTTTTTTATTTTTGCTGTATTTTTCGTTTTAGCGACCCTTCGTACATAGTATGGTAGATTGGGGATTTTCCTGATGGAGGGAATATTCAATAGGATGCCCAAGAAAAGGTATATGAATGGGAATTATGGTAAAATTAAAGGGAAAACAGGAAGGAATGTAAGTGACTATGAATACTCATTTTTTCTTTGCTTTAGTATTGCCTGATGATATTAAGGCTTATTTACATGCTGTTACGGAACAACTTAAGCAAGACTTTCCATTTAAGAAATGGCTGCATCCAGCCGATTATCATATTACGCTAGCATTTTTGGGCAATGCTCCCGATACATTGAAAGAGGATGCTTTGAGGCGTGTGGAAAACGAGCTTGCCAACGAAGCCTCATTCGGCTTGGAACTCGGCGATATCGGCGGTTTTGGCAAGAGTGGGAGCCCAAGGATCCTATGGGCAGGCGTCAAGCAGCAAGAACGGCTTTTTGCCATTCAAAGGAAAGTCTATAATTCTTGTATCGAAGCGGGTTTTGAACTTGATAAAAAGCCGTTCAAGCCTCATATTACGCTGGCAAGAAAATTCGAGGGGGATAGTCCCTTTTCGTTGGAGAGCGTTCGCCAGATAGCAAATTTGGAGGATAAGCATTTTGAAGCAGTTCAGGTTGCGTTATATCAAACACATCTTGGAGCTTCCCCTTCATATGAAAAGATTTTCACGATAAACCTTCTAAAATAGAGAGAAATGGGTGGTGGTCGAATGGCACAGCTCATAAAGATGCAGGATTATATTTCCCGGTATGAGCAGGATATTTATCATTATCCAACACAATTTGCACGGTTGAAAAAACAGCAATGGGATAAATTGAAGGCTGCTTATAATGCGGGCGAGCTGGATCGGTTGTATAGCGAGCATACTGAAAGTGAAACACAGGTCAAATTTGATCCGCCTCAGGAAGAATCAAAGGGCCTGCTTAAAAAGGTTAAAGGCATATTCCACCGGACAGGGAAACTGGAGGCAGAGGCAGAAGAACTGCTAATACCGAACCAGATTGAAGATCCTAATGTTTTTTCATTAAGGTTTCCGTTCCGACCGGCCAGCCTGGATGAATTAAAGCAAAATTTTTTAAATCAATTGCTCCGTTTTCAAATGAAATGGGGGAGTTCGACGCTTCGTGAAAAGTCATTTGTGGACCAATCATTCTTTTTGGATGAAAGGCTCCGCTTTTTTCTGCAGCGTTTTCCGGATACGTTTCTTGTATTATATAAACCTATCTTTCTATTGAAAAATGCGCCTGTTGAAGTCGAAGTCATTTTATTGACCCCTGTTGATGCTTGGTGCATCACTTTTCTGGAAGCGGAAGAAGACGCTGCTTTCATCGGTTCGAGTGAACGGTTCTGGGTCCGAAGGCATCATAAGCATCCAGATAAAAAAGTGCTTAACCCATTATTGGGTGCAAATCGGATGACGAACATCGTCTCCCAGTTATTTGAGCTATATGAAGTGAACATGCCGATTAAAAAGGTGGTTTTATCCCGGAATGGATATGTCGATTATCCCGAAGCACCTTATGATATTACGATGGTGGATAAACGGACCTTCCCGGAATGGTTTGAAAGGATGCGGGCTATATCGTCCCCTCTTAAGGCACAGCAGTTAAAAGGGGCACAGGCATTGCTTGAATATTGCCAAACTACATCCAGCCTGCGACCTGAATGGGAAGCCGATTATAACCAAACAGAAGGAAATGAGCATGCCGCGCCTTAATGAAACGGTATATTTCATTGTCAATCCAATGGCTGGAAATGAAGAAAGTTTGAAGATTTGGAAAAAAGCCGAGGAAATACTGAAATCAAAAGCTGTTCCCCATGAGGTGTTCTTTACACGTGAAAAGGGGCATGCGCTAAGATTGACGAAGGAAATTCTATCAGGGACGAATCAGGATACCAGGGTGATCGCTGTCGGGGGAGATGGCACGATTAATGAAATGATAAATGGTGCCAGTGATTTCCCTCACGCTATCATCGGCTCCATTGCGGCTGGATCCGGCAATGATTATGTAAGGGGCATTCAAAAAACGGAGAGTGTGGAAGAAGCTCTTTCTTTATTTCAGGATAATGCCTTCCGTGCCATTGATATTGGACGGTACGAGACGAATGGCAAGGCGGGTTATTTCGTGAACTGCCTGGGAATGGGCATTGATGCTGAAATATCTGATGAAGCAGAACGTTCCGCTCTGAAAAAATGGTTTAATTTTGTCAGGGCGGGTAAATTAATTTATCTGTTCATTTTTATAAAAAAGATATTTACTTATAAGCCCAGCAGCATGGAATTGATCATTGATGGGGATCGGCATCTTTTGAAAAAGGTATGGTTCATTGTTATTGCGAACCAGCCCTACTTTGGCGGTGGGATGAAAATTTCACCGATGTCAAAGCTGGATGATGATAGGTTGAACGTGATTGCGGTCCATGATATTACTTTGTTGAAGTTATTGACCGTCTTCATCACCGTTTTTTGGGGCGGTCACCTAAACATGAAAAATGTTGATTCTTTTTCCGGTAAAATAATAAAAATGAAGAATCAAGGGTCAGTAAAAATCCAGTCTGATGGGGAAATTGTTGGTACGCATGAAGTAGCTGCAGTGGTTCTGAAAGAGAAAATCCGCGTCATGTTCAAGGATGATAACCCATACAAAAATATGAAATGATTTATTTGTTTTTGTTTTATGCGTATAATCGTTTTATAGTACTTGACGAAGAAACCGTTTTTCAACTAAAATTTAATTTATGGCTATTGTTTAATTGCTCAATAGCTATTTTTTTATTTCTCTAAAATGAGGATGTTTTTAATTGCGGGTATCATCCCGATGCAAGTATATATGCAGCTTCGCCAACAGGCGGATTTTTTATAAAACATGGACTCAAAGTAGTGGTAATACATACACTAGGTGAACGTACCCACATTTGTATGATTAAGCGAGGAAATCGAAGGTGAACCAGTTGGAACATTTATTAGGTCAGGAGTGGGATATATCCCCTGCCGGAGGAGCTACGGGGGAAGCCTTTATTGCCGAGAAAGAGGGGCAGAAGCTCTTCCTTAAACGAAATTCATCGCCATTTTTAGCTGTTCTTTCGGCTGAGGGCATTGTTCCAAAGTTAATGTGGACAAAACGCCTGGAAAATGGGGATGTAATTACGGCCCAGCATTGGATGGAAGGCAGGGAGCTATCTCAGCAGGAAATGAACAATATAAGAGTCGCAAAGCTGCTTCAAAAAATTCATCAATCCGATCCTTTGTTAAGCATGCTCAAAAGGCTTGGGAAATCCCCTTTACGACCTGAAAGTATACTTACAGACATAGAAACCGGGTTATCTTCGGATGTTACGGATATTCCGATTATCAAGCAGGCCATCCATTTTTTACAGAATAATCTCCTGTTGATTGAATGCGACGAAAAAGTCGTCTGTCATTGTGATGTGAACCATAATAATTGGCTCATGACCGAAACCGACGGATTGTTCCTGATTGATTGGGATGGAGCGGTCATTGGCGATCCGGCCATTGATCTCGGCATACTCCTGTATTCTTATGTCCCAAGGGAAGAATGGAATCAATGGCTTGCCCGTTACGGCAAGAAACTTGACGCAGGCCTGGAGATGAGGATGAAATGGCACACGGTTTCACAACTTGTGCTTTCCATCCAATGGCATCATCGAAGAAAGCGTTACGAGGAAAGAAATGAATTACTGCAAAAGCTGGAAGCATTATTGATGGTTGGCTGATCAGAATTGATCGATATCATCCACCCACTGGGACAGGTCGTTCTGGTGGGTTGAAATATGTGCATCTAAATCGGCGGTACCGATGCCTGTTTGACTGTATTCGTAAATCTCCGTCAGAATCGGTTTCACATTGCTGTCAATTTCCATATTGATCATTAGGGATTTGACGAGCCTTTCAACCTGTTCACATTCAGAAACGGATCCACAGCAGTCTGTTTGATGGTTGGTCAATATATCTTTTAATAGTGACATTTGATGTTCATGGGAAAGCGGCATATAATACCTCTCCTTTCTTAAATATGATTCAAGGGATTCCCAGGTGGTTCTCGCCTGCCCTTCACTTATTTATGGTGTGTTTTGCTGAAAGTTTTATACATGAAAACTACAGAGACTGTCGCCTGGATGGCCGGCAGTTTTTTTATTTGTTCTGTGTGTGTTTCCTGAAAAAATCAACTTGCAGGAATCCATGCACTCGTGTTATGGTTTGAACGATTATATTATAAATAGGGGTGTCATCATGCGTTTAAGAAATAAACCTTGGGCTGAAGACCGTTTGAATGATTTTCCACAATATGTAATTCATCAGCCAGTGAGCCATAAAGGTAAATGGCATGAAGTTTTCGGTAACGATAATCCGTTATATATTGAAGTGGGTACTGGAAAAGGCCGTTTCATCACAGAAATGGCAAAAGCCCATCCTGATGTGAATTTCATTGGAATTGAAGTATATGGAAGCGTCATTGTAGCTGCTTTGGATTTGCTGATTGAAGCGGATGTTCCAAATTTAAAGCTGTTGAATGTTGACGCAGCAAACTTAGGGGACTATTTTGCAAAAGGTGACGTGGACCGCGTCTACTTGAATTTCTCTGATCCATGGCCGAAATCACGTCATGCAAAACGTCGGTTAACGTATAAGACTTTCCTCGAAGTATATGAAGGCATCCTTCCAGACAAAGGCGAGATCCACTTCAAGACGGATAACCAAGGGTTATTCGAATCTTCCTTGAAAAGTATTTCCGAGTACGGCATGCTTTTGAAATATGTAAGCCTTGATCTTCACAATAGCAGTTTTGAAGGCAACATCATGACTGAATATGAAGAAAAGTTCTCGAGTAAAGGCAACCGGATATACAGATTGGAAGCAATGTTCCAATAATCATCATCAGAAACCAACCAGGTGCACAGCATCTGGTTTTTTTTCTTGTTCATGCGGTGTATTCCGTTCAGGAGGATGACTTGATTGTTATCGATTTCAATATATGGAGGTGGGTGTTAAAATAAAGGGAGAGGAGGGGTAAAATGGAAACGATGCAAATTGGGGAAATTAAATTAACATGGTTGAATGGTGGTGTGACTCACTTGGATGGCGGTGCGATGTTTGGTGTTGTACCGAAACCGCTTTGGGCCAAAAAGTATCCTGTTAACGAAAATAACCAAATCGAGTTACGCACGGATCCGATTTTGGTGCAGGCCAACGGATTGAACATGCTTATAGATTCCGGTATCGGCAATGGAAAGCTGAATGACAAGCAGAAGCGGAATTTTGGGGTGACGGAGGAATCCAATCTTGTCGAAGATCTTGGCAGACTTGGGATTCAACCAAATGATATCGATTACATTTTAATGACTCATCTACATTTCGACCATGCCTGCGGTTTGACGAAACGTGAAGGTGAAACTTGGGTGCCTGTTTTCGAGCGAGCAGAAATCATTACGACCCAAACTGAATGGGTGGAAATGAAAAACCCGAATATTCGTTCAAAAAGTACATATTGGGCAGAAAACTGGGAGGCTGTCGCTTCTCTTGTACGCCCTTTTGAAGGTGAGCAGGAAATTACGGACGGCATTAAAATGCTCCATACCGGTGGGCATAGTGATGGTCATGCGATCATCATCATTGAGGATGGTGGGGATAGACTGATTCACATGGCAGATATCATGCCGACGCACGCGCATGCGAATGTCCTCTGGGTCCTCGCTTATGACGATTATCCCATGACTTCCATTGAAGCAAAGGAAAAGTGGATGAAATCCGGACTGCAAAATGGGTCCTGGTATAGCTTTTACCATGATGCCCAATACTGTGCCATCAAATGGGATGTAACGGGTAAGGAAATAATAGCCGAATTGAAACGGAAGCGATAAGAGGGAAAGCAAAAGGAGGACGTCATTTTGACGGCCCTCCTGTTGTTGTTTCAATCATTTTGCGCATTAAGCTCCAATATCGTTCCTGTTGAGGCATCTGCGACAAATTCGAATTGCTCGCGTTTACCCTCTGTGTTTCTGGTGATCCCGCCTTTGTACACTTCATAGTCCAAGTCATTTTTTGTAAAGCTCTCCGGCTTCATCAAAATCCATGAGCCATATATATTTCCATCCTTTTTGACCGTTTCCTTCACTTGGGCCAAGACTTTATCGGGAGAAGGTTTACTTGATTGATCCAATAGCTGTTTTGTCGCATAGCCAGCAGCAAACCCGGCAGCAGTACCTAATAAAAACGTTTTCCAATTCATTGATTTCTCCTCCATTGCATTTATTAAAATCGCTTCTTCCAGTATACAGAAGAACGCTTTATTTGACTAATAATTTGAAATTTTACCCATTAACTGATAAATTAGAACTTTCTAGTGTATCACGATGCTAAGTTCTGTAAAATAGTAAGAAACAATACATAAGTTAGGGGTAGAAAAATGAATCATGAGACTTTGGAGCTTTTTAAAACATTGACGGAATTACCGGGAGCCTCGGGAAATGAACATGCAGTTCGGAGTTTCATGAAGAGGGAGCTGGAAAAGTATTCGGATGAAATCGTCCAGGATCGCCTTGGCGGAATATTTGGCGTAAAAAGAGGCGATGAGGATGGGCCGACTGTACTAGTTGCCGGACACATGGATGAAGTGGGATTCATGGTCACCTCCGTAACAGAAAACGGAATGATCCGCTTTCAGACTTTGGGAGGCTGGTGGAGTCAAGTGCTATTGGCCCAAAGAGTCGAGATCATAACCGATAACGGTCCGGTCATTGGTGTCATCGGTTCGATTCCGCCCCATTTGCTTGATGAATCGCAACGCTCAAAACCAATGGATATCAAAAATATGCTGATTGATATCGGTGCGGATGATAAGGAAGATGTGAAAAGAATCGGTATAAAGCCAGGTCAGCAGATTGTACCGATTTGTCCATTCACTCCCATGGCCAATGAGAAGAAAATCCTCGCAAAAGCGTGGGATAATCGTTACGGCTGCGGACTTGCGATAGAATTGTTAAAGGATTTAAAAGGTGAAACGTTACCGAATATCTTATATTCCGGGGCAACCGTCCAGGAGGAAGTTGGATTAAGGGGTGCGCAAACTGCAGCTCATATGATTAAACCGGATCTTTTCTTCGCTTTGGATGCAAGTCCTGCGAATGATATGTCCGGCAGTAAGAATGAATTTGGCCAGCTAGGAAAAGGGGCACTGCTCCGCATTTTCGATCGTTCGATGGTCACTCATCGCGGCATGAGGGAATTCATCCTTGATACGGCCGAGTCGAATGAGATTCCATATCAATATTTCGTATCCCAAGGCGGCACGGATGCAGGGCAAGTCCATATTGCAAACGAAGGCATTCCAAGCGGGGTGATTGGCATTTGTTCCCGCTATATTCATACACATGCATCCATGATTCATATTGATGATTATGCCGCTGCACGTGAACTGATTGGAAAATTGGTTCGTTCCTGTGATAAAACGACATTCGAGACCTTGATTAATAACGGTTGATGGTGGAAGCTGAAATGGAAAGGGATGCTGTCATGTATCCTTTTCCATCAGCTTTTTTTACATAGAAGGAAGGTAATTATATTGAAAATAGCAGTAGGCAGTAAGAATCCGGCGAAAGTAAGTGCCGTGCTAGGTGTATATGAAGATGCAGAAATCATTTCGCTTCAAGTGGAGAGCGGGGTCCCGGAACAGCCTTTTTCAGACGAGGAAACGATGGAGGGGGCAATGACACGTGCCCGGAACTGCTTGATTCACAGTGATGCCGAAATGGGCATCGGGCTTGAAGGCGGTGTCGTGAAAATGGGACAAGCCCTGTTTTTGTGTAATTGGGGTGCAATGGCAACAAGGGACGGTGAGGTCTTTGTAGCTGCCGGAGCGAGAATCCCAATTCCGGGAATTGTTGCTGAGAAGCTGCTGGACGGTGAAGAGTTGGGCCCAGTGATGGACGCCTTCACAAGGCAAGAGAATATTAGCAAAAAGGAAGGAGCGATCGGCGTATTTACAAATGAGCGAATCACCAGGGGGGACATGTTCCTTCATATCATGACGATGCTTGCCGGCCAACACGAGTATAAGCTGAAAATGAAAAAACAGGAGTTTTGAATCCCTGTCATGGAAAAGCGGGTTTCGAATGATGGAAAACGAATACTGCCAAAACAGAGCAGGAACGGACAGGATTTTATTGAGCGGCCTTGCTAGTATAGTGACAAGGGGGGAACGAAATGGGGTGGGTTGAATCAATCCAAAAGGCCATCGAATATATCGAGGAGCACTTATTGGAGGACCTGACGATCGAGAGCATTTCCAGGCAGGCGAATGCCTCAGTTTTTCATTTTCAACGGACTTTCACCATTTTAACGGATATAACCATTGGTGACTATATTCGTCGTCGAAGACTGACCTTAGCGGCCCAGGAGATTTCATCAACAAATGGCAAGGTCATTGATTTAGCCTACAAGTATGGCTATGACACCCCCGAGGCATTCTCGAAAGCTTTTCGAAGGCAGCATGGGGTATCTCCAAGCGAAGCCCGAAAGTATATGGGGAAACTGAAATTCTATGAACGCCTGGTAATACAGGTGATTCTGAAAGGGGCAAAACCGATGAAATACAATATCCTTGAAAGGGATTCCTTTCAATTGATTGGAATCAAGCAGGAGTTTTCCTTGGTTAATGAAGAGAATTTGATCGGGATTCCAAAGTTGTGGGAGAAAGTGAATGCGGATGGAACAGATGATAGGTTAGCTAAGTTGAACAATGGCCAAATAGATGGCTTGATTGGTGTATGTGTCGATAAGCGGGCTGTGGAAAAAAATGAAACGATGGATTATTGGATAGGTGCAGAGTATGCCGGGAAAGTGCCTGAAGAGTTTTCAACCCTGACGATACCGGCTTCCAAGTGGGTTGCATTCGAAGTTCACGGACCTATGCCTGATGCCATCCAACAAGCTTGGAAACGAATTTTTTCCGAATGGTTCCCTACCAGCGGTTATGAACATGCCGGAACTCCAGAATTGGAAGTATACGCGAATGACGACGCTTCAAACCCTGACTATTACTCTGAAATTTGGATTCCCATAAAAAAGGGATAAGTTAAAAAATTCTTTTCGCTTGCAGGGGAGGCCCTGCAAGCTTTTTTTCATTTCTTTATGATGATCAGACATTCATACTTGAGTTGAGCAGTTAAGGGGCAGGGAGTTTTACAGCCCTTCTTCAAAAATATAAGAAAGCACTTTCATCGCTTGATTAACGGATTCTACTGTGACACTCGCCTTTTCCGATAATTCCTTTAAGGCATGATGATGGGATTCCGGACGAATCAAAATAAGTGGTTTACCCAGGGAAATGGCGGTGCTTGCGTCCATGGCGGTATTCCACTGTTTATATTTCTCGCCAAATAGAGCGACGACAAGATCAGCTTTTTTCATCAAAAGACCTGTCCGCAAATTATTGATTTGGGAAGCTGCCGCATCCTTCAGGATGGGATTCGGCTGTTCCCCGAGGATATCTTCACCGATATTATCGGAGCGTTCATGATTTTCCATTGGGCCTACAAATTCTAAAGGGAGCTTCAGTGCAGCGGCCTTATCTCTCAGCTCACTTCTCCAATTCGAATGGATCTCCCCAGCAAGATACACGGTTAACTTCATTGTTTTCCTCCTCGGTATTAAAATTGCTTTCATTGTACCATGTTTTTTAGAAAATGGATGAATTCCATAAATAAGGATAATATTATCCATAAGGTAGTAAAAGAGACGGCTGGAGGAATGACGATGGCTTTATCGAATAAGAATATCCTTGTTTTCCTGTTGATAAGCAGTTTGATCGCGGGCTGCTCAGGCATTGAGAGACAAACCGAAAAGGCAATGAAGGCTGCTGAAGTGGCTTTTCGTGACGATGAAAAACAGCCCAATCAAGAGGCGGGGCTAATTCAGGTCTATCTGCCAAAGGATTTTAAAGTAGTGGAAGAACATGATAATAATTTGATTTTACAAAAAGATGATAAGATTTATATATTATTTGTCAATCCAAATGAAAAAGAAGACAACTCCGTGTTATATTTGGCGATAAAAGAACAAGATGATCAAAATGTGATGCTGCATTCTTTCCAAACTGATGATAAATTCGGCTTTATTTCGGTCAAAGAGATACCGAAAGAAAAGTATGAGCTTGCAGTGGGGATCGGCGGGGTGAAGCTGACAACCGAAACGGATAAAGACCAATTAAAAACCGATGCAAAACAAATGATGGAAATCGTTTCATCCGTGCCCCAGAAATAAGTCTTATCACGGCCGTTCAACCGATCCGTATTAATGGTTGATTTCTGGAGAGTCTGGTATGATGGGATTATAAAAAACTATGGTGTCATTTAGAGCAGGAGGAATATTCAAATGGAAAATTTACAAACCGTTGAGCAATATGATGCATTGAAAAGTGAAGGCAAACATATCTTTCTTTTTTCAGCGACATGGTGCGGGGATTGCCGTGTAATCGAACCGATCATGCCGGAGATTGAAACGAAATTTCCTGATTTTACATTCATTCATGTGGACCGTGATGAATTCATCGATGTGTGTGCGGCGAATGATGTATTCGGCATACCAAGTTTCATCGCGTATGATAATGGTGAAGAGCTAGGCAGATTCGTGAGCAAGGATCGCAAAACGCAAGAACAAATTGAGGAATTCATTCAATCACTATAATTAATTTCCCCTTCTCGCTGGGGATTTTTCAATGAAGAGGAGGGTCAGTCATGAAAATGGACAGCACGAAGCTGAAAAATATCCTGAAAGAACGTTTAAAAGATGAAAATCGCACATTCAAATTCGATAGTAAGCAAGATACGTTACGGGTGGAAAATGTGAAGACCGGGAAGGGAATCACCATCGAGTTGCCTCCTGTACTTGCTAACTATGAAAACGTACAGGAAAAGGCCATCGATGAAATTATCTATTACGTGGAAGAGGCCCTGAATGTGATGGGGGGAGAACACAGCATGGAAGGCAAGGAGAAATTCATTTTCCCAGTCATCCGCTCGACCTCCTTTCCGATGGAATCGGAAGAAGGAAATCCATTTTTATTCGATGAGCATACGGCTGAAACCCGGATTTTTTATGCCCTTGATTTAGGGAAAACCTACCGTCTTATAGATGAAAAGATGATTCAACGGGAAAATTGGCAGGGTGACAGGATCCGTGAAATTGCCCTTTTCAATGCCCGTTCCCTCTCCACTGAAATGAAGTCGGATATCGTTGCAGGTAATGCATTTTATTTTTTGAACACGAATGATGGGTATGATGCCAGCAGGATCCTGAATGAATCATGGCTTCGGGAAATGAAGGACAAGATCGAGGGAACCATGGCTGTTGCCATTCCCCATCAGGATGTCATCATCATTGCCGATGTGAAGAATGATACGGGCTATGATATTCTTGCGCAAATGGCGATGAGCTTCTTTGCCAGCGGGCATGTTCCGATAACGGCTCTATCATTTCTTTACGAAGAAAATGAGTTGGAGCCCATCTTCATTATGGGTAAAAACAAAAAGCGTGAACAATGATATATTGAATCATAAAAGGACCGTGTCAGCATCTGACATCGGTCCTTTTAAAGTTTAATAGAGTTTATGACTTTTAGAGTTGATATTTATTTTTTTATCGGTGATAATGAAATTGTAATATTTTGAGAATACGGAATAAAACGATAGAACGAGCTTGTGAACGTTGTGGGAGAGTGCAAAGCATTGAGCCACCGAAGGAGCAAGTTCCAAAAATATCCCTTGGAGCAAATCTCTCAGGTAAATGGAACCGCAGCTGGACGCAACTCTGGACAGCGCGCAGGAAGTGTGCCGCCAACGGGGAAATCTCCACGACCAAAATGGAGTTGAATTCTCAGGTGAAAGGACAGAGAAGGGAGCGGCAGGTTTGCGCAACCCTTCTCTGTCCTTTTTTAATTGGCTTTATGCATACAAAAGGTTTGCAGCGAACATGGAACTTACTAATATACCAATCAACTTAAAATAATGGGGGAGAATGATCGTGAATTTGAAAAGCAAATTAATGAACATGCTGGAAGCCCGTAAAGAGGAAATGGTTCAAATCCGCCGTCATTTACACGAGAATCCGGAGCTATCCTTCAAAGAAGAGAAAACGGCAAAATATATCATTGATTTTTATAACGGGAAAGATGTATCGATTCAAACGAATGCAGGAAATGGATTAGGGATCATCGTGACGATCGAAGGCGGGAAACCAGGGAAAACGATAGGTCTCCGTGCCGATTTCGATGCACTGCCGATTACAGAAGAAGCGGAGGTTCCGTTCCGTTCAAAAAATGAAGGTGTCATGCATGCCTGCGGACACGATGGGCATACCGCTTATTTATTGGTACTGGCTGACTGCATCATTGAGCTGAAAGATTCCCTATCAGGTACGATCAAAATAATTCATCAACATGCAGAAGAAACACCTCCTGGTGGAGCAAAGAGCATCATGGAATCAGGGGTTTTGGATGAACTGGACGCTGTCTTCGGAATCCATTTATTCCCTTCGCATCCAGCAGGGGTCGTCGGGTATCGCAGCGGCTATTCGATGGCTGGACGGACCTATTTCAAATTAGCCATAAAGGGTGTAGGCGGCCATGGTTCCTCCCCGCATATGGCTAATGATACCATTGTGGCAGGCGCCCATTTCGTGACAGCCATACAAACCGTAATCAGCCGTCGCTTGAACCCATTTGATATGGGAGTAGTCACAATCGGCTCCTTCGATGGAAAGGGAAGCTTTAATGTCATTAAAGATCGTATAGAAATTGAAGGGGATGTCCGTTATATGACGGCAGAGACCCAGCAGCTGATCGATAAGGAAATCCACCGGATCGTTAAAGGGATAGAAACGGAATTTGATGTTCAGTGCGAGCTTACATATGTGCCCGATTATCCTCCGTTATATAATGACCCTGAACTGACTGGATTCGTGAAAAATAGCCTGGAAAGCATGAATGACAATGATATTAAGAATGTTGTGGAATTTCCGGTTTTCTCAGGTTCGGAAGATTTTTCGTATTATGCAGAAAAGATTCCTGGCTGCTTCTTTTACATTGGCTGTAAACCGAAAGGAGTGGAGAAGGCCTATTTCAATCACCATCCTAAATTCGACATTGATGAAGATGCCCTTTTGATCGCCTCCAAATCAGTGGCGCAGGTTGTATGCAGTTTTTATGAATGGAAATAGTCTTCTTTGGTCTTTGTTTGCAAAAAAAACGCAGAAACCCACAAAACACCGTTCGGTATTAACGAACGGTGTTTTATGGGTTGCGGCATGTATTTGAATGCCGCCGGCGGTTTTCTGCTTCCAAGGTTGCATGAAAACTTAATCTCTTTGTAAACGCGATTTAACAGCGGTGTTTTATTTAAATAGTAGACTAGGAGCTAATGTTAATTCGCAATTGATAGGTTTAATCTCATTCCAGAAGGGGTTTAATAGGGTAGGAGTTCTGCGAACTCCGTTAAGTTAGCAGGAATGCGATAAAAAAATAGATGCTAATCCCAATTCAGCTTAAATTTTCTCGATATTTTTAAAATAACTGGTAGAATTAGTTACATAACTACAGATGTAGAAAGAGTGATAGTTTTGAAATGGCTAAATAAGATGAAAAAATGGTTCCAAGCAGAGGAAATTATTGAAATCGAAGAAATAATTATAGATGAGCCGCTAGATGAAGAGACATTAAAGAAAATGGATTTTTCAAAGCTTTCGAAGTCAAAGAAAGAAGAAATAAAAGTTTACAATCAAAAAGTGGAAAAAATGTCCCAGACCCCAGACCCGGATACGAAAATCCTGTTTCAATATCCAAAAGGACAGTTCAAGTTTCCGCTCATTCCAGACCGGGAGCAGAATAAAAGAAAGCCTAGGGAAAGAAATAGGGAAGAAAATGAACCCAAACAGGGGAAAAATGTGACCAAGGAAACAACGAAAAGGCCTGTAAGGGATAGTGAACCAAAACGGAGAAGTTTCGACCGGGAGGAAACCTCAAAAATAGTCCCGTCAAATACTCCATTCCGCCCAACGGAAATCCCTTCACCCATTTATGGGTTCCGTCGTCCGGAAAAAAAAATAGTCCCATCTGAAGAAATTGTCGAATATGAATTAGAAAGCAAAATGCCCATCCCTAAAAAAGAAGGAGCCGATATCGAGATTCCGGTATCGATCCTTGAAATTCCAAAAGAAGTGTCACATGAGGAAATGACGATAGAGCCATCCGTTCTTATACCGGAAAAAGCGGAAGAAAAAAGGGAAGATTCGGAGATACCCGCTTTCTTTCGCAGGAATTCCATAGAGTCACTGCCAGAAGAAGCAGTAAGCGAGCCTGACATAATTGAGCCTGCGGTGGAAAAAGAGGCTATTGAACAGGACCAGGTCGATTATGGACGCGAAGTCGCTGTATCCATCATCGAACAGGCCGACGACACACCGCCTGAAGCTATATCGGTACCGGAGGAGGTTGCTGCACAATCAAATCAACCTTACGTCAGTCAAGGGACACTGCCTGAAGATCCATCAGAGGCAACACCTGAAGGGCAGCCTAAACGTCCGAAAAAACATATCCCATTCAATGTGATGATGCTTAAGCAAGACCGGGAAAAAAACAGCTTCATGGATAAGATGATGCCGGAAAAAAAAAGCCTTAATTCGGAAAGGGCAGTAGATTCACCTGATAAGCGGCCAATGAATGATGCTGCTGAAACGGAGGCAGGACAAGCGAAACCATCCGCCATTCCTGAACGGAAACAGGAGGAGGGCAGAGTTATGCCAAAAGAGGGGACTCCGATCATTAAATCAACCTTTTTGGACACGAAGGCTGGTTCGGAAACCGCCGCCGAGCCTGAAAATACAGTTGAATCCAATATGGGTTCCAGTTCGGTCTCTAGGCCGCTCTTGGAGCAGGAACCCCTTTCTGGAAATGGGTATCAAGAAGCAGTTTATACAGAGGCGGCAACAGAAAGTGGCCAGGGCGATACCACAGCAGTTTATGGCTCCGTGGAAGCGGAGGATAATCCATATTATGTGTTTCCGAATATCGAATTGCTGACACCTCCCACTTATGCTGTGCATGATGATGAGTGGCTCGAGGAACAGACTTTATTACTTGATGAGACATTGAAAAATTTCAATGTCCGTGCAAAGGTCGTCAATGTCACTCAAGGACCGGCAGTAACCCGTTTCGAGGTACATCCGGAACCGGGAGTGAAGGTGAATAAGGTGACGAACCTGATGGATGACATCAAATTAAGCCTTGCTGCACAGGATATGCGGATGGAAGCGCCCATTCCCGGTAAACATACAATTGGCATCGAGATTCCGAACAGGAAAAGCAAACCGGTATTTTTGCGTGAGGTTTTGGAAAGTACTGAGTTTCAAGAGCATGAATCACCGCTTGCTGTCGCTTTAGGACTCGATATATCCGGTCAGCCGATCATCACGGATTTGAGAAAGATGCCGCATGGATTGATAGCCGGGCAAACGGGATCGGGGAAAAGTGTCTGTATCAACACGATGCTGGTCAGCTTGCTGTATAAAGCGACGCCGCAGGAGTTGAAATTACTCTTGATTGATCCGAAAATGGTCGAGCTCGCCCCTTATAACCGGATCCCGCATTTGGTCAGTCCAGTCATAACCGATGTGAAAGCCGCTACGGCTGCGTTGAAATGGGCTGTAGAAGAGATGGAACGGCGTTATGAATTGTTTGTACATGCTGGTGTGCGTGATATCACCCGCTTTAATGACCAAGCGGAAAAAGCCGGTCAATATTCAAGCAAGCTGCCTTATATCCTGGTGATCATCGATGAGCTTGCGGATCTAATGATGATGTCCCCGGCTGATGTAGAGGAAGCGATTTGCCGGATTGCGCAAAAGGCCCGTGCCTGCGGCATCCATTTGATTGTAGCCACTCAAAGGCCTTCAGTCGATGTCATAACGGGATTGATCAAGGCAAATATCCCGACAAGGATCGCTTTTTCAGTTTCTTCACAAGTCGACTCCCGTACAATCATCGATAGCGGCGGTGCAGAAAAATTATTGGGAAGAGGAGATATGTTATTCGCTGAAAACGGCTCATCGAAAACGGTGCGCCTGCAAGGGACTTTTGTGAGTGATGAAGAAATCGATCAAGTCGTCAACCACGTTAAACTGGAACAGCAGCCGAAGTACCTGTTTGAACAGGAAGACTTGCTGAACAGGGCCGAGGTCACGGAAGAAGCGGATGAACTGTTTTTCGAGGCATGTGAATTTGTCGTGAGCCAGCAGGCTGCATCTGCATCGAGTGTCCAAAGGCGCTTCCGTGTCGGCTATAACCGTGCAGCGCGTCTAATAGAAATGATGGAGCAACGGGGAGTCGTTTCCGAATCCAGGGGCTCAAGGCCCAGGGATGTATTGATTACGGAAGAAGAACTGGAATTTTTACATGTTAATTAAGAGAACCTAATAAAAGGAAATTGAATATAATGTGAAAGGGTGAAAACCCTTTTTTATCACCTTAATTGAGGGAAAAACCAATGATTTGATAAATTGGCATCTGCCTGACATGGATGAATGAATAAAAAAGTGATATAATAGTTTTTTGTTGATGAATGATTGAAAATAAGCGCTTGAAAAACCTATTAAGAATTGCGTTACTAACAAGTCTCGTAATGGAAAAAACAAATAAAAGATGACGTCATATACTGTCATACAGGTAGACGATTGGTGGAGGTTCGCTTTATGACTGCTTACCATTTTGTGGGAATTAAAGGGTCGGGTATGAGTGCTCTTGCACAAATACTGCATGATATGAATATTGAAGTGCAGGGTTCCGATTACGAAAAAGAATTTTTTACACAATTGGCATTAGAAAAAGCCGGGATTAAAATCCTTCCTTTTAACGAGGAAAATATTCAACCTGGAATGACCATCATTGCAGGAAATGCGTTTCCGGATAGTCATCCGGAAATCATGAAGGCAAAAGAACTTGATTTGCCGATTATCCGTTATCACCGCTTCCTAGGTGATTTCATGAAAAACTTCATTAGCGTGGCCGTTACGGGAGCGCATGGTAAAACATCGACGACCGGCTTGCTTGCCCATGTTATGGGGGGCGCTAAACCGACATCCTTCTTGATTGGGGATGGAACGGGTAAAGGAATCGTGAATTCTGATTACTTCGTATTCGAAGCATGTGAATATCGCCGTCATTTCCTTTCCTATTATCCGGATTATGCAATCATGACGAATATCGATTTTGATCATCCTGATTATTACGCCAATGTCGAAGACGTGTTCGAGGCTTTCCAAACGATGGCCCTTCAAGTCAACAAAGGCATCATTGCGTGCGGGGATGATGAGCATTTACCACATATTCAGGCGAAAGTACCGGTTATTTTTTACGGATTTGCAGAAGGAAATGATTTTCAAGCGAAAAATGTTTCCGTCACTCCGGATGGCACGACTTTTGATGTGCATGTAAGGAACAATTACTATGATACATTCACTATTCCTACTTTTGGAAAGCATAATGTATTGAATGCACTTGGTGTCATTGCACTTTGTAAATATGAAAACTTGGATACGGAAGCTGTGAAAGCCCAATTGCGGACTTTTGGCGGAGTTAAACGCCGGTTCTCCGAAAAGGAAATCGGAAGTCAGATCATCATTGATGATTATGCACACCATCCGACCGAGATCTCTGCAACTGTCGACTCGGCTCGTCAGAAATATCCAGAGCGTGAAGTTGTTGCAGTATTCCAGCCACATACTTTCTCGAGAACGCAGGCATTCCTGGATGAATTCGCCGACAGCTTGAATTTGGCCGACAAAGTATACTTATGTGAAATTTTTGGATCTGCTCGTGAACATCAAGGGAAGTTATCGATTGAAGACCTTCAAGATAAGATTCCCGGTGCCGAGCTGATTACGGAGAACACAACATCGAAATTGCAACATCATGAAAACAGTGTCGTGTTATTCATGGGTGCGGGGGACATTCAAAAGTTCCAGGCAGCCTACGAGCATTCACTGCAGGTAAAATAAAAAAAACGACCATCCGTTAGTAGCGGGTCGGTCGTTTTTTTTATTGGTTTTTATGTTATTTCAAATTTTCAGGATTTAAATTTTCCAGTTCCGGTAAAACGAAGCGGCCGTCCTTACGTATCAAGACGTCATCAAAATGGATTTCCCCGCCGCCATATTCAGGCCGCTGGATATTGACCAGGTCCCAGTGAATGTCTGAATGGTTTCCGTTAAAGGCATCATCATAGCATTGCCCGGGAGTGAAATGAAAACTTCCATCAATTTTTTCATCAAAGAGGATATCTTGCATCGGGTGTAGAATATATGGATTTACACCAATTGCAAATTCACCGACATATCGTGCGCCTTCATCAGTATCAAAAATTTTGTTGATGCGTTCCGTATCATTCGCAACCGCTTCAACGATTTTTCCATCCTTGAATGTCAACTTCACGTTTTCAAAAGTAAAACCCTGATAAGGGGACGGAGTATTATACGAAATCACTCCATTGATGGAATCTTTAACCGGGGCCGTATATACTTCACCGTCAGGAATGTTCAGCTCACCCGCACATTTGATGGCTTTGATGTCTTTGATGGAGAAGGTTAAGTCCGTACCGGGCCCAGTTAAGCGGACCTTATCAGTTTTATCCATCAATTCAACAAGATTGTCCATGGCTTTGCTCATTTTGCCATAGTCGAGGTTGCAGACTTCGAAATAAAAGTCTTCGAATGCTTCTGTGCTCATTTTGGCTAATTGGGCCATTGAATTTGTCGGGTAGCGAAGTACGACCCATTTTGTTTTTGGCACGCGGATATTTCTATGTACTTTACCGACTGTCTGTCCATGAATCGCCATCTTCTCTGAAGGGACATCGGATTGTTCATTGATATTATCCCCGGCACGAAGCCCGATATAAGCATCCATCTGTTTCATTACGTTTGCTTCAAATTCACCCATCAACTTGTACTGTTCTTCTTTGGCACCCATCAGCAAGGCACGATCCACTTGGTGATCCTTTAAAAGGACGAATGGGTAACCACCTGCTGCATAGGCTTCATTCACAAGTGCGTTAACAAGTTCACGCTGCAATCCGAAGTTTTCGATCAAGATTCTTTCACCTTTTTGAAGCTTCACGGAATAATTGATTAAGTTTTTGGCCAATGTACCAATTCTGGGATCTTTCATAAAAAATACCTCCATTGTTTAAATTCGACTTATCTTTTCTATCATACCCGATTTCCTGCCATAAGTGTCACCCATGAATTTACGGAGGAACTGGATGCAGACAACAATATTTCCAGATTAGGGTTTGATAGGGTATATTGAAAAAATAAATAAGTTTATAATAATAGGGAAGGGGTAATTAATATTTAACAGCTATTAATTAAGTCGATTTTTTCGGAGGTGTTCCAATGGAGATTATTTTGTACGTAAGTGCTGCAGTTGCAGCGATAGCTTTTTTGGTACTTGTCATTTTTCTAACAAAGGTACTGACATCACTTCAAACTACCCTGGACAGTGTGGCCCGGACGCTGACAGGACTAGAGAGCCAAATGCAGGGCATAACGCTCGAAACTACTCAGTTATTACATAAAACGAATACGTTGGCTGAAGATTTGCAGCAAAAGTCGGAAAACCTGAACACGGTGGTGGATGCAGTGAAGGATGTAGGCACATCCATCTCTAACTTTAATTCTTCCATCCAAAAGGTTTCCCATAAAGTGCAGGCTGAGATTGATAATAATCAAGAACGAATCTCACAAATTGTACAATGGAGCAATGTAGCCATGGAGATCAGGGACAAGTGGAAGGCCAGAAGCAAACAGGCTGCCCCGACGCCTACTGAAAGGGCGGAGTTAGAAAGGGAAGCGCTTGAAACAGATAACCTGCCTAAAAAAAGGTTTTTACGTTCTAGATCTTAAAATCTAGTTAAATAAAAAAATGAACTGAAAATTGAAAGGGGAATGTATTATGACTCAAAAAGAATTTCCGACAAAAGATTATCAGAAATCATATGAGGACGAACGCGACTCGATCAATTCTAAGGACTTTATGATTGGCGCCTTGATTGGCGGCATGATCGGAGCGGCAACAGCTTTATTCATGGCTCCGAAAACAGGCAAGGAATTAAGGAATGATTTCAATGAACAAGCTAGAAACATTTCAGAGAAAACAGAAAGATTAAGACAAACGGCGATGGAAAAAGGGACAGTCCTTGCTGATACTGCAAAAGAAAAAACGAGCTCTGTCACGGAAATCGTTTCCAATAAATCTTCAAATATCGTCAATAAAGTGAAAAGCCTAAAAACGGGAAAAGAAAACGGGGACGCAGCTGATGATACGACGAATTCCAGCAATAAGGATATAGATGTGACCGGAACTACCGATGCTCCTATCGTATCCGTCGAAACGAACTTTGCTAACGGCAATGACTCGGAAAATAATCCTGCAGATCCTACAAGCGGAAACAAGAATGCTGCAAAATTAAAACTTGATGAAGCGAAAAAGGCATTTGATGAAACAGAGAATAATCTAAAGAAATAAATTCCTTGGATTCCTTCAATGGGGATGAAGAGGCATAAAGGGACGAAGAATAAGGCGGTGGAGTGCTTTGATGGCTTCATCGCCTTTTTGATGGTAAAATTTATATGGACAAGGAAAGGAGATTGTTTTATGGTCATGAGTAAAATCGAAACAGAAGAACAATTCAATGAGCTTCTAAAAGAGGATACATTCCTGCTTTTCAAGCATAGTGTAACATGCCCGGTCAGTGCTGAAGCATTTGAACAATATCAGAGGTACATCTTGGAGAACGAGCAACTTAAAACGGCCTATTTAGCCGTTCAGGAAGCTCGTCCACTATCTAATTATGTGGCAGAAACATTTGATGTCAAACACCAATCACCTCAGGCCATCCTTTTTAAAAGTGGAAAACCTGCCTGGAATGAATCTCATTGGCGGATTACATATGATTCATTGAGCAAGGCCATTACTGAATGAATGAAGGCCGGATCCCTTTAAGGGGTCCGGCCTTTTAATGTTCCATTTGGTGGCCATGGGAATTTTAAACGGTCTCCAGGGGAACCCTTTTCTTTAAAGGCCCTTCCTGTTAAAGTGGCAGACGATTTGATCATGTCCAATACTCTTTAAGATAAAATATCGATTAAATTATAGCTTTCTTGTTCTATTTCCAATATAATTCCTACAATGGATTGTTCCAATATTCAGTCTAATTCGGTTTTCCTGAATGTAACACCTGATTTTATGCATTCGTAACTTTAATGCTTAAAAGCGTTTAATTATTAAAGAAAAATATAGTGACATTTATGGACACTTCATTTATAATTGATTTAATCATACATGAAATATTCTAAATTTTTCATTGATAATACAATCGGGGTGGACGTTCGAGGATCCAGATGGGATTTTTTTAGTTGGAGTCCGCTGAACCGATTTCTATTTTAAAAAACGAAGGGATGGATATGTAATGAGCAACAAAGAGCTTGATGGACTTCGTAATCAACTGGATGATGTGAACCTTCAGTTATTACATCTTATTAATCAACGTGCTGAACTTGTACAGGAAATTGGTCGCGTTAAAGAAAAACAAGGTGTAAACCGTTACGATCCGGTCCGTGAAAGAACAATGCTGGATCTTATCGAAGCCAATAATCAAGGGCCGCTTGATCTTGGTTCGATTAAACATATTTTCAAAGAAATCTTTAAATTAGGCTTGGAGCTGCAAAAAGATGATCAGAAGAAAACGCTTCTTGTATCAAGAAAACAAAAGGCTGAAGACACGATCATCGACATTAAAGGTGAATTGGTAGGTAACGGAATCCCTAGCTTCGTTTTCGGACCATGTGCCGTTGAATCTTATGAACAAACGGCTGCGGTGGCGGAAGTCATTAAAGCTAAAGGCCTGAAATTGATGCGCGGCGGTGCATTTAAGCCACGTACATCTCCATATGACTTCCAAGGGCTTGGTTTGGAAGGTTTACAAATACTTAAACGTGTTGCTGATGAATACGGCTTGGCTGTCATCAGTGAAATCGTGAGTGCCAACGATATTGAAGCGGCGATCGATCATATCGATGTCATCCAAATCGGTGCGCGCAACATGCAAAACTTCGACTTGCTAAAAGCTGCAGGTGCTGTAAATAAACCAGTTCTTTTAAAGCGTGGACTGGCGGCAACGATCGAAGAGTTCATTCATGCAGCGGAATACATCATGTCGCAGGGCAATGGCAACATCATCCTTTGCGAACGCGGTATCCGTACTTACGAAAAAGCAACAAGGAATACACTTGATATCTCAGCTGTACCGATTTTAAAACAAGAAACTCATTTACCAGTCATGGTTGATGTGACGCATTCAACTGGACGTCGCGATCTTCTGCTTCCTACAGCTAAGGCGGCTCTTGCAATCGGTGCTGACGGTGTTATGGCTGAAGTGCATCCAGATCCTTCCGTTGCTTTATCGGATTCTGCACAGCAAATGGACTTCAAACAATTTGATGAATTCTACGATGAAATTAAACGTTTGAACTGGGTAACTGTATAAGCCAAGAAAGTCTTTAAATGATCTACTTACGGCCCTTACCAACTTGGCAGGGGCTTTTTTTAATGGTAAAATACTAGTTTTTACAGAAAAAGCTTCGAAATAAGCACTATTGGATTGCAGGAAAGATTCTACTATCGTATGATAAATAACAAGAATGAGAACTGTTCGGAAGATTGAGTCATACATAAAGTGATATCTATGTGGATTTTATACTTAAATAGGGTATTGAATATTTGACTGAGAAGAGAGTAGGACTGCATTTTTGTTAGGCAGGTCGTTCCTAAAATAATCTTCCTTATAGAGAAAAACGCATAAAAGATCTTTTTCCGAAATAATTCGGGTCTTTTATGGGGAAAATGAAAGAAATGGAGGAATGGATGAATGAATAATATAACCATTTATGATGTGGCGCGTGAGGCGAATGTTTCTATGGCCACCGTTTCCCGCGTAGTTAACGGGAATCCAAATGTAAAGCCTGCAACAAGGAAGAAAGTTTCCGATGTGATTGAGAAGTTAGGGTATCGTCCCAATGCAGTGGCAAGGGGACTTGCCTCAAAGAAAACGACTACAGTCGGGGTCATCATCCCGGATATCTCGAGCATCTTTTTTGCTGAATTGGCACGGGGCATAGAAGATATAGCCACAATGTATAAATACAATATCATTCTTAGCAGTTCTGATGAGAATATAGATAAGGAATTCCATTTGCTGAATACGATGCTTGGAAAACAAGTGGATGGTATCGTGTTCATGGGCGGCAACATCTCTGATGAGCATGTCAAGGAGTTTAAGAATTCACCGGTTCCAATCGTTCTGGCGGGTTCGGTGGATGAAAGCGGGCAAGTTCCATCGGTTAATATTGATTATGAGGCGGCGGCATTTGACGCAGTGACATTCTTTGCTAATAAAGGTCACAAGCATATCGCTTTTGTAAGCGGAAACCCTTCCGCGCTGATTAATGAAATGAAATTGACTGGTTATAAACGAGGATTGAAAGAAGCCGGTCTTTCATTTGATGAAAGTTATATTGTTGAAGGGGATTATACATATGATTCAGGAATTGAATCTTTTGAAAAGTACCTGGAAGTTGAAGACAGACCGACGGCATTCATCGCCGGTGCTGATGAAATGGCTCTTGGAATTGTCCATGCCGCACAGGACAAAGGGTATAATGTACCGGAAGACTTTGAAGTGATCAGCTTCGATAACACGAGATTGACCTTGATGGTGCGTCCGCAAATCACCACGATCGTTCAACCTTTATATGACATTGGTGCGGTTGCGATGAGGCTCCTTACAAAGTTGATGAATAAAGAACAAGTGGAGGAAGGTCTTGAAAAAGTGATCCTCCCGCACCGGATTGAAAACCGTCAATCAACGAAATAAACTTGTTTGGAGAGTGTCCCGGAGGACACTCTCTTTTTATTTCCCAACCCGAACAAAAAGGATCGTTTTTCAAAGATCTTTTAACTTTGTTCATTGCTTTTCGACGTTTGCTTGGAAGACCTGATGGGATAAAGGGCCTTTTCAAGCGTCAGGGCATTCTTCTCGGTAATTTCAGGCTTCCTCGGAATCGGTTCGTAAATATCCTCCATATCATCCCATTCATCCGGCAGCGTGACAGGGGATTCAGGCTGCCAGCAATCGAGCCATTCCTTTGATAGGGGACCGGATATATCATTGTTCGTCATTTCAAGCCAGACCCTCGCCCAAGCCCTCGGAACGACGCGCCATATATCATATCCGCCGCCGCCTACTGCAATCCACCGTCCTTCGCAGAACTTATGGGCCATTTCGTGGGCCAACTTTGGTATTTCCCTATAAATCTTCATGGTGGCAGATAAATGGGTGAGCGGATCGTAATAATGGGAGTCGGCCCCGTTTTGCGTTAATATGACATCCGGTTTGAAGAATTCAATGACCTCCTTAAAGGATTCCCTATAACATTCGAGCCAGGATTCATCTTCAGTGAACGCATCGACCGGGATGTTGAATGAATAGCCGTAGCCTTTTCCCTGGCCCCGCTCGTTAATATTGCCGGTGCCGGGAAATAAGTAGCGCCCCGTTTCATGAATGGATAGGGTGCATACATCGGGATCATCATAAAATGACCATTGGACTCCGTCACCATGATGTGCATCGGTATCGACATACAAGACACGTGCCCCATATTTATTTTGCAGGTATTTAATCGCGACCGAACTATCATTGTAAATGCAAAAGCCTGACGCCTTCCCCCGGAAACCGTGATGCAGGCCCCCGCCAAGATTAAGTGCGTGCTGGGACTGACCGGTCATGACGGCATCCACAGCCGTCAAGGTACCGCCTACAAGCAATGCACTCGCTTCGTGCATTTTGGGGAAGATAGGGGTATCCTCTGTTCCCAGTCCATAATTTACTGCCTTTTCAGGGGGGAGCTTTCCCTGGCCCGCCAGTTTGACAGCGTTTACATAATGGTGATCATGGATCAGTTCCAATTCTTCATCGGTAGCCATTCTGGGCTTGATAATTTGATCATCATGGATGGCATGGTGTTTTTTTAATAAATCAAGCGTGAGTTTAAGCCGCTTTTGATTGAATGGATGTTCATCGTTGAATTTGTAGGTAAGCAGTTCATCCGAATAGACGAAAAGGGATGTATCATTCATGTGAAATCCCCGGTAGGCTAGGCCATAAAACGGTATAGCCTTCTTTCTTCAAATCCTCCACCACCATAAATGGATTCATCGTCTGTACACGAATTACAAGAATTTTATAATCGCTTCCATTTTTTTCAGGATAAACAAGGGTGCTCAGGATATTCGAATTGCGCCTTTTGAAAATATGGGCAATATCATGAAGGGAACCTGCCTTATCCGGGATTCTGATTTCAATTTGGGAACCGGGCTGATTGACTCCAGTCAACTCAACGTATGAATGAAGTAAATCGGAACCGGTTATGATGCCCACTAACTTCCTTCCCTTTACGATTGGAAGGCAGCTGATATTGTTATCACAGAAAACAGCCCCGATTTCTTCCACGAAATCCAGCGGGTGCCCCGTAATTATTTCCGTTTTCATGATGCTTGATAATGGTTTTTGTAAATCATTTTTGTATTCTGCGGTACGGAATATAGAAGGTGCAGCATCCCGAATATCTCGGTCGCTGACTAATCCCACAAGATGATAGCTGTCATCGACAATGGGTATATGGCGAATTCGCTTCTCCTTGATGATCATGACAGCGCTATGGATTGTATCTGTTGGAGTGAGGGTGATAATATCCTCATTCATTATTGTTTCTACAATCATTTTCCTTCCTCCTCTTATTCGCCTCTTTAATACATAAACCGATTCATAAAACGCAATTGGTCGAACTTCTGGATGGATTCAGGCGGGACTCTTTTGCCGATACGGGCCATCAGGCAGTTGGCCGGGTGGGAACTGATTTCAGGATCATCTGTTGCAAAGTAGACCAAGCCACCCGCACTCATCATTTTTTCCATGACTTTGCGATAATCCCAAATATTCAGACCTGTCCCTTTCAAATCCCAATGCCAATAGTATTCAGTGGTGATGATGATGAAGTCTTCAACCGAGTCGTCTTCCATGGAAAGGCGGATCAGGTTCTTCCCGACGGAGGCACCCCGGTATTTAGGGATGACCTCGATTGCACCAAGCTCAATCAGGTCCTCCATCTTAATTTCCGACCAGCGCTCCAAGGGATCCGGATATAAGTAAGTTACATACCCCACGATCGTTTCATTTTCACGGGCGATGAAAATCCTGCCCTCAGGCAAGTCTGCAATCTCTATTAACGCTTTATGCTGCAAAGCAGGCGGGCGAAAGGCGACCAAATCTTCGTGAAACTCATAAGCGGACATTTTTTCGCCGTTCAACGGACCTTCAATGATGAGCGTCCCGCTCGATGTCTGCAGTTCTTTAGTATAAAAGGTCTTATTATATTCCATTCTTTCACCACCCTTGTTATGTAGTAATCTTATACTCTGGCATTCCGGAGTATAAGAAGCGTTGCTTTTAAAAACTGACCGAATGGAAAGCTTAAATAAATTATACATAAAAACAAGGGGCATAATTTAGAAAGTTCAACACATATATGAATCTTTTGTTACAGTACTCCTTCTTTCCCAGCCATCAACATGAATTCACCTTAACTCTAACATACTTGTCATTCTCAAAATTCAGCAAGCAGGATTTTCCCTAATATGGAAGCTCTCAATATTTTAAAAATTGAGAAAATTGCCTTTTTATACTATAATAAAAATATAGAGCCGAATGAAGGGGGAGTTTGTCGTATGAATGTGAAAGCGTTGCCAGTAGTGGAAGGTAATTTTAATTTAAAGAATTATGATGAAAAATACAAGAAGTTTGACTGGTCTGAGACGGAAAAGGAATTCTCCTGGTCTGAAACCGGTAAAGTGAATCTTGCATATGAAGCCATTGACCGCCATGTCGACACATACAAAAAGAATAAGGTAGCCCTTTATTACAAAGACGATAAAAGAAATGAAAAGTATACATTCAAGGAAATGAAAGATTATACGAATCAAGCGGCCAATGTATTCAAGAACATTGCCAATGTGGAAAAAGGTGATCGAGTTTTCATCTTCATGCCTCGCTCCCCGGAGCTTTATTTTGCATTGTTGGGTGCGATTAAAACGGGAGCGGTCGTAGGGCCGTTGTTCGAAGCCTTCATGGAAGGCGCAATAAGGGATCGCCTTGAAGATAGTGAGGCAAGTGTGATTGTGACGACACCTGAACTTTTGCCGCGCGTCCCAGTGGATGAGCTACCCCATTTAAAGCATATTTTTTTGGTGGGGGAAAATATAAAAGAAGAAGGAAAGTACCATCACTTCAATAAAAAATTAAAAGAAGCCGACAAAAATTTCGAAATTGAATGGGTGGATCGGAATGACGGTCTGATTCTTCACTATACCTCCGGTTCCACAGGCAAACCAAAAGGAGTGCTTCACGTCCATAATGCGATGATCCAGCATTATCAAACGGCAAGATGGGTCCTTGATTTGCAGGATGAGGACGTGTATTGGTGCACAGCGGACCCTGGATGGGTGACAGGGACGTCTTACGGGATCTTTGGACCTTGGCTGACAGGAACCTCGAATGTCATTGTAGGCGGGCGGTTCAAGCCTGAATCCTGGTACAAGACCTTGGAAGACTTTGGTGTCACGGTATGGTATAGTGCCCCAACGGCCTTCAGGATGCTGATGGGCGCAGGTGACGAAATCGTTAAGCGGTTCGATTTAAGCGCTCTCCGCCATATTTTAAGTGTCGGTGAACCGTTGAATCCGGAAGTGGTGCGCTGGGGAATGAAGGTATTCAATCACCGTATCCATGATACATGGTGGATGACGGAGACCGGGGCTCAGGTCATCTGCAATTATCCTTGCCTGGAAATCAAACCGGGTTCGATGGGCAAACCGATTCCTGGTGTGAAGGCGGCGATAGTGGATGATCAAGGCAACGAGCTTCCGCCGCATAGAATGGGGAACCTTGCCATCAAGAAAGGCTGGCCTTCGATGATGAAGACGGTCTGGAAGAATGAAGCGAAATATGAATCTTACTTTATGCCTGGTGATTGGTATGTTTCGGGAGATTCCGCATATATGGATGAAGATGGTTATTTCTGGTTCCAAGGCCGTGTTGATGATGTCATCATGACGGCAGGGGAAAGAGTCGGACCTTTCGAAGTGGAAAGCAAGTTGGTCGAGCATCCTGCCGTAGCTGAAGCGGGGGTCATTGGTAAGCCCGATCCGGTTCGGGGGGAAATTATCAAAGCGTTTATCGCCCTTCGTGACGGATACGATGCAAACGAAGAGTTGATTGAGGAAATTCGTACATTTGTAAAGCATGGTCTAGCAGCGCATGCGGCACCTCGTGAAATTGAATTCAGGGATAAACTTCCTAAAACAAGAAGCGGTAAAATCATGCGCCGTGTCCTGAAAGCTTGGGAACTTGATTTGCCAACTGGTGATTTATCATCGATGGAGGATTGAGAAACTGAGCCGTGCTGATTATTGAAAAGGAAAAGGCATCCATGAAAGGGACAATGGATGCCTTTTTGGGAGATTATAAGGAAACAGGCTGTCGGGCGAACCCGACAGCCTGTTTTAGTTCAAGAAAGAGTGTCATTCTTCCTCTTCTTCAGCTTTATCCGTTTCTTTCTCTTTATCATTGACTGTGTCTTGATCTTTGTCGGTCTCTTGAATTTCTTTATCTGTATTTTCCTTGTTTTGATCTTTGTCTTGAGCTGGCTCTTTATCTTTATCCGTTTCTTTTTCTGGTTCTTTATCTTTATCTATATCTTTATCTTTATCCGAACCGTTCTTTTCTTTTGAGTCCGGTTTTTTATCTTCGTTAGCTACTTTATCTTTTCCGCGATCATCTTTATTTTTTGCGGAATCTTCTTTCGAACCTGTCTTTTTAGCGCCGCTTTCAACACGTTGAGAAGGGGCTGATTCTTTACCGACTATGTCTACGGCCGTTACGTAATAGGAACCGCCTGAGCCGACTTTGTAAACAAGACTCCCGCCAGCATTGATGCTCGCCACTTTTTTGCCGTCTTTATAGACACGATAACCGACGACATCTCCTTCATGATGCAAGCCCCATGTAATCTTATCGTTACTGATCGTTATGGATAGGGGATCTGGTGCTTTGCCATTATCATTCAATTTTGCTTTCGCCCCGACAACATTTCCTGATTTTTCGCCTCCAGGAATCACGGATCCCGGGTCATCGACATATTCCAATCCGATATCTGCATAGGAATCGGGATTCAACATGAACCCGCCGCTTGTGAATTCGCCAGGCGTTTGCGGGAGGGCTGCGTAGCGTTTGCTGCCGACTGATACATATTGTCCATCTATGAAACTATCATCCGCCCTGGATGGAGCATATTTGGCGATGAATAAATCTGATTTTACAAGACCTGCCTTTTGGCATGCACTTGAAGGCAGCAGTCCTGAAACGCCACAGAAGGAACGGCTGACAATTCCGCCCGGCATTTCAAACCGCTTATCCGGGTCGATGAGTTTAGGATCGACTTTGTATGCGGCATTGATCAGATCTGCCCAATAATACATATTACGTTTATTATATTCCAGACCATTATAGGTCCCTTGCAAGGATTTCGGTGTGTCATAACCCAGCCATGTACCGAATGATACATTAGGGTTGGTTGCGACGAACCAAGCGTCCCAATAGTTTTGTGAAGTTCCGGTCTTACCTGCCCAATCACTTGAGAAAGCAAGTCGGTTCCTGACCGAAGCGGCCGTCCCGCTGTTTACGACATCACGCATCATATCAAGCGTCAGGTAAGCGGCTTGAGGAGAGAATACTTCCACTGGTTTCACTTTATGTTCATAGATGACCTTGCCATCCTTCGATACGATCTTATCGATCATATAAGCATCGATGAACTCCCCTGAATTGGCAAATGTGCCAAATGCATTGACATTTTCTTCAACGGTCACACCTTCGTCCATGGCACCTAATGACATGGCAAGATTGGAGTAATCCCCTTTCGTCACGGTGGAGAATCCCATCTTCTCCAAATAGGAAGCGGGGCTCTGGTTGATTATTTTCTTGTAAAAGAGAGCTGCCGGGATATTATAGGAATTCTTCAATGCCTCCCGGGCTGTCGTTACTCCCGTATAGCTTCCGCCGCCATAGTTTCCTGGACGCCACATTTTTCCTGCTGGAATGGAAATGGGTACGTTGGCCGATACGCTTCCAGGTGAGATTTTTCCTAACTCGATCCCTGGGCCATATACGAGCAGCGGCTTCATCGTTGATCCGTTTGATCGGAGTGATGCGGTAGCATGGTTCGTCTGTTCCCGCTTGAAATCACGGCCTCCTACAAAACTGATGATTTTTCCTGTTTTATTTTCGATTAGAATGGCCCCGGCTTCAACGGGCTCACCCGCTTTATCGTATCCAAAATTTGGATAGTTTTTCGTAACTTCCTGCATTTTATCATATACCTTTTTATTGACCGTCGTATAAATCTGATAGCCGTTTTGACGCAGCTTACGATCGGCAAGTGCTACATATTGATCTTTTAAATCATCATTCTTTAAATCTTTCTCTTCATATCCATCTTCTTTTGCCAGACTGACAGAAAGGATTTCGATGGAGCGTTTTTCGATTTCATAGGTGAGCCATGGATATTTCTCGGATGGCAACGCCTTTTTACCGATAAAGTCTTTTGTTATGTCGTATGCGATTGCTTTATCATATTGCTCTTTTGTTATGTATCCATTACTATACATCCGTTTTAAAACCGTTTTCATCCGGTTAATGCCGGGCTCTTGATTTTCTTTCAGTGTTCCTTTCTGGGTATATGGTGTATATCCGAAAGGGCTTTGCGGCAATCCAGCGATAAACGCTGATTGGGGCAGTGTGAGATCTTTGGCCTCCACGCCAAAAATACCTTCAGCGGCGGACTCGACTCCAGCGATGTTACGGCCTGAAGAGTTTCGTCCCAAAGTGGAGACGTTTAAGTAGGTTTCCAAAATCTCTTCTTTTTCAAAGAACTTTTCGACACGGAGTGCAAGCAGGATTTCTTTTGCTTTCCGGTCAAATGATACTTCGTTGGTCAGTACCTGGTTTTTAATGAGCTGCTGTGTTAAAGTGCTTCCTCCCGATTGGACGGACGCATTGGTAAATTCCTGGTAAATAGCACGCAGGATGGCTTTCGGGACAACCCCGTCATGTTCATAAAAATACTCATCTTCTGTAGCGATGACTGCATTTTTAAGATACTCGGAAACTTTATCGATGGACACTTCTTCACGCTCAAGGTCACTCTTAAGCTTGCCCAAGTATACGTTATCCGCAAAGTATACCTCAGAGGTCTCTTCATAATTGTAGATGTCCTTTTTTAAATCTTCCTTTGAGCGTACCGGCTCATCATTGACGAGGGCAGCGAAATAGCCGGCTCCGACGCCGCCGGCGAATGAGAATCCTAGGATCCCGACAATAATGAGGATCAGCGTTAAATTCCAAATGACTTGGTATGTAACCCGCGCGTTCTTTTGTGTTTTTTCATTTTGAAAAAAACGGGTCAGCTGCTTCCAGACTGTTTGAAATCTATCTTTTTGATTATTATTCATAGTATCATACCCCCTGAAATCACATATATTATAGCATATAACAGGTAGGGGAAAGGGCATCTTTCTTATTTTTCTATAATCCGTAAGGGTGATGTTGACAAGGATTCTTATGTATGATAAAAGTTTATTAACAACAATAAAATGATGAAATGATCGCGATGATAGGACCCAGTAGTCAGACTATCCCTGTTTCAGAGAGCCGGTGGTTAGTGGAAATCGGTACAAATGGTATGATGAATTACTTCCTGGAGCATTTGCTGTGAAATGATTAGTAGCAGGAAACGGTTGACGACCGTTATTCGTCTTGAGCGGAGGGCATATTATGTCCTCAAGTTGGGTGGTACCGCGAATTCATTCGTCCCTTCATATTTATGAAGGGGCGTTTTTGTGTGTTTTTTGCGGTTTTTTTCTAAGATGGAGGAGGAATATTTAATGGAATTGCTTAAAGACCTCGAGTGGAGAGGGATTATTTATCAACAAACGGATGAAGAGGGTTTTAAGGACCTTTTAGAAAAAGAAAAGATTTCTTTATACTGTGGTGTCGATCCAACTGCGGATAGTATGCACATCGGACATCTATTGCCATTCTTGACATTGCGCCGTTTCCAGCAGCACGGTCATCGTCCACTTGTGCTAGTAGGCGGTGCGACTGGACTTATCGGTGATCCAAGCGGTAAAAAAGAGGAACGCCAGCTGCAAACACTGGAAAAAGTGCTTTATAATGCAGACTGCATAAAAGGGCAGCTATCCCACATCTTTGAATTCGACGGTGATAATGGTGCGGTCATGGTCAATAACTATGACTGGATAGGTAAAATCGATATGGTTACATTCTTGCGTGATTACGGGAAATACATCGGCATTAACTACATGCTGGCAAAAGATACGGTTGCTTCCCGCTTGGATACGGGAATTTCCTTTACTGAATTTGCGTACACGATCTTACAAGGAATTGACTTCGGTCATTTATACAGCAATTTCAACTGTAAATTGCAAATTGGCGGCAGTGATCAATGGGGCAACATTACGACCGGTCTTGAAATGATCAGGAAATCCAATGATGAGAATGCTAAAGCATTCGGTATGACGATCCCGCTCGTAACGAAAGCGGATGGAACGAAATTCGGTAAAACGGAAGGCGGAGCGATTTGGCTTGACCCGGAAAAGACGACTCCGTATGAATTTTACCAATTCTGGATCAATACAGCCGATGCTGATGTTGTGAAATACCTGAAATTCTTCACATTCCTATCTCGTGAGGCGATTGAAGAGTTAGAGCAATCTGTACAGACCGAACCGCATTTGCGTAAAGCGCAAAAAGCATTAGGAGAAGAAATGACACGTTTGATTCATGGTCAGGAAGCTCTAGACCAAGCAATCAAAATCTCTGCCGCCCTATTCAGCGGTGAGGTGAAGAATTTAAGTGCAGCGGAAATCAAATTGGGCTTTAAAGATGTCCCTAGCTTTGAACGTGAAAGCAAAGAAGATATCGGTTTGGTCGATTTAATCGTTGAAGCGAAAATTTCGCCATCCAAGCGTCAAGCCCGTGAGGATATTCAGAATGGGGCAATCTCCATAAATGGGGAGAAAGTGACTGATCTGCAATATGTAGTGACGGAAGCTGCCAAGATTGAAGGGGAGTTCATCCTCGTTCGTCGCGGCAAGAAGAAATACACATTAGTGAAATGATTATTCAAAGCCCGGCTGAATCCCAGCCGGGCTTTGTCTCATGCAAAGGTGTTTAGGTGCAAAAAAAAAACCCATCCAAGGATGGGCTTTTTTGAAGTTATTAACGAGAGTAGAACTCAACGATAAGAGCTTCGTTAATTTCAGCAGGCAATTCAGAACGTTCTGGTAAACGAGTGAAAGTACCTTCTAATTTCTCAGCATCGAAAGTAAGGAAATCAGGAACGAAGTTAGTTGCTTCAACTGATTCTTTGATGATTGAGAAGTTGCGTGATTTTTCACGAACTGCGATTGTTTGTCCAAGAGTCACTTTGTAAGATGGAATGTCTACGCGGCCTCCGTCTACAGTGATGTGACCGTGGTTAACAAGTTGACGTGCTTGACGACGTGTACGAGCTAAACCAAGACGGTAAACTAGGTTGTCAAGACGTGATTCAAGAAGAATCATGAAGTTTTCACCATGAACACCTTTAAGTTTGCCAGCACGGTCGAACATTGAACGGAATTGACGTTCAGTGATTCCGTACATGTGACGAAGTTTTTGTTTCTCTTGCAGTTGCATTCCGTATTCAGAAATTTTTCTGCGTTGGTTAGGACCATGTTGTCCTGGAGCATAAGGGCGTTTTTCTAATTCTTTACCAGTACCTGTTAGGGAAATTCCTAAACGACGGGATAGTTTCCAGCTTGGGCCAGTATAACGAGCCATAGGATGACTCCTCCTTTAAATGTTTTTATTTTGGTAAAATAAAAACCGTGTGAATGTACGATCATGACCATTTTGTTTTCATGTACCTTCGCCCTAGCAGCAGAGAGTTACGAGATACACCTCTGTATTGAGGAACAAAATGAGAACATAAAGGCTGTCACATAGGCTGCAATATTTTACACAAGGAGTATTGTATAATATTCTGCTCAATGAGTCAAGGACAGTTGTGATTAATTAAGGAATGGATAAAGAGAATCACAGGAGGAAAGACAATATATTAAAAAAATGCAATTTATATAGAGAGGTTTTTTCCATTGTAAGCGTAATGATGTAATGAATCCAAAAATTATGGATGGTTTGAGACATTTCTTGGGTGCCTATGCCATGGGTGGTTCAATCCTGTTTCTTTGCTGAAAATGTCAAAAGGGTCGCTGAATTCAGGAAGGAACGGGTACTTGTACAAGTAATGGAAAAGGGAGCAGGCAAGGTTTGCCGCTCCCTTTTACTTTATAAATGATTGGAAAGGATTTCAGCGAACTTCTCCAGTCCATGCTGGTCCATTTCATCGAAACGGTCCGTTATCGGGCTGTCGATATCGAGGACACCGAGCAATTTGCCATCCTTCATGAGCGGTATGACAATTTCAGATCTTGATGCCGCATCGCAGGCGATATGTCCAGGGAATTGATGGACATCCTCTACACGCAGGGTTGTTTCAGTTGCAGCTGAAGTCCCGCATACGCCCTTGCCCATTGGAATGCGGACACAGGCTGGAAGACCTTGAAAGGGTCCTAGAATTAATTGGCCTTCTTCATATAAATAAAAACCTACCCAGTTAATCTCATCGAGAAATAGATTAAGTAAAGCTGCCGCATTGCTTAAATTTGCTATCCGGTTCGTTTCATCTTCGATTAAGGCAAGTAGTTGTTTTTGGACCAGTTCATAGTTTTTTTCTTTTTTTCCTTGATACATTTCGACATTAAACAAAAGCGTTCACCTGTCTTCCGCATATTTTTACAGCACTATCTAATCATGATGCTTTATTGTTGGGAAATTGTCGAGAAATTACTAAAGGATTCAGGCTCTTCCGTGAAGAAGTAGTCCACAAGACTTGTCTCAAAGAAAGCGAGGGATTGCCTGAATGAATCGCCAGACGCCAACGAAACAAGCCATTGTGGAAGCTGCATTGCATTTATTTCATTTAAAAGGCTATCATGCTACATCCATACGGGATATTGCAAATAAAGCGAAAGTGAACGCTGCAAATATTGCCTACTATTTCAAGAATAAACAGGGGTTGCTGGAATTCTGCTTCATTTCCTATTTAGAAGAGTATATCCTGGTCCTTGAGAAGAACATGACATTGCTCGAACTTAAAGGCCCGCAACATTGCTTGATGAATCTTGTAAAGGATATTCTCGCTTTCCAGAGGGAAAACTTCCTTGCTGCACGGTTCATATATGGGGAATCTTCACTAGATTCCAATTTAAACCGCGAAATTCATTCGACTTATTTTACTAAGGAAAAGTCTTATTTTCAATATATTTTGGAACAAGGAATCAAGAGCAGGAGTTTCCACCAAGTATCCGTTCCCATGTATATGCTGCAGTTGAAGGGTTTATTGACGGCCCCTGTCCTGCATACCCATTATGCGATGGAGGTGCTTCACGTCTTCCCGCAGGAAGCCTATTACACGAATATTTATGCCAATGAAGTCGGACGTTTTCTGCAAGATACCCTTTTCAATGCCGAAGACTTCCAGCCACTGTTAGCCGGCCGGCCTGAAGTGTATACATGAGTTATCCTTTATACCCTGCAATCAGTGCCTGATGGCCCTGACCCAAATCTTTAGCCTGATGGGCATCGGAACCGTAAATAAGCGGAATGCCGAGATCTAAAGCACGTTTTGCAAATCGTTCAGGGGGATAGGGCTCACCGCATAGCGGCTTTACAAGCCCGGCTCCATTATAATCCAGTTCATACCTTTGATCCTTGATCATATCGAGAACCTTGTAAACCCGCTCGTCAAAACTTGATGCCGGCGGATATCGATGCTGGAATTTATGGACAAGCGTAATGTGCCCGATCCGTTTTGGTTTATATATGCCTAAATCAGCTTTTATTGATTTTTCCAGTGTATCGTAATATTTGGTATAAACCGATTCCACTGAACCTAGTTCATTGGCAATCTCACTAAACCCATCATCGCTGAAATCGATGCAATGCCAACTGTTTTGATGCTTGATGAAGTGGACGGAAAGTATACTATCATCAAGGAATTCACCGATTTCGTCGAGGAATGCTTTTGTTTCATTTTCATACCCCTCTATAAAGTCAACCTCCAGGCCTGTTTTGATCAGGATTTTGTCTTTATAGCGTTCTTTCAGTACGCGGAGCTCTTGAAAGTAATCCAGGAGCAGGGCAGCGTCCATGCCGCTGTCTTTTTCAGGCGTAGGATCTTGAAAATTTCTTGGCAATGGAGCATGTTCCGTAAATGTGATTTCCTTTAATCCTAGCTCGATTCCCCGCGTAATATATTCATCGAATTTATCCGTAGAGCCGTGTGGGCAAAACGGAGTGTGCACATGACCGTCAGCTTTCATGGTTCTTCCCTCCCAAAAAACAGGTATTTGTAGCAATTTTCTACAAAAAAATCATTTTTCTCGTCAAAAATTATTGCTAACATGGTATCATAAAAGCATTAAATTTAACATTTATAAAATTGATATATAAACGAGCAAGACTGTAAGGACTAGAACAGGGGGCTTACCATGGATTACATAATTGGGGTAATTGTATTAATTTTGATTTTCATCATTTGGGGTTATTTTTTCAAAAAGAGATATTTTAAAGAAATCGATCGACTGGAATCCTGGAAAATAAGCATCACGCACCGCCCCGTGCTGGAAGAGCTTTCTAAAGTCAAACAATTGAACATGACAGGTGAAACAGAGGAAATGTTCGAAAACTGGCGAATTGAATGGGACGCCATCATTACGGATCATATGCCCGAAGTCGAAGAGCTTTTATTCGATGCCGAGGAATTCGTCGATAAATACCGTTTCAGCCGATCAAAAGAGGTACAGCGCAAAATTACAGTCAAGCTGAATGAAATCGAGGAAATGATCAAAAAGATCTTATATGAACTGAATGAACTCGTAGGCAGTGAGGAAAAGAATCGATTGGAAATTGAGGATATCAAAGAATCCTACCGTCAATTGAAGAAATCCCTGCTTGCGCACAGGCATAATTATGGGAAAGCGGCTGATAAGTTGGAAAATTCCTTGGATGAAGTATTGCAAATCCTCCAGAAGTATGAAGAAGAGACCGTGAACGGCAATTATTTGAATGCGAGGGAGCTAGTTCTATCCATTAAGGAAAAATTGGCGGTTCTGTCAGTTAAAATGGAAATGCTCCCAAAATTATTGGTGGATAGCCAATCAGAGCTGCATTCCCAGCTTCAGGAATTGAAGGATGGTTATGAGGAGATGTCAGGACAAGGGTATCTGTTGAGCCATATCCAATTCGAGCAGGAAATATCACGGCTTGAGGAAGAACTGGAACTTTATAAAACACAATTGGACAATGCCGAAACGGAAGCCGTGGAAAAAGGCATTAATGAAATGCGCGAAAGCATCGAGGTTCTTTATGACCTTTTGGAAAAAGAAGTACTTTCAAAACAGTATATTTTGAAAAATGATGAAGTTCTCAGAAAAACGTTAAGTGACCTTGAATATGAAAACGATAAACTTAAAGTTGAAACCATACATGTTCAACACACCTATCATTTGACGGAAAATGAGCTTGATGCACAACGGAAAATGGAAAAGCAGATTGCCCAGATTTCGAAACGCCATCAATTGCTTGTCTTGAAAATGGAGGATAATGTGATGGCAAGCTCCCTTATCAGCGAAGAGATGCAGGGACTGTCGGAACAGCTGAAGGAATTGCAGGAAAATCAGAAAGACTTTACCCTTAAATTACAGGCTTTGCGAAAAGATGAAATGGATGCCAGGGATGCATTGGCCGAATTGAAGCGCAAAATGGTCGATACTGGACGTTTAATTGCAAAAAGCAATATTCCAGGTCTTCCAGAAGAGTATAAAGTGGTGCTTCAGGACGCCAAAGAAAGCATGGACGATGTTCAGGGGAAACTTGAAGAAAAGCCGCTTGACATGGCCGCTGTTTATATTTACTTGGAAAAGGCGGTTCAACAGGTGAATAAGGTCCACGAAAAAGCCAATGAATTGATCGAACATATGTATTTGGCCGAAAAGGTGATCCAATTCGGAAATCGCTATCGCAGCAGTCACGATATGGTAGCCGAGAGCCTTAGGGAGGCCGAGGCCAAATTCCGAAGCTACGAATATCAAGCCGCCTTGGAAACGGCAGCCACGGCCATAGAAAAGGTCGACCCAGGCAGTTTACGAAAAATCGGGACGAACATAGAAGAAGTCCTTTCCTAAAAAACCCGCCATGGCGGGTTTTTTCTTTTACAGGACGCTGCAATAGACTAGGCAGGAAGTTAAATCGTTCTGCGGGACTAAAAAAAGCAGGTCTCCTATCATTTCAGTGGACCAGTGTTTTACATTCTCTTTCAAATTCAATTATGTTAATATTAGAAGTTGCAACAGCAACATTGAAACTTATATTCAGTAGAGTGACCATCATAGATACAAAAACATGGAAGGTGAACCCATGATTTATTTTGATAATAGTGCAACAACAAAACCATATCCCGAAGTAATCGAATCATTCATGAAGGTTACTTCGGACTATTTCGGGAACCCCTCTTCGCTTCATGGACTTGGGGTGCAATCCGAAAAACTGCTTTCCGCCGCAAGAAAGCAGGTCGCTGATTTACTAAAGGTGAAGAGTTCGGAAATATATTTCACTTCCGGGGGGACGGAAGGAAATAATCTTGCCATCAAAGGGGCCGCCCAATCTCAGGGAAATCGCGGCAAACACATAATCACGACTGCGATTGAACATCCTTCTGTTGAAGATGCATGCCAATCATTGACGAAAATGGGCTATGAGATCACATATCTTCCCGTTAACGAATGTGGGCAAATTGATGTAACGGATCTTAAGGAAGCATTGAGGGAAGATACCATTTTGGTTTCCGTCATGCATGTTAATAATGAAGTTGGCTCGATACAGCCGATTGCTGAAATTGGTAAATTGTTAAAACAATACCCAAACGTGCTCTTTCATGTCGATAATGTACAGGGAACAGGCAAAGTTTCGTTATCATTGCGCGAAGCCAATGTGGATTTATGTACAATTTCCGGCCATAAGGTTCACGGCTTGAAGGGGACGGGCATCCTTTATGTTCGTGAAGGCGTTCGGGTCGATCCGCTTTTCCATGGTGGCAATCAAGAAACGAAAATCAGGAGCGGCACTGAAAATGTTGCAGGAATCGTCGCCCTATCGAAGGCTTTGCGTATTAGTATGAACAATCAATTGCTGTATCTTGATAAGCTGCAGCAAATCAAAACATATTTATATAAAGGCTTGAAGGAAATGGACGGGGTAATGGTTAACAGTCCTGAAGAGGGTGCACCCCATATTGTGAATTTTTCCGTTCCGGGGCTTAAATCCGAGGTATTGCTGCATGCACTTGAATCGGAAGGAATATATGTTTCGACGACCAGTGCCTGTTCTTCGAAAAAAAGGACGGTAAGCAAAACGGTGGATGCGATGTTCCATAATACAGCCCGTTCCGAAAGCGTCATCCGGATCAGTACTACCTATGGCAATGAAATGGAAGAAGCAAAGCAAGTTCTGGCGGCGATACAGAAAATAGTCGCTAATTTAGAAAAAATAATGAGGGTTGCAAAATGAAATTTGATCATATAATTATCCGTTATGGAGAAATCTCCACGAAAAAAAGAAACCGCAAAGGCTTTGTAGACAAAATGAAGGCACATATCCGCTGGAGTTTAAAAGATATAGAAGGTGTAGTGCTCACTGCCAACAGGGAGCGGATGTACGTTCTCCTGAACGGTGCGGACCATAAGCCTGTCATTGAGCGGTTGAAAGGCATTTTTGGAATTCAGTCATTAAGCCCTGCAATAAAAATAGAGCGTGATCTGGAAGTGATGAAAACGGCAGCACTGTATTATCTTAATCATACTCTTGAAGAGGTGAATACGTTCAAAATCACGACAAAACGCGCGGATAAGGATTTTCCATATAATACAGATGAAATTAACAGGGCAATCGGCGGGCATTTACTTCGAAATACAGAAGATTTAAAAGTGGATGTAAAGAACCCTGATTTGAACCTGCTAGTGGAAGTGAGACGCGAAGCCGTGTATTTGACAGGTGAAATCATCCAGGGGGCAGGCGGTCTTCCATTCGGTTCAAGCGGGAAGGCGATGCTGATGCTTTCAGGCGGGATTGATAGCCCTGTTGCGGGATTCCTTTCGATGAAACGGGGATTGGACGTCGAAGCGATCCATTTTTATAGCCCGCCGTTCACAAGCGAACGTTCACGCCAAAAGGTCATTGATTTGGCAGGCAAGCTTGCAGAAATAAATGGAAGCATGAAAGTGCATATCGTTCCATTTACGGAAATCCAATTATTGATTCAAAAACAAATCCCGGAAAACTACTCAATGACTACAACCCGGCGTTTAATGATGCGGGTCGCCGATCGAATCCGTGAAAAGGAAGAAGCCATGGCACTGATTACCGGTGAAAGCCTTGGACAGGTTGCGAGCCAGACGATGAGCAGCATGTTTGCCATCAATGAGGTGACGAATACACCGATCCTGCGTCCGCTGATTACCATGGACAAGACAGAAATCATCAAAATTGCGAGAGAGCTCGATACTTTTGAAATATCCAATCTGCCGTACGAGGATTGCTGTACGGTCTTTACGCCGGCAAGCCCAAAAACGAAACCGAAACGTGAAAAAGTCAATTACTATGAAAGCTTCGTCGACTTTGAATCCTTGATTGAAAAAGCGGTCTCCGAAACTGAAATATTAACGGTTAAACCTGGTCAGACTTTCGATAAGGAAGAAGCGATGGAAGACCTATTTTAATATCCTGTAATTACCAATAAAATTGTGCGAATGAAGCCATGTGTTTTAACACACTCTATAATCACAAGGAGGTGAAAAACACATGGCAAACAACAACAGCTCAAACGAATTATTGGTACCTGGAGTTGAACAAGCTCTAGAGCAAATGAAATATGAAATCGCTTCAGAATTCGGCGTACAACTTGGTGCCGACACAACATCTCGCGCTAACGGTTCAGTTGGTGGAGAAATCACAAAACGCCTTGTTCAAATGGCTGAACAACAATTAGGCGGAGGATTCAACAGATAATTTAATAAACATGGCTACAGAGAGCGGGTTCTAACACCCGCTCTCTTTATTTTTGTTGGTCGTGGCGGCCGAATAAAGTGCGGGCCATTATTTTAAACAAGACTTAGTAATACTACATGATTCTTCTACTGTTTTAAATAAAATGAAAACTCACAGGATTGAAGAAATTTGCGACACCCCTGCCGAAAAACTGGCTGGCCGAGACCCCACAGACGCTTGCTTTGATGAGGCTTGGCAGACAGTCGGCGGATTTCTGAAATCAACTGGAACGGTTTTTTTAGTGAAAACTGGATGTTCATCGAATTTGACTACAGTTTACAGAGGGCGGGTTCTAACACCCACTCTCTTTATTTAATTGTAAAAATAAATAGAAATATTAGAGAAGTATCTTGTATAATGAGTAGGTACTAAGAGTTCATAATTGGAGGGGAAGAATATGAAGCGTGAAGACTTATTGGCTCCGGAACATTACAACTTAGTTAGTGAAATGGAACGTTTTGCAAAAGATCCAGAAAAAGTTGCCGTCCTCTGGGAGAACGAAAATGGGGATAAAAAACAACTTACATATGAGAACTTATTAAAAAGTGCAAATAAAATCGGAAATGCCTTCAAGAAAAAAGGACTGGGTAAAGGTGATACGGTCCTTATCATAATCCCTCGTTTGGTGGAAGCTTATCAAGTGTATTTAGCCGCATTGAAAATTGGCATGATTGTCATACCTTGTTCCGAAATGCTTCGTGCGAAGGACTTGCAGTATCGAGTCAACCATGGTGATGTCAAAGGAATCATCAGTTACCATGAATATACTCATGAATTGAATGAAGTAGAAGGGGCGGAAAACCTCCTCAAATTTTCAATCGGAAAACGAATCGAAAATTGGCTGGATTTGAATGAGCTTGCCGATGAGGAATCAGATCAGCTGCCCATGGCCGACACGAAGAGTGAGGATATGGCGTTCTTATCATATACTTCCGGAACGACAGGAAATCCAAAAGGGGTCGTCCATACACATGGATGGGCTTATGCCCATTTGAAAACGTCTGCGGCAAACTGGCTTGGCATAAGCGAAACGGATGTGGTTTGGGCAACGGCAGGCCCAGGGTGGCAAAAGTGGATCTGGAGTCCTTTCCTGGCGGTTCTAGGAACGGGAGCGACCGGTCTTGCCTATCATGGGAAGTTCGAGGCGAAAAAATATCTTCAGCTGCTTCAGGACTACAAAGTGAATGCATTATGCTGCACACCGACCGAGTATCGATTGATGGCAAAGGCGGATAACCTTGATGACTATGATTTATCCCATCTTCATAGTGCTGTATCAGCGGGAGAGCCTTTAAATCAAAAAGTGTTCGAGGTCTTTAAAAACCATTTCCATATTGAAGTGCGTGATGGTTATGGACAGACCGAAAATACCCTGTTGGTAGGGGTAACGAAAGGCATGGATATTAAATTGGGCTCCATGGGCAAACCGACTCCGGGCAACCATGTGGAAATCATTGATGATTCAGGCAAACCTTGTTCTCCTGGCGTAGTGGGGGATATTGCCGTACATGTAGATACACCTGCTCTATTTAAAGAATATTTTAAAGATCCGGAGCGGACATCACAGCAGTTCCGCGGGGACTATTATATTACCGGCGACCAAGCGAAAAAGGATGAAGATGGTTATTTCTGGTTTGAGGGTCGATCTGATGATATCATCATCAGCTCGGGATATACGATTGGACCGTTTGAAGTGGAAGATGCACTCGTGAAGCATCCATTTGTTAAAGAGTGTGCCGTTATAGCAAGCCCTGATGAAATAAGGGGAAATGTGGTCAAGGCATATGTAGTCTTGATGGAGGATATCGATCCGAACAGTCAAGGCTTGATCCAGACGCTCCAAACGCACGTGAAGGAATTGACTGCCCCATATAAATATCCAAGGAAAATCGAATTTTTAGAAGAACTGCCCAAAACGACATCAGGTAAAATCAAACGGGTGGATTTACGGAAAAGGGAAGAAGCACTCCTTAACAATTGATTGAAAGCACTACCGTCAGCCCCAACGGCTGGCGTTTTTTTTATTACAGGTACTTGGATAAAAGCATAAATATGGGATTCCGTGATATGAGATGGTACACTTACTGCATATCTGCACAGTAACAATCATTTAATAAGGAGTGTAAAGCCGGAATGGGAACGTTATGGTTCAATGGGTCGATTTATACGATGATTAAAGAAAACGATCAAGTGGAAGCAGTCTTCACTGAAAAGGGGGTAATTGTTGATACCGGCAGCCAGGACTATTTGAAAAATGAATATGCCGGCAATATTTCCAGGGAAATCGACTTAAATGGACAAACGATGCTGCCGGGGTTAGTGGATAGTCACCTTCATTTGGTCGGGCATGGTGAAAGGCTGCTTCGTTTAGACCTCTCTTTGATGGATAGCAGGGAGGCCATCTTGAAATCCTTGAAGGAAAAGTGCTCAAAAACCCCGGCCGGAAAGTGGATTGTTGCCGAAGGGTGGAATGAAAATGAATGGCCGAGTCCTGAATTGATATTACGGGATGAGCTTGACGAGATATCGACAGAACATCCCATCGTATTGAAAAGGATTTGCCGTCATGCCTTGGTGGTCAATTCCCGCGCCCTATTGGAAGCGGATATTAAAGAAGATATAAAGGAACCTTCAGGCGGGGTGATCTGCCGTTATCCTGACGGGCGTTTAAATGGTTTATTTAAAGAAAGTCAAGCGCAGAACTTTATTTTAGACAGCCTTCCCGGGATTGATCAAGAGTATATCGAAAACGCGCTCACAGAGGCCATAGAAGACGCATATAAGCTAGGTTTGACAGGGGGGCATACCGAGGACCTTTATTATTACAATGGCTTCATGCCGGCATATCAGGCGTTTAAATCGGTTATCGAGGACCGGGGAATGGCCTTTCGCGCCAATTTGCTCGTCCATCACGAAGCGTTTGAAGAAATGCTGGCAGCAGGCGGCGGCTATCAGAAAGGTACGCGATATATCAAATTTGACAGCATGAAGATATTTACCGACGGCTCCTTGGGCGGCCGCACAGCTCTGTTGAGCGAGCCTTATGTAGATCAAAAGGATACGAATGGAGTCGCGATATTCACTGAAAACGAGCTTCAGGAATGGGTGAAAAAAGCAAGGGATGCCGGAATGCCGATTGCTGTACATGCGATTGGCGATCTCGCTTTTGAATACGTCCTGAATGCAGTAGAAGCCCTCCCGCCAATAAAGGGGCAGAGGGACCGGCTCATCCATGCGCAGATTGTCCGGCCGGAGCTGTTGGAGCGGGCGGCAAAACTGCCGGTAATCTTTGATATCCAGCCGGGTTTCGTCCCGTCCGATTTTCCGTGGGTGGAAGAAAAGGTTCCAGCCGATCTACTGGAATCCTCCTATGCCTGGAAAACCTATTTGAATTTGGGCATCATTTGTGCGGGAGGGTCGGATGCACCCATTGAACCATTAAATCCAATTTTGGGCATTCATGCAGCTATCACAAGGAAGAAAATCAACAGTGATGACCCAACCGTATATGGCTTGGGCGAAAGGCTTTCCGTATACGAGGCTTTCTCACTGTATACAAAAGGGAGTGCTGCAGCAATCGGCCAGGAAAAGCGCCGCGGTGTGATCAATGAAGGGTACGATGCTGATTTTACCGTATTTAATCTGGATGTTTTTGCTGTGGCGCCGGATGATCTCCTACAAGCAGAGGCGGTCATGACGGTCATCGATGACAAAATCATGTATGATAAAAAATAACAGTTGCAAAAAAAGAAATGGAAATACAAAATTATTAGATGGAATTAGATAAAGGAATGTAAATGGAAAGAAGGCTTGTTATGAAAGTGGATGAACAAAAAGAAGGGGCAATCTATGCAGCCCTTTCTTACATGATGTGGGGAGTCGTGCCGATTTACTGGAAGTTCCTTCAGGGAGTCGGTGCAACAGAAATTTTAGCTCAGAGGGTATTATGGTCTTTCGTGTTCATGCTGGTTTTATTGATGTTCATGAAAAAATGGCAAGCGTTTCTTGATTATGTCAAAAACATAATGGGAAATCCCAAACTCTTTACGGCATTACTAACGGCGTCACTGCTTGTTACAGCTAATTGGGGAGTGTTCATCTGGGCCGTTAACTCAGGACGGATCCTCGACACGAGCCTTGGATATTATATCAATCCGCTAGTCAGTGTACTATTGGGAGTGATAGTCTTAAAAGAAAAACTGAGCCGGGCCCAAATCATTTCATTCCTGCTTGCAGGAATCGGAGTCTTGATCCTTGGCATTCATTTCGGCACCATCCCGTGGATCTCTCTTGTTTTGGCCATGACGTTCGGATTATACGGTCTGGCAAAAAAAATGATCAAGGCCGAATCGGCGATCGGGCTGACGCTCGAAACGATGATGGTAACGCCTCTTGCCCTGGGTTACCTGATATACTTGATGAACCAATCAGAAATGCAATTCTTTACAGAGGGAAGCACAAGCTTGCTGTTGGTGGGCGGCGGGATTGTCACGGCATTGCCTCTTTTATATTTTGCGAAAGGGGCGGAGAAGATCCCGTTATCGATGCTTGGCATTTTTCAGTATATCGCTCCGACCTTATCTTTATTGATCGGGGTATTCGTCTATCATGAAAGTTTTACCAAAGCACACCTTTTAGCCTTTTTGTTCATATGGTCAGCCTTGGCTGTTTATACATTATCCATAACGAAATGGGGTCAGGCAAGTGCCCGCAGGTTCAAAGGCAAAGGGAATATTGGTGCGTGAATAACAAAAAATGCTCGGAGATTTCTCTCCAAGCATTTTTTTATGCCGGTTAGGAGAAAATGCCCGGGTCATGAAAGGTAAAAACTCGAACCTATTTCTGATACAATACAATTGGAAAGGCTGACAGGACTGTAATCGGACTTTGCACGGGGGATATGTTGTTGGAATTGACTATAGAAGGAACTATCCAGGAAAATGATATGATCTGTCAGGAATGCCGATATGGTGGCGAACGGCTTTCTATTGCTATTTAATTCATCGATGATTCCCTGTGAACTGGTAATCCCGATCCCGTGGCCATAAAAGAGGTCTTTTCCTAATAATATGGCATTTTCACCTTGCCATTCAGGAGTTGCCAGGTCGTGATCAGGGTTTTTGAAGTAAAGGCAATCACCTGGTAAATAATCCCTTCCTTTATGAACGATGAGTTCCATATTTTGTGGAGGGTGCCAGTCATATAAAACTAGGTTTGAAAAAAGGTCGTCGAAATTCCTAGGGCCGATCAAATCCAAAATGGCCTTTAAAAAAGTGACGACTATTGCAGTCCCGCATTCAAAAGCATAAAGCCCTCCATTTATGAAAATGTCAACGAGTGCAGCATGAGGGAGAACTCCTGGCTGAAGGGTAAAAGTGCCATCCTTTGAAAGGCGCCAATATTGTTTATTGGATGCCGATTCCTCAAGTGTGGAAAATTCTGCATTACTTTTATCCAACGCAATAGCTGCCGCAATGACCCGGTTCCTCAGTTGTATCTCGAAATTAAACTTTCTAAAGTTCCGATATTCAAAAATGTTGGAATCCTCCGCCAGCAATTGGACGATTTCAAGTGATTTAGCAGATGCTATTCCTGGTTGGATTTGACTGACATCTAACCGTTTGTGATTAATCTTTATCATGATCATATCCACCTTTTACTTATGAAATGAACGGTTTATAAAACCGGTAAACAAAAATGTTTACATATAATGCTCATTATATGAATGCAAGCTTTGAATTGACTATTTGGAACGTGACAGCTGAGAATGATTGGAATGAAAAGAGGCAGAATTTTTTTGCTTTCATTCCAAAAGATGTTTTGCTAGAAATCCTAGAGTGCAGGAATACCTCTCCGATTAGCGAGAAGAAGCAAATTAGTATTTCTTTTTCCCCATGAATTGATATAATGAGAGAGAAAAGTTCATATGTGCGAGAAATGTAGGGGGGCCAGTACTGCTGGCTGAGATTGCATCCTTTAGATGCTGACTCTTTGAACCTGATCTGGATGATGCCAGCGGAGGGAACATATTATTACTGACTTTCTGTTTTGTATGTTAACGTCCGAATCCATCTTCGGGCGTTTTTTGCTTTTTCATCCAGTATTTGAATAAACCCTGGAGCCCCATTATGGTTCCGGCATATGGATCTTATATGATGTGTAGGAGGATAATGACTTGAATAAATTCTTGCCACTGTTAACTTCGTTGTTCCTTTTGGCTGGATGCGGTGCAGGCGGAACTAATGAAAAAGAAGAAGCATCTAAAAATGAAGGAAATGAAAAATTAAAAAAAGTATCGGTCGTGCTCGATTGGACACCTAATACAAACCATACAGGATTGTATGTAGCCAAGGAAAAAGGTTATTTTAAAGAACAAGGTCTTGATGTGGAAATCATCATGCCAGGTGAAGCCGGAGCTGATAAGCTTGTCGCTTCAGGGAAATCTGAATTTGGCGTAAGTTACCAGGAGGGCATAACGCAGGCCCGCGTGCAGGGCGTGCCGATTGTTTCGGTAGCTGCCGTCATCCAGCATAATACCTCGGGATTCGCTTCACCTGAGGCAAAGAACATTAAAACTCCCAAGGATTTTGAAGGGAAAACGTATGGTGGCTGGGGGTCTCCGGTTGAAAAGGCCATCATTGATTCACTCATGAAAAAAGAAAATGCGGATGTAAATAAAGTGGATATAGTCAATACAGGAGACACGGATTTTTTCACTTCGGTTAAAAGGGATATAGATTTTGCCTGGATTTATTATGGATGGACAGGGATTGAGGCTGAATTGCGAAATGAAAAGCTTAATATGGTTTACTTAACCGAATACTCTGATAAGCTTGATTACTATACGCCTGTATTGACTACGAATGAAAAGATGATAAAAGAAGATCCGGAGACTGTTAAAGCATTCGTACATGCAGCTTCGAAAGGGTACCAGTTTGCGATCAAGAATCCTGATGATGCAGCGGACATGTTAATTAAATCTGCACCGGATCTTGATGCAAAACTAGTGAAGAAAAGCCAGGAGTGGCTGGCAGACAAGTATCAGGATGATGCTCCGCGATGGGGTGAGCAAAAGCTTGCAATTTGGAAGAATTACAGTGATTGGATGACTGAAAATAAGCTTCTTGAAGGTGATTTCGATCCTGAAAAGGCATTTACCAATGAATTTTTACCAAAATAGGAGGAAATACAATGGCCAACTCATTAATTAGCATACAGATCATTCCTAAAGGGGAAAATGTCATCCCCATGGTCGATGAAGCAATCAAGATCATTGAAGAATCAGGTGTCAAGTATGAGGTTCACCCGCTTGAAACGACAATGGAGGGTGAGCTTTCCGAACTTTTTGCCGTGATAGAAAAAATGAATGTAAGAATGATTGAAATAGGATCGCCGAATGTCATTTCCCAAGTGAAAATATTATATCAGCCAAGCGGGATAACGATGGATACGTTAACGGAGAAATATAGGGCATGAACGGAAGGGGAATTTGGAAGAAGGGGGCTCCCTTCTTTCTTTTATTATTGTTGCTGATAGTATGGGAGTCAGTGACAGTTTTATTGAAAGTCGAAGAATGGCTGTTTCCCGCTCCATCGGCCATTTTCATTGAAGGAATTGAGTCGTCCAGCAATCTATACGGACACCTTATATCCACAACCGAGCTTGCGTTGTCGGGTTTTTTTATTGGAAGCTGCATCGGCTTATTGATCGCGGCAATCTTACACCTATTTCCAGGTGTGAAGGATGCGGTTTATCCTCTGCTCATACTATCACAAAATATACCCATCATTGTTCTGGCGCCGCTCTTGGTGATCTGGTTTGGCTTTGGCATGCTGCCTAAGTTAATAGTGATATCGCTTGTATGTTTTTTTCCGGTTGCGGTTTCATCATTGGATGGTTTACGCCAGACACCGTACGAACTTAAGCATTATTTCAAGATGATGGGAGCGGGAAAAAGCCAGTTATTTTGGAAGCTGGAACTTCCTCACTCGATTCCGTTCATTTTCTCCGGCCTGAAAATTTCGGCCACCTATAGTGTAATGGGTGCGGTTATTTCGGAATGGCTTGGAGCAAAATCGGGGATTGGTGTTTATATGACTCTCGCTTCCTCTGCGTTCAGGACAGATCGGGTGTTTGTTGCCATTTTCATCATCATGGGAATGAGCCTGATCTTTTTTGGAATCATCACCATCCTGGAGAAATACTTAGTTTCTTGGAAGAGAAAGGAGGGGAAAAGGGATGAATCTGGAAATTAAAGATGTCTCCTATTCTTTCGATGGTAAACAGAATATATTGGAGAATATGAATTTCCATGTGGATGAAGGGGAATTTGTCACGATCCTTGGGCCATCAGGCAGCGGTAAAAGTACATTGTTCCACTTGATCGGCGGCATTTTGAAGCCGGATCAGGGAATCATTTCACTGGGTGGCAAAAAGATAAATGGCTTAAAGGGCCATATCAGCTATATGCCTCAGCAGCCTTCCCTTTTACCTTGGAGGACGGTAGTGGAAAATGTTTTGCTTGGAAGTGAACTTGCTGGGATCAGAGATAAAGAAAAGGCAAAAGCCCTATTGATGAAAGCCGGATTAGAAGAGTACGAGAAAGCATATCCGCATGAATTATCTGGAGGCATGAAGCAAAGGGCCGCATTCATCCGGAGTATCTTAAGTCCACAGGACTTGATGTGCCTGGACGAACCCTTTTCTGCCTTGGATGAACTGACAAGATTGCAAATGCAAAAATGGCTATTGTCGGTTTGGGAAGAAAATCGGAGGTCGGTGCTATTTGTTACACATAGCATAGATGAAGCAGTTTTCCTTTCAGATAGAATCTATGTGTTATCAGCAAAACCGGCTGCTGTCATCAAAGAAGTGGAAATTCCATTTCCAAGGCCAAGAAGTGAAGAACAGCTTCTTAGTGATGAGTTTTTTCATTTGAAGAGAGACTTATATGCAGCACTGAAGCCAACTATTTCTACTTAAGGGAGGCGATTAAACTTGAGGATCATCGACAGTCATATCCATTTGGACCGGTATGACGTTGTTAAGCGGAAGCAGATTCTGACTGACATGGAAAAGGTTCATATGGAATCCTTACTGTCTGTTTCCATGAATTTGGCTTCTTCGATTAATAATTATCAACTCTCACTGAAGGATTCACGAATAAAGCCTGCCTTTGGTTTTCATCCTGAGCAGCCCCTCCCAAGTGATGAAGAAGTGAACGAACTTTTGAACTGGATGCGGGAACATCATCAAGATATGGTTGCCATTGGTGAGGTTGGGCTGCCCTATTATTTAAGGCAGGAAAATCCCGATATTGATAAGTCAGCGTATATAGCGATACTGGAGAGGTTCCTGATCTTAGCTAAAGAGGTTGAAAAGCCGGTTATCCTCCATGCTGTACATGACGATGCACCCATCGTTTGCGACCTTTTGGATAAGCATCAAATCACAAAGGCACACTTTCATTGGTTTAAAGGCGATATCCGGACAGTCGAAAGAATGGCCGAAAAGGGCTATCGCATTTCGATTACTCCTGATGTTTGTTATGAGAGGGAAATACAGGAATTGGTTTCGGAATACCCACTTAAGCTGATGATGATTGAAACGGATGGACCATGGCCGTTTGAAGGGGTTTTCAATGGGAAATGGACCCATCCCGGCATGATGCATGACAGTGTGCGCCAGATTGCTTCGATTAAAGGATTGCCGATTGAGGATGTCTATGAAATCCTTTATCAAAATACGAAAGATTTTTATCATATTTAAAGGTACCGGTTACCATACCCGGTACCTTTTTTAGTTCATAGAAAGGTCCTTTTAACCTTTTCCCAAAAGGAATTGTCTTTTAATTTAACGGTCTTGATGACTTTACCGCTTAACCGGACCTTTACTTTTTCGACATGATTGATACTTAGTGCTTCATTGTCCATTCCGATGATCGGATAGCTTGGTCCGTTTTCTTCAAGGTGGACGGTCAACGTCTTATCACCGCTTAAAATAAATGAGGAACCTAGGGTCCGATAGGTATTATTATTGACGGAAGCAAGCTCGCTCACTTGAAAGCAAGGGAGGAGAGGATCGACAACGGATCCATTGACCGATTTATTATAGGCGGTGCTTCCAGTCGGAGTCGCAATGATGATTCCGTCCCCGCGAAAAGTTTCAAAATGGAGTTGATCGATGAAAATATCCATGATGAACGTTTTGGTGATGGAAGACCGGATACTGAGTTCATTAAGGGCATAAAAGGAGGGTTGATCGTCCAACTGGATAGCGATGGTTGGGTATTTACGGACCTCGATTTGCTCTTTTGTCATGGCATCGATCATTTTATCACTGTCTTCCAAGTGGAAATCGCAATACATATTCAAGTTACCTGTGGTGGAAATGCCCGCATATAAACAGTCATCCCTGAATCCGGTTTTCCGGGCTGCCTGCAGGAATGTGCCGTCATCACCGATGCTTACGATGATGTTTGCTTTCGTGAAATCCTGGATGACTTCATACGAATGTTGCTTCGCCAAGTCCGACAAGTATTCTACCTTGCTAATCATCTCTGCATTCGGTGCATGGAAAAAATAAATATTCCTTCGAGTGTTCATCATGTTCCCCCTAGTATGTATGGTGATGAAAGGGCTTTCTTTATCCTGTTTACGATAAATGCAATTTGTGCAAAATGGACCAATGCATTTCCAATTTGAGGATTATTTGCTACAATTTTATATGTCTTAGTTTATCATGGAATGAAACATTTTTGTCATTAGTTCGTATGGTAAGAAGGATACATATATTTAAGGGGGAAAACAGATGAATGGAAAGCGTTGGGCGGCACTTGGAATCGCAGCCGTTTTATTTTTTGTCTCTATTGCTGTTGGGGCGGCTACGACTCTATTTACAGCGGATACGGAAAATATCATTGATGAATTATTAGCTTCCGAAAGTGCATTTTACGAGGAAGTCATAGAAGGTGATGATTTCTCAAATGTTATTGCCGTATTTGATGTAGAGGGCACGATTCAAGATACAGGAGAAGCCTCATTACTTAGTTCAGCAACATATAATCACCGGGCCTTCATGGATAAGCTGAAGATGGCAGAGGAAAATGATGATATCAAAGGAATCATCCTTCGGGTGAATTCTCCAGGCGGCGGTGTCGTCGAAAGTGCAGAGATCTATGACAAGATCCTAGATATCAAGAAAGTGAAAAAACCTGTTTATGTTTCCATGGGATCAATGGCGGCTTCAGGCGGATATTATATTTCTGCACCAGCCGATAAGATTTATGCTAGCCCGGAAACGATGACGGGTTCACTAGGCGTCATCATGCATGGGTATAATTACGAGAAGCTGGCCAAGAAGTATGGTGTCGAGTTCGAAACCATCAAAAGCGGACCACACAAAGATATAATGAGTCCAACCAGGGAAATGACTGGGGAAGAACGAGAAATACTGCAGAACATGATTAATAATTCTTATGATCAATTTGTAAAAGTCATTGCAGACGGACGCGGAATGACAGAGAAGGAAGTAAGGGAAATTGCCGATGGACGCATTTATGATGGGCGTCAGGCTAAAGAAAACCATCTAATCGATGATTTCGGTCATTTGGATGATGTAATTGCCGCAATGAAAACGGATATCGGTAAAAAGGATGCTCAAGTTATCCGTTATACAGATGAGGCAGGTTTCGGTTCATTATTCAGTATGGGTGCGCAAAAAATGTTGGGAAATGATGTGGAAACGGCAGTCTTGACAAAAATCCTTTCCTCTTCAAATTCTCCACGCTTAATGTATTTGTATGCGGAATAGGGGGGCTGAAGGATGACGGAACGAAATGAAAACAATGAACAAATCGCTTCATCCAATCTAATGGCAGATCAAGAGGTTCCCGTTCAGCAGGAATTTACACCAGCCAGTAAGACTGTGGATGATGACGGAGTCAAGAAAGTGCATTTTGCTGGTTTTTGGATGAGGTTTTGGGCCTATTTAGCAGATTTATTGGTTATCGGAAGTTTGAACCGGATTTTGATTCATCCGATCTTCAAGTTTTATGAAGGGACAGATGATCTCTGGTTTTCCGCAGAGGGCTTCTTAACGGGGGTCGTATTCTTCCTATATTTTGTTTTAATGACCAAATTCTTGAACCAGACCCTTGGCAAGATGATTTTTGGACTGAAAGTCGTTGCATTGAAGGAAGAGAAAAAAACCATTTCATGGGGGACGATATTGTTCAGGGAGCTGATTGGCCGCTATATTTCAAAAGTCACATGGATTGGCTATCTCTTGGCAGGCCTTTTACCGAAAAAGCAGGCTTTGCATGATGTCTTTGCAGACACGGGCGTTGTGTTGACCAGAAGATGATTCTTCCATTCATAAATCTGTAAGAGCGGAATTTTCGCTTTTGCAGGTTTATTTTTTTTGCATATGCCGATAATGATAGGCTGAAGGGGTGTGGGTGCATGAAGTGGCTATTGTTGATTATAGGTATCCTCATATTGGTGCTGCTGATTGTTGTTTTCACTAAAGTAAGAGTGTACATCGACTACAAACGTATCCAAACTAATGATCAAATACATATTAAATTATCAGCTTGGCATGGGCTTTTTCACTATACATTCAAGGTTCCGGTCATCAAAATGGAAGATGACTCTGCAGCTATAGTAGTAAAGGAAGAGCAAGAAATGAACGGAAATACCAAAAAGGAAGAAAAGAAAAAAATCACAGCCGAAGATTTGCGTGACGGATTCGCAGACAGTCTGGAAATGCTTCAGCATATAATCGGTTTTCATGGGATCGTCCGTCAATTCACAGGGAAAGTCCAAGTCAAAAAATTCACCTGGCATAGTATGGTCGGTACTAAAAACGCTGCACACACCGGTGTTTTAACTGGAGCATGCTGGGCACTTAAAGGTTCGATCATCGGGGTGCTGACAACCTATTTCAATTTCCGGATCATGCCCTCCTATTCCATTACACCCGACTTTCAGAGATGGCAGGCAAACACGAAGATTTCCTGCATATTACAATTTAGAATCGGGCAGGCTATGGTGACTGGAATAAAACTGCTTCGTTATTGGAAAGGCGGAAAGCCGCATTTCAAATCCAGGAAATTAGCGAAGCTATCAGGTGATTCCAATAAACAATCGTTCTAGAGTGGAGGAATTTAAATGTCAGATCATCCGATCCAAGGTTTAATGAAAGAAGCTATGGAAAATCTGAAAGAAATGGTTGATGTGAATACTATCATCGGGGATCCGGTGGAGACTCCGGATGGAAGTGTCATTTTAACCGTATCCAAAGTGGGATTTGGTTTTGCAGCCGGTGGCAGCGAATTTATGATGGATGGGAACCATCAAGGACAGCAAGGTGGTTCCAAGCAACCTTTTGGCGGCGGTAGCGGCGGTGGGGTTTCCATAACACCAATTGCCTTTTTGATTGTCGGTTCCCATGGGGTGAAAATGATTCATCTGGATGAAGGGACGCATCTTCTCGAAAAAATGATGGATTTAGCTCCTCAAGTCGTCGATAAAATTCAGTCCATGCTATCCAAGAAAGACAGTAATCAAAATCAAGGCAGTAATCAAGGCGGCAGTCAACCAGCTGTAAAGAGGTACCAAGAACCTAAACAGGATATAGATTTCTAACTGTGACTCGGCACCCGCCGAGTTTTCTTTTTGCTGCAGTCTGCCAATACACCATAAAAGGCTTGGATGTCGGACATGTGCAAGCACGTCTCACATTTCCCAATTCAATTTATTGCAAAATTCCGGTAAAACAAATATGATTATGCTTGTACATATAGCATAAAAAGGAGGAATTATTAATGGCTTCAGTTACATTTAAAAACAACCCGATCACTTTAGTGGGACAAGAACTAAAAGTTGGGGACAAAGCACCTGATTTTACAGTATTGGCAAATGACTTATCACCTGTTACATTAAGCGACTCCAAAGGTTCTGTCCGCATTATCAGTGTGGTTCCATCCGTGGATACAGGAGTATGTGATGCACAGACACGTAAATTCAATGAAGAAGCGGCAAAATTGGATAATGTGAAAGTACTGACGATCAGTAACGATCTTCCTTTCGCCCAAAAACGCTGGTGTGCAGCAAGCGGCTTGGACAATGTTCAAGTTCTTTCCGATCACCGTGACCTTTCATTCGGTGAAGCGTATGGTGTCGTCATGCAGGAACTTCGTCTATTGGCCCGCTCTGTATTCGTAGTGAACAGCTCTGATGAAATCACATATGTTGAATATGTGAGTGAAGGTACGAATCATCCAAATTACGAAGGTGCAATCGAAGCGGCTAAAGCGGCAAAATAAGATGCAATCCTAAGAAACCGGGCGCTATGTGCCCGGTTTTTTGTTTTAGCTTTATTTAACGGATGTTATTTTATATGCTTGGTTTAGTTATGGCTCCAAACTCGGATTCAGTGGTAAAACAATTTTGCCAGACCACTCTTGACCATTAGGTGTACCCACTTTTATATCAATTTCATTAGGCCACGACGGCATTTGTCTTTGATGATGTCCTGGAAACCCCGCTTGTTGCCCTGCTCGGTATCCATCCCTATACCCTTGTCGATATCCTTGTCGATACCCTTGTCTAAACGCTTCTTGAAACCCTTGTTGTTGCCTGTTAATTTCATCTTCTGACTGTGTATCATGTTGCTGATTTATCGGATTAACCTGCCCATGATAGTATTGATATTGATTATCCATAATAATCACCACCTCATGTATGCTATTCTGTTTGGGCATTCATTGAGCTTTTCCAAAATAAAAAATACAGGGCAACACCCCTATTATTTCATTTTGTAGACAAAAGGACTTCGGAAAAACGTACCTTTGAAATGTTTTTCCAAAATCAACTGACCCGAAGCAATATTTTCAATTCCGTGTTTTCGGTTTATAACTAAATTTTATAACAAAGTTGATTGGAGGGGACTCAGGTGGGAGAAGCGAGTGCCAGGAGGGAAAATCTGCGTCCAAATTATCCATCCGGTATTTCATTTACTTTTTAATTACGCGTGGTTGAAATTTTTGAAAAAGGAGTGCGCGCAGTACGTTAAACAAACGAAGAATGATAAGCAGGACGTACGGCTTGTATCTCTTACTTCTTACCTTTAAAATAGGGACAGAAGCAAACAGGAGGAATTAATAAGTGAAGTCTACCCCAGTTGAACAATTATTTTATGAATTTGATGAAACAGCCCAAATACTGCAAAGCGAACTATCATGTACGTATCTGGATGCCCTGGGTGAAACGGGCGAGAATTTCTTCCAAGGGAAAGTCCTGCAGGAGGAAATCAGTGAAGTATCGAAGAAAAGGTTAGTGAAGCATTATGCAGATTTTTCACCGGAGAAATATGAGAAGGAAGCAATCCGTAAAGCTTATCAGCTTGCTATTTTAAAAGGCATGCAGCAGAGCGTTCAGCCGAATCATCATATGACTCCTGATGCAGTCGGCATGTTCGTCAGCTATTTAGTCGGTAAATTCACCAAGGATCAAAAAGAGATAGTCATGCTCGATCCTGCCATTGGAACGGGGAATTTACTATTTGCGATCTTGAATCAACTTACTGATAAAAACATCGCTTCATATGGTGTCGAGATTGATGAAACCTTGATCAGGCTTGCATATGCAGGTGCCAACCTGCAAGAACACCCGCTGGAATTTTTCAACCAGGACAGCTTGGAGCCGCTTTTCATCGATCCTTCAGATGTTGTGGTCAGTGATTTGCCGATAGGCTATTACCCGAATGATGTGCGTGCAGCTGAGTATGAATTGAAGGCCGATAAAGGACATTCGTATGCACATCATTTGTTTATTGAACAAGGTGTTAAACACGCGAAGGATGGCGGACACCTATTCTTCATTGTCCCGAATAACCTGTTCGTCTCGGAGGAAGCTCCGAAACTCAATGATTTCTTGAAGAAGCATACACATATCCAAGGGATGGTGCAACTGCCGCTTTCCATGTTTAAGAGTGAAGCGGCTGCGAAAAGCATCCTGATCCTCCAAAAGAAAAAAGAGGGTATCGAAGCACCGAAGAAGGCATTGCTCGTACAACTTCCGAAGTTGTCGGATTTCGAAGCGACAAGGTCTGTCATGCAACAGATGGACGATTGGTTTAAAGAAGAAAAATAGTCAATGAAAGCTGATGCCGCAGGCATTGGCTTTCTTTTTTTTTGAATGAGTGATTATTTGCAATTTTTCATTATTATTTGGTTGGATTCGCCTGCCATGATAAGATTGTACAATACACTGCACGTTTCGTTGCGATGAATATTGGAAGAACTAGCATAGAGTAAAGGGGCAGGATGGATGTCAAAAATCATGGCTATTAATGCGGGCAGCTCATCATTGAAGTTCCAGCTTTTTGAGATGCCTTGTGAAAATGTAATTACAAAAGGTCTTGTAGAAAGAATCGGCTTGAAAAATTCCGCATTTACCTTAAGCGTCCTAGGCGAAAAGGTTACTGAAACGATGGATATACCCAATCATGAAATAGCTGTAGGGCTTTTATTGAAAAAGCTGATTGACCATCGCATCATTGACTCCTTTGAAGAGATAGATGGTGTAGGGCATCGGGTGGTGCATGGCGGTGAGATATTCACGGAATCGGTCTTGATTACGGAGGACGTAATAGTGGAAATCGAAAAGCTTTCCGAGTTGGCGCCCCTTCATAATCCGGCTAATATCACCGGAATCAAAGCCTTCAGGCGAATACTGGACGATGTGCCAGCGGTTGCGGTATTCGACACTGCCTTCCATCAAACGATGGCGGCGGGTTCCTATTTGTACAGCTTACCTCTTGAATATTATGAAAAGTACGGAATAAGGAAGTATGGATTTCATGGCACTTCACATAAATATGTATCGCAGCGGGCTGCCGAAATGATTGGCCGCCCAATTGAACAGCTTCGGTTGATATCGTGCCATTTGGGGAATGGTGCAAGCATTACGGCCATAAAGGGCGGCAAATCAATTGATACATCAATGGGATTTACGCCATTGGCCGGTGTTACTATGGGAACGCGTTCAGGGAACATCGACCCTGCACTGATTCCTTATATCATGGAAAAGACGGGAAAGACAGCAGATGAAGTGCTGGATATCCTGAATAAGAAAAGCGGCATTCTGGCCCTTTCCGGATTTTCCAGCGACCTGCGCGATATTCAAGTTGAAGCCGACAAAGGCAATGAGCGGGCTGAACTCGCACTTAAAGTGTTCGCAGACCGGATTCACAAGTACATAGGCTCCTATTCAGCAAAAATGGGAGGCGTGGACGGCATCATTTTTACAGCGGGCATCGGTGAAAACAGTCAAACCATCAGGGGGCGGATCTTGGAGGGGCTTGAATTCATGGGGATATATTGGGATGAGGATCTCAATCGCACCTCAGGTAAGGAAGCGTTCATCAATGCGCCCTATTCCCCTGTGAAAGTCATGGTCATCCCAACTAATGAAGAAATCATGATTGTCAGGGATACCATGAAAATAGCTTTGAGCGAAACTTGGAAAGCATGACTTCCTGTTTTATGATGATCTCCTTATCTCTCTGGTAAGGGGGCTTTCCCATGAAATTTCATCCTCAAAACCCTCCTTCGCTTGGTTTTATGTCCATGCAATCCAAACCTTGAACGCTGGATGGCCATCATCTATTCTCTAAAAAAGCTTCCCTCTATGTTATACTTAAGGGAGAATCCACCAATTCTGTACATAGGAGGCTTGATGCATGGAATTCACGAATCGGGAAATGAAACTTTTGGATGAAATTAGTGAATGGCAGGAAAAACTTTATCAATATGAGCCAACGGATCTGGCTGCATTGTATGATAAATGGTTGGAGCAGGGGTTTGCCCTGCTTCCGGAAAACGTCCAACAACAGTTTTTTGACAAGCTTGATACTTGGCTTTTTCATTTGCATGCCATGGTTCAGAGCTCACAAGTTCAAATAGATGCAAGAGAGCGGATTTTAGCATCTGCGCGCGTGTTTAATGAAGAAATCGAAACGCTGAGCGATTTGAAACACTTACCGATCGATCAGTTGAATTACATAGCCAATCAGCATATCGCTAAGCATCGCTTATATTCATTTGCACAAGGCGGGATGAGCGGATCTGGAGGCCTGCTTCTGCTAGGGAGCGATATTCCGGCCATGACGGTCATCAATGTCAGGACCGTACAGCTGATTGCGATGTCTTATGGTGTTGAGGTGAATACACCGTTTGAAATGATGCTGGCCCTTAAGGTATTCAATGCAGGAGCGATGCCAAAGAGGCTCCAAGGAATAGCTTGGGAAGAATTGATCCGCGAGGTCCAGACTGCAGAAGATGATTATTTTTATTTAGGAATCGAAGAACTGACAAACCCCACCTGGATGGAGCAGCCGCTGAAGCAGCTGTTGAAAGCATTGGCCATTACTGTTTTCCGAAAAAAACTGGTCCGGGGCATACCGTTCATCAGCATGGCCATAGGTGCTGGGTCCAATTATCAAATGACCCGGAATGTCAGTGAATTTGCCCAAAAGTTCTATCAATATCGTTATTTACTGGAGAAGAAGGCTGATGAAGAATGAGTGTCAAGAATCATAAAAAAGCCATCACGGAGGCAGTTCGCTGCATGGTGATGACCGTCAGCGATACGCGAAATGAAGAAACGGATAAAAGCGGAGCACTGATGATGGAATTGCTGAAGTCGAATGGGCATGAAGTGACGGATTATGTAATCGTTAAAGATGAACGGAAAGCGATTCAGGATGCGGTCACTTCAGGTAGCCAAAGCAGCACGGTCGATGTCATATTAACAAATGGAGGCACTGGCATCGCCAATAGGGATGTGACGATCGAGGCGGTCAAAGAGTTGATGACCAAGGAAATTCCCGGTTTTGGCGAGATTTTTCGAATGCTCAGCTATCAAGAGGATATCGGTTCCGCCGCCATCCTATCCAGGGCGATTGCCGGAGTCGTGAACAACAAAGCGGTTTTTTCCACACCAGGCTCTTCAGGGGCGGTTAGGCTCGCAATGAATAAATTGATTCTCCCGGAATTGGGACATGTCGTTGGTGAACTTCGCAAGGATTTATAAGAGGGATGCAAAAAAAAGCCACAGTTTTAAACTGTGGCTTTTTTTGCATGGAATAGGCCTTAATTATGCATCTTTTCAGTCACGCCTTGATTGGCTCGATACCATAGCCATAAATCATTGATGATGGAAGCAAGTTCCGCAATTTCGGAATTGAGCTGGCATGATTTGGCGAAATTACTCTCATCGGAGAGCCGAAACTGCTTTCGGTTAATGGTGGATTCCAGTTCCTTGATGCGGTCCGGGATGCTTCCCCGGATATTCTCCCAATGTACGAGTATTTGCTGTTGCTCGCCTTTTGTATATTCATCCCACTCCAGATTCAAATCGGGAATGGAGATGCCAAGCCGTTCATCATAGATAAATAGTTCTTTCATATGCCCTCCGCTTTTCGATTTATCATACTCCTAGTTTACTATATTCTCGCGGAAGCATCCAATGTGTAAATTCACTGAAAATATTAGCGGATTATTTAGCAAAATCTTTAAAATACCCCTTGTATTCCTTTAATAAAGATGATAAAGTACTATCATAGATTGAATAAAAATAACAAACGATGAATTTTTATTCACACGAAAGGACGATGGAAATGAAAAATCAAAAAGTTGTTTTAGCATATTCCGGAGGTTTGGATACTTCCGTTGCAATTAAATGGTTACAAGATCAAGGGTACGAAGTTGTGGCATGCTGCTTGGATGTCGGTGAAGGGAAAGATTTGGATTTCATTAAAGAAAAAGCGATCACTGTCGGTGCTGTAAGTTCTTATGTCATTGATGCGAAGGATGAATTCGCTGATGAATTCGCATTGACGGCTCTTCAGGCACATACTTTGTATGAAGGGAAATATCCATTGGTATCAGCTTTATCACGTCCGCTGATCGCGAAGAAATTAGTGGAAGTGGCTGAAGCGGAAAACGCGGTAGCCGTTGCGCACGGTTGTACGGGAAAAGGAAATGACCAAGTGCGTTTCGAAGTATCCATCTCCGCCTTGAACCCTAATTTGCAAGTTCTTGCACCTGTTCGTGACTGGAAATGGTCTCGTGAAGAGGAGATTGAATATGCAGCGAAAAATGGCATTCCCGTTCCGATTGGCATGGCGAGTCCATTCTCGATTGACCAAAACCTTTGGGGAAGAAGTAACGAATGCGGAATCCTGGAAGATCCATGGGCAGCTCCGCCGGAAGATGCATATGATTTGACTGCAAGCCTTGAATGTACGCCAGATACTGCTGATATCATTGAAATTGGTTTTGAGCAAGGTGTGCCGGTTACATTGAATGATAAAAACTATAAACTGGCTGACCTGATCGTCGAGTTGAATCAAATTGCCGGCAAACACGGAGTTGGACGTATCGATCACGTTGAAAATAGATTAGTAGGAATCAAATCGCGTGAAGTCTATGAAGCTCCTGGTGCAATGACATTGATAGCTGCACACAAAGAACTTGAAGATATCACGCTTGTAAAAGAATTGGCTCACTTCAAACCGGTGATCGAGAAGAAAATGACTGAATTGATTTATGAAGGACTTTGGTTCTCTCCGCTTCAAAAAGCTTTGGCTGCATTCCTGAAAGAAACACAAGTGAATGTAACGGGTACGGTCCGTGTGAAACTATTCAAAGGTCATGCGATTGTTGAAGGAAGAAAATCCGAGTACTCCCTATATGACGAAAAATTGGCTACTTATACAAAAGCGGACGAGTTCGATCATGATGCAGCAGTTGGATTCATCAAGTTATGGGGACTTCCAACGAAAGTGAACAGCATGGTCAATAACAAGAAGGTGACAGTGTGAGCAGCAAGCTTTGGGGAGGAAGATTCACGAAATCTGCCGAAGAATGGGTAGATGAATTTGGTGCTTCCATTTCCTTTGACCAGGAACTTGTCCTTGAAGATATTCAAGGCAGTTTAGCTCATGTAACCATGTTAAAGAAATGCAGCATTTTACCTGAAGAAGATGCGGATCAGATCATTGCGGGTCTGAAAAGTTTACAGGGAAAAGCTGAGAAGGGTGAATTGACTTTTAAGGTTGAGATGGAAGATATCCATCTTAACCTGGAAAGTATGCTAATAAGCGAAATCGGTCCAGTTGGCGGAAAGCTTCATACAGGAAGAAGCCGTAATGACCAAGTTGCAACCGACCTTCATCTGTATATGCGGAACCAAACGAAAGTGATTCTGGAACTCATCAATGATTTGCAAATGGCGATTTTGGGACAAGCCAAGAAAAATGTGGAAACACTAATTCCAGGTTATACACATTTGCAGCGTGCACAGCCCATTTCATTTGCCCATCACTTAATGGCTTATTTTTGGATGCTTGAGCGTGATAAGCAACGCTTCACCGAGAGTTTCAAAAGGATCAATATTTCTCCATTGGGTGCCGGGGCATTAGCTGGGACGACCTTCCCGATTGACCGTGCCCTCAGTGCGGAGCTATTGGGGTTTGAGGGAATTTACGAAAACAGCCTTGATGCGGTGAGTGATCGTGATTTTGCCATTGAATTCATGAGCAACAGTGCAACAATGATGATGCATTTATCCCGTTTCAGCGAAGAAATCATTCTCTGGTCAAGCCAGGAATTCCAATTCATTGAATTGGATGATGCGTTTTCCACGGGAAGCAGCATCATGCCGCAAAAGAAAAACCCTGATATGGCGGAATTGATCCGTGGTAAAACAGGACGGGTTTATGGGAACCTAACGGGGTTATTGACTGTTTTGAAAGGACTGCCTCTTGCTTATAACAAAGATATGCAAGAAGATAAAGAAGGCGTTTTTGATACGGTTAAGACCATTGTTGGTTCACTTAAAATATTTGCCGGCATGATTTCAACGTTGAAAGTGAAAACGGACGTAATGGAAAAAGCAACAAAAAATGACTTCTCGAATGCCACGGAATTAGCTGATTACCTAGCTTCAAAGGGTATGCCTTTCCGTAAAGCGCACGAAGTGGTCGGGAAGCTTGTATTGTTCTGTGTCCAGAATGGCTGCTATTTAGTGGACTTAAGCATGGAACAATTCCAGGAAGCTTCCGAGTTGTTTGAACAGGATATTTATGATGCATTAAATCCTTATGAAGCAGTTAAACGTCGGAACAGTGCGGGCGGTACAGGTTTTGCCCAAGTCTTGCTGGCGATTGAAAAAGCGGAAAAACTAGTAAGTGAATAATAGGAAAAAGCTCGTTCACCAATTTGGCGAACGAGCTTTTTATATCATTTCTTTTATCAATTCGTACGCACGACCATTACATCACAGTTGGAATGGCGAACGATTCCTTCCGACACACTGCCGATAAGGAAACGTTCGACTGCGTTAAGGCCCGTTGCACCGCATACAATTAAATCGATCTTATGCTTTTTCGCTAAATCCCTTGGAATTTGAACTTTAGGAGAACCATATGCAACCACTGTTTGGACCTTTGCAATCCCGGAGGCAATGGCATCCGTTTTATACTTGTCCAATAGCTCGTTGGCAAAGGTTTCAGAGTGATCACGGATAGTCATTCCATAAGCTTCGACAGTAGGGAAATTCCTTGTATCCACGATATGTGTTAGCACAAGGGTAGCGTCACTGAGCTTTGCTAAATAGATTGCCTTTTTTAGGGCCCACTCTGCTTCTTCCGAACCGTCCACTGCTACAAGAATATTTTTATAATCTATACTATTCAAGTGAATCTCCTCCTTCTATTATATTCCTATTATACTATGGTTTACCTAATGGGTCTGATTTCAATTGTAACAAATTAGCGAATGTTTTAGCCAATTATCTGGAAATCAAAAAGGGAAAATGATTCTAACCGTATTAAGTGATGTGAAAAATATAATGAAAGATATCAAAGCATGCAAAAGTACGTTTAAATATTATGCATAGTTTAATATTTTTGGGGCCACCATAATAAAAGGGAATAAAAATTAGATTTATAATCATTTCAAGCCTTGTCTTTTCTCTCCTATTATAGTGTGGTTATGTCACGGGTAAGTTAAATGATGATGAAGGAAGAGTATATCCGGTTCGGACCGTTTAGTTGAAATGAATTTTGAACAATAGATACCCCCGTCTTATATGAAGGCGGGCGTATCCGAGTTTCGATCTATTAAAGGGTTAAAACATCTTCACTTTATGATTTGCAGGCTCTTCGGGAATTTGGTCAAAACTTCACAGCCGGTATCGGTGATCAGTAGATCATCTTCAATCCTGACGCCGGCAACATTTGGAACATATATGCCAGGTTCGATGGTATAAACCATTCCGGATTGAAGTTCGAGGGAATTCGTTTCAGTCAAGGATGGGTACTCATGGACGCTGATCCCTAGTCCGTGGCCGAGCCTGTGCGGGAAGAATTCACCGTATCCTTTATTCCTGATGATGTTTCTGGCAGTCAAGTCTATTTCGGAACAGGATACACCAGGTTTACTGGCTGCAACGGCAGCTTCTTGTGCTCTAAGTACAGTTTCATATATTTCTGCCTGTTTATCATTGATATCCCCGTAAGCAACCGTTCTAGTGATGTCAGAGCAGTACCCTTCATGAACGACGCCCAGGTCAAATAGGACAAGGTCGCCGCGCTGAACCTTCGTATTCCCGGGTGTGCCATGTGGGGAAGCGCCATTTTTACCAGTCAGGACCATCGTGGAAAAAGACATTTGGCTGACGCCGGCCTTTTTCAATTCGTATTCTATCGCTGCAAGGATTTCCATTTCCGTTTTACCCTCTTGAATTTCGCTGACGCCCACTTCGATCGCAAAGTCGGCAAGGCGGCATGCTTCACGGATTTTGACCATTTCATCTTCCGATTTGATCATTCGCATCCTTTGAAGTTTCTCTTCTGCGGAAACGAGCTTTGGTGCTCCTAAATATTGTTGGACCTTTTCATAACGTTCTACATTCATATGCTCTTTTTCAATGGCCATTGTATGAATGGTTAACCCGCGATCCTTCACTGCTTGCTTAACTTTTTCCCAAGGATTTTCAATATCGGTGTAACCGATGATATCTCCAGCCCATCCAGCCTGTTTAGCATCCGGGACTTCCATCTGCGGGCAGACAAGGAATGGGTCGGCATTTGCAAAAATGGCAAGTGCTAGCAGTCTTTCATGAGGATCACTATAAAAACCGCTCAAATAGAAGATGCTCTCTGTTGATGTAAGTATAGCGGCTTCAGCCTCATTGGCCTGTAGCCAATTTTGTAGTTCTGTTAAACGTTCATTCATGACGATACCTCCATTAATAAGATATAATTACCTTAGCAATATTTAAAAGTATAGTAAATGGGAAAGGCCTAAGAAAGCTACTTAAAAAAATTAGTGGGTATGGGAAGGGAGCATCTAAAGTGAAAGTATCTTTTCATGGACATGCAGTTGTAAAAGTCGAAACGAATGGTAAAACCATTTTAATCGATCCATTCATTACTGGAAACGAATTAACCGATTTGAAGGTTGAAGATGTGAAACCGGATGTGATCATCTTAACACATGGCCATAATGACCATGTCGGTGATACGGTTGAATTGGCCAAAAGGCATGATGCACTTGTCATCGGCATTGCAGAGATTGCAGACTACCTGGGTGCTCAAGGGGTTAGAACCCACGGGATGAGCATCGGCGGAGCTTTCGAGTTCGATTTTGGAAAAGTGAAACTGACGCCAGCTTTCCATGGAACGGGATTCAATAACGGAGAGGGTCAAATCATTTATTTAGGAATGCCTGCTGGCGTATTCCTTATGATAGAAGGGAAAACGATCTATCATGCAGGGGATACAGCGGTATTTTCCGATATGAAACTGATCGGGGAGCGTCATCCGATTGACTTGGCATTCTTGCCAATCGGCGACAATTACACCATGGGCCCTGAAGATGCGGCACTTGCTGCGAAATTCCTTCAAGCCAAACAAGTCGTGCCGATTCATTACAATACTTTCCCTGTAATCAAACAGGATCCTGACAAATTCATCGACTTGCTTGAAGAGGGAAATGGACTGATCATGGAAGCCGGGGATGAAATAGAACTTTAATAGAAGCGGGAGCCTACAAGGGCTTCCGTTTTTTTTGTGGGGATAGCCGACCGGATTGACTGTTCTCCGTGCTGCATTGCCCTTTACGCAGATGGTTCTTGCAATGGAAAGTAAAGTCTCGTTCTGCAGCCGAGTCTTTTTTCCTTTTACAGGCATAAAATGAATAGATGAAAAAAAAGGGGGGGATTGGATGAAACAGAGATTATTGCTTTGTTTGCTTTTATGCGGTGTGATGCTGTATTATGCCGTGCCGCGTTTGTCGTTGGAAAGTGGCGGTCTGGAGAGTCTGTTTGCAGGATCCTGGCTGTTGTTTGCATTGTTGGCGGTAGCTGGAAACTTGACGGGCATACTATATTCTCCTAAGAAACAAAAGGTAAAACGCAAGCTGGAATACAAAAGGTTGCGCCAATACTAGTAGTTGTTTGATAAACTAGGCTCTTTGACCTTATAATGGAGAATAGGAATACCGTGAAAAGGGTGAAGCGCTTGGCTACAAAGCATGAACAAATATTAAAACATATCGATGGGCTCCCTGTTGGCGAAAAGATTTCCGTCCGTCAAATTGCGAAAGCATTGAATGTTAGTGAAGGTACGGCATACCGGGCAATTAAAGAGGCGGAGAATCAGGGCTACGTGAGCTCGATTGAGCGTGTAGGCACGATCCGCATTGAGAAAAAGAAAAAAGAGAATATTGAAAAGCTCACTTTCGCAGAAGTAGTCAATATTGTTGATGGACAAGTTCTTGGTGGAAAAACGGGACTTCATAAGACATTAAATAAATTTGTCATCGGGGCGATGAAGCTGGATGCCATGATGAGATATACAGGGGCAGGAAACCTGCTGATCGTCGGGAACCGTACACAGGCCCACGAGCACGCGTTAAAAGCAGGTGCAGCAGTGCTGATCACCGGGGGATTCGATACGGAAGAGCCCGTTAAAAGGTTAGCCGATGAATTGGAGATGCCAGTCATCTCAACGAGTTACGATACGTTTACCGTCGCAACGATGATCAATCGGGCGATCTATGACCAATTGATCAAAAAGGAAATCTTGCTGGTGGAGGATATTTTGACACCAGTACAGGAAACGACCTTTTTGACTGTGGGTGACCGGGTTCAGACTTGGCATGAATTGAATCAGGAATCCGGGCATAGCCGTTTCCCTGTTGTCGATGACAATATGAAGGTTCAAGGAATGGTCACATCAAAAGATATCATCGGACAGGAAGAACTGACGCTCATTGATAAGGTGATGACGAAAAACCCGATGACCGTAGGCGATAAAATGAGTGTGGCATCTTCTGCACATATGATGGTTTGGGAAGGGATTGAATTAATCCCGGTCGTGAATGACAGTCATATCCTAAAAGGAATCGTGAGCAGGCAGGATGTGCTGAAGGCACTGCAAATGAGTCAAAGGCAGCCACAGGTAGGCGAAACGATCGACGATACGATCACAAGCCAGCTTGTGATGACTTCGAATCGTGGCAAGGGCGAGGAAGTGTATAACTATGGCGTCACTCCGCAGATGACCAATTACCTTGGGACCATTTCAAGCGGTGTGTTCACGACATTGGTCACCGACTCGGCAAACCGTGCACTTCGAAGCTATAAGCGCGGTGACTTGGTCGTGGAAAACATGACGATCTACTTCATCAAGCCAGTCCAGATCGACAGTACGCTTGAAATCCACCCGCGTGTCCTTGATGTAGGACGTAAATTCGGAAAAGTGGATGTCGAGGTGTTTAACCAAGGCAAACTTGTCGGCAAGGCGATGTTGACTTGCCAATTGCTGGACCGATCATAAAAAATAAAAAGGATAATCGAAATTCGATTATCCTTTTTGATTTGCAGCTTCTTCGATTGCATGCGGCAAATAAAATTTATACATTTTATAGCCGCCCCAAACACTGAATAGGCCAACGAAGATGAAAATGGCAGCAATGATATAAGTGATGGTCGTGTGAAACAGAAAAAGCTGATTGATTCCGAATAGTGCGACAAACGCACCAAGGGCGATGGAAGACTTCCCAGAAATCCACTTTTTCTCCATCGGCATCCTGGTTCGGACCGATTTGATTTTATAAAACAGATAGACCCCTAGTGAAAGAACGATCAAGGTGACAAGAATAGGCATCGTTTGAAATTCCCCCAATTTAACATATGTACCTTTTTATTGTAGCGGGAAATGAAGGAGAATGCCACCGTAAACAAGATGAGTCTTTCTATTTCTCCAATTTTTTGATTAAATGAAATATATCATCTTTATAAGGCTCGATAATACATATGTAAAGGGGAGATCTATATGAAAGCTGAAATATTAGCAGATATAAAGCGTTATGACACTATCATTCTCCATCGTCATGTCCGTCCAGATCCGGACGCTTATGGTTCACAGGGGGGATTGGCGGAAATCCTGAAAGCAACTTTCCCCGAAAAGCGAATTTTTACGGTCGGGAAAGAAGAACCGTCAATGAATTATTTAAGAAGGCTCGATGTGATTCCGGATGAAACATATCAAGGTGCTCTGGTCATCGTTTGCGATACCGCAAATACGGACCGGATTTGTGATGCAAGGTACACGACGGGTGATAAACTGATTAAGATCGATCATCATCCTAATGAAGATCCATATGGGGATATGCGCTGGGTCGATACATCGGCAAGTTCAACAAGTGAAATGATTTATGAATTTTACCAGTTCGGTAAAGAACAGGGCTTGAAGATGAGTGATGAAGCGGCACGCCTTCTATATGCAGGCATTGTTGGCGATACCGGCCGCTTCCTATTCCAGAATACGACTGAAAAGACATTTGCCTATGCAAGTGAATTGATTAACTATTCGTTCTCACGCCCGCAGTTATATCAGGAGATGTATGACGTGGAGGAAAGCATAGTCCGTTTGAATGGCTATGTGCTGCAGCATTTTGAAATCCTTCCATATGGCACAGGGAAAATGATCATCACAAAAGATATACTTGAACGATTCCAGGCTTCTACATCTGAGGCATCTCAGCTCGTTTCCTCGCTCGGTTCGATTAAAAATGTTAAGTCATGGGTCTTTTTCATTGAAGAGGATAAAGAAATCAGAGTCCGTTTCCGTTCTAAAGGACCGATCATCAATACGATTGCCCGTAAATATAACGGAGGAGGCCACCCGCTTGCAGCAGGGGCTTCGATTCATTCTTGGGATGATGTGGATAATATCCTTGCCGACATGGAAGAGTTGAATAAATCGGAATGAAAAAAACTTAAAGACCAAATCGGATATGATTTGGTCTTTAAATATAGTGGCCTGATTAAGAAGTAGTCCTTTTTAGTTTGATTTCAATATTCATTTTCGTATAGAACATGATCTCAACGACTTCAAGTCGATAGCGCTTTTTATTGATGGTCACGATCTTATTTTCTATGGACTTCTTCAAAAGCACCTTTCCGTCATAGACACTGGCGACATCTTTGGCAAGAAGAGAGGAAAGGTCGTCCTCGATCACATCCTCGGCTTCTGCAATACTCAGCCGATCCAGACTGTATTTTTCATTCGTAATGGTTACTTCCACTTCCTGAATCGTCAATATCTCCTCGTTTTTCTGGTTCAATTTTTTATAATCCTGCTCCCAGATTGCGATTTTCCCGTTTAAATCCGTGATCACTTCACTTTGTTCGTGAAGGGTCCGGATCTGCTTCTCCTGCTGGACACCATGCATATAAAAGAAAATCACCCAACTGATCAATCCGCCAAGTGCAGCTCCGGCAAAGAAGCGCTGCCAGGTGGGAGACCGGTGATAGGGGGGAATCCTCATGGTGAAATATGCTCCTGCGTGAACCAGTTTATGATCAGTGCTCCTGTCTGTGCTCCGCCAAGTGCAGATAGGATCAATAGGACCTGCTTGACTATATCCTTCGTTTCCCCGTGGAAAATACCGCGTTCGAAATTATAGACCATATCAAAAGTACCACCGATTGCAGCGACAATCGCCCAAATACGGAGGCTGTCCGACAGCCGGAATACAGTCGTCATCGGGGCTTGTCCAGTAAAAAAAGCGGCGAGGCCCCCGATTATCGATCCGCCAAGCAATACGCCAAGCGATATGAAAAAGCTGTTGATGAAGGCTGGAACAAAGGCTTCATTCATATATCATCATCCTTTTTTTCTTGATATTCTTCTATTCCATTTATATGGGAAGTTCAGAGGTAATATGATAGTCGTCGGAAATCAGGAAGTTAAATTGCCTTGGTAATGAGAACATATTTTCTTTTTTTGAAATAAACACTATAATGAAAAGAAACATGCCTTACAAAGGTGGGAGAAAAAACGTGTATACTCATCTCCATATTCAGAGCGGATACAGCCTGCTGACAAGTACGGTGAAGATCACTGAACTTGTGGCCAAAGCGAAAGCGGATGGCTGTACAAGTCTTGCCTTAACCGATCGAAATGTTATGTACGGTTCGGTCTATTTTTATAAAGAATGCAAGAGACAGGGCATAAAGCCGATCATCGGCATACTTGCGGATGTCCTTGATGAACGGGATTCGCCACATGGACTTCTTTTATTGGCAAAAAGTCTACAAGGTTATCAAAACCTGCTTAAAATAAGCAGTGCCATAAAAACGAAATCCCCGTCAGGCATTCCAATGAATTGGCTTAAAGCCTATTCCCGGGGCCTGATAGCAATCACTCCGGGTGCGGAGGGGCAAATAGAAACGCTATTGAAAGAAGAAAATCCACAGGAGGCCAAACAGGCAGCGGAACGATTTCTGCGAATTTTTGGTCATGATAACTTTTATGTATCCATACAGAGACTTTCAATCGCGAATGAGGAAAAAGGCAACGAAGCCATAAGTCAGTTGGCGAGAGATTTAGAGATAAAGATTGTCGCGACGAATCCAGTCTATTATTTGAACGAAAGCGATGCACTCGCTCAAGAAGTCCTATTGGCAATTGGAAATGGCGACAAGCTGGCGGATGAGGCGCATACGGTTCTTGAATCCGATCAATTTTATTTGAAAAGCCGGGCCCAGATGGCAGAACTATTCCATGACAGACCGGATGCACTCGAAAATACACTGCATATTGCCGCGCAATGCAATCTGGAAATTCCATTTCACCGTTCACTGCTTCCTAAGTACCCTACTGAAGATGGTGTCACAGCCGAGGAAATGCTCGAAGCCATCTGTTTCCAAGGGCTGAAGAAAAGATTGCCGGAGCCATCCATTCAATATGAAGAGCGTCTGCGATATGAATTGGATATCATCACCAAGATGAAATTCAGCGATTACTTTTTGATCGTCTGGGATTTCATGAAATTCGCCAAGGACCATCAAATCCTGACTGGTCCTGGAAGGGGGTCGGCCGCCGGATCGATGGTCGCTTATGTGCTGTCGATAACGGATGTCGATCCAATCGAACATTCCTTGCTGTTCGAGCGTTTCCTGAATCCGGAACGTGTCTCGATGCCGGATATCGACATTGACTTTCCGGATAACCGCCGTGAAGAAGTGATAGCCTATGTCGCGAAGAAGTACGGGGAACTTCATGTAGCACAAATCATTACATTCGGGACATTGGCTGCCAAGGCTGCATTAAGGGATACAGGCCGTGTTTTCGGCTTGAATTCAAAGGAACAGGAAGCGGTATCGAAAATGATTCCAGGACGCCTGGGCATCACGCTTCCCGAGGCTTACAAGGAATCGAAAAGGCTCAGGGAATTCGTTAATGAGAGTGACCTGAATCAAAAACTTTTTCAAACCGCTTTATTACTTGAAGGGCTGCCTCGCCATGCTTCGACACATGCCGCCGGCGTCGTCATCAGCGATCAGGCACTGACCGAGCATATTCCGATCCAGGGGGGGCATGAAGGCATCCATCTGACTCAATACCCAATGGACCTTCTCGAAGAACTGGGACTTCTTAAAATGGATTTTCTTGGACTCCGCAATTTAACGCTCATCGATAACATTTTAAATAACATTAAAAAGGGATCGGGGAAAAAGCTCGACTTGTCCCATATCCCAATGGATGACCCCGAGACGCTAGCCCTTTTAGGGAGAGGCGAAACAACCGGAGTGTTTCAATTTGAATCGGATGGCATCCGAAAGGTTTTGATCAAGCTGAAACCGAATCGATTCGAGGATATCGTCGCGGTCAATGCCCTATATCGTCCAGGTCCGATGGAAAATATACCGCTGTTCATCGAGCGAAAACATGGACTGGCTCCGATTGATTACCTGCACGAGGATTTGAAGGATATCCTCGAGCCTACATACGGGGTCATCGTTTATCAAGAACAAATCATGCAAATCGCCTCCCGCTTAGCCGGGTTTTCATTAGGGGAGGCTGACCTGCTCCGTCGTGCCGTTTCGAAGAAGAAGAAGGATGTTCTGGATCAAGAGCGGCAGCATTTCGTGAACGGCTCATTGAAACAAGGATACTCGGAAAAAACGGCAGATGAAATTTATTCCTTGATTGTCCGCTTCGCTAACTATGGATTCAACCGAAGCCATGCGGTGGCGTATAGTTTCATCGCTTATCAACTGGGTTACTTGAAAACCCACTATCCGGAATATTTCATGGCAGCACTCCTGACATCGGTCGTCGGGAATGATGAAAAGATTTCGCAATATATCCGTGAAGCCAAAAAGAAAGGGATAATGGTTCTGACTCCCTCGATTAACCGGAGCGGTTACCCGTTTTTACCGGAAAAGGAAGGGATCCGTTATAGCCTTGGAGCCATAAAGGGGATTGGCGGTACGGTCCTAAAAGAAATCTTTGCTGCAAGGAGGCAAAAGAAGTTCGCTGATTTATTCGATTTCTGTTTGCGCGTTTCGGGAAAAATCGTAAATAGAAAAGTGTTGGAGGCGCTTGTGCATTCAGGTGCATTTGATGAATTCGGTGAAGACCGGGCAACATTGTTGGCGAGCTTGGACGTAGCGATCAATCATACGGAATTGGTTAATCCGGATGATGACCTATTCGATATGTTTTCGGATGGCGAGTTTTCACTCAAACCGAAATACAACCGAGTCGAGCCTATTCCTATCGAGCACAAACTCTCATTGGAAAAAAGCGCATTGGGGCTTTATCTATCGAATCATCCGGTGACAAGCTACAGAGAACTTTTTCAGCACTTCGGCTGTTTGACCATAGATGAAGCCACCAATAAAAAGGAATCAAAAGTCTTGCTTGGCGCATACATCACGTCGGTTAAAACCATAAGGACAAAAAAGGGCGATGTGATGGCTTTCTTGAGCGTTAGTGATGAAGAAGGGGATATTGAAGCGGTCGTTTTTCCAAATGTTTATAAAAATCACTCTGCCGACTTGAATCACGGACAACTCGTCATGCTGCAAGGAACATTGGAAGAGCGGGATGGAAAAACACAGCTCCTGATCAGGAACGTATACCCGCTTGAAAAAGTGAAGCAGATGAAAGAGGAAAAAAACGGAACGATATTCCTGAAAATAGAGGCTGGCAAGCAAACGAATGATACCCTGCAAAAAATAAAAAAAATTTTAATGCAGCATAGCGGTGAAACGAAGGTCATGCTTTTTTACGAGAGGGAAAACCGCTATGTACAGCTATCTTATTGGGATTGGGTCAATCCTACAGATAGACTGATGCAGGCATTATTTGACTTGGTGGGAAAAGGAAATGTGGTTTACAAGAAAGAATAACTGTTTTACAACTTTAATAGTTATGTTATATTGAAAACAGGCCGCTGTGGTCTGACCACTAGATTTCAGCATATAAGATATGGGATACCCAATTTGGTTTAGGAGTGAAACTATGACATTGAGAGAAGAAGCATTACATATGCACCGCTTGAATCAAGGAAAATTAGAAACAGTTTCGAAAGTACCGGTAAGGAATGCAGTGGATTTAAGCCTGGCTTATTCTCCTGGTGTCGCAGAACCGTGTAAAGATATTTACGATAAACCGGATACCGTTTATGACTATACAATGAAGGGGAATACTGTTGCTGTTATTTCCGATGGAACGGCTGTATTGGGACTTGGAAACATCGGTCCGGAAGCTGCCATGCCGGTTATGGAAGGTAAAGCCGTTCTATTTAAAAGTTTCGCTGGAGTGGACGCTTTCCCAATCTGTTTAAAAACGACGGATGTGGACAAAATTGTAGAGACCGTTAAGTTACTCGAACCGACATTCGGTGGAGTGAACTTAGAGGACATAGCCGCACCGAATTGTTTTGAAATTGAAGAACGACTCAAGAAAGAAATGAATATTCCTGTTTTTCATGATGATCAGCACGGTACAGCCATTGTTACTGTTGCCGGTCTTGTGAACGCGTTACGACTAGTGAATAAATCAATGTCAGAAATTAAAGTGGTAGCGAATGGGGCAGGCGCTGCGGGCATTGCCATCATTAAATTGCTTTATAGCTATGGGGTTCGTGACATCATCATGTGTGATACGAAGGGTGCCATTTACGAGGGCCGTTCGACAGGGATGAATGATACGAAAGAACAAGTGGCGAAAGTGACCAATCGAAATAGGGTTTCAGGACCTTTGGAAACTGTCATTCAAAACGCTGATGTGTTTATAGGTGTTTCTGCTGCAGGTGCATTGACAAAAGAAATGGTTTCTTCGATGAACCGGGATGCGATCATTTTCGCGATGGCCAACCCAGATCCGGAAATCATGCCGGAAGAAGCAAAAGCGGCAGGTGCCAAGGTTGTTGGAACAGGCCGTTCGGATTTCCCGAATCAGGTCAATAACGTCCTTGCATTCCCAGGGATTTTCCGTGGTGCCCTAGATGCACGTGCGACTCATATCAATGAAAAAATGAAGGTTGCTGCAGTACAAGCCATTGCCGGTTTAATACAGGAACATGAGATAAACGAAGACTACGTCATACCTGCTCCATTTGATGAGAGGGTAGCACCTGCCGTCGCGGCTGCTGTAGCCAAGGCAGCAATGGAAACGGGAGTAGCTAGGATTAATGTAGATCCAGAGGAAATTAAAGAAAAAACAAAGAAATTAGCGATCATTGGAAAAAGTGAGGAATAATTAATTTGTCAGGTCGTACTTCTTCATCCAAAATTTATCTCGATGTCGTTGAGAGCCTACGTACCATGATTGAAGCGGACAGCCTCTTGCCGGGAGATAAAATCCCATCAGAACGGGAGTTATCGGATCGTTTTAATGTTGGCCGTTCCTCTGTCCGTGAAGCATTGCGTGCCTTAGAACTATTAGGGTTAATAGAAACAAGGCGCGGTGAAGGGACGTTTATCAGGGATTTCCAGGAGCATAAGCTAGTAGAGCTTCTGGGAACCTTTTTTTTGCAAGATAAAAAAGTACAAGAAGATTTGTCTGAGACGAAAAGGCTGATTGAAATTGACTGTTTGCGGATCGTCGCCTTTTTCGCTACGGCTGATGATATCAAAAGATTAATGGTCTGGGTCAAAGCGGATGAGTTTCATGATGATGATTTCTTTTTAAGAATTGCCATTTTGAATCGCAATCGATTGCTGGAAAGAATTTGGCGCATTGTCAACAGCTATGCCAGAACATCAGAGATGGTACAGGGTAATGTGAAAAAAGAAGATTATCTGGCACTTCTTACATATTTGCTCGAACGTGATGAAGAAAAAGCCATCGAAACGTATCTTATTAGAATTAGAAATATGTCGAAGGACGAGTGACACCTTTTTACACGATACTAATTTTATTTCTGATATAGTTTGTACCAAGTATCATAAAATAGATAATTGGTGGTAAAGGGAGGATTAAGCTTGCTTAAAGAGCTATTTGCGAAGTCTAAGAAGAAATATGCAACGGTTCCTTTAGATCGTGAGAAACAAGATGTACCGGAAGGAATCATGACAAAGTGCACCGGCTGTAAAAAAATCATGTATACAAAAGAATTGGTGAAAAACAAGAAAGTCTGTCTGCATTGCGGGTACCATCATCCGATGTCTTCCCATGAGCGCATCGAATTTTTATTCGACGCAGGCACTTTTAATGAATTTGATAAAGAAATGATTTCAGTTAACCCGCTTGAATTTCCGGATTACTTAGAGAAGTTGGAAAAAGATAGAAAGAAAGCCAAGATTAATGAGGCGGTTGTCACAGGAGTGGGAAGCATCAATGGGTACCAAGTTTCCACGGCCATCATGGATTCAAATTTCCGGATGGGAAGCATGGGATCCGTTGTTGGGGAAAAAATCACCCGTGCCATTGAACGTGCAGGTGAATTGAAGGTTCCGTTCATCATATTTACGGCATCAGGCGGAGCTCGGATGCAGGAGGGTGTTTTAAGCTTGATGCAGATGGCGAAGACAAGTGCGGCACTGAAGATATTCAGCAATGAAGGCGGACTGATCATATCAATGATGACCCATCCTACCACGGGCGGGGTTTCGGCTAGTTTCGCGTCACTTGGCGATATTAATCTAGCTGAGCCAGGAGCCCTTATTGGATTTGCGGGACGAAGAATCATTGAACAGACGATCCATGAAGAGCTTCCTGAAGATTTCCAAACGGCTGAATTCTTGATGAAGCACGGCCAATTGGATGCGGTCGTCAAACGTACGGAAATGAAGGAAACCTTGACAACGATCCTTAAAATCCATGCCCCGGGCGGTGAATGGTTATGATTTACGAATTAGAATTCGAGCGTCCCATTACGGACCTCAGAAATAAAATTAAAGAACTAAAGGCCATTTCGAAGGACGCTGATGTAGACCTGACAGCCGAAATCGAAACATTGGAAAAGCGTCTAGAGAAGCTGGAAGTGGATATTTATAACCATCTTAAACCGTGGGATCGCGTTCAGATCGCCCGCCATCCAGCCCGTCCGACGACGCTTGATTACATTCCGCTATTATTCAATGACTTCATCGAGTTTCATGGTGATCGTTATTATGGGGATGATGAAGCGATTGTAGCAGGAATTGCAGAATTTGATGGACTTGCCGTGACTGTCATCGGTCATCAGCGGGGTAAGGATACGAAGGAAAACATCCGTCGTAACTTTGGCATGCCCCACCCTGAAGGCTATCGAAAAGCTTTACGTCTGATGAAACAGGCGGAAAAATTCAACCGCCCGATTATTTGTTTCATTGATACGAAGGGAGCTTTCCCTGGTAAAGCTGCTGAAGAGCGCGGGCAAAGTGAAGCCATTGCGAAAAACCTTTTTGAAATGGCGGGGCTGAAGGTGCCTGTCATCAGCATTGTCATCGGTGAAGGCGGTAGCGGCGGTGCATTGGCACTTGGCGTCGGGGACCGAATTTTCATGCTTGAGAACTCAACATATTCGGTGATTTCCCCTGAAGGGGCTGCAGCCTTGCTGTGGAAGGATGCCTCTCAGGCTAAGAGGGCTGCGGAATCGATGAAAATCACGGCTCCCGATTTAAACCGCTTAGGAGTCATCGATGAGATCATTCCTGAAGTGAGGGGCGGCGCCCATCGGGATTCAAATTTACAGGCAGAAGCCATCAAGGATATCCTGAAACGTTCATTCAATGAACTTCTGCCATTGAATAGTGATGATCTTATCAACCAGCGTTATATGAAATTCAAGAAAATCGGTGAATATGAATTTGCAAAACAGCCTGAGGGAGAGCCTAAGGAAGTTGAACAGCATTCATAAACACATTTACAAAAGGGAAAACGTGCTGCCTGGGGCAACACGTTTTTTCATCCTTTCATGGGCACATATGCATTCATTACAGAAACGTGTAAAGAATATGGTTTGTGTGTAGAATGTAAACTTTTGCGCCATTTTACTTCAATTTCTGATGAGAATCGGTTAGTCTTATAACATCAAGTAAGCATAAGTGAAGCAGTTTCCTGCTTATTGAAGCTTGAAAAAGGGTACAATGATATAACGAGGCTAAAAATTGATTAGTGCTGTAGAGAGGTGACATTTATGAAAAGAATAGGTGTATTGACAAGTGGAGGAGATTCTCCTGGCATGAATGCGGCAGTCCGAGCGGTTGTCCGGAAAGCAATTTTTCATGAAATTGAGGTCTTCGGAATTTATCATGGCTATCAGGGACTGATAAATGGAAATATAAAGAAGCTTGAACTTGGGTCTGTCGGGGATATCATTCATCGAGGCGGCACGATGTTACATACGGCTCGCTGTCCGGAATTTAAGACGGAGGAAGGCCAGCTGAAAGCGATTGAACAATTGAATAATTTTGGTATCGAGGGCATTGTCATCATTGGTGGCGATGGTTCATACCGCGGAGCGAAAGCTTTAACGGAAAGGGGCTTCCCTTGTATTGGAGTTCCTGGAACGATTGATAATGACATACCGGGTACGGACTTCACGATTGGTTTCGATACGGCCCTTAATACAGTCATCGATGCCATCGATAAAATTCGGGATACGGCCACTTCTCATGAAAGGACTTATGTCGTTGAAGTGATGGGAAGAGATGCCGGCGATATTGCGCTTTGGGCTGGATTGGCTGGCGGGGCTGAAACGATTCTTTGTCCTGAATGTGAATATGATATGGAAGATCTGATTGGGAAGCTGAACCGCGGACATGACCGTGGGAAAAAGCATAGTATCATCATTGTAGCTGAAGGTGTTGGAAGTGCCGTTGATATCTCCAGGAAAATTGAGGAAAAGGCAGGGTTTGAAACCCGTGTAACGGTCCTGGGCCATGTTCAGCGCGGAGGTTCTCCTTCGGCAAATGACCGTGTATTGGCAAGCCGGCTTGGAGCAAAAGCCGTTGAACTGCTTCTTGAAGGAAAAGGAGGCAGAGCTGTCGGGATAGAACAAAATCAACTCGTTGATTATGATATCATCGAAGCTCTTGCTAAACCGCATACAATTGATAAGAAAATGTATGAATTATCTGCTGAGCTATCCATTTAATCATTATTGATCGATAGATTGTTTAAAGAAGATATAAAACACTGCTCCTCTGTCTTCAAAAGGTGGACAGGCGGCAGTTTTCCTTAAAGGAGGATGACCACATGCGTAAAACCAAGATTGTTTGTACGATTGGCCCCGCAAGTGAAAGTATAGAAAAGCTGGTTCAATTAATAGAGGCGGGGATGAATGTAGCACGGCTTAACTTTTCTCATGGAAATCATGAAGAACACGCCGCTAGAATACGCAATATCAGAGAAGCGAGCGAAAAAGCGGGTAAACAGGTTGCCATCCTGTTGGATACAAAAGGACCTGAAATACGGACAAATAATATGGAAAATGACTCCATGGAGCTTGTAGCCGGCAATGAAATCATTATTTCCATGAATGAAGTCCTGGGAACACCTGAAAAATTCTCCATTACCTATGAAGGGCTTCTGCATGATGTCCACCCAGGATCTAAAATCCTTTTGGATGATGGATTGATTGGGCTTGAAGTGTTGAAGATAGATAAAGTAAGAAAAGAAATCCATACCAAGATCTTGAATAGCGGTACACTTAAGAACAAAAAAGGCGTGAATGTTCCTGGAGTTTCGGTTAACCTGCCTGGCATAACGGAGAAAGATGAACAGGATATCCTTTTTGGGATCGAACAGGGTATTGACTTCATTGCTGCCTCATTTGTACGCAGGGCTTCCGATGTGCTTGAAGTAAGTGAATTATTGCAGCAAAATGGAGCGGAACATATTCAAATCATCCCTAAGATCGAAAATCAAGAGGGCGTGGACCGCCTTGATGAAATCTTGGAAGTTTCAGATGGCTTGATGGTAGCGCGGGGAGATTTGGGAGTGGAAATTCCCGCAGAAGAAGTGCCATTAGTCCAAAAACAAATGATCAAAAAATGTAATAATGCTGGGAAACCAGTCATAACTGCTACACAAATGCTCGATTCGATGCAGCGTAATCCAAGGCCGACCCGTGCAGAAGCAAGTGACGTCGCCAATGCCATATTTGATGGAACGGATGCAATCATGCTTTCTGGCGAAACAGCTGCTGGGACCTATCCTGTCGAAGCGGTGCAAACGATGCATAACATTGCCTCACGTGCTGAAACTGCCCTTGATTATCGGGATATATTATCAATCAGAAGCAAAGTGAACCGTCATAATGTTACTGATGCTATTGGTCAATCCGTTGCCCACACCGCGCTTAATCTCAATGCCGGGGCAATCATCACCCCTACAGAAAGCGGTCATACGGCAAGGATGATTTCCAAATACCGCCCTAAAGCACCGATCATTGCGGTTACATCCAATGATCATGTTTCAAGACGGCTTGCATTGGCTTGGGGAGTCTATCCGCAGATTGGTCCAAAAGCGACGACTACCGATGAAATGCTTCAAACCGCAATAGATGAAAGCTTGCATTCCGGCTTAGTTTCCCATGGGGATTTAGTCGTCATTACAGCCGGTGTGCCTGTAGGTGAAACAGGTACGACTAACTTGATGAAAATTCATGTGTTAGGTGAGGTTCTTTTGAAGGCTCAAGGAATCGGCAGGAAATCAGCGAAAGGTGAAGTGGTTGTAGCTAAGAATGCCAAGGAAGCTTTGGAAAAAGTGACGGAAGGCTCGGTATTGGTTACGATCGGTTCGGACCGTGAAATGATGCCGGCGATTGAAAAGTGTGCGGCATTGATTACGGAAGAAGGCGGTTTGACAAGCCATGCAGCTGTTGTAGGAGTTACATTGGGCATACCGGTCATCGTTGGGGCGGAGGACGCGACCAAGGTTTTCAAGGATGGTCATAGAATAACAGTCGATGCAGGTCGCGGAGTCATTTACGATGGGCATGCCAACGTTTTGTAAACGAAATTTTGGCTGATTCCGTGCAAATGAGGTAAGATGGATGTACCGCACCAGAAATGGGCTGTGCAGGAGGAATGTAGATGAAATATTTTTTAATGTTTATCATTGCGATGCCGGTCGTTGAAATTATTGTCCTTTTGCTGTCAGGCAATCTGATTGGTTTTTGGCCAACGCTGTTCCTGATTGTAGCCACAGGTTTGATCGGGGCCTATTTGGCTAAACGGCAAGGGATGGAAACATGGAAAAAGGCACAGGAACAGATTCGTTACGGAATGATGCCAGGAAATGAAATCATTGATGGAATCTGTATCTTTATCGGAGCTGCACTGTTGCTGTCCCCTGGGCTCATCTCGGATATCATGGGATTGATCCTTGTGTTTCCGCCAACCCGGAAACTCCTCAAACCGATTGTAATCCGGTTTATCATGAACAGGATGAATAAAGGGAAAGTTACCATCATTCAGCATAAATAATATAAGGCTGTCTAAAGGCTAAAGCTTTTAGGCAGCCTTTTTTGGTCTGGAAAAAAGGTCAAAAAAAGCATCCAAGTTTTTTATAGGATGCTTTTTTTGATTAACAATGAAATGAGAATTACATGGTTAATCGGATTTTGCCTGTTTCATCATTAAATGATGAATTCCACGAGATTGAAAAAGTGTATAATAACAGGAATTTTAAAGATTAATCCTTTGGAACATTGGTAAATCAGGCTTTTCCATGCTTAAAAATCTTTTTTTAGATTTTTTAGAAAAAACTGGTGACAAATTTATACAACGTGTTATATAATACAATCAAGAAATAAAACAACTGTATTATAACATAGGGGATTTGGAAAGGATGTGGAGAGGCAACATGATTACGGAAGCAAAAGGCTTACAAATTACAGGCTACATTAAGCCAGGATATGAACAAATACTTACAAAGGAAGCTCTTCAATTCATTGAAAGAATTGAACGGCATTTCAGTGGAAGAAGGAAAGAACTTCTAGAACGGCGGAAAAGCGTTCAGGAAGAACTGAATCAAGGTAAGCTTCCTGATTTCCTTGAAGAAACGAAGCATATTCGCGAAAGTGATTGGACGATTGCACCCCTCCCGAATGATTTACAGGACCGCAGGGTTGAAATCACAGGGCCTGTTGATCGCAAAATGATCATCAATGCCATGAACTCAGGTGCCAATGTATTCATGGCGGACTTTGAAGATGCCAATTCACCTACTTGGGAGAATTGCATCGATGGCCAATTGAATCTGCGGGATGCAATTCGCGGAACCATTTCATTTAAAAATCCAAATGGCAAAGTGTATGAATTAAATGAAAGAACAGCTGTCCTGAAGGTAAGGCCACGCGGCTGGCATTTGGAGGAAAAACATGTCCTATTGGATGGACAGCCTATATCAGCTAGCATTTTTGATTTCGGACTGTACTTTTACCACAACGCAAAAGCATTGGTCGAAAAACAAAGCGGTCCATACTTTTACTTACCAAAAATGGAAAGCCATCTAGAAGCAAGATTATGGAATGACATATTCGTATATGCACAGAACGATTTAAGAATTTCGCAAGGAACCATCAAGGCAACGGTCTTGATAGAAACGATTCTTGCTGCATTCGAAATGGACGAAATTCTGTACGAGCTGAAAGAACATTCGGCAGGCCTGAACTGTGGCCGCTGGGATTATATCTTTAGTTTCCTGAAGAAATTCCGTCACTCGGATGATGTCATCTTCCCAGACCGGCAGCAGGTCACGATGACCGTCCCGAACATGAGGGCGTATTCCTTACTGGCAATCAAAACATGCCACACTCGTAATGCTCCTGCAATCGGCGGGATGGCGGCGCAAATTCCTGTGAAAAATGATCCGGTAAAGAACGATGAGGCTTTTGCGAAAGTAAAGGCGGATAAAGAACGCGAAGCAAGAGACGGTCATGATGGAACATGGGTTGCCCATCCAGGTATGGTAAGCACGGCAAAAGAGGTTTTTGACCTGCTCGTCCCAAAACCGAATCAAATTTTCCGAAAACGGGAAGATGTCCATGTAACAGCTCAAGAGTTGCTGGCTGTACCGGAAGGAACGATCACAGAGGCAGGATTAAGGACGAATATTAACGTAGGCATCCAATATATCGCCTCCTGGTTAAGCGGCAGAGGTGCGGCACCCATCAATAACTTAATGGAAGATGCTGCCACCGCTGAAATTTCAAGGGCTCAAGTTTGGCAATGGATTCGTCATCCAAACGGCATTCTCGAAGATGGCAGGAAAATAACCGAGGAATTATTCCATCAAATCAAAGAAGAAGAATTGGCGGTCATTAAATCGGAAGTAGGGGAAGAAACTTTCAAATCAGGAAAGTTTGAAGAATCTACTAAACTATTTGAACAATTGATTGAAGCGGACGACTTTGCAGATTTCTTAACGAATGCGGCATACGAAAAATTATCTTAATATTCAAAATACAAAAGATGAATTAGGAGGAAATAATGATGATGAATGAGAGAGCGCAAAAATTACAACAAAGCTGGGAAAATGACTCACGGTGGACTGGTGTTAAGCGTCCTTATACGGCCGAAGAAGTTATTAAACTAAGGGGTTCCATCGATATTGAACAGACATTGGCGCGCCGTGGTTCTGAAAAACTATGGAATCTATTGAATACGGAGGATTTCATCAATGCATTAGGGGCGTTGACTGGTAACCAAGCCATGCAGCAGGTGAAAGCTGGTTTAAAAGCAATTTACTTAAGCGGTTGGCAAGTGGCGGCAGATGCTAACATCGCAGGGCAAATGTACCCTGACCAAAGTTTATATCCAGCCAACTCCGTGCCGCAAGTAGTTAAACGCATTAATCAGACACTTCAGCGTGCAGACCAAATCAGCTTTGCTGAAGGAAAAGATGATATCGATTGGTTCGCTCCAATCGTGGCGGATGCTGAAGCAGGCTTTGGCGGTTCCCTTAACGTCTTCGAATTAATGAAAGGCATGATCGAAGCTGGAGCGGCAGGCGTTCATTTTGAAGACCAGCTTTCTTCCGAGAAAAAATGCGGTCACCTAGGCGGTAAAGTGCTTCTTCCAACACAAACGGCAGTACGTAATTTAGTTTCCGCCCGATTGGCAGCCGACGTAATGGGTACACCGACTATCTTGATTGCCCGTACCGATGCTGATGCTGCAGATTTGATCACCGATGATATCGATCCGGTCGATGCACCATTCATCACTGGCGAAAGGACTCCAGAAGGATTCTATCGCACGAATGCTGGTCTTGACCAAGCAATTGCAAGAGGCCTGGCTTATGCGCCGTATGCCGACCTTATCTGGTGTGAGACTTCTGAACCTAATCTAGCGGATGCTCGCCGATTTGCCGAAGCAATCCATGCAGAGTTCCCGGGCAAACTGCTAGCATACAATTGTTCCCCATCATTTAACTGGAAAGCGAAATTAAGTGATGAAGAGATTGCAAATTATCAGGTGGAATTGGGTAAATTGGGTTATAAATTCCAATTCGTTACACTTGCAGGCTTCCACTCATTGAATCATAGCATGTTCAACCTTGCTCTTGGCTATAAAGACCGCGGCATGGCTGCATACTCAGAACTTCAACAAGCGGAGTTCGCTAGTGAGCCAGACGGCTATACGGCAACACGTCATCAGCGTGAAGTGGGAACTGGTTACTTTGATGAAGTGGCACAAGTCGTTTCTGGTGGAACATCATCCACAACAGCGCTTGCAGGTTCTACTGAAACAGAACAATTCGAGACGTCAAAATAATTTTAGCTTAAAACCAAAAATCCGCCTTGTACCCGAGGCGGATTTTTAAATGGAAATGGTGAATGCTAATAGATGTCTGGAGTATCTTAAGTCGTTTTCTTCGTATCGCCGATAATGAAGATCCATATGGCCTTGAAGACATTGGCACGCTGGAGTGTATTGAATATGACAAGTACGACAGGTCCTGCGATCAGACCTAGGAAACCGATCAATTTGAAGCCGATGAACAAGGCGATGAGAGTGGCAAGCGGATCCAAACCAATACTGGAAGAAAGTACTTTTGGCTCTATTAACTGACGCTGGACAACGACGATTATGTAAAGAACGGACAAACCGATTGCAAGACTTGTATTCCCGGCAATGAATTCAAAGATGATCCAAGGAATGAAAACCGTACCTGTCCCTAAATAGGGGATGATGTCGACCAGTCCGCATATCAGGGCAATGGTAATTGAATAATTCACCCCCAAAATGAGAAATCCGATTAAAATCGTGACGGTCGTCAATGAAACAAGTGTGAATTGTGCACGGATAAATCCGAACAAAGCCCGTTTTAAGTCCCTGAATAAACGCTTGGCACCCGCAAAAATCTTATCAGGCAATACCTTTCCGGTCATGCGGTTAAAGGTATCCCAATCTTTGCTGATGAAGAAAGTGCCCAGCAGGGTAAAAAGGAGTGCCGTTGCTGTAGTTGGAAACCATCCGATGATTGTGGGGATGTTCTTCAAGAAAGCTTGAATGAAGCCGCTTACTCCGGTAGTGATGGATTCACCGATATTTTGGATATTCTTGAGGACTGTGTCCTGCTGTTCGGTATCCAAATTATTGAACATGGCTGCTATTTGATTATAAAAAGGGATGACGGTGGACGCGATGTATGTTTCTATATAATCCACGATGGTTTCAATATGTTTCGGGATGACACCGGCCAGGTAATTGGTCCCTGAAATGATCTCGGTGACCAGTAATGTGATGAGGCCCGCAAATAAAAGGAAAATGAGTAAAAGGGAAACGAATACAGCCAACCCCCGTGGCAGCCTTCCTTTCTTTTCGAAGAAAGTGACCAGGGGATTCATCAAGAAAGCGATTATCATGGCAATGATGAATGGATATGTATATTTAGATAAATAAAACAAGGCAATTCCGCCTAAAATTATCCCTCCGATGACCAGTAAAGAGCGAATGAAACGATACATATAAACCGGATTCAAGTCATATCCTCCTTCAATCATAAAGTTTGTATTATAATTGTAACGATGATGGAAAAGAAAGGAAAGATTCTTTCATCTTACGGCTTAAATTTTTTTCGCCGATGCATCGTTCCATAAATCATTTTTCTCCCAGGAAATACGGGAGTTTGTTATGTTAAAATAACAAAAACAGAAGGAAGAAGGTGAAGGGAGAATGATCAACGGTCCTGTCGTATTTTTAATTCTGCTTGCTGCAATCGGTTGGTTTGGGAAAAACACCTCACTCATCATGGCTGCGGGTTTTCTTTTAAGCATGAAACTGATCGGCCTTGACGCTAAAGTGTTTCCATACCTCGAAGCCAAAGGAATCAACCTGGGCGTTACGATCATTACGATTTCGGTACTCATACCCATAGCAAACGGGGCGATAGGTTTCAAGGAACTCGGAGACGCAATAAAATCTCCTTATGCCTGGATTGCGCTTGCATCTGGAATAGCGGTTGCACTCATAGCGAAAAATGGGATTACGCTTTTATCACATGATCCGCACATTACCACAGCTCTTGTTTTTGGGACGATTCTTGCAGTCGCTTTATTCAAAGGGGTGGCTGTCGGTCCATTAATCGGGGCGGGAATTGCTTATTTATGCATGCAGATCTTCAATTTTTTTAAATGAAGCGAGTGGCAGAGGGGAGAAAAATCCGTCAGTTGTGGAGATGGAAATTTTCTATTTAATGTTTCGTTTATTCTGCTTTGAGGCGAATTTTCAAAAAAAGCGTTTTGGATCGCATAAAAAAAAGCAAGAGAATATGTAGCTAATTTTTCTAATAAAATAATAATTTTTTCACATTTTAAGTGCTTTTCATTCCCAAAAAAGTGTTTATTGTTTATAATAATGTTGTAACTGCTCTGATTTATTAAAATTGAGATTCAGAATATCTTTGATATTTTTGAGGAATCTTAAAAAAAGATGTAGTTATTGAGCAAGCGCTCACTAGGAATAGCTACAAGCATTATTTTTAGAATTTCGTTTAAAAGATTATCGTACATTTTACTATTGTTGGGGTCCTATTCTGTGAACGCTTCCAATACAAGATGTATGTCTTCTGCTAAAAAATAGATGGTTGTTTACAATAGCTAATTTCTTGGAAGCGCTATATTTATACGCTAATAGCAAGGGCATAGGGGAATATTTAGGAAAAGGAGAGATTTAGTATGACAGCAACAAAAGGTCTTGAAGGTGTGGTAGCTACAACTTCATCAGTAAGCTCCATCATCGATGACACATTAACGTATGTAGGTTATGACATCGATGATTTAGCTTCTAACGCAACATTCGAGGAAGTAATCTATCTTTTATGGCACGGAGCTCTTCCGAACAAAAGCCAATTAGAAGAATTAACTCAACAACTTGCTGAAAATGCTGAAATTCCAGCTGAAGTGGTTAATCACTTCAAAACATACCCAATCGATAAAGTACATCCAATGGGAGCTCTTCGCACTGCAGTATCTCTTCTGGGTCTTTATGATGAAGAAGCAGATGTAATGAGTGAAGATGCTAACTATCGTAAAGCAATCCGCATCCAAGCAAAAATCCCTACATTGGTAACAACTTTCGCTCGCATCCGTCAAGGGAAAGAAGCTGTTGCTCCACGTACAGATTTAAGCTTTGCTGCTAACTTCTTATATATGTTAAGCGGTAACGAACCAACGGCAATCGAAGAAGAAGCATTCAACAAAGCATTGGTTCTTCATGCTGACCATGAATTAAACGCTTCTACATTCACTGCACGTGTTTGTGTGGCTACATTATCTGATATCTATTCTGGCGTAACTTCTGCCATCGGCGCTTTAAAAGGCCCTCTTCACGGCGGAGCTAACGAACAAGTCATGAAAATGCTTACAGAAATTGGTTCAGTTGAAAACGTTGAGCCATATATCAACGAAAAATTAGCCAATAAAGAAAAAATCATGGGCTTTGGCCATCGTGTATACCGTAAAGGTGACCCTCGTGCTAAGCACCTTAAAGAAATGTCACAAAAACTGACTGAACTTACTGGACAACCGCAATATTATGATATGTCCATCAAAATTCATGAAATCGTAACCGGTCAAAAAAATCTTCCGCCGAACGTGGATTTCTATTCTGCTTCCGTATACCACAGTTTAGGTATCGAGCATGACCTATTTACACCAATCTTTGCTGTAAGCCGTGCTTCAGGCTGGATCGCTCATATCCTTGAGCAATATTCAAACAACCGCCTTATCCGTCCGCGTGCAGAGTATGTTGGGCCAGGTATGCAAAAATACGTACCGATTGAAAACCGCTAATTAAAAGTTTTTTCGAAAAATCATTTTTTATTTCATCGAATTTGTAGTAAATTAATAGATGTGAGTAAAAAAGGTTAGTGGTTCTGCCCCATTAAATGGCAGGCCATCTAACCTTTGAATTTGAATCGGAGGTAAGAGACATGACACAAAGCCAAAAAATCACAGTTACTAACGGTGCTCTTAACGTACCAAACAATCCAATCGTTCCTTATATTGAGGGAGACGGAATCGGTCCTGATATCTGGGCTGCAGCATCCCGCGTTTTAGACGCAGCAGTTGAAAAAGCTTACAATGGCGAAAAGAAAATCGAATGGAAAGAAGTTTTAGCTGGACAAAAAGCATTTGACCAAACGGGCGAATGGCTTCCACAAGAAACTCTTGATGTCATTAATGAATATCTAATCGCTATTAAAGGACCTCTTACAACACCAATCGGTGGCGGAATCCGCTCATTGAACGTTGCATTGCGTCAAGTATTGGACTTATTCGTATGTCTACGTCCAGTACGTTACTTTGACGGTGTACCTTCACCAGTTAAACGTCCTGAAGACACTGACATGGTCATCTTCCGTGAAAACACTGAAGACATCTATGCTGGTATCGAATATGCTAAAGGTTCTGACGAAGCGAAAAAATTAATCGATTTCCTACAAAATGAATTCGGTGTTAAAAATATTCGTTTCCCTGAAACTTCTGGTATTGGTATTAAACCAATTTCTGAAGAAGGAACAAAACGTCTTGTTCGCTCTGCACTTAACTATGCGATCAAAGAAGGCCGTAAATCATTAACTCTTGTTCATAAAGGTAACATCATGAAATTTACAGAAGGCGCATTCAAAACTTGGGGTTATGAAGTTGCAGAACAAGAATTCGCCGAGAAAGTGTTCACTTGGAACCAATATGATCAAATTAAAGAAGCTGAAGGCACTGAAGCTGCTAACAAAGCACAATCTGCTGCTGAAGCTGAAGGCAAAATCATCGTTAAAGATTCTATTGCTGATATCTTCTTACAACAAATCCTAACTCGTCCTAAAGAGTTTGATGTTGTTGCAACAATGAACTTAAACGGAGATTACATTTCTGATGCACTTGCTGCACAAGTTGGCGGAATCGGTATCGCTCCAGGAGCAAACATCAACTACGAAACTGGACATGCCATCTTCGAAGCAACTCATGGAACGGCTCCTAAATATGCTGGTCTTGATAAAGTTAACCCATCTTCAGTTCTTCTTTCAGGCGTTCTTTTACTTGAGCACCTTGGCTGGAACGAAGCTGCAGACAGCATCACTAAATCAGTGGAACAAACAATCGCTTCTAAAGTTGTTACATACGACTTTGCCCGCCTAATGGAAGGTGCAACGGAAGTTAAATGTTCTGAGTTCGCAGACGAGCTTATCAAAAACCTTAAATAATTCATTACATGCTTTCTGGAAAAGTGCCTGAATGGGCTGCTTTTCCAGGAAGCTTATATTTCATGAGGATGTTAAAAGTATTCCAAAAGTATTCATATATTTTAAGGAGGAAATAACATGTCTAAACGTAAAAAAATCACAGTTGTAGGTGCTGGATTCACTGGTGCTACAGCAGCATTCTTAGCCGCTCAAAAAGAACTAGGCGATATCGTTTTAGTTGATATCCCGCAAGCTGAAAACCCTACTAAAGGTAAAGCCCTTGATATGGCGGAAGCAGGACCTGTCCTAGGTTTCGATGCTAATATCATCGGTACATCCGACTATGCAGAAACTGCTGATTCCGACGTAGTGATCATCACTGCCGGAATTGCCCGCAAACCCGGCATGAGCCGTGACGACTTAGTTCAAACTAACCAAAAAGTTATGATATCAGTAACAAAAGAAGTCGTTAAATATTCCCCTAACACAACCATCATCGTTTTGACTAACCCTGTAGATGCAATGACTTACACTGTTTACAAAGAATCAGGTTTCCCTAAAGAACGCGTTATCGGACAATCAGGTGTGCTTGATACAGCTCGTTTCCGTACTTTCGTAGCTCAAGAATTAAACTTATCGGTTAAAGATGTAACTGGCTTCGTACTTGGCGGACACGGAGATGATATGGTTCCATTGGTACGTTACTCTTATGCAGGAGGGATTCCTTTGGAAACATTGATCCCTCAAGATCGTCTAGAAGCAATCGTGGCTCGTACCCGAACTGGCGGCGGGGAAATCGTCAACCTTCTTGGAAACGGAAGCGCCTATTATGCACCAGCAGCATCTTTAGTGGAAATGGCTGAAGCGATCCTTAAAGACCAACGTCGCGTCCTTCCGTCCATCGCTTATCTTGAAGGTGAATATGGATTTGAAGGTATCTATCTTGGAGTGCCGACTGTTCTGGGTGCAAAGGGCATTGAACAAATCATCGAACTGGAATTGACTGAAGACGAAAAAGCGGCACTTTCAAAATCAGTTGAATCAGTTAAAGCAGTAATGCAAGTCCTTCAATAAGTGATCATGATCAGACTGTTCGGATATAGGAAGAAAAGGCCATGGTCTTTTTCCGATTCCGGACGGTTTTTTTCGCTTTAAAAGTCATGGAAACTTATGAACTCCCTGCTGAAGATAAGGAATAACTAACTTTCCGTTTTTTTTTATGTGTAAATTTCATATAATATTCTTTATAATGGAATTGGATGAGTAGACCAAGAAGTTGGTCTTTTGGGTAATACATAATTCAGGAGGATCTAATGTCAAAGAAAATTCTCGTAGTGGATGATGAACAATCAATAGTTACCTTACTTCAGTACAATTTAGAACAAGCAGGCTATTCGGTGATCACAGCTTTGGATGGAGAACAAGGGCTGGAGGCTGCCGTGGATATACGCCCTGATTTAGTGGTATTAGATTTGATGCTGCCTAAAATGGACGGGCTTGAAGTATGTAAGCAGCTTCGCCAGCAAAAAATCAATATACCGATCTTGATGCTGACAGCTAAGGACGATGAATTTGACAAGGTGCTGGGACTTGAACTAGGGGCGGATGATTATTTGACCAAGCCATTCAGTCCTAGGGAGGTAGTGGCCCGGATTAAAGCTATTTTAAGAAGATCCCAGTTACAAGCTAACGGCAGTGATTCAAGTCAGGATCTGGAAGATGGCCTCTTGAAATTAGGGGAATTGAAAGTGTTTCCGGAACGTTACGAAGCATTCTTTGATGAACAGCAATTAGAATTGACTCCAAAGGAATTTGAATTACTTTTATATCTGGCGAAGAATAAAGGAAGAGTGCTGACTAGGGATCAACTGCTCAGTGCGGTTTGGAATTATGATTTCGCGGGAGACTCACGAATCGTCGATGTCCATATTAGCCATCTTCGAGAAAAAATAGAAAAAGATACAAAAAAACCTTTATATATTAAAACGATAAGGGGCTTGGGGTATAAGCTTGAGGAGCCTAAAAAAGAATGACGACCTATCGTAAAAAGCTCTTATTTACCCTCATCACACTGGTGATGGTCGTCCTGATGGCCGTGGGCTTTTTATTAGGACACTTGTTTAAAAGCTATTATATTAAAACGTTCAATGACCGTATAAAGAACGAAACATTTTTCATTTCTACATATATTCAGGAGCATGGCGGGATTGACTCCTTTTTGGAAAAAGGGAAGACGGCAAAACTGACACCCCTTTTAGATTCGAATTTAACCATTCTCTCCACGAATGGGGAAATATTATACGATTCGACATCATCCAATGAAATATTTAAAGGCCATGCCAATGTCCTTCGTAAAATAACTTTGCAAAAAGGGCTTAAGCAAGGGGAAGGGTATGAAGTGGTCGAAGGCGAATCGGACCTCCATTATTATTGGAAGACGATTGAAAAGGATGGAAAGATTGAAGGCTTTGTCGTACATAGCAATGAAATCGAGGCCATCAATCAAGTGAATAAACAAATGTGGCAAATATTGATCATTTGTTTAGGGGTTGCCTTGATCATCATTCTCATGCTTGCGAGCAAAATCACTTCATATTATACGCGTCCAATTGAGGAGGCGACGATGGCGGCCATTGAACTGGCAAAAGGGAATTATGGAACCAGGACATTCGGGCGACATTCCGACGAAACGGGAATGCTGACAACTTCCTTGAACATATTGGCGAGGAATCTTCAGGAAACAGAGATAGCGAGGGAAATGAATCAGGATCGTTTGGAAACACTTGTTGAAAACATCGGTAGTGGTGTCTTGCTGATAGACAGTAAAGGGTACACTACATTAATCAACCGGGAATTCAAGAAAAGCTTTCGTGTGAACTCCGCTACGTTTTTGTTTCAGGAATATTATTCGGTCATTAAAGATCAGGAAGTCATAGCCATCATCGAAGAAATCTTTCGAACGGAAAAGACGATTAAACGACAGGTGAAAATACCTCTTGCCATAGAACGTAAGCATTTTGAGATTTATGGGGCTCCCATTATCGGGAATCATGATGAATGGAAGGGGATCCTCCTCATTTTCCATGATATCACCGAATTGAAAAGGCTCGAGCAGATGCGGAAGGATTTCGTGGCTAATGTGTCCCATGAATTGAGAACCCCGATCACTTCTATAAAAGGATTTTCTGAAACATTGTTGGATGGCGCCTTAAAGGACGAAAAGACCTTAAAACACTTTTTATCGATTATCCTGAAAGAAAGTGATCGGCTGCAGGAACTCATTCAGGAGCTTCTGAATTTATCCAAAATGGAGCAACAGGAGTTCGTTTTAAACGCAGGGGTCGTGGATATTACGAAAGTGCTTGGTGAAATACAAGAGATGCTTATAGGCAAGCTGAAAGATAAAGATGTATCCCTTGAAATTAAAACATCACCGGAACCAGTATTCATTGAAGGGGAATCTGACAGGATCAAGCAGGTTTTCATCAATTTGATTACGAACGCATTGACCTATACACCAAATGGCGGCAGGGTCACCGTTGATATCATTGAAAATGAACAGACGGTCGATATAGCAGTGCAAGACAGCGGAATAGGCATTGAAGAAAAAGAACTGCCGAGGATCTTTGAACGATTTTACCGGATCGATAAGGCGAGGAGCCGCGATTCAGGAGGAACGGGCATTGGACTGGCAATCGTCAAGCATATAATAGAAGTCCATAAAGGTAAAATCAATGTGGAAAGCACACCTGGAACCGGGACGACTTTTACAGTCACATTAAATAAAAGCTTAAAAGGAATGTAGCGGGTTTCTTATTTACATGTCCTTTACAATTCCTTAAAACGGACTTCATAATGCAGGGGTACAATGGTTATAACCCCTCATCCAAGGAGTTAAACATTGACAGAGACATAGTCTCTGTCTTTTAATTTTGTCTATATTTCCCAGGAGCGATTCCTCTATCCTATTTTCCTGGAAAAATATTTGATTTTTATGAAACTTTAGGCCCTTCCTTGCGTAAATAAGATATAACTGCAAAGAAGGGGTGATACATATCGTTAGCTTAAAAAGGATATATACGATCACAGGACTTGTCTTTCTTATTTTAATTTTAGGTGTAGTTGCGATATCGACCTGGTACACGGTTGATGAATCCGATCAAGCTGTCATCATGACGTTTGGTAAAGTGGAGCAAACGATAACGGAACCAGGGCTTCACTTTAAACTGCCTTGGCCCATTCAATCCGTCGAGAAATTATCTAAAGAAACATTCAGTCTTAAATTTGGATATAAGGAAGAGGATGGAGAGGTGAAGGATTACCCGAGCGAGACTAAAATGATTACGGGTGATGAAAATATTGTGCTGGCCGACCTGGTGGTCCAGTGGAAAATCACCGACCCTCCAAAATATCTATACAATGCAGAGGATCCAGAAAAAATATTATACGATACGACTTCAGCTGCATTACGGAGCATTATCGGCAGCACGAAAATCGATGATGCCCTTACATCCGGTAAAGCGCAAATCGAAGCGGATGTACGCGATTTATTATCACAGCTAATGGAGAAATATGATGTCGGCATTTCCATATCTGCGGTTAAACTCCAGGACGTGGAGTTACCGAATGAAGAAGTGCGGAAAGCATTTACCAATGTAACGGATGCCCGGGAAACGGCGAATACGAAAATCAACGAAGCGGATAAATATGAAAATAAACGTATGAATGAAGCGGAGGGGGAAAAAGATGCCCTCATTTCACAGGCTAATGGGGATAAAGCTGCCCGTACGGAAGCAGCCCGCGGGGATGTAGCGGTCTTTGAAAAATTACTTAGTGAGTATAAGGGCAATAAGGGGATTACGAAGGACCGCCTTATTATTGAAACCCTTGAGGAAGTAATGCCGAATGCAGAGATTTATATTATGAATGATGATGGAAACACCATGAAGTACTTGCCGCTTCGCTCGCTTGAAAAGGAGGAAACGAAAAAAACTCCTGCCTCCGATGAAGCCGCTATACCTGAAGAAGAAACGAACAAAGCGAATGCATCGGAAGAAAAAGCGACAGGGGAAGGGGGCACTAAACAATGAGCGGAAAAATAATAGATTTCTCTGAGTTGAAAAAAGGGGATTTTCATTGGAGGGGCTATGTGAGAATCGGCATTTTCCTGATTATTTTTATCGCGTTGCTGCTAATCATCCTCACCAATGTCTATATCGTCAAAGAGGGCGAATACAAAGTCGTCCGACAATTCGGTGAGGTGGTAAGAATCGATAAGACACCGGGATTGAAGGCGAAGGTGCCATTCATACAGAGTATCATGACCTTGCCGAAGTATCAGATGACTTCTGATGTTTCCGAAGCGGAAATCAATACGAAAGATAAAAAGCGGATGCTGATCGATAACTATGCAGTTTGGAGAATAGAAGATCCGAAGAAATTGATTACAAATGCAAGGACACTAGAGAATGCCGAAACGAAAATGGAAGAGTTCATCTATTCGGCAGTTCGTTCTGAGCTTGGCCAGCTGAATTATGACGAGATCATCAATGATGAGAAGTCATCAAGGGGAAGTTTAAACGACCGTATAACCGAAAAAGTCAACGATCTGCTGCAAAAGGACAGTTATGGAATCAGCTTGACGGATGTCCGGATAAAGCGGACTGACTTGCCCTCCGAAAACGAAGCATCCGTCTTCAAGAGGATGATTTCCGAGCGGGAATCGAAAGCGCAAGAATACTTATCCAAAGGTGATGCGAAGAAAAACCGTATCATTGCGGATACTGATCGGAAAGTGAAAGAATTGCTCTCTACTGCAGAGGCTGATGCAGAAGTGATCAGGGCTGAAGGTGAAGGGGAAGCAGCGAAAATCTATAATAAGTCGTTTTCCAAAGACCCCGAATTCTATAAACTATACCGGACTCTTGAATCCTACAAAAAAACGATTGGTGATCAAACGGTCATCGTTCTGCCTTCGGATTCCCCTTATGCCAGCCTGTTAATGGGAAATACTAAATAACCTTGATGCCGTCATTTTTCTTTCCGCTTCTACTCATGGTAGAATAGAGAAAGAAAATGAACGGCTTTTTTGCGTTTTTATATAGAAGCTATAATTACATAAACCTGTATGACTGGAGGAAGACGGATTTGGATAAAAAGTTAGTACTTATAGATGGAAACAGCATTGCGTACCGTGCGTTTTTTGCGCTTCCGCTCTTGAATAATGATAAGGGGGTCCATACGAATTCCGTTTACGGATTCACCATGATGCTCAATCGCATTCTTGAAGAAGAAAAGCCAACGCACATACTTGTGGCATTCGATGCGGGTAAAACGACATTCAGACATGCATCATTTAAAGAATATAAGGGTGGACGCCAAAAAACGCCCCCAGAACTGTCGGAGCAATTCCCTTTCATTCGCGAACTGCTTGATTGTTTTCAAATAAAAAGGTATGAACTGGAGAACTACGAAGCCGATGATATTATCGGTACGCTGTCCTTACAAGCGGAAAAAGATGGTTTTGAAGTGAAGGTCATTTCAGGTGATAAGGATTTAACACAATTATCCTCCCCTAGTACGACGGTTTCCATCACGAAAAAGGGGATTACTGAAATCGAGGAATACACTCCAAAGCATATACATGAAAAATACGGCCTGTCCCCTTTACAAATCATTGATTTAAAAGGGTTGATGGGAGATGCTTCCGACAATATTCCCGGTATTCCGGGTGTAGGTGAAAAGACTGCCCTTAAATTATTGCATCAATTCGAAACGGTTGAAAACCTTCTGCAGTCGATTGATGAGGTAAGTGGACAAAAATTGAAAGAGAAAATAGAAGAACATAGAGACCTGGCCCTATTGAGCAAAGAGCTGGCTACGATAACGAGGGAAGCGCCGCTTGAAGTTTCCGTAAACGAGACCGAGTACACTGGCATGGATCAGGATCGAGTCATCTCATTTTATAAGGAGCTTGGGTTTTCGACTTTGCTCGATAAATTGGATGTAACGGAAAGTGCACCGCTTGAACAGGAGAAGATAGAAGTGCACACGTCCGAAATGACAGAAGCAATGTTTGCCGATGAAAGTGCCTTATATGTTGAGATTTTAGAAGATAATTATCATCATGCCGATATAAGGGGAATCGCCATCAGTAATGAACAAGGTAATTTTTACTTCAATGGGGATGATGCTCTGAGTTCCGGGGCATTTAAATCCTGGGCAGAGGATGAAACAAAAAAGAAAACGGTTTTCGATGCGAAGCGTACGGTTGTGGCACTGCGTCATCGGGGAGTCGAAATAAAAGGCATCGATTTTGATGTATTTTTGGCATCCTATATCCTGAATCCCGCAGAGTCAGTGGACGAAGTGGCAGAAATTACGAAAACTCAAGGTACGACCCGTCTTGAAACAGATGATGTTTTTTATGGAAAAGGTGCAAAACGCAAAATACCTGAGGAAGCGGAAGTGAGGGAGCATATCGCCAGAAAATCGAAGGCAATCCTTTCTCTGAAAGAACCGATGATCGATAAGCTGCAAGAGTTCGAGCAATTTCACCTATTTACGGAACTGGAGCTGCCACTGTCGATCATTCTGGCCAATATGGAATGGCAGGGAATCAAGGTGGATATAGGCCGATTGAAAAACATGGGACAGGAGTTAGCCATTCGCTTAAGAAGCATCGAAGCCCGAATTTTTGATTTGGCTGGAGAGGCGTTCAATATCAATTCACCTAAACAGCTCGGGGCCATCCTGTTTGAAAAGCTGGAGCTTCCAGTCATGAAGAAAACCAAAACAGGATATTCGACTTCAGCCGATGTGCTGGAAAAACTGGAGAACAAGCATGATATCGTTAAGGAGATATTGCTGTATCGCCAGCTTGGTAAGTTGCAATCAACTTATATTGAAGGGCTGCTTAAAGTGGTCAATGGCAAAACGGACAAGGTGCACACCCGGTTCAACCAAGCGTTGACCCAGACCGGCCGGTTAAGTTCTACAGATCCCAATCTGCAGAATATCCCGATCAGACTGGAAGAAGGCAGGAAAATCAGGCAGGCCTTCATTCCTTCCGAAAAGGATTGGATCATTTTTGCTGCCGATTACTCACAGATCGAGTTACGCGTCCTGGCGCATATCGCCAATGACAGCGGATTGGTGGAAGCATTCCAGGCCGGGATGGACATCCATACAAGGACAGCCATGGATGTATTCCACGTACCGGCAGAGCAAGTCACGGCGAACATGAGGCGCCATGCCAAAGCGGTCAATTTCGGAATCGTTTATGGTATAAGTGACTACGGGCTATCGCAAAGTCTCGGCATCACGAGAAAAGAAGCGGGAGAGTTCATCGAGAAGTATTTAAGAAGCTTTCCTGGTGTTCAGGAATATATGGAAGAAAGCATACATGAGGCCCGTCAAAAAGGATATAGCACGACTCTGATGCAAAGAAGGCGCTATATACCTGAGATAACAAGCAGGAATTTCAACATCAGGAGCTTTGCCGAACGGACAGCGATGAACACGCCGATTCAAGGCAGTGCCGCAGATATCATCAAGCTAGCCATGATAAACATGAATAAGCGCCTGAAACGGGAAGGTCTTAAAACGAGAATGCTTCTTCAGGTGCATGATGAATTGATTTTTGAAACGCCTCCCGAGGAACTCGAAATCCTTAAAGTGATCGTTCCGGAGGAAATGGAAAATGCCATTGAACTGAACGTGCCTCTTAAAGTGGATTATGCTTTTGGGCCAACATGGTTTGATGCCAAATAATAAAAGATAGGTGATTGCAATGCCAGAACTTCCAGAAGTGGAAACAGTCAGAAGAACGTTAGAGCAGCTCGTGCTCGGAAAAGAAATCAAGGAAGTGTCAGTCTTCTGGCCAAAGATCATAAAAGCGCCTGAACCTGTCGAACAGTTTCAGGATGCTTTAAGGGGACAGACGATTACGGGAATAGGTCGTCGGGGCAAGTTCCTCATTTTCACCTTGGATGATTATTCGTTGGTTTCGCATTTAAGAATGGAAGGAAAATACGGCGTGCATCCAAAAGAAGAGCCTTATGATAAGCATACCCATGTGATCTTCACTTTCACGGATGGCAGTGAACTCAGGTACAGGGATGTCCGGAAATTCGGAACGATGCATCTATTTGCCAAAGGGGAAGAACTTGAGCGGCTGCCACTGTTGCATTTAGGGCCTGAACCGTTGTCTGAAGATTTTACTGTCGAGGGGCTAAGTAGCAAGTTGGCAAGAACCAACAGGAAAATCAAACCCGTTCTCCTTGATCAAACGGTTGTCGTCGGGATTGGGAATATATATGTAGACGAGTCGTTATTCCGTTCCGGTATCCATCCGGAGAGAATCGCTTCTTCACTCTCGTTGCAGGAAATCAAAACGTTGCATGCAGAAATCATCGCGACGTTAGGTGAAGCTGTGGAAAAAGGCGGGAGTACGATTCGTTCATACATTAATTCCCAAGGGCAAATCGGCATGTTTCAGTTGGAACTTAATGTTTATGGACGAAAAGGCGAGAACTGCAAAACATGCGGCACGCCACTTGAAAAACTGGTCGTTGCAGGACGCGGCACACATATTTGCCCGTCATGCCAGCCGTTAAAATAGGGAATGTTTTTTCAAACACATCGGATGGGCTCCATCCATATACTAGGGTAGCAACGAGTAGGGAAGGAGTATTATTCCGATGTGGCTACAAATTATTTTTCTCGCTTTTGCAGTTAGTATTGACGGATTTGGCGTAGGTATGACATTCGGTATGCGGAAGATGAAAATCCCCTTAAGGTCAATAGCGGTCATCTCGTTTTGTTCTGCATTGAGTTTAGGTATTGCGATGGTCATCGGACAATTCATCAGTCAGCTCATATCGGTCGGGGCGGCTGAAAAAACGGGTGGCATCATCCTCATTTTCCTTGGTGCCTGGATGGTATACCAGTATTTTAAGCCTGAAAAAGATTTGAAAGATGATAGATATCATGAAAAGATCATCTTTAATTTTGAAATTAAATCACTTGGGGTAGTCATTAATATTTTACAAAAACCATTGAATGCCGATTTTGATAAATCAGGTACGATTACGGGTGTTGAAGCGCTTGTTCTGGGATTTGCACTTTCGCTGGATGCGTTCGGGGCCGGAGTTGGTGCGGCTATGATCGGCATTTCACCGATTATCCTTGCAGGGTGCATCGCTATTATGAGTTCAATTTTCATTTGGAGCGGGATTCAAAGCGGGAAATTGCTTTCAAATAATAAAGTTGTACAGCAATTGACTTTTCTTCCAGGTGTACTGTTGATTATCATCGGGATATTCAAGTTATGATACATGGTTAAAAGGGGGAGCTTATGGGACAAATCATTGGAATCACCGGGGGCATCGCCAGTGGGAAAAGCACCGTCAGCCTTTATTTACAGGAACTCGGATTCACGATTGTCGATGCAGATCTGGCTTCCCGTGCCGTCGTTGAGCCGGGTGAAGAAGCCTATCATCAAGTTGTGAAGGCATTTGGTGAAGATATCTTATTGCCGGATGGGGGTATAGATCGCGTAAAGCTCGGGTCGATCATATTTAATGATCAGGAAAAGAGATTGCTATTGAATGGCATCGTGCACCCTGCCGTCAGGAAATGGATGCGCCTCAAAACGGAAGAGGCACTATCATCAGGGGAAGAAACGGTGTTCATGGATATTCCGCTCCTATTCGAAAGTAAGCTGACATTCATGGTGGAAAAGACGCTTTTGATCTATGTGGATGAGCAAGTTCAATTGCAGCGATTAATGAACAGGAATGGTCTTTCGGAGACGGAGGCACTAGCCAGGATCAATTCGCAAATGCCTTTGGCCGATAAAAAGGCTTTAGCGGATGCCGTCGTCGACAATAATGGGGACATTAATGAAACGAAAAGGCAAGTGAAGTCCATACTTCGCGAATGGCATGTCATATAATTATGATAAAAAAGAAGAAACCACCAGGTTTCTTCTTTTTGTGTTGAAAAAATAAACACAATCCGCATTTTTATTAGCACAATTCCTCTGAATTATGTTATACTAATTACATGTGGAAGGTAATAAGTATAACACTAATATTTTCTGGAGGGTCCGAACAATGAATTCAAGAATAGCGATTAACGGGTTTGGGAGAATTGGAAGAATGGTTTTCCGAAAGGCCATATTAGATGAGAGTTTGGACATTGTTGCCATAAATGCAAGCTATCCAGCTGAAACTTTAGCACACTTACTAAAATATGATACGATACATGGTAAATTCGACGGTATCATTATAGCGGAAGATGATTCACTAGTAGTGAATGGCCGCCGAGTAAAACTAATAAATAACCGCGATCCAAAGCTATTGCCTTGGAAAGAGTTGGACATAGATATTGTAATTGAAGCTACGGGCAAATTCAATGATCGTTCTAAAGCGGCTCTTCATTTAGATGCAGGGGCAAAAAGAGTTATTTTATCAGCGCCGGGTAAAAATGAAGACGTTACCATTGTAATGGGTGTAAATGAGGAAGTGCTGGAAATTGACAAGCATTTCGTCATATCCAATGCATCTTGTACAACCAACTGTCTTGGACCGGTTGCAAAAGTGCTTGATGAAAAATTCGGCATAAACAACGGTTTAATGACAACGATACATTCTTATACAAATGATCAAAATAATATCGATAACCCGCATAAAGACTTAAGACGTGCCCGTGCCGCTGCGGAAAGCATGATTCCTACGACCACAGGAGCTGCAAAAGCCATCTCGCTAGTGTTGCCGCAATTAAAAGGCAAGCTTCATGGAATGGCGATCCGCGTACCGACACCTAACGTATCTCTAGTCGATCTTGTTGTGGATTTAAACCGTGATGTCACGATTGATGAAGTGAACCAAGCCTTCATCGATGCTTCAGAAAATGAACTCAAAGGAATTATGGAATTCACGATGGAACCTTTAGTTTCCAGTGATTTCAAAACGAATCCTCACTCTGCAATCATCGATGGTTTGACGACGATGATGATTGGGGACAGGAAAGTGAAAGTCCTTGCATGGTATGATAATGAGTGGGGTTACTCCAACCGGGTAGTGGACCTTGTGAAATTGGTGGGATCCGAGTTGAAAAAAACTTCCGAAGTCGAACTATCAGTAAAATAATGAAAAGAAATCGAGCCTGCTAAAATTTTTTAGCGGGCTCAGTTTGTAGACAAAAAGGTTTCAAAATGGCCACAATCCGAAACCTTTTTTGGATTTGGAGCAGTTATAGAGAATAGTGACCCCACGCATATCATGTTTTCTTTTACATGCGGCTACTGCTCCTGGTTTTCCAACTTTCTCAATCACTTGTAAAACTAGAGGCTATAAGATATGACTAGCATACGTATTTACGGTTGTTATCATTGTCCCCAAAACAAATCCATTGCGGTTTGATGCCGCATGAAACGAATAGGCAAACTTGTTTTGTTCGTTCATCTTTCACATAGCAGCTATTCTAAGGTTCAGTTGAACTGTCCTTAATCTTCTTGGCTCCTTTCTTAAATAGACTGTAGGTAAAAGGAGATCTTACTGTTAAATCAACGGCCAAATATTAAAAAAATAGACAAACTTTATTGGGGTTTGCTTATAGTCTGAGCCTGCTAAAATTTTTTAGCGGGCTATTTTTAATGAAGTGACCCATCAATTCCTGGCTATTTAAGGGCGCTGAATAAACCCGGAAAACAGAATTTCCCTTACATTGGTACCTTCGCTATAGCCCTATTGCATATAAAGTTTATCTTTCCAAAATTTTAATTTGGAGTTGCAAAAAAAATTCAAACAATATATACTATGAATCGTGAACTTCTTCAAAAGCGGTTTGCATGATGGCTACTTAAAGGGTTAGGACCTCTTTGGACTAACTTTCCCCCGTGGTAGTTATCAGAACTTATTTTTAAATCATGGTAAGGGGGAAGCTTAATATGGAAACAGCTTACACTATGGAAACAATGGGTAGACATGTCATTTCTGAACTTTGGGGTTGTGACTTTGAAAAACTGAACAATATCGATTTAATTGAAAAGATTTTTGTTGATGCTGCTTTGAAATCAGGTGCAGAGGTACGGGAAGTTGCCTTTCACAAATTTGCTCCACAAGGAGTCAGCGGGGTTGTCATCATTTCTGAATCACACTTAACGATTCACAGTTTTCCAGAACACGGCTATGCGAGCATCGATGTCTATACATGCGGTAACTTGGATCCGAATATTGCGGCAGATTATATTGCAGAAGCTTTGAATGCGCAAACACGTGAAAACATAGAATTACCACGTGGTTTAGGTCCTGTACAAATGAAAAAAGCCAATATAAGTGCCCTATAAAAAACACGTATACACAGAGATGCCATGGGTGCATCTCTTTTTTAATGCAATGAATCGGCAGCCTGCTTCACATTATAGCTATGGATTGCCTTATAGCACAAAGACCTTGACAAAGGTGCTCCAAGGGCGGAACAAAAGTGCCTGCTGCTGGAAGTTACACTTTTTACTTGTACTGGCCGTTCCTTTTAATATAAGATTAAGATAGAGAAGTAAATCCTTGGGGAACATTTAGATAGGGGAGTCCTACATAAAATACGGAGCTGATAATGATGAAATGCCCATCATGTCAATATAACGGAACAAGAGTGCTCGATTCCAGGCCAGTCGATGAAAGTAAATCGATTCGACGACGCCGTGAATGCGAGGCATGTGGTTTTCGATTCACGACATTTGAAAAGGTGGAGGAAACACCGCTTATTGTAGTGAAAAAGGGCGGGACACGGGAAGAGTTCAGTCGTGATAAAATCCTGCGTGGCTTAATCAGGGCTTGCGAAAAACGCCCGGTTCCCTTGAAGGAACTAGAGCAAATTACCAGTTATGTAGAAAAAGAACTGCGCAACCAGGGCATATCGGAAGTGAAAAGCGACAATGTCGGCGAAATGGTAATGGACAAGCTGGCGGAAGTCGATGAGGTTGCCTATGTAAGGTTCGCATCCGTCTATCGACAATTTAAAGATATCAATGTCTTTATCGATGAATTGAAAGATTTAATAAATAAAGAAAGAAAGTAGAGCTGAAGATTCACTTTGGCTCTTTTTTCACTACATCTTTTGAAAGGTTTGAATGGAGATGTCAATGCATTGGCAAGAATTGCTCCCAGCGGATTCATATTTGGTCTCATCTGCGGGGCTGCTTCATGATTATGATCGGAAAATACTTACCCGACTATATCAACCTCTTATTGGACCTATCTGCATTAGCCTATATATGACGTTATGGAGTGAGCTGGAGGAAAACAGGCTATGGTCGGAAATCTCCTCACATTATCAATTAATGAATACCATCGGCCTTAAGTTAGGTGATATTTACGAAGCACGCCTTTTACTTGAAGGAATTGGTCTGTTGAATGTATATAAGAAATCGAAAAATGAAACGAAGGAATTCATCTATGAGTTAAACCCGCCGCTTTCACCCCAGCAGTTTTTCACGGATGGAATGCTGAATATTTACTTATACAAAAAAATCGGCAAAGCGCAATTCAACCGGTTAAAGAGATTCTTTTGTGATGATCATATCTTAACCGATCAATATGAAGGTGTGACTAAATCTTTTGCGGAAGTATTCTCATCAGATCATTTGGACTCTTTATATGTAACCGATGAAGCGAAAAACGAATGGAAACCGATGCCTGAGCAGCAATTCATCGATCGGACGGAAGGCGTCGAGCCATCGGGGTTTGACGACTTATTTGATTTTGACCTTTTACTTGCCGGGATGAAATCTTCGATCGTACCGAAAAAGGCCTTTACTCCGAAAATAAAAAGTACGATTGCCAAACTTGCTTTTTTATATGGCATTGATCCGCTGGAAATGCAAAAACTAGTAATGGATGCCGTTTCATTGGATGATGAAATCGATGAGGAAGTGCTCAGAAAGGCGGCAAGGGACTGGTATCAGATCGAACGGCAGGCAGATATGCCTTCCCTAGTCAATCGGGTGCAGCCGATTCGTGAACGGACACAAAAAGAAGAACCGAAAACACAGGAACAAGAGTTAATCCGTCATTTGGAGACGATTTCCCCGAGGGAGCGGCTGATGCAATTGTCTGGAGGTGCAGAGCCATCAAGCGGTGATCTGAAAGTGGTTGAGGGAGTGATGATCAATCAAAAGCTGAATCCGGGTGTCGTCAATGTCTTGATTGAATACGTCATGCTCAAAACGGATATGAAGTTCACGAAGGGCTACGTGGAAAAGCTGGCAGGCCATTGGGCACGGCTGAAGGTCTCTACGGTCGTCGAGGCGATGGAACTGGCTAAAAATGAACATAGGAAATATCAGGACTGGGCTCAAGGAAGCAGGAATGCTGCGAAGGGCGGCCGGAAAAAGGCGATACGGGAAGAAGTGGTTCCGGAGTGGCTTGAGAAAAAAGAAGAAGCACAGCAGGAGCAGAATGCAGATCAGCCTGAATTGAATGCCCAGAAACGCGAGCTTCAGGAGAAATGGAAGCAGTGGAAAGCAGGAGGTGAAATGAACGATGGAAAAGATTAATAGATCCCTTAATAAATTGGCCAATACAAACCAATTTCAACAGCGTTATGAAAAGCTGAAACAGGAGATTTTTGAAGACGAACAAGTGCGGTTATTTTTGAATGCCAACAGTTCGACGGTCACGAAGGAAATGATTGATAAAAATTTGGGGAAGCTTTATGAGTTCACTTCACAAAGCAATAAATGTGATAAATGTCCAAGCTTGAATGGCTGTATCAATATGATGCAAGGGTATTATCCCAAATTGGTGGTTCAAGGGAAGGCCCTGAACCTGAATTATGAAATCTGTCCGCGGAAGTTGGCAGAGGATGAAAAGCGGAAACGGGAAAAATTGATCCACAGCCTGTATGTACCGAAGGATATTTTAAAGGCGACCATTGAGGACTTTACCCAAACGGATAATGATAACAAACGCTTGGACGTTTTAAGTAAGGCGATGTCGTTCATTATGGAATATGAGCCAGGTAAAATGCAAAAAGGCTTATATATATATGGGAAATTCGGTGTTGGGAAAACGTACTTATTAGGTGCGATTGCCAATGAACTTGCAGAAAGGCAAATTTCCTCCCTTATTGTCTATGTCCCTGACTACTTGCGGGAACTTAAAGGATCGATCGGTGATAATACGGTCAATGAAAAAATTGAGATGGTGAAAACTGCCCCTGTCCTCATGCTGGATGATATTGGAGCGGAGTCCATGACGAGCTGGGGACGCGATGAGGTTTTTGGTCCGATTTTGCAATTTAGGATGCTGGAAAACCTGCCGACGTTTTTCACTTCGAATTTTGACCTGAATGGCCTGGAGAACCACCTAACCTTTTCACAGCGCGGTGAGAAGGAAGAAGTGAAGGCGGCCAGGATAATGGAAAGAATTCAATATTTAGCGGAGCCGGTCAAGCTGGATGGCGTGAATCGGAGAAGATGAAGGAAAGTGGTCTCTTAATGGAGGTCACTTTTTTCTTTTACAAGACTCATCCTACTTCTAAACACGTCCCCATCCCCATATACATGAACAAACAGGCAAGGGGGAAGGGGGGATGTCGTAGTGCAAATTTCGTTTCAAAACGATTCAGAGGCAATGAAATTACTGAATTTCGTTTCTGTCCATCCACTGGGGGCAGAATTTCAAGCATACATTCGATTTCTTCCGCAACAAGGCATGCATATGGATATGACGAAGTCTTCAGGTGATAAATGGCTAATTCTGCTTCGTGATGCATTTCATTCTTTTTTATTGGAAGAAAAGACGATTCCTGTTCTGGAGCAAATAATAGTCGGTAAATTTTTTTATAGGGAACGGGAAGAAATTGAAGCCATCATTGAAATTGCATCATCGATCATCGAGGCGGAAAGAGCCAGGGATCAAGATGGAGCATTCAATACGGAGAAACGATTGATTGAGGAAGGACTTCAAAGCATTTTGGCTGGAAAGGTATCTTTTTCATTCGATTCTTTTACGACCTTCCGTTTAAAATCATTTCAGCACACTTTGGAAAAGTATGTCGTTAAGGCGATTGATGAATACAAGCTGGAGCAGGACTATCAAAATTTCATTGCCACGCTCCGTGATTGCCTTCATGGGCAGGAGTCGAAATTAAGAAAGCTTCACCTCGTCAACCGGGATGGTTTTCATTTCTATGATCAGAAATTCAGCAAACTCGACCGGTCAAAAATCAATAGTATGATCGACAGGAGGCTTCTTGCCAAAAGTTCACTTTTTCTTGATACGGTGATACTTGCCCCGCTTTTATCGATTGCTCCTGAAAACTTGTGCATCTATACTGATGATAAGGAAGAAGGGCTGATCCAGACCATTTCAAGGATTTTCGAAGAACGGGCAACCATCCTGCCACTTTCGTCATTTTCGATGCATTTGAATGATCTTTCGTGGAAAAAAGAAAATTAACCTTGATTTTCACCGTATAACAAATTATAATTTCCTACATACTATTAAAAAACTAAAAGTTATGATGAGGACAAGGGTATTCTAGTCGCCGATTATCAGAGAGGGGAGCCAACAGGCTGTAAGCTTCCTATTCGCATGGAACACTTACCACCTTTAAACTTCGGCTCGGAAAGCAGGCATTCTGTGAATATGAGCTGACGGGAAGCTGCCGTTACCAAGTTACAAGTGCCATTTTGCCGTGAAAAGCAAGCTGGAACGAGGGTGGAACCGCGGGTTAATGATATTTATTACTAAGCTCGTCCCTGTTTTATACAGGGACGGGCTTTTTTGTGTTGTAATGGAATCAAAAACCTGTAATTTGTCCAAACAATAAGAAGGAGTGAAACTGAATGTCAGAATTACTGAAAATATCTTTTCCTGACGGAGCGGTTAAGGAGTTTGCCAAAGGCACAACAACTGAAGACATCGCTGCATCCATCAGTCCTGGTTTAAGGAAAAAATCCATTGCCGGAAAATTCAATGGTGAATTATATGATTTGAAACGTCCGATTGAACAAGATGGTACAATCGAAATCGTCACACAGGACGCAGCGGATGCTCTTGAAGTATTGCGTCACAGTACAGCACACTTGATGGCACAAGCAATCAAACGTTTGTACAAAAACGCTAAATTCGGAGTGGGTCCAGTCATCGAGGGCGGCTTTTACTATGATATGGATCTGGAGGAATCATTGACTCCTGAAGACCTTCCATTGATTGAAAAAGAAATGAAGAAAATCGTCAATGAAAACTTGGAAATTTCCCGCATCGAAGTGAGTCGTGATGAAGCGATTTCCCGTTTTAAAGAAATCGGCGACGAGTACAAGTTGGAGTTGATCGATGCGATTCCTGCCGATCAGCAGGTAACGCTTTATGAGCAGGGTGAATTCTTTGACCTTTGTCGTGGAATTCATGTTCCATCAACGGGGAAAATCAAAGAGTTCAAGCTATTGAGCATCGCTGGAGCATACTGGAGAGGCGATAGCAAAAACAAAATGCTTCAACGCATTTACGGTACGGCTTTCTATAAAAAAGAAGATTTGGCCGAACACCTGCGTTTCCTTGAAGAAGCCAAAGAACGTGACCATCGTAAAATCGGCAAAGAATTGAACTTGTTCATGAGCTCACAAAAAGTGGGACAAGGGTTGCCAATGTGGTTGCCAAAAGGCGCGACCATCCGTCGGACAATCGAAAGATACATCGTGGACAAGGAAGAACGTTTGGGTTATGACCATGTTTACACACCTGTAATGGGAAGCGTGGACCTTTATAAAACATCTGGACACTGGGATCATTACCAGGACGGCATGTTCCCTGCCATGGAGATGGAAAACGAACAGCTTGTCCTGCGTCCTATGAACTGTCCGCATCACATGATGGTCTATAAAAACAGTATCCACAGCTATCGCGAACTGCCAATTCGGATTGCCGAGCTAGGCTTGATGCACCGCTATGAAATGTCAGGTGCCCTTTCAGGCCTTCAGCGTGTACGTGGAATGACATTGAATGATGCGCACATTTTCGTCCGTCCCGACCAAATCAAAGAAGAGTTCAAGCGCGTTGTGAACTTGGTTCTGGAAGTATATAAAGATTTCGATATCAAGGATTATTCATTCCGACTGTCTTATCGCGATCCTCAGGATACAGAAAAATACTTCGATGATGATGACATGTGGGAAAAAGCACAAAGCATGTTAAAAGTCGCCATGGATGAACTTGGCCTGGATTACTTTGAAGCGGAAGGTGAAGCGGCATTCTATGGTCCTAAGCTTGATGTTCAGGTGCGTACTGCCTTAGGGAAAGATGAAACGCTTTCCACTGTTCAGCTTGATTTCTTGCTTCCTGAACGTTTCGATCTTAATTACGTCGGTGAGGACGGCAAGCAGCACCGTCCGGTCGTTATTCACCGCGGCGTCGTTTCCACAATGGAACGTTTTGTCGCTTACTTGATCGAAGAATATAAGGGGGCATTCCCGACTTGGCTTGCACCTATCCAAGCACAAGTGATCCCGGTCTCACCTGAAGTGCACTTAGATTATGCGAAAGAAGTACAGGAAAAACTTAAAGCGCAAGGCATTCGTGTCGACCTGGATACACGTGACGAGAAAATAGGTTACAAAATCCGTGAAGCGCAAATGCAAAAAATTCCGTACATGCTCGTTGTTGGAGACAATGAAGTCAAAGAAGGCAGTGTGAATGTACGTAAATACGGTGAACAAAAATCCGAAACAATCGCTTTTGAAGATTTCGTTTCAGCGATTAAGGCGGAAGTGAGCCGTTAAAAGCACAAAGAGGGGCACATATAGTTGTGTCCCTCTTTATAATTATGGCATGATAAAATGATACCATCATGTGAAAATATGTACAGCAATGAAAAGGAGGGTCAGCATGAAAAAGAAATTTTCTTATCTATTCGGACCGACATTCCTTGTCATCATCATCTTATTGATATTGGATGATTATCGACAATATGCCATTGTCCCGGTCCTGCTTTTTTGGATAGTCCTATTTTCCTGGGACACCATCGAGAAAAAGAAAAAGGCGAAAGAAAACTCCTAGCATTTGATGGCTTCGATCAGTATGGACTGTAATCAAAGGGGGAATGGGGATAAATGGAGATCAGAAAGGCTTCAAGGAAAGACGCGGGTAACTTGGCTGCTTTGTTCAATCATGTTGAAGATTCCGGGTATATGCTGTTCAACCCTGGGGAAAGAAATGCGACGGGGGAACAAATGGAAAAGCAAATGGAGCAAATCGAAAAAAATCCCCTTTCCGTTTTCCTCGTTGCTGCCAGCGGGCATGAGTTGATGGGTTACCTAATCTTATTGGGTAATCAAATGGGCCGAACGAGGCATTCAGCCAAAATCGTCATCGGCATCAACGAACAGGACAGAGGAAAAGGCATCGGTACGAAGCTATTTCAGAAAATGGAGGAGCATGCACGGACAAAAGAAATACGGCGCTTGGAATTGTCCGTGATCGCAAACAACGCCCCTGCGCTTTCCTTATATCGAAAGATGGGTTTTGAAAAGGAAGGAATAAAGCGGGAATCACTGTTTTTTGATGGAAAGTATCATGATGAATATTTTTTGTCCAAATTACTTTAAAAAACGTATTGTCAAATAACTGAATGTCTGATAATATTAATTTTGTTGTGAAAAACGAATAAAATTTAGCATTTGACAAGTCATCAGTGTTTATGATATATTTCTAAAGTGAATTGAATACGTGTTTGATGAAAAGAAGAAGCACCCGCTTCTCACCTGGTTGACGCAAACAATGCAGTTAACAGGTCATGATTTGATTATTTGGATCTTTCTGAATGAGTCTATCAGTGTGGGTGCAGCATGCATCCACACTTTTTTATTATGATTATATCCTGTAAGCGAGTTGTGAGCGTGACCGAATTTATTCAAATATTCGTATTCGCCAATATCTTTGGAGGTGGCTAACTATTAGTAAAGACGCGATGGTAAACGAGGGCATCCGAGCCCGTGAAGTTCGTCTTATTGACCAAAACGGAGAACAACTTGGAATTAAAACGAAATTCGAAGCATTGGAAATTGCCGCTCGTGTAAATCTTGATCTAGTTTTAGTTGCTGCAAATGCAAAGCCTCCGGTAGCCCGGATCATGGACTACGGAAAACACCGCTTCGAGCAGCAAAAGAAAGACAAGGAAGCACGTAAAAATCAAAAAGTCATCAGTCTGAAAGAGGTTCGTTTGAGCCCGACGATTGAAGAACATGATTTCAATACGAAGCTTCGCAACGGTATTAAATTCCTTGAAAAAGGCGATAAAGTAAAAGCTTCTATCCGATTCAAAGGACGTGCCATTACGCATAAGGAAATTGGTCAACGTGTACTCGTTCGTTTTTCTGAAGCATGTAAAGAAGTGGCTACAATCGAGCAACACCCAAAAATGGACGGGCGCAGCATGTTCATTATCTTAGCACCGAAAAACGAAAAGTAATTGTAAAGTAATTTGTAATGAGGAGGAATACCTTATGCCTAAAATGAAAACTCACCGCGGATCTGCTAAACGTTTCAAAAAGACTGGATCCGGCAAACTTAAGCGTTCTAACGCTTACACAAGCCATTTATTTGCTAACAAATCTACTAAGCAAAAGCGTAAGCTTCGCAAAGCTAGCCTTGTAAGCAAAGGTGACTTCAAACGTATTCGTCATATGCTAGACAACATTAAATAAGTTCGATTTATCGAGTTAAATAGGAGGGAAATAACATGCCACGTGTAAAAGGCGGTACTGTTACTCGCAAACGTCGTAAAAAGGTAATAAAATTAGCTAAAGGTTACTATGGCGCGAAACATATTCTTTTCAAAGTAGCTAACCAACAAGTAATGAAGTCAGGAAACTATGCTTTCCGTGACCGTCGTCAAAAGAAACGTGATTTCCGCAAACTTTGGATCACTCGTATCAACGCTGCAGCACGCATCAACGGTCTTTCTTACAGCCGTTTAATGCATGGTCTAAAGCTTGCTGGTATCGAAGTGAACCGCAAAATGCTTGCTGATCTTGCTGTTGCTGACGAACAAGCATTTGCCCAATTAGCAACTGCTGCTAAACAACAATTAGACAAATAAGTCTGACTGATACAGCCACTCTCTTTTCAAGAGGGTGGCTTTTTACATATTTAAAGGAGGGAATGGGAATGCAGGGAGTATGGTTCATTTCTGCTTATATGATCATCACGAACATCATCGGATTTGCCTTAATGGGAATCGATAAAAGGAAAGCGCGTAATGGGGAGTACCGGATCAGCGAAAGGACACTTTGGTTTTGGGCGGTCATAGGCGGGGGGACTGGTTGCTTTTTGGGGATGAAGCAATTCCGCCATAAGACGAAGCATGCCGCTTTTAAGTGGGGCCTGCCCCTATTGATGATTCTTCAGATGGCCTTATTGATCAAGATATTCATTCAATTGTAATATGTAGCCCGTATATTGTATATGCTTGTAGAAGCAGCAAAGAGTAGCTGGAGGGAGAGCATGAATGATAAACTGACACTTGTGATGAGCTACGTTCAATCTGGAAGCGTGTTTGCACCGTTGATTTTTATCACTTTTCATTTATTAAGGCAATTTTTATTCATTCCCGTCATTGTGGTTTGCATGTCTGGCGGAGTATTATTCGGGGCAGCCTTTGGAACCATCTATTCGGTAATCGGTTTGACATTGTCCAGTATGGCCTTTTATTTCGTGATAGGCAAATTTCCGAAAACAAAGGATAGGCTGCTGCGGCTTAAGAATAAGCTGTTTGGAAATCGAAAGCTAAATAGCCGGCAAATTGCAGTACTGAGGCTAATCCCGTTCATACACTTTTACTTACTGTCGCTTTGCTTATTGGAATCCAATAAAGGGCTGAAAAATTATTTTTATCTGTCCTTCATGACCAATCTCCCTGTCGCATTCGTATACACGGTTTTTGGCCACTATATTGCAGATTTCAGCCCAACGCTGATTGTCATCATTTTATTATCCTTAACCTTATTGATATATTTATTGAGGGAGAAGCAAACGGTCGTCCCTTGGAAGGAATTTTTTCGTTCAAATGATTAAAATAGAGCCTTGAGTCCATTTTTCTCAAGGCTCTTCATTACGTTTAATTTTTTTTCATTCCTGTAAAAATTCCTTAACTGGGCTCTTCCAATCAATAACGGCATCTGGATATTGTTTTTTTATGGCTGCCTCGATTTTTAAGAAATCATTTCGCTTCAAGCCTTTCAGGCCGGCCACTTTTTTAGGCCATATGAAGATGGAGATGACCTCGAAGGAGCGTTCCGTCGTCCCTAAATACTTTTCCCCTTCAAACATCACCCCGTTGTACGTCAATAAAAAATTCTTTCGTATATTGGCTGTATCATCGAGCAGAAAGAACTTTTTCTGTTCATGTGCCAGTTCTAATTTTCTTTTCGGATTAAATAGGTATTTGATGACTGTATATATTAAGAAAATGATGATGGCTAAAAGAATGAACCGCATGATCAATATCATGGCGCTGCCTCCTTAAACAGAGTGATACCCTTCATTTACGTATGGGTTTTTAATAAGTTTCATTTATTTGATATAATTTAAGGGAAGTCGATAGAAAGAAGTGATGAAATTGAACATAGGTAAATTAATGGAAATGCAGGCAGCTTTGGATGAGCATATACAATCAAAGCATGATTTGGGTGCTGAAGATTTAGTGGAACGGAAGATACTTGCTCTTTTGGTGGAGCTTGGAGAGCTTGCCAATGAAACAAGATGTTTTAAATTCTGGAGTCTTAAAGGCCCCTCTGATAAAGAAACGATTTTGGCTGAATACGTGGATGGCATTCATTTCATTTTGTCACTAGGAATCGAGCGGGGGTTTGTACCGGAAGTTCCATCCGCCCTCAAGGTGGATCAGGAGGATTTGACGGGTCAATTTACATCTATTTACGGCTACATCAGTGAATTTCGCACACAGTTGACAGAGTCATCTTTCCAAAAGGTTTTTGCTGCGTATTTACATTTAGGTGAGTTGCTTGGATTTTCAGCAGTGGATGTGGAAAAAGCATATGTAAGCAAAAATGAAGTGAATTACGAAAGGCAAAAGCAAGGCTACTGATTGTTAATGCAATCGGTTTTCTGTATAATTATTCTCGTAATGTAAATTATAGGGAGGTATGGGGATGGCTAAATTGGATGAAACGTTAAGGATGCTTGCTGACTTAACGGATGCTAAAGGCATCGCAGGAAATGAAAGTGAAGTAAGAAAAGTGATGACCGAATACATAACACCATTTGCGGATGAAATATCGACAGATGGCCTGGGAAGTTTGATTGCCAAGAAAACGGGTGATGAAAACGGACCGAAAATCATCGTTACCGGGCATATGGACGAGGTAGGTTTCATGATCACCCAAATTGATGATAAAGGATTTTTGCGTTTTCAGCCGGTAGGGGGTTGGTGGTCACAAGTAATGCTGGCCCAGCGCGTGACGATCGTTACAAGTAAAGGTGATCTAACTGGAATTATCGGTTCCAAGCCGCCGCACATCCTGTCAGCGGAGGCGCGGAAGAAGCCGGTTGATATTAAGGATATGTTTATTGATATCGGTGCATCCAGCAAAGAAGAGGTTAAGGAATGGGGCGTCAAGCCAGGGGATATGGTTGTGCCATATTTTGAATTCACGGTCATGAATAATGAAAAGATGCTGCTCGCCAAAGCCTGGGACAATCGAATTGGCTGTGCAATCGCAATTGATGTGCTTAAACAGCTGAAAGACAGCGACCATCCTAATGTAGTTTATGGAATTGGCGCTGTGCAAGAAGAGGTCGGCCTGCGTGGCTCCAAAACATCCACATTCAAAATTCAGCCGGATATCGGTTTTGCCGTCGATGTTGGCATTGCTGGCGATACACCGGGGGTTTCCGAAAAAGAAGCGATGAGTAAGATGGGGGAAGGCCCGCAAATCGTCATCTATGATTCATCGATGGTGGCACATAAGGGATTACGCGATTTCGTCACCGACACGGCTGATGAAATGAATATTCCTTATCAATATGAATCGATTCCTGGCGGCGGGACGGATGCCGGCTCCATCCATTTAACGGCAAATGGAGTTCCTGCACTGGCTATCACGATTGCCACACGCTACATTCATTCACACGCAGCAATGCTTCACCGGGATGATTATGAGAATGCAGTTAAGCTCATTGTCGAAGTGATCAAACGCCTCGATCGTGAAGCGGTTGATCGGATCATTTACGAGTAATATAGAAATAAAGAAAATGGAGAGGCCTAATCAGGTCCTCTCCATTTTCTTTATTTCTATTTATCTTCGACGATTATATAGACCGCTTTGATGGGACCATGGACGCCGACGACAAGGTCCATTTCGATATCAGCCGAATTGCTCGGCCCCGTTATGAAGTTGATGCAGGAAGGAACGACTTCGCCCCGGGTAACTTTTGAACGGATGGCCGCTGCAGCCTGTGTCATTCGTGGAACGATGGTGCTTTTTGGAATGATGGAAACATGGCAGGAAGGAAGGAAGCTGATGGACCGGCCATGGTCCTTGTCGCTGAACAAGACGACGGTAGCTGATTCTGCTAGTGTCATCTCACTGAATGTGATTCCGATGTTAGCACTTTCCGCTTTTTCGACATTTTCTTTCCCGGCTTGGTGATCCCATATATGGACATCTTTTTCCTGCAAGATACCCTCCAATCCATAGTCGGAAAATCGATCGTCCTTAGGGATGATCACGGGTCCGTTACCAAGTTCCTCGATCACCTGTTTTAAACAATGCATCACTTGCTTGGAGTCGGTAACGTGAAACTGAGTATGCACCCGTTTACATTGCTCCTTCAATTCCGCGACAAGGTCATTTGGTGTCGCATGTTTCAAAACTTCTTTTTGGGGTGCGTGCTTCCATTCAGGAACGGAGATGCCTTCCGTAATAGGAGCCCTTCCAAGATTTTTGGCTATATTGTTTAAAAATGTCCCTTCATTATGGATGGTTCCAATCATGATGGTTTCCCTCCTTTTTCCCGATTTTTGAACCAGTCCCGAAAGCTCTCTTTCCCTGGAGCAGGGAACTCGCGGCTTTCTGTCCAAGTTTTGAGTGGTCCCGGACCTTTCGAGATGATATCCCCTGTTTTAAAAGGAGACATCGCGGATGGGGCCATTTTGGAGCCGAACTTATAAAGCATAGGCGAGGCCGCACCGATTCCGAAGGCTTTCATGGCCATCTTTTCTGAAAATGGCGCCATTTTTTCCTTTTCAACGATGACCTCACGATGCTTCCTCAGTAAGTCATGGAGAGGAATCTTAACCGGGCAGGCATCTGTACAGGCTGCACAAAGAGTGGAGGCATATGGCAGTTCCTTGAAATCATCATATCCCCCGAGTAAGGGTGATAGCACAGCACCGATTGGTCCCGGATATATTGAACCATATGAATGACCGCCGACCTGGCGGTAAACCGGGCAGACATTTATACAGGCAGCACATCGGATGCATTGAAGAACGGATTGAAACTCAGTTCCTAAAATGGAGGAGCGTCCATTGTCTACGATCACAAGGTGAAATTCCTCGGGTCCGTCTACATCGCCTTCATCACGCGGCCCGGTAAGTGCGGTGATGTAGCTGGTCAACCTTTGGCCGACAGCGCTTCTTGTCAATAAGCTGACAAGGACTTCGAATTCATCGAATGTAGGCACAAGCCGTTCCATTCCCATCACGGTGATTTGCGTTTTCGGGAGGGCAGTGACCAAATCGGCATTTCCTTCATTCGTCACCAAACCGATCGAGCCCGTTTCCGCAATGGCAAAATTACAGCCGGTAATGCCCACATCGGCGCTTAAGAAATCTTTCCGCAGAATGCCCCGCACATGGGCGGTAAGCTCTTCCGGTTTTTCGGTTTGCGTATATGCAAGTTTTTCTTTAAAAACATCCCTAATCTGCTCCTTATTTTTATGGAGAGCAGGTGCGACGATATGGGAAGGTGGGTCATGATCATCCACTTGTAAAATATATTCACCAAGGTCCGTTTCAACGACATCGAGTCCAACTGCTTCAAGAGTTGCATTCAAATTGATCTCTTCCGTGACCATCGATTTGGATTTCACGACCTTTTTGGCGTTCTTTTTTACAATGACATCCTTAATGTAGCCGCTTGCTTCTTCAGCGGTTTCAGCGAAGAAGACATGACCGCCCCTTTTCGAAACGTTTTCTGCAAGCTGGTGCAAATAGAAATCAAGGTTACTAAGCACATGCTGCCGGATTTCTTCCCCAAGGGAACGCCAATCCTCCCAGCTTCCCAATTCATCAACGGCAGTCAGTCGCCGCCCGTGTAATCGTTCTTGGGCACTTGATACGGCCAATCGCATAAAATCATTATGTATTCCTTCATCCACCCGGTCTTTAAACTTGGCAGAACTGGTTTTCATAGCCATTAGTTTTTCCCTCCTCGCTTTCTTTAAATACTGTTCAGGACTTCCGCAATATGAAGCACTTTCACCGGTTGCCCCTTCCTTTGGATCCGTCCGCCGATATTCATCAAACATCCGGCATCCCCGCCAATTAAGAAATCGGCTTCGGTAGCTTCAATATTGCAGACTTTCTCCTCGACCATTTGTCCGGAAATGTCACCCATCTTAACTGAAAAGGTCCCCCCGAACCCGCAGCAGTTTTGGGCATCGGGAAGTGGTGTCATTTCCAGCCCCCTGACATGGCTTAACAAAATGGCAGGTGCTTCCTTCACCTTAAGCAGCCGTGTCATATGGCATGAAGTATGATAAGTGGCCTTTCCCTTAAAGGTCGCCCCGACATCGGTCACTTTTAGGACATCCACGATGAATTGGGTCAATTCATATGTTTTTGCCGCTAATGATTCCGCACTCTTTTCCCATTGGGCATCGCCTTTGAATAGGACCGGATATTCTTTGAACATCGCTGCGCAGGAACCGGAAGGGGTGACGATGTATTCAGCATCCGCGAACGATTTAATCATCTTTTTCATGGCTTCCTTCGATTCCTTCGTATACCCGCTATTATATGCGGGCTGTCCGCAGCATATCTGGGACTCCGGGAAATCGATTTCACAGCCTAATCTCTCGAGTAGCTCCACTGTCGCTTTGCCGACATTGGATTGAAACAAATCCACTAAACATGTTGCAAAGAGAGTAACTTTCAATTTGAACTCCTCCTTTTTCAAATAGGTTAACAGGTCATCTGATGACCAGTAAATGGAAAAAGGAAATGGTTTATGAGAATATACCAATTTCCAAGATTTTTTAAATGAAGTAATCGTTTTCAAAATAATATATCAATTTAATCCTTTTTTGTATAGGGTATTTTTGAAATTTTAAGGAAGATCAACTATGCTTTTGCTGATTTTTTTGGATGACCCGATCCAATGCTTCCTCGACGCTTTGAAGGTGAAATAGCATGGCACTGCGGGCTTCGTCTTCATCCTGTGCCACGATTGCATCATGGATCCTGGCATGCTGCTGGTAAAGCCGCTTAAGTGTCATCTCTTCTGAATAAAGCGCTATCCGGCGGATATCACGCATCTTTTCCGTCATTAATTCTGAAACGTGGTTCATCAATGTAATCAGCAGCTCATTTTGTGATGCGTTTGCCACTGCAACATGGAAGGCGATATCTGCTTTATCACTGAGTTCTTCATCGTCGGATACCTTTTCCATATTAAAAAGACTTTCCTTGAGTTCGCTCAGGTTCTCTTCCGTTCTCATCTTCGCTGCCACTTCTGCCGTACCGGACTCAAGTATTTTCCGGACTTCCAGTAAATGCTTGATATTGTCTTGATCCATCAAAAGGGCGGCAGACAAGGGATGGTTCATGATGGTGGGGTCGAAGGTTTTGACGAATGTTCCTTCACCTTGTTTTATTTCAATAAGACCCATTGAACTTAATGCACTTAATGCTTCGCGGATCGCCGGACGCCCGACTTGGAAATTTTCCGCAAGCTGCTGAATGGAATCCAATTGTTCACCTGGTTTCAGGCTGCCTGACCGAATCATTTCATAAAGTTCATCGCTGACTTCTTCATAAATTTTTTTCGGTTTTATTTTTTTATATGCCAAGTAGTAGCACCTCTATTTTCTATGAGTTTCTCTGGTTAATATTATATAACACAAATGTTCTTTGACACTTCCAGAAGGTTAAAAAAATCAACAAAAAATAAAAAAAATCTTGATTTTATATTTTTAATCATTTAATTTTAATGAGTACTCATCAAGTCATCTGATGACTTGGAATTTTCAAATATGTAAGGGGTTTCAATTAGCAGTTGAATTCTGAATTTTTTAAAAAATTTATAGAAAATGGAGTCGAAATGAATGACATGGACACAAAACTTTACGCCGATCACCGATAATTTAGTGTTATCATCTCTTGCCGCACTCATTCCAATTCTTTACTTTTTCTGGGCGCTTACCATCAAACGTATGAAAGGTTACATGGCAGGTATAACCACGTTGCTTGTAGCTCTTGCAGTGGCTGTATTGATATATGGAATGCCTGCAGGAAAAGCAGTGATGTCCGCTTCACAAGGAGCCGTATATGGGCTGCTGCCAATCGGATGGATAATCATCACTTCCGTATTTTTGTACAAAATGACTGTTAAAAGCGGACAATTCAATATCATTCGTTCTTCCGTGCTTTCGCTTACGGAAGACCGCCGTCTCCAGGCACTATTGGTGGCATTTTCTTTCGGGGCCTTTTTAGAAGGTGCCGCGGGATTTGGGGCACCGGTTGCCATTTCTGCCGCGCTTTTGGTCGGTCTTGGATTTAACCCGCTATATGCAGCCGGGATTTGCTTGATCGCGAATACCGCTCCGGTAGCATTCGGGGCGGTTGGAATACCGATCATCGCCATGGAAGGCCCAACTGGCATAGCCGCCATGGAGATTTCAAAAATGGTCGGCCGCCAATTGCCATTCCTTTCGGCTTTCATTCCGCTATATCTCATTTTAATCATGACTGGGTGGAAAAGGTCGCTTGAAGTCTTGCCGGCAATATTGGTTTCCGGATTTTCCTTTGCCATCACACAGTACTTAAGTTCAAATTTTCTTGGGCCGGAATTACCGGACATCCTTTCCGCGTTAGTGTCACTATTTGCATTGGCGATTTTCCTGAAATTCTGGAAACCTAAAACGATCTTTCGCTTTGCATCCGAGGAAACGGCTGCAGCTGTCGAACCTTTAACTACAGCCGAAGCGGAAACAAAATACACGAAATGGCAGATTTTTCATGCTTGGTCACCATTCCTTCTGTTAACGCTTTTCATAACAATCTGGGGGATGAACCCAATTAAACCGGCGCTCTCCGGACATTATGAAGGCAACAATGCATTGCTTGGCGGAATCAATGAAATCGGGAAACTATTAACCTTCCAAATCGAAGTCCCAGGTCTGCATAATGCGATAATCGGAAGCGATGGATTGCCGATTGCGGCTTTCTATAAAATAGAACTGCTCGGAGCAGCCGGGACTGCGATTTTACTGGCTGCCATCGTAACGAAGTTCATCGCACACATGTCTGCAAAAGACGTTTATAGCACCTTTGTTGAGGCGATGAAAGAGTTGGCAAAACCAATCTTGATGATTTCTGCCGTGGTGGCTTTTGCCTATGTAACGAATGCTTCAGGCATGTCGACCACATTAGGGATGACCCTTGCAAAATCGGGTGATTTATTTCCGTTTTTCGCACCGGTTCTTGGCTGGCTGGGTGTGTTCATTACCGGCTCGGATACATCAGCCAACCTCTTATTTGGCAGTCTGCAAAAAGTGACCGCACTTAAAGTGGGGATGGAGCCGGTCTTGGCACTTGGGGCGAACTCCTCCGGAGGGGTCACCGGAAAGATGATTTCCCCCCAATCGATAGCGATTGCATGTGCTGCCGTTGGATTGGCGGGCAGGGAATCGGAATTATTGAGATTCACGCTCAAACATAGTTTGTTTTTATTGCTGCTTGTTTGTGTGATTACCTTCTTGCAAAATGGCGTCCTTTCCTGGATGATTCCATAAGTAGAATGAGGCTCCCTTTTCATAGGGGAGCCTCGAAATATTTTCAAGGCCAATCAAAAAAGGAGGACATATCATGCAATTGACAGCTGTGGCAGGAAAATTGGTTCATGAGGTTAGGAAACTGATTGATGAGGAAATCATCATTATTGATCATGCTGGAACGATTATCGCCAGCACCGATAATAGCCGTATTGGAGCTTATCATGAAGGAGCTATCCACGCTTTCAAAAATCGTGAGAAATTGATCATCAATAAACAGGATGAACGAAGTTGGAAAGGCGTGAAGGCAGGTATAAATCTACCTATTTTCTTCAACCAGGAAGCAGTTTGTGTGATTGGCATTACAGGCGACCCCAAACATGTTTCCCCCTATGCGGAACTTTTAAAAAAGATGACGGAGATGTTCATTCAGGAAAGCTATCATATCGAACAAGCAGAATCCCAATCACGTCTGATGGAATTCTTTGTATTTGAATGGCATCAGCTGCAGACGTTCAATGAGCTTTTCCTTCAGAAGGCCAAGTTGCTTGGGGTCGATGTTCATGCAGACCGGATCATCACCCTTGGTGAATTTAAGACTGAGGAAATCATTGAACCTCATGTGTGGAGAACGCTTCAGATATACGTAGGACAGCAGCACCCCAATGACATCGCAGTCCGATGGGGGAGGAATCAATTCATCATTCTTTCTATAGCCGATTTCATCGGTTCAAAAATCCAGCAATTAAAGAAATTAAGTAAACTCCAAAAAAAGCTGGAAGAGAGCTCGGGTTATAAAGTGTGTGCAGGAGTTAGTTCGCGTGCATCGGGATCCGCTTTCAGGTCAGCGTTTTTTAAAGCGGAACGTTCTTTGAAAATCGCGCTTCCTTCATCGGGAATCATATTTGACGAGGACTTGAAGCTTGAGGTCCTGCTTGATGAAGTTACCGCTGAAACAAGACAGGAATATTTATCCCGGACGATTCAGGAGTTGCTTCCTAATGAGGAGCTGCTTAAAACCCTTTCCATGTATTTTGCATGTGATTTATCCTTAAAGGAGACCGCTAGAGCCCTGCATATCCATATCAATACCCTCCATTACAGGCTCAAGCGCATAGAAGATTTGACCTGCCTGAATCCCAGGAAGCTAGACGATTTAGTCACTATGTATCTAGCATTAAGTATATTGGATAAACATACAAATTAATTCTATGGAAAGCTCTAAATTCTATATGTTCATACATAGATGATTGAGTGTTTTCTTTCTTATACTTACATCATATAAAAAATCTCGAATTTCCTATGTTTATATGAGGAGGATGTACATGTTAACAAAACAGGTTAAGCAGCTACTTCTTACCATCGTCGGTCAGGAGAATTTCGATGACTCGAAAGTGGAATGCCTAGTCTATTCATATGATGCAACACCAGGGTTTCAAGCGATGCCTGATGCTGTCATTAAACCGGGCTGCACAGCTGAAGTCGCAGCCATCGTCAAAGTTTGCAACGAATACCATGTTCCGATCGTTCCACGCGGGTCTGGGACGAATTTAAGCGGAGGCACTTGCCCGACAGAGGGGGGGCTTGTCCTTTTATTCAATCGAATGAATTCATTACTTGAAGTAGATGAGGAGAACTTGACGGCGACCGTACAGCCTGGGCTTATCACATTGGACTTGATTTCAGCAGTTGAAGAGAAGGGATTATTTTATCCGCCGGATCCCAGTTCGATGAAAATCTCCACTATTGGCGGAAACATTAATGAGAACTCTGGTGGACTGCGAGGATTAAAGTACGGAGTCACCCGTGATTATGTCATCGGGCTAGAATTGGTCCTTCCGAATGGGGACATCATTCGAACAGGGGGCAAGCTTGCCAAAGATGTAGCCGGATATGATTTAACGAAACTTTTTGTCGGGTCAGAAGGGACCTTGGGCATCGTTACGGAAGCGATCTTAAAGCTGATCCCAATGCCTGAAACGACAAAGACGATGCTTGCCTTATATCAAGATCTGGATGCCGCAGCCCAGTCAGTGGCTAAAATCATTTCAAATAAAATCATTCCTGTTACATTGGAATTTCTGGATCGGCCGACGTTGATCGTGGTTGAGGACTTCGCGAAAATCGGTTTGCCCACCAATGTGGAAGCCGTCCTGCTGATTGAACAAGATGGTCCGAGTGAAGTAGTGGAACGCGATATGAAAAGGATGGCCGATATCTGTCTACAGGAAAAGGCGGTTTCCGTGGAAATTGCCGAAACGGAATCTGACGCTGCCGCCTTGAAAACCGCAAGACGGACAGCCCTCTCTGCACTGGCACGCCTCAAGCCGACGACCATTTTGGAAGATGCCACCGTTCCACGGTCGGAAATTGCCAAGATGGTCAAAGCGATTAATGAGATCGCTGTCAAGCATAACGTGGACATTTGCACTTTCGGCCATGCTGGGGATGGGAACCTGCATCCAACGTGCATTACCGACGCTCGTGATCATGACGAAATGGAGAGAGTGGAGCTCGCTTTTGCCGACATTTTTGCCGCGGCTATCGACCTTGGCGGGACGATTACCGGTGAACATGGTGTAGGGGCGATGAAGGCCCCTTATCTTGAATGGAAGCTGAAGAAAGAAGGGATTGATGCCATGAGAGCGATTAAACAAGCTTTCGATCCCAATAACATCATGAATCCCGGCAAAGTATTTGCCAAAGAAACCAGGAAAAGGGTGGTGGTTTCTTCATGACCACAGTTCAAGAAAGGGAAACCATCGCCATGCAATTCGCTGAAAAAATGAACGAAGATGAATTGTTGAATTGTATGCGCTGCGGCTTTTGCTTACCCCACTGCCCGACATACATGGAATCGGGGCTGAAGGAATCCCATTCACCAAGGGGCCGGATTGCACTTATGAAAGCGGTGGCGGATGGTGTGATTGAGCCCGATGAAGATGTAGAACGTTCATTGAGCCTTTGCCTCGGCTGCAGGGCTTGTGAACCTGTGTGTCCTTCAGGTGTGAAATATGGGCATCTTCTTGAAGAAGCAAGGGATATCATCCATCAGAATAAAAAGCACAGTTACCCTGTAAAAACGATCCGTAATGCCGTTTTTAGTGGATTATTCCCGCATCAGGAGCGAATGCAGGCCATGACGAGTTTGCTTGGCTTCTATCAGAGATCAGGTCTGCAATACATGGCCCGAAAAACGGGAGTCCTCAACATGCTTCCGAATAATTTGGCAACCATGGAAAAGGTGCTGCCGAAAGTCCCGAAAAAATCAGAAATGAAAAATAGGCCAACCGGGCTGCCTGCAATCGGAACGCCGCTCAAAAAGGTGGCTTTTTTTTCCGGCTGCTTGATGGATACGATGTTTTTGGAAACGAACAAGGCCACACTAAAGCTTCTTCAGCTGGCCGGATGTGAAATCGTGATTCCGAAATCCCAGGCATGTTGCGGGGCGCTGCATGGGCACAGTGGTGAAAAAGCAGGTGCAAAGCAACTGGCCAAGCGTAATATAGAAGCTTTTGAAGCGGAGGAAGTTGATTATATCATTACGAATGCAGGCGGCTGTGGAGCTTTTCTCATAGATTATGACCATTTGCTCCAAGGCGAATCGGAATGGCATAACCGTGCAATCGCATTTAAAAATAAGTTGAAAGATATAAGTCAGATTCTTGTTGATTTGCGTTTTCAGGAAAAAGTTCGCTTGAAACTGCCGGCTCAATCGGTCACTTTTCAGGATTCCTGTCACTTACGGAATGTTATGAACACCTCCTTGGCTCCGCGAATTCTCCTTCAATCGATAGAAGGGATTGATTTCAGGGAAATGAAGGATGCCGATCGATGCTGCGGCTCCGCTGGGATTTATAATATTGTTGAATCAGAGATGTCCATGAATATTCTCGACTCCAAAATGGAGCACACGAAAACGACACAGGCCGATATTGTTGTCACGGCAAACCCGGGCTGTCTATTACAAATGCAATTGGGGATTGAGAGGGAAAACTTGGGGGAATGTACGAAAGCGGTGCATATTGCAGACCTGCTAATAAAGGCTGTGGCTTTATAATAGAAGAAAAGAAAAATGAAATAGCATTATTTGGTTAACATTACATTTTTATAAATGGGGAAACCCTTGAAAAGGCTGGATTTCAATTGAAAAAGTGTTCTGTGCTGAGAACGAATTGTAAATGATATAACAAAAATGAAATATTGATTCCTCGTTTACATAGGTTCATAGCGGGTAGAGTTTATACATAGCATCCACTAATCGAAACAACAAAACCTAAGGAGGAATGTAAAATGAATAAAACAGTATATGGAGTATATGAATCAAATGCAGAAGTGATCCAGGCAATAAATGCACTTAAGGCAAAGGGCTTTGAAGGGGACGATATCACGGTCGTCGCAGACAAGGAAGAAACATTGGATTTCACTAACACTCAACGCGAAACGGATGTTCATACAATGACGAATGTTCCTAATGACGAATCATTTATGGACAAGGTGGCACGTTTCTTCATGCCGGATGATACGGCAGACCTTTCGACAAGATTGGCGAATGCAGGACTTTCGAATAGTGAAGCGGCTGAACATGTCTTTGATGTGGAAAATGGAAAAGTCCTGGTTCTGGTAGAAGAAGGTGAAGGCCATCTTGGAACGGCAAGAGATAAATTCACGACCGGAAATATGGATACTGCCGCTACACGGCTTGATACAAATTCCACCAACCAACTTTATAATGGCACTGAAAGAACAGATGCATTAAATAAAGCAGATGTTTATGGAGTCAACGGACAAGGACGTGAATTGCCAGAGGATGAAAGGACGCTTAAACTTCGGGAAGAACAGCTGAACATTGATAAAGAAAGAGTACAGACTGGTGAAGTCGTCATTAACAAAGAAGTCAATGAACAGCATAAAACGATTAATGTCCCTGTTGAACACGAAGAAGTGACAGTCGAGCATAGATCAGTTTCAGGGCGTGAACCGGATCTGGAAACTGGAAGCATTGAAGATGGGGAAACATTACGGATTCCCGTTGTTGAAGAAAAATTGGAAGTTTCGAAAAAACCAGTCGTCACAGATGAAATTGTCATCAAGAAACATGCTGTACAAGAAACGGAACAAGTTCAGGATACTCTTAAAAAGGAAGACATCCAGCTTGATAGTATTGATGATTCGATCGTAAATGAGAAACAGGCAGCTGAACGTAGAACCGACCGCTTCTAAGAGTGAAGGAAAGTGGCCTGCAGTTTTATAACTGCAGGCTTCTTTTGGGTTTTAAAGACTTATTAAAAGTACGAGCCCAGGAAAGGCAAACCTTTTTGTTTAATTGGCACCCATCAGGGTATAAATACACATAAGAAGAAATTTCGGAATAATAGGAGGAGGAAGATGCATGGGAAAAACATTATATGGTGTTTTTAATACGGAAAGAGAAATAATCCAGGCTATTCAATCCCTCAAGGAAAAGGGGGTCCGTGAAGGAGAAATAACGGTAATGGCAGATAAGAAAGAAGATTTGGATTTCGTCAATCAAAAGCGTGATCCGGATGTCGACGTCGTTACTAACTCTAATGAGGATTCCTTCATTGATAAGATGAAACACTTTTTCCTGAATGAGGGTTCTGAAGATATAAGGAACCGGCTAGGTGAGTTAGGGCTTGCCGATAGTGAAGCCACCGCTTATATAAATGAAGTGGAGGCAGGAAAGTTCCTGATTCTGTTAGATGAATCGGAAACCGTATCAGCAAGTGAGAGCATAGCTTCCAATCGCATGGAGGATACGGACGAACCTTTAGAGAATCCGCTTAAAACAGGGGTGGTGAACAATCCGGATCCGAACCTTTTTCCTGAAACAACAGCGAATGCCTATCAAACAGGGGAAGTGGAAGCACAGCCAGGAAGAAGCGAAGAACTTCATGGGAATTCTGCGAACATCTTTGAAAATGAGGAGCTCGATACAAAACGAGCTCAACAAAGGGAAATCCGGGGGAACTCCACAGAAAAATTCAAGAAGAAAAAAACAGGGAATCATGAAGGGCAACTTGCAAGCGACCCTCATCCAGACCCGTTTTCTGCCGATACTGATAATGCCCTTGATGCTCAAGGATCACTGGAACGGACCATGAGCCCGAATGCCAGCAGGCAGCAAGAGGAAGTCTTGCAGGATGAATACATCAAAAATCGAATCAATACCGACAATCTGTAATACGCAAAATAACTGCCTGCACAAGGCTGTTCAGACTGTAGACAAACTAGATGAAAATCGAGTTTGTCTACAGTTTCTTTATGGCTTGTAAAATTGGGATGATGATTTTCTGGCACTCGCTTTCCTTGCTTTGGTTCAGTTGGTTCGTTTGATGAAGGATATATTTTCCCAACCCTTTTATCTGCAAACTGAACCAGGCATTTTTTTAAAAAAAACCTTTAGGCAAAGGGTTAGTCAGGAATTCTCAATGGACTATTTGCTTGTTTATTGTTAAAGCTGCAAGGTATAATGACAAAGGTATTTTATTTTAAGTAGAGTAACAAGGAGGGGAAGAAACATGGAAAAAAACGTATATGGTGTTTTTGACTCTAATCCGGAACTACTTGCTGCAATTCAAGACTTAAAAGCTAAAGGCGTATCTGGCACCCAAATGACAGTAGCAGCTAATATAAAAAATCATGTGCAGCTTGGAAATGAACATACGGATATCCTGATCATCGCCAATCAGGATAAGGAGGACACTCTTTTTTTAAGAATCTTCCACTACTTCACAGATGAAGGATCTGGAGATTTACGCAGCTTTTTCACGAAATACGGCTACTCTTATGATGAGACAAAAACGATGCTTGAAGAAGTGAGCGCAAAAAAATTCATCTTGCTGCTTGATGAAGAAGTCTCCATCGAAGAACTGAAGGCTTGCGAAGCGAAATCAAAAAAATAACAGCCTCTGAAGGCTGTTATTTTTTTAATCCTGATTCGAGAGCAGTGATCATTTCCTGTTTTTCCTGCTCAGATGAATTTTGCCAGATGACCTCGAATAATACTCCCAATCCAGGAAGCATTTTTTCCTCGCCATTTTGTATGGCATCGACAATCGTGTCTTCCAGCTGCTCTTGCGAATTTCCAGATACATTTTGGATGATCGCATTACGCAAGTTTAAATTCATAATTATTCCTCCTCTAACACATAATGACTGACATTCATAGCATTTCACAAACTCACATGCAATATGTATGTGAATTGCGTTATAATAGGAAAATCAGTGTGAAGTTAAAGGAGCGTTTACCCTTGAAATATATTGAATCCTTAAAAAACCCGCAAGTTAAACAATGGAAAAAACTTTTGACGAAAAAAGAACGAGATAAAACAGGTAAATATTTAGTCGAGGGTTTTCACCTAGTTGAAGAAGCCTTAAAAGAAGAAATCGTCTTGGAAGTGATCATCAATGAAGAAACTGAAATGCCTGCCCATTTTAAGGTGGAAGGCACAGAACTCATTTATGTGAAAAATGATATTATGAAGGCGATTTGTGATACCGAAGCTCCTCAAGGAATTGCTGCGGTTTGTGAACAGAAATCAACGAGCATGGCGTCCATCAATCCGGATAAATTATTGTTGATCGATGCCGTACAAGATCCGGGGAATATTGGAACGATGATCAGGACAGCGGATGCAGCTGGAATCGATGCGGTCATACTTGGCGAAGGGTGTGCTGACTTGTATAATCCCAAAGTGGTCCGTTCGACGCAAGGGAGCCTCTTCCATATGCCTGTCATTAAAGGGAACCTTTCCGAAGTCATCGATGAGCTGAAGGAAAGCGGCACACCGGTATATGGCACGGCATTAGAAGGCGCATCGCCATTTGAAGAAGTGGAAAAGTCTTCCCGATTTGCCCTGCTGGTCGGTAATGAAGGCCAAGGAGTATCGAAGGAATTACTGGAGAAAACGACTAAAAACCTTTATATTCCCATCTACGGAAAAAGCGAATCATTAAATGTGGGGATCGCTGCCGGGATTTTAATGTACTATTTACGAAAATCGATTTGAAACGGCCGAAGAATTATAATATAATAAAACAGAATTTTATAATGAAAACAACGATGACAAAGAGTAGTAGCTTAAGTTAACCATATCCAGGGAAAAAATGCCTTGACTGAAAGCATTTTTATGGCACTGCTTAAGGGAATTCACCTTTCGAGTTGGCATTGGGAAGACATGATGTCTGAAAAATGTTCCGGTGAAGAGCCGTTATTTTTTAATGAAGTGAGTGCAGAAGTTTTTTTGTTCGTGCACTAATAAGGGTGGTACCGCGATACATAAACCTCGTCCCTTTAGGGATTGGGGTTTTTTTGTGTTCATTTTTTACAAAAGGAAAATAAAGGAGGAAGACATGATGCAGGAACGTTTACTAGAACTGCAGGAAGAAGCGTTGCAAAAAGTTGCCGCCGCTTCCGAATTAAAAGAACTGAATGAAGTCCGAGTTGCTTATTTAGGGAAAAAAGGGCCAATCACTGAGGTATTGCGCGGCATGGGTAAATTATCTGCCGAAGAACGCCCAAAAATCGGGGCACTGGCCAATGAGGTAAGGGAAGCGATTGCAACAAAGATCGAGGAGAAACAAAAAGCACTTGAAACTGCGGCAGTCAATGCAAAGCTGGCAACTGAAACGATTGACGTCACACTTCCTGGACGTCCGGTTAACAAGGGGAATCTACATCCATTAACACGTGTCGTGGAAGAAATCGAAGACTTATTCATCGGTATGGGCTATACCGTTGCGGAAGGTCCTGAAGTCGAAAGCGACTACTACAACTTCGAGGCACTTAACTTGCCGAAAAGCCATCCGGCACGTGATATGCAGGATTCCTTCTACATAACGGACGAAATCCTGATGCGTACGCACACTTCACCTGTTCAAGCCAGAACGATGGAAAAACATAAAGGTCAAGGACCTGTTAAAATCATTTGCCCAGGAAAAGTATATCGCCGTGATAACGATGACGCTACACACTCCCATCAATTCCAGCAAATTGAGGGCTTGGTCATCGATGAGAACATCAGCATGAGCGACCTGAAAGGGACGCTTGATGTATTTGCGAAAAAAGTATTCGGGCAAGACCGTGAGATCCGTCTTCGTCCAAGTTTCTTCCCATTTACGGAGCCTTCCGTCGAAGTGGATATTTCTTGTAAAATCTGTGGTGGTAAAGGCTGCAGCGTATGTAAACAAACAGGCTGGATAGAAGTGCTTGGCGGCGGGATCGTTCATCCGAACGTCCTTGAAATGGCTGGCTTCGATTCCAAGAAATACTCTGGATTCGCATTTGGAATCGGCGTGGAGCGGATTGCCATGTTGAAGTATGGTGTGGATGATATCCGTCATTTCTATACGAATGATGTTCGATTCTTAAAACAATTCAACCATCATGAAGCATAAATTTTTATTTTAAAAAGGAGGACCTACCATGTTTGTGTCATATAAATGGTTACAAGATTATGTTGACCTTTCAGGCATCAATGCGACGGAGCTAGCTGACAAAATTACGAAAAGCGGCATTGAGGTTGAAGGGGTGGAAAAGAAAAGTGAAGGGCTAAAAGGGGTCGTCATCGGGCATGTCATTGAACGTGAACAGCATCCTAATGCGGATAAATTGAATAAATGCCAAGTTGATATCGGGGCCGAAAATCCCGTTCAGATCATCTGCGGAGCACCGAATGTCGATAAAGGCCAAAAAGTCGCAGTCGCTACTGTTGGCGCAGTCCTTCCAGGTAATTTCAAAATTAAGAAAGCGAAACTTCGTGGAGAGGAATCGCACGGGATGATTTGCTCGCTTCAGGAATTGGGCTTCGAATCCAAGCTCGTTTCCAAGGATTATGCTACAGGTATCTTCGTCTTCCCTAATGATGTGGAAGTAGGGAAAGATGCATTGGAGGAACTTGGTTTAAGTGATGAAGTGCTGGAACTTGGGCTGACTCCGAACCGTTCAGATGCATTGAGCATGCTTGGTGTTGCATACGAAGTGGCAGCCATTTTAGGCCGGGAAGTGAAATGGCCGGTTGTCGAGAAAGAAGAGGCAGCTGAAAAAGCAACTGATTATATCAGTGTCAAAGTTGAAGCGAAAGAAGATAACCCGATATACATTGCTAAAATCATCAAGGATGTCAAGGTCGGACCTTCACCGCTTTGGATCCAGACTAGGTTGATGTCTGCAGGTATCCGACCTCATAATAATGTGGTGGATATCACGAACTACATTCTACTTGAATACGGCCAACCGCTCCATGCTTTTGATTATGACCGCTTTGGTTCAAAGGAAATCGTCATCCGCAGAGCGAAGGATGCTGAAAAAATCGTAACATTGGATGAAGCGGAACGCACTTTGACACCTGACCATTTAGTGATCACAAATGGCAGCGAGCCAGTAGCGATAGCTGGTGTGATGGGCGGAGCGGATTCCGAAGTGAAAAATGATACGACGAACATCATCATTGAAAGTGCATATTTTGCAGGTACAGTGGTTCGTAAAGCCTCAAAGGACCATGGATTACGCAGTGAAGCTAGTGCCCGCTTTGAAAAAGGTGTCGACCCGGCCCGTGTACGTGAAGCTGGAGAACGTGCTGCACAATTGATTGCACAATTTGCAGGCGGAACAGTCTTACAAGGAGCAGCAGAAGTTGATGAATTGACAATGGAACCTGCGGTCATTAGCATCACTCTTAAAAAAATCAACACACTTCTTGGAACAGACATGACCGCATCAGTTGTGGAATCGATCTTCAAGCGTCTGCAATTTGGCGTGGAACTTGACAATGAAACATTCACAATCACCGTTCCGACGCGCCGTGGCGATATTACGATTGAAGCTGATTTAGTCGAAGAGGCTGCACGTCTATATGGATATGATAATATTCCCGCTACACTGCCGATCGGTGCTGCTGTCCCAGGCCAATTGACTGATTATCAAATTAAACGGCGGAAAGCACGCCGTACACTTGAAGGCGCAGGCCTTTATCAAGCGGTAACCTATTCACTGACAAGCCAGGAAAAAGCGTCCCAATTCGCTTTGGAAGCAAGAGAATCCATTCGCTTAGCAATGCCAATGAGTGAAGAAAGAAGCCAGCTGCGTTTAAGCATCGTGCCCCAATTGCTTGAAGTCGTGAAATATAACAATGCCCGCCAAATTGATTCACTGGCACTGTATGAAATCGGTTCGGTATTCTTTAAGCGTGACGAACAAGAACTGCCTGAAGAAAAAGAACATATTGCTGGAGCAATCACCGGTCTATGGGAGTCACATCTATGGCAAGGTGAAAAGAAACCAGTGGATTTCTTTGTAGCCAAAGGCGTGATCGAAGCATTATTCGACACACTTGGATTAGCTGATCAAATCAGTTATCGCCAAGCGAAAATCAACGACATGCATCCAGGACGGACAGCGGAAGTACTATTGAATGGTGAAGTGATTGGCTTTATCGGCCAAGTGCACCCAACAGTCCAAAAAGACTTGGATATTAAAGAAACATACATTTTCGAACTTTCCTTAAAAGCATTGGCCGAAGCCGAAGTCGCTCCGATTGCGTACCAAACCATTCCGCGCTATCCATCGACCACGCGCGATATCGCGCTCGTAGTGGATCAAGCTACGAAAGCCGGGGACATTCAGGAAATTATTGAAGAAGCCGGTGGCAAACTGCTGAAAGAAGTAAGCATCTTCGACTTATACGAAGGTGAAAGAATGGAGGAAGGCAAGAAATCCATTGCCTACTCACTGAAATACTTCGACCCGGAACGTACTCTAACGGACGAGGACATTACAAAAGCACACGATAAAGTTCTTGAAGCCGTTAAAGAAAAAGCTGGCGCAGAACTAAGAGGATAAAACCAAAAAGACAGCTCCCTGAAACATGGGGAGCTGTCTATTTTGATTTTACGAGTAAATGGGGTGAACTCACGAGTAAACAGCGCAAACTCACGAGTAAATGGCGCAAACTCACGAGTAAACAGCGCAAACTCACGAGTAAACAGCGCAAACTCACGAGTAAATTGCGCAAACTCCCGAGTAAACAGCGCAAACTCACGAGTAAACAGCGCAAACTCACGAGTAAATGGCACAAACTCCCGAGTAAACAGCGCAAACTCACGAGTCACAAACTCACAAGTTAAAGGCGGCTGTTCCGGAAGGTCAGCCGCTTTCTTCTATTTATGATATTTCTGTTGAAATAGTCGCTTCGCTTTTTCTGTGTTGGCAAAGTGGGTTTTCGTGAATTCGTGTAATGAATCGATTCCTTTTTCATGAATCAATCTTGCAGCTGCTTCATCGACTGCAAATCCGGCACCTTTAGGGATTTTGAATCCGGCTTTTTCACTCAGCAAGTCAAAGCGTTTGACGAATGCATATCGGGCAATGATGGATGCGGCTGCTACTCCAAGATGAATGCCTTCCGCTTTTGTACATAGATAGGTGGCATTAGCCTGGAATAGTTCTTGGCCTTTGAGGTAATTGAAAAATACCTCTGGTTGAGCGAATTGATCAATAAGGACCGCTTCCGCTTGTTCCGGCTGGATTTTTTGCATGAGATGCTTGATTGCTTGGTTATGGAGGAGTGCTTTCATTTTACCTTGTGACATTCCCTTTGCCTGCAGCGCATTATATTTCGGGTTGTCGCATGTGAGCAGGCTGAAGGGCACTACATCCTTAATCTGTTTGGCAATTTCGATGATCTGTGGATCTTTCAGATTTTTGGAATCCTGGACACCGAGCTCCTTCAATAGTGAGAGTTGCTCCTTTTTTGCATATACGGCTACGACGGTGATCGGGCCGAAATAGTCTCCTGTCCCGACCTCATCGGAACCGATCACTGACATGGTTCCGATATTTGCAGGCGGCGAATATCGATGGGCCTTGACCGATGCAGAGGATGCCGTTTTTTTCTTTGGAGCCGCAGCAGTGGTTCCTTTTTGCCATTTTCCCGCTTCTAGTTCGGCATTCTTACCTTGAAAAAGGACCTTACCGGATTTATAGGCCGTCACCGTACATAGCGGCGGTTTTGCGGAAAAGATGCTCCCCGGCGGCAGCTTGGCGGCCAAGGATGAAGAATAATGGGCCTTCATCGCTTTTATTTGTTCAGGATTGATAAGTAAAACAACATGGGACATAATGGGTTAGCTCCTAACTTCATTTTGTTTATTAGGTGATCTTCTTCCTAAATCCGCTTTCGTTTGACAAATTATTGAAATTTTTATGCGAGAAATGACGATGTACTCTCTTTCGTGACGAAAAACTTCATGATATGATAGAATTAGGATTGTTTAGATTGGGGGCATCATTTTGTCAGACGATAAACGAAATAAAACAACAGTTGATATATACGGACAACCATATACAATCGTCGGCACAGAAAGCGCAAGTCATATGCGCCTGGTCGCTTCGATGGTTGACGAAAAAATGAGAGAGATCAGGATGAAAAATCCATACTTGGATACAAGCAAGCTAGCGGTGCTAACGGCCGTGAATACCATCCACGAATATATTAAATTAAAAGATGAACTAGACCAGCTTCAACTGGAATTAAAGAGAGAGAAGGACTGAGTACATGCTTGATTTAGCAATTCTGGCCATTCTTTTAATCGGTTTATTAATCGGTTTAAAGCGTGGCTTCATTTTACAAGCGGTTCATATGACAGGGTTCATTGTAGCCTTCATCGTCGCTTATGTATTTTACGGAGATCTTGCTCCCAATTTGAAATTGTGGATTCCGTTCCCAACGATGGGTGATTCCTCGACCCTTAATATGTTTTTCGATACAGTCGGGCTTGATACGGCGTATTACAATGCAATTGCCTTTGCTATCATTTTCTTTGCTGCCAAGATCCTTTGGCAAATGATAGGATCCATGCTCAATTTCATCACCCACCTACCGATATTAAAGCAGCTGAATCGCTGGGGTGGAGGGATATTGGGTTTTCTCGAAGTCTATCTTATCATGTTTATTATATTATATATAGCTGCCATGCTGCCAATGGATTCCATCCAGAAACCATTAACTGGCTCATTTCTGGCAGAATCGATCGTGAAACATACGCCGTTCCTTTCCGAGCAAGTGAAGGAACTTTGGTTTCAGGGTGTAAAACAATCTTAATGTCAGTATAAGAGGGCCTGTCTCCCTTTCTCAAAGTCCTGGATTCCCATACTTTGAACGGGGGAGGCCCCTTTTTATGTGGCAGGATGTAACTTCCCCCTATTTGATTCGAAAGTTAAGAACCTGACTGCTTGTACTTTACCTCCAAGAAAGGTATCTTTAAGAAAGTGAACAATGGACACCCTACTAATTTTTTTGGCGGTGAATTATATGACAATTAATAAAAAAGATATCATTAAACTATTAGAAAAGATTGCAATATATATGGAACTAAAAGGAGAGAACCCGTTCAAGGTTTCAGCTTTCCGAAAGGCAGCGGGCGCCTTGGAAACGGATGACCGGAGCCTTTCGGCCATCGAGGATTTTACCGCTTTAAATGGAATCGGGAAAGGAACGGCCTCCGTTATCGAAGAGTATATGAATGAAGGGAAATCGACCGTGCTTGAAGAGCTGCAGGAGCAGGTGCCAAAAGGATTGATTCCGCTTCTGCAGCTTCAAGGTCTGGGCGGGAAGAAAATTGCCAAGCTTCATAAAGAGCTGCATGTCAATGATGTGAATGATCTTAAAATCGCCTGTGAAGAAGGCAGGGTCGCGGCGCTTGCCGGTTTCGGCAAAAAGACGGAAGAGAAGATCCTATCTGCAATTGCCGAGGCGGGTTCAAGGCCCGACCGGCTGCCCCTTGCCTTCATGAGGCCGATTGCGGATGATATTGAAACGGCCCTTGCTAACATGGAATACATCATCCGTTCTTCCAGGGCCGGCAGCATCCGGCGTATGAGGGAAACCATCAAGGACCTCGATTTCATCATCTCGACAGATCATCCCGAAGAAGTTAAGGATCAACTGCTTGCATTAACGGGAATAAAGCAGGTGATTGCAGCAGGTGATACAAAAGTATCGGTCGTGCTTGATTATGAATATGATATTTCTGTCGATTTCCGAATCGTGAAGGATCAGGAATTCATCACGACACTCCATCATTTTACAGGTTCGAAGGATCACAATGTGCGGATGCGCCAGCTTGCTAAAGATCGCGGCGAGAAAATCAGCGAATATGGGGTGGAAGTGGCTGAAACCGGTGATATATTGACGTTTGAAACGGAAGAACAATTTTATAATCATTTTGGTCTTCCTTTCATTCCGCCAGAACTGCGTGAAGACGGAACGGAAGTGGAGCATTATGATGCTAATGAACCTCTCATATCTTTAGAGGCCATCAAAGGTGACCTGCATATGCATACCACATGGAGTGATGGTGCCCATACGATTGAAGAAATGATTGAAGCATGCCGTGCAAAAGGGTATCGGTATATGGCCATCACTGATCATTCGCAATATCTGAAAGTGGCGAACGGCTTGACCGCGGAACGTTTGCGTGAACAAAAACGTATCATCCATGAGCTAAATGAAAAATACGCTGACTTTACCGTTCTTTCAGGGATTGAAATGGATATACTTCCTGATGGGACCCTTGATTATGACGATGAGCTGCTTGCAGAGATGGATTTGGTGATTGCATCGATTCATTCAAGCTTTTCACAGCCTCGGGAAACGATCATGGAGCGATTAAAAACGGCTTTGAATAATCCGCATGTAGATATCATTGCCCATCCAACGGGAAGGATCATCGGCAGACGAACCGGATATGATGTTGATATAGAGATGCTGATCGAACTGGCCCGTGAAACGAATACTGCCTTGGAATTGAATGCGAACCCGAACCGATTGGATTTGGCACCTCCCCATCTGCGCAAGGCACAGGAAGCAGGCGTTCCGATCGTGATCAATACGGATGCCCACAGCATCGACATGCTTGAACATATGCCTGTTGGGGTTTCATCAGCCAAAAAAGGCTGGATTAAAGAATCAACGGTTCTTAATGCAAGGGATACGGACGGATTATTGGCGTTTTTAAAGAGAAATGATTAACTATTTGCCCATAAATAAGGAGGAGCTTTAACTCCATGCATAATAAAGCTTTAAAGACATTGGAATTTCATAAAATAAAAGAACAATTAATTTCACACGCATCCTCATCCATAGGAAAAGAGAAGGCAGAGCAATTGATGCCTTCCACGGATTTTGAAGAGGTGTCGAGATGGCAGGAAGAAACGGATGAGTCAGCCAAAATCGTCCGGTTGAAAGGTAACTTGCCATTGGGCGGGATCTTTGATATCCGTCCGCATGCAAAAAGGGCACAGATTGGCGGAATGCTCTCACCGATGGAATTGATGGAACTTGCGAGTACGATTCGTGCCGGCAGGATCTTAAGCCGTTTCTTTGAAGAACTTGCAGAGCAGGAAATTGATGTTCCGCTTTTGGCCGAATATATCGATTCCCTTCATCCATTGATAGATTTGCAGCAGGAAATTACGTATGCAGTAAGCGAACATGGCGAAGTGATGGATTCTGCCAGCGACAAGCTTCGCACCCTAAGAAACCAAATTCGGACGAACGAAAGCCGCGTCAGGGAAAAACTAGAAAGCATGATCCGTTCTTCCAATGCATCAACAATGTTATCCGATGCCATCATCACCATCCGGAATGACCGTTTCGTCATCCCGGTAAAACAGGAATACCGGAGTGTGTATGGCGGAATCATCCATGATCAATCCTCATCAGGACAGACGTTGTTCATTGAACCACAAGCAATCGTTCAGCTGAATAATGCCCTGCAGGAAACCCGAGTGAAGGAAACGCAGGAAATAGAACGGATATTGGTCGAACTATCGGAAAAAGTCGGTGCGTACACTCCTGAATTGCTTCATAATGTCAAAGTGCTTGCCCATATCGATTTCCTTGTAGCCAAGGCAAAGTATGCAAAAGCGATAAAAGGATCCAAGCCGATTCTGAATGATGAGGGGCGCGTGAAATTATTCAAAGCGAAACACCCGCTCATTCCGAGTGATGTTGTCGTGGCCAATGATATTTTTCTTGGTGATGAATTTACGACAATCGTCATCACCGGTCCGAATACAGGTGGTAAGACGGTTACCCTGAAAACGATTGGCCTCTGTACGTTAATGGCCCAGTCCGGTCTGCAAATCCCTGCGCTGGATGGTTCCGAAACGGCTGTGTTTTCCTCCGTTTATGCCGATATTGGCGATGAACAGTCGATTGAACAAAGCTTAAGTACATTCTCCTCGCATATGGTCAATATTGTCGATATCCTTAAGCATGTCGATTTTGACAGCCTTGTTTTATTCGATGAGCTTGGAGCGGGAACTGATCCACAGGAAGGTGCTGCTTTGGCCATTTCCATTTTGGATGAAGTGTATAAGCGCGGAGCACGTGTGATTGCAACGACACATTATCCGGAATTAAAAGCGTATGGATATGATCGGGAAGGCGTCATTAATGCAAGCGTTGAATTTAATGTGGAAACCTTAAGTCCCACCTATAAACTTTTGATCGGTGTACCAGGTAGGAGTAATGCGTTTGAAATTTCCAAACGGCTTGGTTTGGAAGAAAGCGTGATAAGCAGCGCTCGCAGCCATATTGGTGAGGATACGAATAAAGTTGAGAATATGATAGCGTCCCTTGAAGACAGCCGCAAAAAGGCCGAGGAAGAAGAACAGGAAGCCAAGAATCACCTGGAACAGGCGGAAATTCTTCATAAAGACCTTCAAAGGCAAATTGGTGAATACCATGAAGAACGGGATGCGATGGTTGAAAAGGCAGCAAAAGAGGCAGCGGCAATCGTTGAAAATGCACAAAAGGAAGCGGAAGCGATTATTGCCGACTTACGTAAACTGCGACTTGAAAAGCATGCCGATGTTAAAGAGCATGAACTGATCGATGCTAAAAAGCGGCTTGAAGAAGCAGCGCCAAAAGTGAAAAAAACGTCAAATAAAGCTGCAAGGCCGCTGGATAAAAGCTTGAAACCTGGAGATGAAGTTAAGGTCGTAAGCTTTGGTCAAAAAGGTCACTTGATCGAGAAGGTCTCAAATAATGAATGGCAGGTTCAGATCGGCATCATGAAAATGAAGGTGAAGGAGTCTGACCTGGAATTCATCAAGGCCACAAAAGTAAAAGAAACAAAGCCCCTCACCACGATCAAAGGCCGCGATTATCACGTTAGCGTCGAACTTGACCTCCGTGGAGAACGCTTTGAAAATGCAATATCAAGAGTTGAAAAGTACATTGATGATGCTCTTTTGGCCGGTTATTCGAGTGTCTCCATCATTCATGGTAAAGGAACGGGTGCTCTTCGGTCCGGGGTCCAGGAATACTTGAAAAATCACCGCTCTGTCAAAAGGATTCGCTTCGGTGAAGCCGGTGAAGGCGGAACAGGTGTTACGGTGGTGGAATTTAAATAAAGGAAAGCGGTCACTCCGGCCATTCAGTCAAGCCGGGTGGCTAGTTACCATTCGGGAGTTGGACCATGGAGAACATGTGGGAAAATGAATATGTATATATAGCTGCTCGTTACAGTGTCGTTATTCTGTGCATGATTGTTTTTTTAGCCATTTTTGAACTTGTCACAAAGTACAAGAACTGGGAGGAAATCAAACAGGGAAACCTTTCTGTCGCGATGGCAACTGGCGGTAAAATATTTGGGATCGCCTATGTATTTCAACAGTCCATCCTCCATCAGAATTCGCTTCTTACCATGATTGGCTGGGGCGTATACGGATTTGTCCTTCTGTTGATCGGTTATTTCATTTTTGAATTTATGACTCCTCGATTTAAAATAGATGAAGAGATACAAAAAGATAATCGGGCAGTTGGATTCCTATCGATGATCATTTCAATCGCATTATCTTTTGTCATCGGCGCAGGGATTTCTTAATGCCCTTCATGAGAGGGAGTAAGCTGTGGAGAAACTAGCAAAAGTCCTAATTGTTTGTTGCGGAATCTTTTTTCTGTTTGGAATCATTTATATGACATTCTTCAACTGAAGCGGCCATGATGCCGCTTCTTTTATTTGATTTCAATTAAAAAGAGTGGGTGGTGGCATGTATAATAATAATGGTCAAATAGACTTTTCTAAAAGAGGAGGAGGATTATGGATCAGTCCCAATTGATACAAAAGATAGAAGAATTATCGCTGAATGCTTTACCGGCCATGCAAACCCAAATCTATGACGGATGGGTTATCCGATTTGCGGATGGATATATGAAACGGGCGAATTCTATCGCTCCCATCTATTTATCGAATGAAAATGTGAAAAAGAAAGTATTGAATTGTGAACAATTATATTTTGCTAGGAATGGTAAGGCAATATACAAAATGACTCCACAGTCAAAGCCCAACAACTTGGATAGTGTATTGGAAGAGTCTGGGTATGTCCTGGAGGGAACAACGAGTGTCCAAGTATTGAATTTGGCAGAAACTGAATCACTTAATGAAATCAATGTCATAAAGTATGATCATTTACATGATCACTGGTTTCATGATTTCTGCCTACTAAGTAAAATGAATGATCATGATCAAACCATTTTGAAAAAGATGTTAGGGAATATCATTCAAAAAAAATGCTTTATGTTGTTGACTGATGAGGGTGGAACCGTGACAGCATGTGGACTGGGCGTTTTGGAAGACGAATACATAGGCCTGTACAATATCATAACCCATGAAAATTTTCGAAACCAAGGCAATGGTGCCATCCTCATTCGTAATTTATTGCATTGGGGTAAAGAAAATGGAGCAAAAAATGCTTATCTTCAGGTGATAAAAACAAACGCGCCCGCTCTAAGCTTGTACGGAAAGTTGGGGTTTGAAGAAAAATATAAGTATTGGTATAGAATTAAAACTAAGGAGTAGAACCACTCCTTTTTTTGTTCCCCTTTTTAAGTGTTGCATCCAATATTCCCTGTGGGGTATAGGGCATTTTTCTCATCAGGGGGTCTTTTTACACTGAAATTCTGCAATTGTAAGAAAATCCCGATTGTATTATAATGAAAAGAGTATTGAGAATATTCAGAAGGAGGGGGCAAATGAGCAATAAGCCATGGCAAGCTATTTATCCGGAACAGATACCCGCTGTTTTGTCTTACGAAGATAAACCTCTTTATTCCTTTTTAAAGGAATCAGCCGAAGAATTCCCCGATAAAGTATCGATTCATTTCCAGGGAAAAGAATTAACTTTCCGGGAAGTGCATGAATCTGCTGTAAAGTTTGCAGCCTATTTAAAAAGTATCGGTCTTCAAAAAGGGGAACGTGTTGCCGTCATGCTTCCTAACTGCCCACAGGGTGTCATAGGCTTTTTTGGGATATTGATGGCCGGCGGAGTCGTGGTTCAAACGAATCCAACCTATACTGAACGTGAATTAGAATATCAAATGAAAGATTCCGGAGCGAAAATAATTTTGGCGATGGATATTTTATTTCCCCGTGTTGCAGCAGTGGCATCAAGAACGGATATAGAACATATAATTGTAACCGCTATCAAGGAATATTTACCTTTTCCAAAAAATCTTATCTATCCTTTTATTCAAAAAAAGCAATACGGCATTGTTATCAATGTGGAACATGAAGGGAATCATCATTTATTTTCCGAAATCATGAAACGAAAGATGACCGAAGAAGTCACTGTGCCGATCGATGTGGATAATGACCTTGCCCTTTTGCAATATACTGGTGGGACAACAGGCTTTCCCAAAGGGGTCATGCTTACCCATAAGAATATGCTTGCGAATACGAAAATGTGCAATGCATGGCTTTATAGAAATAAGCGAGGTGAGGAAAGGATCCTTGCAATTCTGCCTTTCTTCCATGTGTACGGTATGACTACAGTCTTGGTTCTTTCCGTCATGGAAGGAAACACCATGATCATCATGCCAAAGTTCGATGTTTTAGCGACGCTTAAAACCATCCAAAAACAGAAACCGACCATGTTTCCAGGAGCGCCCACGATGTATATCGGCCTCTTGAACCATCCGGATATCGCTAAATATGACCTTTCTTCCATCAATGCCTGTATAAGCGGTTCTGCATCATTGCCCATAGAGGTTCAAGAGCAGTTTGAGAAAATTACCGGCGGGAAACTTGTTGAAGGCTATGGACTTTCTGAAACCTCACCGGTGACCCATGCTAATTTCATCTGGGATCAGCCGCGTGTAAAAGGAAGCATTGGGCTGCCGTGGCCAGATACTGACTCGGTGATTCTGTCCCTGGAAACCTTTGAAGAGCTTCCCCCGAATGAAATAGGCGAAATTGCCATAAAAGGACCACAGGTAATGAAAGGATATTGGAACCGTCCGGAGGAAACGGAAAACACCTTTAGAAATGGCTGGCTGCTTACAGGAGATCTGGGCTACATGGATGAGCAGGGGTTCTTTTATGTGGTCGAGAGGAAAAAGGATACAATCATTGCAGGCGGATTCAATATATATCCACGAGAGGTGGAAGAGGTGCTATACGAGCATGAGGCCATACAGGAAGTGGTTGTGGCAGGTATCCCTGACCCCTATCGCGGTGAGACCGTTAAGGCCTATGTCGTACTGAAAAAAAATGCCAATGCCACTGAAGAGGAATTGAATGAATTTGCCAGAAAGAACCTGGCTTCCTATAAGGTGCCGCGCAGCTATGAATTCAGGGATGAACTTCCTAAAACGACGATAGGAAAGATCCTGAGAAGAGTCCTTATCGAGGAAGAAAAGAAAAAAATATCCGAGGAAAGAAAAGAAGCTTAAACTAGCACCCCCTTTTAACGGAGCAGCAGAAGAAAGCTCCGTGTTTTGCAGAACGGCTGGACAACCTATGGATGGGGGCTGTACAATGAACTGAAGTGAATGTCAGGACCCTAGAAGTTTTTGCTTGACAGTAAAGGGACGTCATTTTATGATAGAAATATGAATGATGATTCATTCATTTTCTGAAAGGGGACATCCAGTGAAAAGCAACAGACCAAAGTATAATCAAATTATTGAAGCGGCCGTTATCGTAATTGCCCAAAACGGTTACTATCAAGCCCAAGTATCCAAAATCGCCAAGCAGGCAGGCGTAGCGGATGGCACCATATATCTATATTTTAAAAATAAAGAAGATATCCTAATATCATTATTCCATGAAAAGATGGGCTCATTCGTGGAACAGATCGAAGAAGAAATAAAAGGAAAGACCACTGCTTCGGATAAACTGAGTGTGCTCATCCAAAAACATTTTAAAAACCTTTCAGAAGACGTGAATTTAGCAATTGTCACTCAATTGGAATTGAGACAGTCGAATAAAGAATTGCGCCTTAGAATTAATGATGTGTTAAGAGGATATTTAAATTTAATCGATCAGATCATTATTGAAGGAAAAGAGAACGGCGAATTCCTGCCTGATTTAAATAATTTACTTGCCAGGCAGATGATTTTTGGAACGATTGACGAAACAGTGACGACTTGGGTCATGAATGAGCAAAAGTACTCTCTTCCTGACCTTGCACCAGACGTTCACCGCCTGCTAATTGGCGGCTGTGGCTTGAAAAGTTAAATATTTAAATAGAGGATGGCTAGCCATCCTCGAAAGAATCGATTAATTCTGCTTCCCCTTTATCGGGAAGAATACATATTGAATTTTCAAAAAAGTTAGACTAGCATGCCTGGAGGGATTGATATGGAATATCTTAAGCTTTCTGTCGAAGATCATGTGGCTTTTATAACGATTGATCATGCACCTGCAAATGCGCTTTCTTCTGCTATCATCGGAGAGCTTTCACAGGCCTTCGATCAAATTGAGAAAGACGAGGCCGTACGGGTTGTCCTTCTTCATGGTGAAGGAAGGTTCTTTTCTGCAGGAGCAGACATTAAAGAGTTTACGGAAGTGGAGAACGGGAAAGCTTTCGAGAAGCTGACCAAGAATGGTCAATCTGTATTTGAGAAAATCGAATCTTTTCCAAAACCGGTCATTGCAGCCATCCATGGAGCAGCGCTTGGCGGAGGATTGGAGCTGGCCATGGCCTGTCACATCCGATTGGTCACCGAAAGGGCTAAACTTGGTTTGCCTGAGCTGCAGTTAGGCTTAATCCCTGGATTTGCCGGGACCCAACGTCTTCCTCGTTATGTAGGCATGGCAAAGGCTGCTGAAATGCTGTTTACAAGTGAACCGATATCGGGTACGCAAGCTGTGCAATGCGGATTGGCGAATCATGCCTTCACGGATGAAGAACTGATTCCAAAAGCAAAGGAACTAGCCAATAAAATTGCCAAGAAAAGCCCGCTGGCTTTAAAGTCGGCCATTGAGTTATTAAATTATTCTAAGCATGATTCCTATCATAAAGGTGTGGAAAGGGAAGCCGCCCTCTTTGGCCAGGCTTTCGATACCGCTGATGCACAAGAAGGAATAAGCGCTTTCATTGAAAAAAGGGAAGCTGTATTCAAAGGGAAATGATGATTTTCGTATAAATAACTATTTTTATATATTATGCAGGATTTTGATGAAATCTGTAGAACAATACTATATATCAATAAAATTCATAATCTTCAAAACTCAAATCATTCGGGAGGTATTATCGTGAACATTTATGTACTGCTGAAAAGAACATTTGATACAGAAGAAAAAATTACACTATCCAATGGGAAAATTAATGAGGATGGAGCAGAATTCATCATTAATCCATACGATGAGTATGCGGTTGAAGAAGCAATCCAGGTACGTGATGCACAAGGCGGCGAAGTAACGGTTATTTCTGTCGGAACCGAAGAGGCTGAAAAGCAATTACGTACAGCGCTGGCAATGGGTGCTGACAAAGCCGTATTGATAAATATAGAAGACGACATAGAAAATGGCGACCAATTCACGACTGCCAAAATTATAGGTGAATACTTAAAAGGTAAAAATGCCGATTTAATCATTGCAGGAAACGTAGCAATCGATGGCGGTTCTGGTCAAGTGGGGCCACGCGTTGCCGAAATTTTAGAAATTCCTTATATTACAACCATTACTAAACTGGACATAGCAAATGGAAATGTAAGCGTTATCCGTGATGTCGAAGGGGACTCCGAAACGATCGAAGCATCCCTTCCATTGTTGGTGACAGCTCAACAAGGGCTTAATGAGCCGCGTTACCCTTCATTGCCAGGAATCATGAAAGCGAAGAAAAAACCGCTTGAAGAATTGGAATTGGATGACCTGGATTTGGAAGAAGAAGATGTTGAGGCAAAAACAAAAACGATTGAAATTTACCTTCCTGCTAAAAAAGAAGCTGGAAAAGTATTGGACGGAGAAATCAGTGATCAAGTTAGCGAACTTGTTCAATTATTACGCAGTGAAGCAAAAGTGATTTAATCTTAAACGGTACTTTTCAAAACAATACACACGACAAAAATGAAAAATAGAGCACAGGAGGTTTTTATAAATGGCTAGAAAGTTTCTTGTATTGGGCGAAGTTCGTGACGGTTCACTAAGAAATGTATCATTTGAAGCTATCGGTGCGGCTAAACTTGCTGCAGATGGCGGGGAAATCGTAGGTGTTTTAGTTGGTGACAGTGTTCAAAATTTCGGGAATGAATTGATCCAGTATGGCGCGGACCGGGTTGTGGCAGTGGAAAATGACCAATTGAAACAATATACTTCAGATGGATATGCGCAAAGCTTGCTTGCCGTCATCGAGCAGGAAAAGCCAGAAGGCATTTTCTTTGGACATACGGCCCTAGGAAAAGACCTTGCACCTAAATTGGCTGGAAAGCTTGAATCAGGTTTGATCTCGGACGTTACATTTATTGAAGAAGAAGGCGGAAATATCGTTTTCACCCGCCCGATATATTCTGGTAAAGCATTTGAAAAGAAAATTGTTACGGATGGCGTGATTTTCGCGACAATCCGTCCGAACAATATCGAACCATTAGCTAAAGATGAGTCCCGCTCTGGTGATGTTTCTACATTAAGTGTGGACATTAAGGATTTACGCACAATCATTAAAGATGTTGTCAGAAAAGCTAGTGAAGGGGTCGACCTTTCAGAAGCGAAAGTAATCATCGCAGGTGGACGGGGCGTGAAAAGTGAAGATGGTTTTGAACCATTAAAGGAACTTGCACAAGTTCTTGGCGGAGCGGTAGGAGCTTCCCGCGGAGCATGTGATGCGGACTATTGCGATTACTCTTTGCAAATCGGGCAAACGGGTAAAGTCGTAACACCTGACCTTTATATCGCCTGCGGAATTTCCGGTGCGATCCAGCATTTAGCGGGTATGTCCAACTCCAAGGTTATCGTTGCCATCAATAAAGATCCGGAAGCTAACATATTCAATGTAGCTGATTACGGAATTGTCGGAGACCTTTTCGAAGTCGTTCCATTACTTACGGAAGAATTCAAAAAACTAAAAGTTAACGCTTAAAATAATACAAATTAGGGGGCAAGGCATTTGGCATAAGCCGATACATGTCTTGCCCCTTTCTTTGGGCTAAGAGGAAAGGACTTCGGCCTGCATATTTATTCTTTTTTTGGACATCCTACCACTGAAGCAAAATATTAGCATCGATTCGAGCAACAATGGTATACTGTCTTTAGTTATTTGAGTAAATTTGAGGAGGAAATATATATGGCTATTGTAAATGCAACTGACCAAACTTTCACAACAGATACTAGCGAAGGTGTTGTTCTTGTAGATTTTTGGGCTCCATGGTGCGGACCTTGTAAAATGATCGCTCCAGTTCTTCAAGAGCTTGATACTGAAATTGGCGATAAAGCAAAAATCGTAAAAGTGGATGTAGATGAAAACCAAGAAACAGCAGGAAAATTCGGTGTAATGAGCATCCCGACATTAATCGTCCTTAAAGACGGTGAAGTGGTTGATAAGGTTGTTGGTTTCCAACCTAAAGAAGCACTTGCTGAACTTATTGCAAAACACGCGTAATAGTAAGATAGCTAAAAAAAGCTTCAAGTCTGCGGACTTGAAGCTTTTTTCGCTATCTTGATATATAATGATTGTAAAAATGGGAGAACAGGAGGCTGAATGCATGAATCAACAAATAAAGAATAAACTTGCCCTTCTTCCCGATCAACCTGGTTGTTATTTAATGAAGGATCGTCAGGGAACGATCATATATGTAGGCAAAGCGAAGGTGTTGAAAAATCGTGTCCGTTCTTATTTTACGGGATCTCATGATGGAAAAACATTTCGGCTCGTGAATGAGATTGAGGATTTCGAATACATCGTCACCTCTTCCAATATCGAGGCTCTTATTTTAGAGTTGAACTTAATCAAAAAACATGACCCAAAATATAATGTCATGCTAAAGGATGATAAGACGTATCCTTTCATCAAGCTGACTGCGGAACGCCACCCACGTCTAATCATTACGCGAAAAGTAAAAAAAGACAAAGGGAAATATTTCGGTCCTTATCCGAATGCATTTGCAGCTAACGAAACGAAAAAATTGCTCGACCGCATCTATCCCCTAAGAAAATGCAATACATTACCAGATCGCGTTTGTCTCTACTATCATCTTGGACAGTGCCTGGCCCCATGTGTATATGAAGTAGAGGAACAGGAATATAAAAAAATGGTGGATGATATCAACCGGTTCTTGAACGGCGGGCATACTGAAATAAAAAAAGAACTGACTGAAAAAATGCTAGTGGCATCAGAAGAGCTCGATTTCGAGAGGGCCAAGGAGTTCCGTGACAAGATTGCCCACATTGATATTACGATGGAGAAGCAAAAAATGATGACGACCGATTTCATCGACAGGGATGTATTTGGGTTTGCCTATGATAAAGGCTGGATGTGCGTACAGGTATTTTTTGTTCGGCAGGGTAAATTAATAGAAAGGGATGTTTCACTTTTTCCGGTCTATGATGAACCCGAACAGGAACTTCTTACATTCCTCGGTCAATTTTACGAGATTACGAACCATTTTAAACCAAAGGAAATCTTGCTGCCTGAATCAGTGGATGCCGAAATGGCCGAAGGACTGCTTGGGGTCAAAACGATTCACCCCAAAAGGGGGGCGAAAAAAGACATGCTTAAATTGGCGAATAAAAATGCCTCCATCGCCCTTCAGGAAAAATTCTCTTTGATTGAAAGGGATGAAGAAAGAACGATCAATGCGGTGGAAAACCTCGGGAACCAACTGGGTATCTACACCCCGCATCGAATTGAAGCTTTCGATAACTCCAATATCCAGGGAAGTGACCCTGTTTCCGCTTTAGTCGTGTTCATTGATGGGAAGCCGGAAAAAAGAGAGTACCGAAAATATAAGATCAAGACGGTCCAGGGACCTGATGATTATGAATCGATGCGTGAAGTGGTCAGAAGAAGGTATTCACGAGTATTGAAAGAAGGGCTGCCGCTTCCGGACTTGATCATCATTGATGGCGGAAAGGGACATGTCGAAGCCGTTCGGGATATTTTGGAGAATGAATTGGGCCTTGAGATTCCGCTTTCAGGCCTCATTAAGGATGAAAAGCATAGGACATCGCAATTGATGATCGGAAATCCTCTTGAAATCGTACCTCTTGATTCTCGGAGCCAGGAATTTTACCTATTGCAAAGAATTCAGGATGAAGTGCATCGGTTCGCTATTACTTTTCATCGCCAGCTACGCGGGAAAAATGCGGTTCACTCCCAGCTTGATGATATTCCAGGAGTCGGGGAAAAAAGAAGGAAGCAATTATTAAGGCATTTTGGATCATTGAAGAAAATCAAAGAGGCAACAGTCGAGGAAATCATGGAAGCTGGTATGCCAAAAGGGGTAGCCGAGGGAATCGTTAGAAAATTACAAGAATAATCTTGCTACCGATAAATCACTATGCTATGATTAAAAGGAATTTTTAACTAGACAACTTAAAAGTGCTGATAGAGGTGCGGAATTCAAGAGTAAAGACCTGGAGAAGTATGAGCTTCCATGAAAGGTTTTGAAAGGGGATGACGCCGAAGGAAGACAAGACTCATACCTTGTTTTCCTGGTCCGACATTTAATAAATGGCGGATTGTCAGGGTTTATACCCTGGAGAGCTATCTCACTGTGTTTACAGTATTGGATATGTGATCACAGCAATGAGATATTTCTCATTGCTTTTTTTATTGCCTAAAAAGTAGAGAGGGTGCATGAGGATGGCATTAATCGTTCAAAAATTCGGCGGAACATCCGTCGGTAGCGTAGAAAAAATCAAAAATGTTGCCAATCGGGTAATCGAGGAAGCGGAGAATGGAAATGAGGTAGTCGTCGTTGTTTCAGCCATGGGGAAAACAACGGACCAATTGGTTGCCATGGCCCGTGATATTTCCGGAAACCCGAGCAAAAGGGAAATGGATATGCTATTGACTACTGGGGAACAGGTAACGATTTCCCTGTTAACGATGGCATTGATTGAAGAAGGGCATGAAGCCATTTCTTATACTGGCTGGCAGGCTGGCATGCAAACGGAATCCGTTCATGGGAATGCCCGAATTTTAAACATCGATGCTTCAAGGATCCAAGCTCAGCTTCAACAGAAGAAAATAGTGGTCGTGGCCGGTTTCCAAGGTAACGACGTAAATGGGGAAATCACTACCTTGGGGCGAGGCGGTTCCGATACGACGGCGGTTGCCATCGCCGCCGCGCTGAATGCGGATAGATGCGATATTTATACGGATGTAACGGGTGTTTTCACAACGGATCCACGCTACATAAAAGGCGCGCGAAAACTCCAATCCATTTCTTACGATGAAATGCTGGAACTTGCCAACCTGGGGGCGGGCGTCCTTCATCCAAGGGCAGTCGAATATGCAAAAAATTATCAAATTCCGCTTGAAGTCCGTTCAAGCATGGTGAGAGAGTCAGGAACGATCATTGAGGAGGAAGCAACTATGGAAGAAAATTTAATTGTACGCGGCATTGCTTTTGAAGACAGTATTACGAGGGTCACAATTTATGGTTTGCCCCAATCACTTGGTGCATTATCCACAATCTTTACGACACTTGCGAAAAACCAAATTAATGTGGACATCATCATACAAAGCATGACAGCCGAGGATACGACCAATCTATCTTTTTCCACAAAAAGTGAAGATACGGAAGCGGCCTTGATCGTGCTGGAAAATAATAAAGAACAATTGGGATTCGACCGGGTCGAAACGGAGAGCGGGTTGGCCAAAGTGTCCATCGTCGGATCTGGTATGGTATCCAATCCCGGAGTGGCTGCCGAGATGTTTGAAGTGATGGCCAATACAGGCATCCAGGTGAAAATGGTCAGCACATCGGAAATTAAAGTTTCGACTGTCGTCAATGAAAAGGAAATGGTGAAGGCGGTTGAATCCCTTCATGAAGCATTTAAACTTGGTCAGCATGCAAATGTGCTAGCTTAAGTGCAGGAGTCCAATAAAAAACAGACTTCCGGTAAAAAGGGTAAGTCTGTTTTAAGGGCTAATTAGATTGGATCTCTGGGATCCCATTGGATGGTGAATATCACTTTTTTTGCGCGGCGTTTGATTTCTTCCGTTGATTCGCTGAGGAATTTTTTTTGCAGTGAAAACTGCTCGGCAAGGAAACCGGCTTCAAGCTGGAAGTGACAATCAGGGTGTAAGTCCAGGCGGCGGCTGATTATTTCACCCGTCAGGGATAATTCCATCTCGTGTTTCGTATACTTCAGGATTTCCAGATTTCCCCATCCGGCACTTTGGAAAAATTCAATAACTTCCTGATCGCCATTCAATGGAAATTTTCTTGCTAATTGTTTACCTGCCCAATAGAGGATTTGATTAGAGTCTTTTCCGAGAATATCGTTCAATAGAACTTCTCTGATTAATTCGTACCCGAAAGCTGGAACTTTGAATTCTTCAGTTTGAATTTCTTCAGTTTGAATCTCTTCTTCTATCGCAGCAGCAATATTTTTTTTCATAATTTATCGCCTCTTTCTGTAAATCTATTATAAACGTATTTCTTTTGCAAATTATACTGTTTTTTATTTATTTAAATAACAAATGGAAAAAAATGATAAATTATAGCGGGATATTAATAGATTAATTTGTAATTTCTCCAAAATATATACTTGATAGATTAAAAGTTGACAATTTAATCCAATAAAATCTATTCTGAAAAAGAGATTTCTTGTATCCGTTTTCTTGACGCACATTGAAGTCAGGAGTAAAATGGACATGTCACATAATTGTAAAGGAAGTATAGAGGAGTTTTTTTGACTCTATACTATATTTTCACGCGGAGATAAAAGGTAGCCACCAGATTATCTTTGCATGATTTTTCACAAATTAAGGGGGGGCACTTAGTGGCAAAGAATCGTGAGTTTGGGAATCGCAGGCTTCATTCACTTCTAGGAGTAATTCCAATTGGTCTATTCCTAATTTTTCATTTATCGGTAAACTTTATGGCAACAAAGGGAGAAGAGACTTTTAATGGGGCAGTTCATTTGATTGAGTTTACGCCCGTAAAGCTTTTGGTTGAATGGGTCGTCATCTATCTACCAATCCTTTTCCATGCTGTATACGGAATTTATATTGCCTTTACAGCAAAAAACAATTTGGGGAGATTTGGATTCTTCCGTAACTGGATGTTCATGCTGCAACGCTTGACTGGAATCATAACATTGATCTTCCTTGTTTGGCACATTTGGGAAACTAGAGTCCAAGCAGCTCTAGGGGCAACAGTTGATTTCGATATGATGGCAGAAATTTTCTCTAATCCATTCATGATCGGGTTCTATATTGTCGGTATTATCTCAGCAATTTTCCACTTTGCTAATGGATTATGGTCATTTGCAGTGAGCTGGGGTCTGACAGTTTCACCAAGATCGCAAAGAATCATGACATACTTTACATTGATCGTTTTCGTTCTTCTTTCTTATATCGGAGTTAGCGCAATTTTCGCTTTCGTATAAGAAGATAGAGTTCATTTATAAGTATTAGGAAAAACATAGCTTGGCTAATGGAAATAAGGGAGTGACAGAATTGGGTAAAGGTAAAATAGTTATCGTTGGTGGAGGTCTAGCTGGATTAATGGCTACGATCAAAGCAGCAGAGCTGGGACAACAGGTTGATTTATTTTCTTTAGTGCCTGTTAAACGCTCTCACTCAGTTTGTGCCCAAGGCGGAATTAACGGGGCAGTAAATACAAAAGGTGAAGGGGATTCTCCATACATCCACTTCGACGATACAGTTTATGGCGGAGATTTCTTGGCTAACCAACCGCCGGTTAAAGCGATGTGCGAAGCAGCACCATCGATCATCCACATGTTTGACCGTATGGGTGTAATGTTCAACCGTACTCCGGAAGGTCTTCTTGATTTCCGTCGTTTCGGTGGTACTCAACATAGCCGTACAGCATTCGCTGGTGCAACAACTGGTCAGCAATTACTTTACGCATTGGACGAGCAGGTTCGCCGTTATGAAGTTGAAGGCCTTGTAACGAAATATGAAGGCTGGGAATTCCTTGGAGCTGTTATCGATGATGAGCAAACAGCACGCGGTATCGTAGCTCAAAACCTGACTTCAATGGAAATCAAATCATTCCCTGGCGACGCAGTCATCATGGCGAGCGGCGGCCCTGGAATCATTTTCGGTAAATCAACTAACTCAATGATCAATACAGGATCTGCAGCATCCATCGTTTATCAACAAGGTGTAAATTATGCAAATGGTGAGTTCATTCAAATTCACCCGACAGCAATCCCTGGAGATGATAAGCTTCGTCTAATGAGTGAATCCGCTCGTGGTGAAGGTGGACGTATCTGGACATATAAAGACGGAAAACCTTGGTATTTCCTTGAAGAAAAATATCCTGCTTATGGTAACCTTGTACCTCGTGATATCGCGACTCGTGAAATCTTCGACGTATGTATGAACATGAAGCTTGGTATTAACGGAGAAAACATGGTTTACCTGGATCTTTCTCATAAAGACCCTAAAGAACTTGATATCAAACTTGGCGGAATCATTGAAATTTACGAGAAATTCATGGGTGAAGATCCTCGTAAAGTTCCAATGAAAATTTTCCCTGCCGTTCACTATTCTATGGGCGGACTTTGGGTGGATTATGACCAAATGACTAACATCAAAGGTTTATTCGCTGCAGGTGAGTGTGATTACTCACAACATGGCGGTAACCGTCTTGGTGCGAACTCACTTCTTTCTGCAATCTATGGTGGTTCAGTCGCTGGACCGAATGCTGTTAAATATATTGAAGGCCTTGATAAAACTTCAGAATCCATTCCTTCTTCATTGTATGAAGGGTACGAAAAACAAGAACAGGAGAAATGGAATGAAGTCATGTCTCTTGATGGTAATGAAAACGCGTATATTCTACACAAAGAACTTGGTGAGTGGATGACACAGCATGTTACTGTAGTTCGTTACAATGACAAGCTGAAAGAAACGGATAACAAGATTCTTGAGCTGATGGAACGTTACAAGAAAATTAACATCAACGACACGGCAAAATGGAGCAACCAAGGAGCTGCCTTCACTAGACAGCTTCAAAACATGATGCAATTAGCTCGTGTAATCACAATTGGTGCTTTAAACCGTGACGAAAGCCGCGGAGCTCATTACAAACCTGATTTCCCAGAACGTAATGATGATAAATTCATGAAAACAACGATGGCGACATTCAAAGGCTTGGATCAAGCACCTGAATTCCACTACGAAGATATTGATGTATCACTTATCGCACCGCGTAAACGTGACTACACAACGAAACACTAAAGAGGGGGAGCAAAAAAATGGTTGAAACTAAATCTGAGACTAAAACAGTCCGTTTTATAATCACTCGTCAAGATACACCGGATTCAGCTCCTTATGATGAGGAATTCGAATTAGCGTACCGCCCGAATATGAACGTAATTTCCGCTCTAATGGAAATTCGTCGTAATCCAGTAACTGTACAAGGCAAGCACACTACAGCAATCGCATGGGACATGAACTGTCTTGAAGAGGTATGTGGTGCTTGTTCAATGGTTATCAATGGTAAACCAAGACAATCATGTACAGCTCTTATCGATCAATTGGAGCAGCCAGTTCGTCTAGCTCCAATGCGTACATTCCCTGTTGTTCGTGACCTGCAAGTCGATCGTAGCCGTATGTTCGACTCATTGAAAAAGGTAAAAGCATGGATTCCTATCGATGGAACGTACAATCTTGGACCAGGACCTCGTATGCCAGAAAAGAAACGCCAATGGGCTTACGAGTTATCTAAATGTATGACTTGCGGTGTTTGTTTGGAAGCTTGTCCGAACGTAAACAGCAATTCAGACTTCATTGGGCCACAACCATTATCGCAAGTTCGTTTATTCAATGCACATCCAACAGGTGCAATGAACAAAGCTGAACGTTTAAATACGATCATGGGTGATGGAGGGCTTGCAAACTGCGGTAACTCGCAAAACTGTGTGCAGTCTTGTCCGAAAGGCATTCCATTGACGACTTCAATTGCCGCGTTGAACCGTGATACTACGATCCAACAATTCCGTAACTTCTTCGGCAGTGATGAAGTTTAATAACGAACATGAAAGAACCTGTATCTTATGATATGGGTTCTTTTTTTATTGCTTTACGCACGCTGACTTGGTTAGGAATCGATTGCAATATAAAAACGATTGATAACTGGGATTAAAGTGTAAATGCGGCCCAAGCCAACGGTGAACATTTGATTAATGAAGTGAGCTTGATAAAATTAACCTGCTTCAATAGAAAATCCTTTTCATTATCGTTGTTTTCTTATAAAATGAGTGAATAGTCATTCAATTCAGAAAGGGTGTGCACAAGTTGGGCAGAATATCATATATCGATAATATAACGGAGTGGATCAATGATTTTTCTTTTAATCATGAGATTAAGGTCCGCTTTTCGGAAACTGATATGTTTGGGCACTTGAATAACACGATTCCTTTTACTTATTTTGAGGAAGCTCGGATTGAGTATTTCAACAGTATGGGGTTCATGAAGGATTGGGCCTCAGCTGAATGCGGTGAGATGCCGGTTGTTGCAAATTTACAGTGTGATTACCTGAAACAGGTGTTTTTCAATGATCAGTTGACAATCCATGTGAAAGCTGACCATATCGGAAATTCTTCAGTGGACTTGCATTATATGGGGACCAAACAAGATGGTTCAATTTGTTTAACGGGCAGGGGGACGATTGTACAAGTCTCAAAGGCCACCGGAAAGCCCGTACCTTGGACGGAAGAGATGAAACGATCGATGTGGCATACAGAGTTGAACAATCCTAAAAATATTTCCATTTAGACAAGTAAAAGAGTCACTCCATTGCGCCAGCCGACATACTATATCTTGACTAAATAGACACCCACTCCGGGTTTTATGCTGGTGAAGGCAAGGAGGGTAACATTACTTGAAGGAGAACGAATTCACTCATAAGCCACTACTCACCAAAAGAGAAAAAGAAGTATTTGAGTTACTAGTACAAGACAAAACAACAAAAGAAATCGCAGGTGAATTGTTTATTAGCGAAAAAACAGTTCGAAACCATATTTCGAATGCGATGCAGAAGCTTGGAGTTAAAGGACGTTCGCAGGCAGTCATAGAACTCCTTCGTATGGGAGAACTTAAGCTTTAATGTGTTAACTCTTAATACGTAAGCCTTATAAATAATTTCTCTCCCGTTTATTGGCAGCATATAAGGAAGGGCAAAGCAACCTGGTTGTTTTGACTTCTTTGGATGCTGCTTATTTTTATGTATGGGGTTTCATAATGCTTCCAGGCAATCAATCTTGAAAATCATTTCACTTTCATCCAAAATGGTAGTATGATAAGTTTCATGAAGTGGGGAGCTGTGTGTATGGATGAAGAGAAGCAGTCGGCATATGTAGCCGATATCGAGAGGGAATTGCGCTATGTATCGACATGGCTTAAACAAAGGGGAAGAGAAATTCTCCATGATTATAAAATTACCATTCCTCAATTCGTGGCTTTGCAATGGCTTTTTGAATCAGGCGACATGACGATTGGTGAATTGTCCACGAAGATGTTCCTCGCCTTCAGCACAACGACGGACCTGATTGACCGCATGGAGAAACATCAGCTTGTTCAGCGTGTCAGGGATGAAAAGGACCGGCGTGTGGTTCGAATTCACCTTCTTGAAGAAGGTGAAAGGATTATCGAAGAAGTAATTAATAAACGGCAGCAGTACTTGAGTGGCGTGTTAGTCAATTTTAACGAATCTGACATCAGGTCCCTCAAAGGGATTTTAGCAAAACTACATCTAGAAATGAAAGAAAAATGAGGCGAGTTTTTTGAAACAACCGATAGGCATCATTGATTCAGGGGTAGGCGGCTTGACAGTAGCTAAAGAAGTCATGCGTCAGCTTCCAAATGAAAATATAATTTACTTAGGTGATACAGCAAGATGCCCTTATGGGCCGAGGACTAAAAAAGATGTCCAAACCTTCACATGGCAGATGACGAGGTTCTTGATGAAGAAGGATATAAAAATGCTGATCATCGCTTGCAATACGGCAACTGCAGCTGTACTGGATGAGATCAGGGCAATACTTCCGATTCCTGTGTTGGGTGTCATCCATCCAGGGGCAAGGGCGGCATTGAAAGTTTCTGATTCCTTGCATATTGGCGTTATTGGTACGGAAGGCACGGTAAAAAGCAAAGCTTATGATGACGCGCTTGCTTCCATCAATTCCGATGTGAAAGTAGATAGTTTAGCATGCCCGAAATTTGTCCCAATCGTGGAAAGCGGGGAGTTTCAAGGGGGTATCGTCAATAGGGTCGTGGCACAAACCTTGAACCCGTTGAAGAAAACGAAGATCGACACATTGATCCTTGGCTGTACCCATTATCCACTGCTGGGGCCTGTAATCTCTTCCTATATGGGGGATGAAGTACAAGTCATTTCCTCTGGGGAAGAGACGGCCCGTGAGGCAAGTGTCATTTTGGATTACTATAAATTAATCAATAAAAGCAAGCTCCGTCCAGTTCATCGCTTTTACACAACCGGTTCAAGAGATATGTTTGGTTCCATCGCTTCGAGCTGGCTCGGTATTCATGTCAATGACATCGAAACAATTAAAATTGATCACTTATAAGGCTTCCATTTGGAAGTCTTTTTTTTTTGGTGGGGAAAAATGAAAATATATAGTGCAACCCAGGATGGATATATCGCTAGAGAAGTTGAAGCCTAGTTGGGCTTTTTCAAGGGATAGAAAGGGAATTAAGATTGTTCCAATCAGGATTACCTGAAACCCCAATGAAGCTGAAAAAGATGCAGCAGTAAGGGCAAGTTGCCCGGCTCCATTATCAGAGAGAAAAATAATTGGTCTATTTTCCCCTAGGGCTCGTATAAATAGGAGTACAAACTGTCCTAGGAGTGATTTTATGTCCAATAAATCAAAAGTAACAATGGCTGTGACCATTCTGGCATCTTCTTTTTGGCTTTCGGGCTGCGGATTATTTGGCGGTGAAGAGAAAAAGGAAATTGATCCACCAAAGGATGTTACATTAGTCGAGGATGAATCTTCATTGAAAGAAACAGAAACGAATGGTGGGGAAAAGCCAGCGGCTGATGGAGAAGAAGGCGCTGTTGAATCTAAAACGGTGAAGACGGAGTTATATTTAATTGATAAAAGCGGGTATGTGGTTCCACAGACATTGGAACTTCCTAAATCGGAGGCTGTCGCTAAACAGGCCCTTGATTACCTTGTCAGTAACGGGCCAGTCACGGATAAACTTCCAAATGGGTTCAGGGCCGTCATTCCTGCCGATACCCAAATAAGCGTGAACATTAAAGACGGAGTGGCTGTGGCGGACTTTTCGCCGGAGTTCAAAAACTATCAGAAAGAGGATGAACTTAAAATCCTTCAGGCCATTACATGGACCCTGACACAATTCGACTCGGTCGATAAAATCAAAATGAGAATCAATGGAGAAGATATTTCCGAAATGCCGGTCAATGGCACACCGATAGATGAAAATATCTCAAGGTCGTCAGGAATCAATATCGATACGAGTGACGTAGTCGACATTTCCAATACAAAAGCACTGACCGTTTATTATGTAGGCGGTGACGAGGAGTACACTTATTATGTTCCGGTGACGCGCAGGATCAGTGAAACGGTGTCTGATAATGTAACAGCCGTCATTAAGGAATTAACGAAGAGTCCTTCGGGTTCTAGCCTGCAAACAGGGTTCATGAGTGATGTAGCTTTACTTGACGAGCCTAAGGTGGCAGAAGGTAAGGTCAGCCTCAATTTTAACGAAAATATCCTTGGAAGCTTTAAAGAGAAAAAGGTATCACAAGAAGTACTTGATGCCTTGGTCCTTTCTTTAACGGAACAGAAAGGAATTGAAAGCGTTGAAGTACAAGTGCAGGGCAGCGCAGATGTACTTAATGAAGAAGGAAAGAAATTATCCGAACCAGTGGTCCGTCCAGAGAAAGTCAACACAGGCAGTTTTTAAAGAACGATATTATATTTAGAAATAGCACAATGAGGCAGCCTGAAGCTGTCTCTTATTTTTTTGCCTCCAGAATTGAATAACCACCTTTTTAGAGCCCCTGTCGTATAAACCTTAATTATTGCATTAGTTGAAAAGTATCGTGAGAAAGTTTTTACATAAATAAATTTTTAAAAGGGGAAATTACTTATAACAATGCAATCAATGGGGGGGTATTATGGATCAAAAGGTCATTCAGGCTGTACACATCTATGTTTTAATCATTATGAATACAGGATTCATGGTACATGTCCTGCTCCTTCCCAATATCTTGACCGCATCTCAACGCGACGCATGGATAAGTGTCATAATAAGTGTTGTTCCCTGTATCATATGGACCCTTTTTATTTTTTATATTTATAAAAAACTAGATAAAGAAGATATAATTGCTTTTCTGAAAAAATGGTCTACACCTTTCGTTACATATATTTTCACAATATCATTTGGGTTGTACTTTATATTTAACGCCTTCATTACCGTCAAATTTACAGTGATTTGGGCAAAGGCTAATTATACTCATGACATACCAAACATCGTAGTCGTTAGCCTATTCACTTTTACTTGTATGTTTGCAACCTATAAAGGAATACGCACCATAAGCACTTTGGCTCTCCTGTTTCTTCCGTTCGTCACTTTTTTCGGGATATTTGTGGGGCTGGGGAATACGAGTAATAAGAATTATGAATTATTGTTCCCGATATTTGAAAGCGGGTATCGCAATACTCTAAATGGAATTTTGTATACGAGTGCAGGATATTTGGAAATTATCGTTTTTCTATTTTTGACTCCTTACCTGAAAGGTAAGCTAAAAGCCAAGTGGCTTTTATTAGTTGGTGTAATTTTAATCATGCTTACGTTAGGGCCCCTCATGGGAGCGATTGCAGAATTTGGTTCTGTGGAAGCAGCGAAAATGAGGAATCCAACTTATGAACAATGGAAGTTGTTAAGGTTTGGCTATTATATTACCCGACTCGATTTCCTGTCCATTTTCCAATGGCTTTCAGGTGCCGTGATTCGAATAAGTTTATGTTTATTTATAGGATATAAATTAATCTCAAATTCAAAACATCAGAAGTGGATACTGCTTTCCCTATATTTGATGATTTTTTTTGGGACGCTAATCCATTGGGATGCCACTTCATTTTTTTATTTTATATACAAATATTTCTTTCCAATCAGTAGTCTGTTTCTTTTGAGTGCTGCAATTATACTGTTATTCCTTATTCCATTTGCGCCAACTTATGGACCCCAAAACAAACATCATGGTGTTGTAACAGCAAAAGAAACCTTTATATGATATGTTCGTTCAGCGAAAAAAACATCACTGTCGCCTTATTTTCAACCCATTTTAAACCTATCAAATCTTGTTTACTTACGAAACCTTTATATTGTTAACAAAACATAGAAAACCTTGATATGGAAAAAATCGAAAAAAAGGTAGAAATAAAAATTAAGGAAGATATTTTGAAGACATTGGGGACAGGGGAGAAAATCAATACAGACCTTTTTAACATCAGTGAAAAGGCATACAGATACCATGTCAATAAGTGGGATAATAAAATTATTAATTCCTTTGATAAGACTTCAATAAATAACATAAAAGTTAATATCCATATTGAACATAGTGAAAATTACAAACGTTAGTTTACATGTTTCGGGTTATTGCAGATGAGGGAGTTGTGATAGACTTAAGTTATCTGGATGATACAGCGGCCTTTTTTTATCGTGAAAGGGAGCGCTGAATTCTTCCGTTTGGCACTGGAGAAGAAGCGGCTTTTACATATAACGAGTTACAGCGGATTCTTTCTTTGTCCCCAAAAGCTTCATGCCGATAAAATAAAAAAGGGTGAAATGAAAAATGAAGACAGTAATCATTGCAACGAAAAATAAAGGGAAAGCCAAGGAGTTCGAAAGCTTATTCTCTGCAAAAGGATATGAAGTCAAAACACTTCTCGATGTACCCGATGCTCCGGATGTTGAGGAAACAGGCACGACTTTTGAAGAAAACGCGATCCTGAAGGCAGAGGCCATTGCCCATCAGCTGGGCCACTTTGTCATTGCTGATGACTCCGGATTGATTGTAGATGCATTGGAGGGCCGTCCTGGCGTATATTCTGCGCGCTATGCTGGAGAGTCCAAGAGTGATGAAGCAAACACGGAAAAAGTCCTCCGGGAGCTGGAAGGCGTACCAAAAGAGGATAGAACGGCGAGATTTTATTGCGCCTTGGCACTTGCGTCACCCAATCAGGAAACGATTACGGTATCAGGAACGATGGAAGGCTTGATTACAGAACAGCCTTCTGGAACAAATGGATTCGGTTATGATCCCATCTTTTTTGTTGAGGAACAGGGCAAAACAAACGCCGAATTGACAAAAGAGGAAAAAAACAAAATCAGCCACCGTGCCAACGCATTGAGGGCTCTAGATGAAAAACTTGATCCATTTTTAAAAAGGGAAGAAGGAATGTGACGATGAAAGTGCTAATAATGAGTGACAGTCATGGCTTAACTCATGAAATCAGCATGATTGCCGACCGTCATAAACAAGAGGTTGCTGCCATGATCCATTGCGGTGATTCAGAGTTGGAAAGAAATGACCCTCACATGTCGGAATTCTTAGCCGTTCGTGGGAATTGTGACTATGATTCTGCATATCCGAATGATATTGTGGAGAGTATCGCAGGCAAACGTTTCTTCCTTACACATGGACACCTCTATAACATAAATATGACCTTGATGAACCTTTCATATAAAAGTGAAGAGACAGGGGCGGATATTATTTGCTTTGGTCATTCCCACGCTGCAGGCTCAGAATTGATTGACGGCAAGCTCTTCATCAACCCGGGAAGCATAAGGCAGCCGCGTGGACGAAAAGAGAAAACCTATGCCATTTTGGATATCGGAAATGACCAACTTGAAATCACCTTTTATGACCTTGAAGGAAAAATCGTTGAGGAACTAAGAAATGCTTATCAAATGGAATGACTTCATGTATAATGAACAGGAAGCGTTTTTCCCCGCTTCCTGGTTCATAAAAAAAGAAAAAACTTTTTTTGAAAAACCGTTGACTTTCTTTTGATATCCTAATATAATAAGAAGTGTCCTAAGGGAACAGTTAAGGTAATACATAAGTTTTACCGCAACTCATATCATAAATGTCTCAGTAGCTCAGCTGGATAGAGCAACGCCCTTCTAAGGCGTCGGTCGGGAGTTCGAATCTCTCCTGGGACACTAACTAAAAAAGCCAAAACCTTCTAAGGTTTTGGCTTTTTTTACTTTTTGGGCTGTATAAAATAACGAGGATAATTTCGATTCGCACCCTTTTATAATGTTCGTATAATGATAAGAAGTTTTTTATTTCATATTTATCGCAGGTGGATGATCCTTTTATGTCGAATTTGTTATAAATAAGGAGATGTTTAAATGAATAAAGATAGATTATTCAAGTTCATTCAAACTTCCACTCGGGGCAATTTTTTCTCAGTCGAAATAACCGAAGATGGAACTGAAGTGGTCCAATTAGCCAAGGAGTTAGAAAAAGAAGGAAGAATCAAGTTGAGGGAATGCACACGTAAAGAACAAGGTGTTTATCTGGAAGGAATACTTAAGTTTGTGCCTAGCTAATACTTAATGAGCTCTGACGAAGGACAAATACTATGCTCCATAGAAAAAGGCATCCGTGATCGGGTGCCTTTTTTGTATTTCTCATTCAATGTATTGTTTTTATGATTTCACGGTTGCTGGAATTATAAAAAAATCAGGAAAAACATTGACACAAAGCAAACAAATTAATAATATGTTTATTATATTATAAACTTTATAGGGAAGTGTTTGTTTTATGAAGGACGCTGAAATATTTTGGAGCGCGACTCAGGATGAGCTTAAACAAGGGTATATCGAAGGTGAGAATCAATATGTTTGTTTGCTGTGCGGAACTGCAGTTGAAAAGGGGATCGTATACCCGGAAGATGGAGTTCTTTATGAAGCGAAGAGGTATATGGGAATTCATATTGAACATGCACACCGCTCCGTTTTCGATTACTTGATTGATCTCGATAAAAAACTTACAGGTCTCACGGACCATCAAAGTCGCCTTCTTCGTCTTTTTTACCAAGGGAAGAATGATGCTGAGGTTCAGGAGGAAATGGGGATTGGGAGTCCTTCCACCATTCGGAACCATCGCTTTGTGTTGAAAGAGAAAGAGCGTCAGGCTAAGTTGTTTTTAGCCCTGATGGAACTTTTGAAAGATAAAGATGAACATGCGCCGGCATTTATCCCGCTTCATCAAAGAGCAAGGATGGTCGATGATCGTTATAACGTTACCGAGGATGAAAAGGTGACTGTACTGAAAAAATACTTCCCTAAAGGCAGTCAGGATGCATTAAAGTCTTTCCCGCCAAAGGAAAAACAAAGGCTGATCATTCTTCAAGAAATTATGAACCGTTTTGAAAAAGAGCGGAAATATGAAGAGAAAGAAATCAATCAAATATTGGGTGCCGTTTATCCTGATCATGTTCTATTGAGAAGATATTTAATAGAATATGGATTCTTGGATAGAAAGCCTGATGGGAGCCAATATTGGCTGAAGAAATGATGACTGGAGGCATTAAATATGGATCGTAAAAAAGAATTGAAGCAATTATATAAAGAAACGAAAGTAGAAGCAGGTGTATACCAAATAAGAAATAAGGTGAATAATAAAGTTTTTATCGGAAGCACCAGGAATTTAAAGACGTTGAAGGGGAAACAATTTGAATTGGAACTCGGCACAAACACGAATAAAGTGCTGCAAGGTGAGTGGAACGAATATGGGAAAGAGGCTTTTTCTTTTGAGGTACTGCAGGTAATGAAACCGAAAGAAACAGGTTTTTTTGATGCTAAACGGGAATTGAAAAAACTTGAAGAAGAGTGGCTTGAAAAAATACAGCCATACGAAGAACGGGGATACAATAAAATGAAAACCAACTGACTTGTATGCAGCCTTTAGAGATTCTGAATGATTCCCGGCTCCCGGTGATTGGTGTCCTTTTACACGAATTACTAAACTTGCACAAAGGAACTTCGGGTTTGGGTGGGAAGAAAAAAATAATAGACTACATGGATAAGGATAATAAAAACGGCTGAATTTGGGGGTGTTCAAACAGGGAGTCATTTATGGCTCCTTTTTTGCGTGAAGATATTAAGGGATCCCACTTGTTGTTAGTTTTTAAATGGTTTAAGCTAGTAATGAGGGAACTTTTTAAAATAAGGGGAAACCCGTGGGGGACCTTCACTAAATAATTAATTTTAGGAGTTGCGAATGAAAAAAATAGGATGGACGATAACGGGGATAGGGACAATCGTTGCGCTGGGAGCCTTTCTTTATCCTTTAAATGTTATTGATAAAACACTATGTATATATTTATTGCTTGGCGGTGCAGGGCTAATGTTTGTCGGGTCTATGATCAGGGCTTTTCGGCTGCTGAAAAGATGATTGATTTTTAATGTTGATTAAAATCGTGCGATTAAGGTGATGACATGGAGAAAGACCAATTGAAATATGCGCAGCAGCATCTGGCTAATGAACGCACCTTCTTAGCGTGGATAAGAACGGTGATTGCGATAGTGGGGGTTGGTTTTCTTGCGACAAGCCTGCATTTTACGATCGGTGTGCATCGGGATGCCCGGATTGATTTGATCAGTATCGTGCTGGGGATGTTTGCATGTGCATTGGGCTTTGTGGTTACAGTTCTGGCGACATTCGGATATCTTCAGAAGAAGCGGCAAATCAATGAAGGAACGTTCCGGCCTTCAAGTGCGCAAGTAATTCTAATCGCTGTTTTTATGGTCATATTGTTATCGATGATCATTTTATATTTTGTGTTCATAAAATTTTAAAAACTGCCCTAACCTATATAGGGCAGTTTTTTTAGTTTCTACTAGATACTTATTCTTACATCGTCACGGGAAGATTTATCCCATTAAGTAAATGGTATCAAAAAACGAAAGCTTGAAAAATACGGTATTTCATCTTGAGTTTGAAAGAGTAATAAAAACCTTTTAAAAGAATTTCATTCAGTATTTTACACGTCAGCCATGGGAAAACTTAGTTTTCACCGGAAGGGAATATAAGCTGCAAGGAAAAGATCAATCAAGTATTGTCTTTTGCCTTCTTTGAAAAAATATAACAGCCATCATCAGTTTGTGAATAAACTTAACATGGTCAACGCTAGCTTTAAACCTTTTGGAAGAACTTTACTTTATTCAATTTCGATTACGTTTCTAATATTTGTTTAATTTCCGTTTTGTGAGATATGATAAAGAGGAACGATAAGGAGGTCATCAAGATGGTGGATATCAAAAAAGGTGAAAGTTCTTTTTTTGTCGAAGAATCTGGTGAGAAACTAGCGGAAATCACATTCTTTAAATCAGGTGATGATGAAATCACGGTGGATCATACTGTTGTTTCTGACAAGCTTCGCGGGCAAAAGGTAGGAAATGCCCTAGTTGAAAAGGTAATAGGGTTCGCACGGGAGGAAAAACTGAAAATTGTTCCGGTATGTTCTTTCGTTCAAAAACAATTTGAAAAAAATGCAGAATACGAGGATGTATTGGCTAAATGAACCAGAGGGCTGGACCAGGGGATGAGTAATATCACCTGTGTTCAGCCCTCTGTCATTATTTTAGATGATCTTCACCCCCGCTATTTGGGAAAATCATTATCGGTGACTGGCATCATGTGGGTAGTGTGATGATATTTCGGTGGGGGAGTTAAATTTAATGGGATGGTTGATTTTTTAAAAATTAAAAATTGAAAAAACTTTTTTTGTAGAATGTGGTCATGGTAGGTATGTAAGCGTATACAACAAATCTTTCAATTTGGAATTATCAAAAAATTTCAAAAAACCTGTTGACTACTACCTTAAATACACGTAAGATAATCACAAATACAAGACATCAAACATAATCGTTTTGAAAAATGTGAATAATGCGAAAAGCATTGAAGAGGATAAGTAGTCTTTTAAAAAAGGCAGTCACAGAGAGCCGGGTAGCTGAGAGCCGGTATTGCCCCCGAAAGATGAACTCACCTTGGAGTTTCAGCTTGAACGTCAGACTAGTAGGGCTGAACGGGTGCGTACCAGTACCCGTTACCAAAACAGAGAATAGTGTATGCTATTCAAAGTGCGCATGGAGTTTCATGCGAAAAAGGGTGGTACCGTGGAGTGGCTCATCAAGCCTTTTCACCCCTTTAACTTGCCGAGTGCAAGTACATTTGGGGTGAAAAGGCTTTTTTGTATGCTTAAAAAGCTGAAAATTCTGAATCTTAGGAAAACGTTTAGTGAAAAAGTGAAGGAGGTTTTTACGAAATGACACAAAAGTCAGTTGTTGCTGATCGGAAGAGTGGAAAGACACATTATAGTGGAGCCGAATTTCTGCTGGATGCATTGAAAAAGGAAAATGTTGAAGTCATCTTTGGTTATCCGGGTGGATCTGTATTGCCGATTTATGACAAGCTTTACAGTTCAGAACTTTTTCATATTTTGACAAGGCACGAACAAGGTGCGATTCATGCAGCGGAAGGATACGCCAGGATTACCGGCAAGCCGGGGGTGGTCATAGTCACATCCGGTCCAGGGGCAACGAACATTGTCACCGGTTTGGCCGATGCGATGATTGACTCTTTACCGCTTGTGGTAATTTCGGGTCAGGTTGCTACCAGCGTAATTGGTTCGGATGCTTTCCAGGAAGCTGATGTACTGGGGATTACTACCCCGATTACAAAACATAACTATCAGGTGAGGAAGCCGGAAGATCTTCCGCGCATTATAAAAGAAGCTTTTTATATCGCTTCTAGCGGCCGTCCCGGTCCAGTATTAATCGATATACCTAAGGATATGGCCATTATACAAGGTGAATCGACGGATAAGGAGCCAGAAATGGATCTCCCTGGCTATCAGCCGACGACCAAGCCTAATTACTTACAGATCAGAAAGCTTGTTGAAGCCGTAAGCGGAGCGAAAAGACCGGTCATTCTTGCAGGGGCAGGTGTCCTGCATGCAAAGGCCTCCCATTTATTAAAGGAATATGTCGAGCAGCAAGGCATTCCCGTCGTCCATACTTTATTGGGTCTTGGAGGCTTTCCAGCGGAACATCCTCTCTTTATCGGAATGGGTGGCATGCATGGCTGCTATGCAGCAAACATGGCGTTATCGAAATGTGACCTATTAATCAATATCGGTGCCAGGTTCGATGATCGATTGACTGGGAATCTAGCGAAATTCGCACAGCATGCAACAGTGGCCCATATCGATATTGATCCAGCGGAAATCGGTAAAAATGTGCAGACAAAAATTCCGGTCGTCGGAAGTGCCAAGGAAGCACTGGCGGAGTTGATTGCGCAAAATGGCAAGAAACCGGAAATTGATGTATGGACAACGCAGCTGACGGCATGGAATGAAGAGTTCCCATTGCGTTATACACATGAAGAAGGCGTACTGAAACCTCAGCGTGTCATCCAGATGCTTCATGAAAAAACGAATGGGGAGGCCATTGTTACGACGGATGTTGGACAGCATCAAATGTGGGCAGCACAATACTATCCGTTTAACAAACCGAATTCATGGGTCACTTCCGGTGGATTGGGGACGATGGGCTTTGGCTTACCATCGGCTCTCGGAGCGCAATTGGCGAATCCGAAAGCGACGGTGCTTTCCATTTCGGGGGATGGTGGATTCCAGATGTGCCTGCAGGAACTTTCGGTCATTGCCGAAATGAATCTGCCGATCAAGATCATCATCGTCAACAACGGGGCACTCGGGATGGTAAGACAGTGGCAGGAACTCTTTCATGATAACCGTTTCTCACACAGTATTTTTCAATCGCATCCGGATTTCGTGAAATTGGCCGATGCTTATGGAATACCAGGATACAAAGTGACGACGGAGGAAGAGGCAAGCAACTGCCTGGATGCAGCGTTAAAGACTGATGGTCCAGTGTTGATTGATTTCCGTGTAAAACAAAACGAAAATGTCTTCCCGATGGTAGCGCAAGGAAAAGGGCTTGATGAAATGGAAGGAGTTTAATCAATGAAGGGAATTCTTAGCCTAACCGTGAACAACCGGCCAGGCGTCCTGAATCGGATTACGAACCTGTTCACGAAAAGAAATTATAACATTGAAAGCATGACTGTCGGACCTTCCGAACAGGATGGCATTTCAAGGATGACCTTCGTGGTCGATGTTGATGATGAAGCTGTCATTGAACAGATCACCAAGCAATTGAATAAGCAAATCGATGTTTTGAAAGTATTTGATATTACGAATCAATCGATTGTGGCGAGGGAACTTGCACTCATTAAAATATTGGTGACCACACAAACCCGAGCCGAGATTTATTCAGTCATTGAACCATTCCGAGCATCAGTTATAGATGTCAGTAAAGATAGCCTGACAGTTCAAATCACTGGGGAATCAGATAAAATCGAAGCCTTCATTGAACTGATCAAGCCATATGGCATCAAGGAATTGGCAAGGACAGGGACAGCCGCCATCCCGCGTGGAATGCAAATTGCTCACGCTAAGAGTGCGACAATCGTATAAACCAAAACAAAAAAACAAAACAAAAACAATGATGAAAAGGGAGATGTAATTATTATGGCAAAAGTATATTATAACGCAGAAGCAAACGAGAATTTTTTCAACAATAAAAAGGTAGCGGTAATCGGATATGGTTCACAAGGACACGCACACGCACAAAACTTACGTGACAGCGGTGTAGATGTAATCATCGGAATCAGGAAAGGTAAATCATTCGATAAAGCGGTGGAAGACGGCTTTAATGTTTACACAGTGAAAGAAGCAGCTGAACAGGCAGACGTAATCATGAACCTATTACCGGATGAAACTCAGCCGAAAGTATACCAAGAAGAAATCAAACCGGTATTGCGTGCGGGTCAAGCGTTAATGTTCGCACACGGATTCAACGTCCATTTCAATCAAATCGTTCCTCCGGCAGACGTGGATGTATTATTAGTCGCTCCAAAAGGTCCGGGACATCTTGTTCGCCGTACATATGAACAAGGTGCAGGGGTGCCGGCATTATTCGCCATCTATCAAAATGTAACGGGTGAAGCAAGGGAATTGGCACTTGCGTACGCTCGGGGAATCGGTTCTTTAAGAGCTGGCGGTTTGGAAACCACTTTCCAGGAAGAAACGGAAACGGATCTATTTGGAGAGCAGGCAGTACTTTGCGGCGGATTGACTGCCCTTGTGAAAGCTGGATTCGAAACATTGACAGAAGCTGGATACCAACCGGAAGTAGCGTATTTCGAGTGTTTACATGAACTTAAATTAATCATCGACCTTATGTATGAAGGCGGAATGGAAAACATGCGCTATTCCATTTCTGACACAGCTCAATGGGGAGATTTCGTTTCTGGACCACGCGTTGTGACGGAAACTACGAAAGAGTCAATGAAAGCGATCTTGAAAGACATCCAAGACGGTGAGTTCGCTAAGGGATGGATCTTGGAGAACCAAGCGAATCGTCCAGTCTTCAATGCAATCAATAATCGTGAAAACCAACATCAAATCGAAGTGGTTGGCCGTGAGTTAAGAAAAATGATGCCATTCGTGAAACCTCAACAACAAGAGAAAGAAGTGGTAGCCGTTGCGAAAAATTAATATATTTGAAACTACACTTCGAGATGGGGAGCAATCAGCCGGTGTAAATTTGAATTTTACCGAAAAACTTGAAATTGCTTATCAGCTTGAAAGATTGGGTGTTGATATTATCGAAGCCGGTTTTCCGGCAGCATCCAAAGGGGATTTCAACTCCGTACAGGAAATCGCGCGCAAAATCAAAAACAGCTCTGTCACAGGGCTGGCGCGTGCTGTAAAAGGAGATATTGATGCAGCTTGGGATTCATTAAGGGGCGGCGCAGAACCAAGATTGCATACGTTCATCGCCACTTCGCCCATTCATCGTGAATATAAGTTGAAAATGTCGAAGCAGCAAGTGATTGAAAAGTCGGTAGAAATGGTTAAGTACGGGGCAGCGCGTTTTCCGATCGTGCAATGGTCTGCAGAAGATGCAAGCCGTACAGAACTTGACTATTTGGCTGAAATCGTTGAAGCGGTCATTCAAGCTGGCGCCAAGGTCATTAACATCCCGGATACTGTAGGGTATGCAGCTCCAATCGAATACGGAAACATTTTCAGGTACCTTCGTGAACATGTTCCTTCTATTGATAAAGTTAGTTTATCCGCACACTGCCACGACGATCTTGGAATGGCGACAGCCAATTCATTGGCTGCCATCGAAGGAGGGGCTACGCAAGTCGAAGGCACAATCAACGGAATCGGAGAACGTGCCGGAAATGTGGCGCTCGAAGAAGTGGCGATGGCACTCTACATCCGTAAAGATTTCTATCAAGCGGGAACGGATCTTGTATTGAATGAAATTAAAAGGACCAGTGACTTGGTCAGCCGCCTTACGGGAATGCAAGTTCCAGCTAATAAAGCCATTATTGGTGCCAATGCATACGCACATGAATCTGGCATTCACCAGGATGGCGTGTTAAAAGAAAAAACGACGTACGAAATCATATCACCTGAACTCGTTGGTGTTTCGTCCAATTCACTCGTTTTAGGAAAGCATTCAGGACGCCATGCTTTCAAAGAAAGATTACAAGAGTTGAATTTTACGGTAACGGATGAGGAAATGAACTCGTTATTCGTCCAATTCAAGGAATTGGCCGATAATAAAAAGACGATGACGGATGAAGATATCGTTGCGCTGGTGCTTGAAGAGAAAGCGACGGATATCAGTTTTTATGACATGGTTGCCTTACAGATTTCCCACGGTACCCATCAGACGGCGACTGCGACGGTCACGCTGAAAAAAGGCGATAATGAAGAGATTCAGGAAGCGGCTACAGGTGCAGGAAGTGTAGAAGCCCTATATAACACGCTTGAAAGATGTTTGGGCAGCGAGATCAGCTTGCTGGACTATCGAATTCAATCGGTCGGCGGCGGAATGGATGCCCTTGCCCAGGTTTTTGTGAAAATTGATTATAACGGAGTGGAAACAAGCGGCCGCGGTCTTGATCAGGACGTCTTGGAAGCATCCGCCAAAGCATATTTGAATGCTGTGAACCGTGTGATCATCATGAAGGAACTAGAAGAAAAAGCAGTATTACTATAGGAAGGGGAGATTTCGATGAAAAGGAATATTGCGGTGCTTCAAGGAGATGGCATCGGGAAAGAAGTAACAAGAGGCGCTGTAGAAATCCTCGAAGCCGTTGCCCAAAGATATGGCCACGATTTTGAATTTCAATATGGTGAGATTGGCGGCGGGGCCATCGATAACACAGGTTCACCCCTGCCGGATGAAACAGTGGAGATTTGTAAAAACAGCGATGCGGTATTATTAGGGGCCGTTGGAGGACCTAAGTGGGATGACCAGCCTGCACACCTAAGACCGGAACGAGGTTTGCTGAAAATCCGAAAAGATTTGAATCTTTATGCCAACATCCGTCCAATCAGCTATTATTCCAGCTTGTCGGGATCTTCTCCTCTTAAAAAGGAATTCATTGAAGATGTGGATTTCGTGATTGTCAGGGAACTAACTGGCGGCCTTTATTTCGGAAAGCCAAGTGAGCGCGTTGAAAAAGAGGGGAAAGAGGCGGTCGTCGATACCCTTTTCTATCAGAAAAGCGAAATGAAGCGCATCATTGAACTTGCTTTTGCATTAGCATCGGATCGCAAGAAAAAAGTAACATCCGTGGATAAAGCGAATGTTCTTGAATCCAGCAGGATGTGGCGTGAGACGGCTGAAGAAATTGCCAAGGACTATCCGGATGTAACCCTTGAACATATGCTTGTTGATAATGCAGCCATGCAATTGATCAAAAACCCGAAACAATTTGATATTATCGTGACGGAGAATATGTTCGGCGATATTTTAAGCGATGAAGCTTCGGTATTGACTGGCTCGCTTGGAATGCTTCCTTCCGCCTCCATTTCAACAAAAGGGCCAAATCTATATGAACCGATTCATGGCTCTGCCCCGGATATCGCGGGAAAAAATCTGGCCAATCCGATTGGGACGATTTTATCGGCGGCTTCCATGCTGCGCCTATCCTTTGGTTTGGAAGATGAAGCAAAAGCCGTTGAGCAGGCGGTGGAAAGGGTCCTAGAATATGGCTTGAGAACAGGCGATATCGCAAATGGCCAACCGAATATTACGTCTACTTCAGAAATGATTGCAGAAATTAAAGCAAATCTTTTAGACCAGGAAGCCATTTCCAACATCATGGGAGCTTACGCATAAACTTCTTTCACGGCCTAACATTAGGCCGTGTTTTTTAAAAAAATACAAGATTGATCGAGGTGGGATAGTGATGGGAAAGTCGATTATAGAGAAAATATGGGATCGCCATATTGTAAATGAAGAGGAGAATAAACCGGATCTAATTTATATTGACCTTCAATATATTCATGAAGTGACCTCTCCGCAAGCATTTGAAGGTTTGAGATTAAAAGGACGCACAGTCAGGAGACCAGACCGCACTTTCGCGACAATGGATCATAATGTGCCAACCGTTAATCGCTATTTCATCGAGGATGATATTGCAAGGAAACAATTAGAGGCGCTTGAGCAAAACTGTAAGGAGTTCGGTATCCGTCTTGCTGATTTAGACAGCCCGGATCAAGGTATCGTTCACGTTATCGGGCCGGAATTAGGCCTTACACAGCCAGGGATGACGATTGTCTGCGGTGACAGTCATACTTCCACACATGGTGCGTTTGGCTCGATTGCGTTTGGGATCGGTACGAGTGAGGTCGAGCATGTTTTGGCCACACAAACCCTATGGCAAACAAAACCCAAAACATTAAAGCTTGAGGTTAATGGCAAGCTTGGTCATGGTGTGATGGCGAAAGATGTCATTTTATATGTGATTTCTAAATTCGGTGTCGATTTTGGTACGGGACATATCATTGAGTATTGTGGGGAAGTTTTCCGGGATATGTCAATGGAAGAAAGAATGACGGTTTGCAATATGTCGATCGAAGGCGGGGCAAGAGCCGGGCTGGTAGCTCCTGATGAAACAACTTTCTCTTATTTGAAAGGTCGTAAATATGTGCCGAAAGGAGAAGAGTTCGAGCGATGTGTTCAGGACTGGAAGTCACTTTCCAGTGATGAGGATGCTGTTTATGACCAAGAAATCATTCTTGATGGCAGTCTGATTTCACCAATGGTCAGCTGGGGGACGAATCCTGGAATGGCTAGTGGAGTGGACGGAAAAGTACCAACCTTCGCAGAAGATATCATGGATCCTAAAGAACTGAATCGGGCCATTGAGTATATGGGTCTTGAGGAAGGCATGCCGATCACGGAAATTCCCGTACAACATGTATTCATAGGATCGTGCACCAATTCACGCATTGAGGACTTACGGCAAGCCGCAGAAATGATCGAAGGCCAAACAGTTCATAAAGGGGTTCGGGCGATGGTCGTTCCTGGTTCACAAAGCGTCAAAAGGCAAGCGGAAGATGAAGGGTTGGATGAGATTTTCAAATCAGCGGGCTTCGAATGGCGTGAATCGGGCTGCAGCATGTGCCTGAGCATGAATCCTGACGTTGTTCCTGCCGGTGAGCATTGTGCCTCCACAAGTAATCGGAACTTTGAAGGCAGGCAAGGAGCTGGAGCAAGAACGCACCTGGTTAGTCCGGCCATGGCTGCCGCGGCCGCCATTCATGGGAAGTTTGTCGATATCAGGAATTTGAAAAGAACTGAACAAGTCCATTAAGAATACGAATTAACCGGAGGTGCAAAGAATGGAACCCATTACAATATATAAAGGAAGAGCGGCGGCACTTGACCGTAAAAACGTGGATACGGATCAAATCATTCCGAAGCAATTTTTAAAACGGATTGAGCGAAGCGGATTTGGCGAGTTTTTATTCTATAACTGGCGTTTTGATGAAGATGGAAAGGAACGTCCTGATTTTGAATTGAATCAGCCACATAATCAAAACACGTCCATTTTAATAGCAGGTGAGAATTTTGGCTGCGGTTCTTCGCGTGAGCATGCCCCTTGGTCATTGAAAGACTACGGATTCGATATCATCATCGCTCCTTCTTATGCTGATATCTTTAAAAGTAATTGCATGAAAAATGGCATGGTCCCCATCGCTTTAACCCAGACTGAAGTAAGCTATTTAATGGGGAGGGTTTCGGCACCTGATTATGAGTTGACGATCGACCTTCCCAATCAGGCATTGAAAGATGGTCAAGGGTTTGAAACAAGCTTTGAAATTCATCCATATTGGAAGGAAATGCTCATCAAAGGCTGGGATGAAATTTCGATAACGCTTCAATATGATAAAGAGATTTCTGCCTATGAATCTCAAAAAAAGACTGTATCGAGTATTTAATCGAAGAAGGTCATATCCCGTTCTCCTTTCATAATTGAAAGGATGCGGGATTTTTTTTATCGGGGAAAGACGAAAAGGCGTTCATCAGGCATATAATTTTTTGTGTTTCCAGCTATTACATGCTAAACTGTTTCTCAAAAAGCGAACGGTGAGGCGGAAAATAGGATGGATAATGAGAACAACGAAAAGAAGGTCGGAGAAACCAAAATTATCGCCTTTCCAAATCTCGGTGAAAGGCTGATTGTAAAAGGGCTGGATGAGCTAGGAAACAGAAACTTTAAAGCGGCTGCACATCTTTTCAGCCAAGCCAGGGAGTATGAGCCCGAAAATGATGAAGTTTGCATGGGACTAGTGGTCTCATTAGTCGAACTTGAGTATTACCAGGAGTCAAAAGAGTTGTGTATAGAGATGCTGAATAAAGGCATCGGCGACTATTTTCAACTGATCAATATTTATTTGATGGTACTGCTGCAATTAGGCGAGCATCAGGAAATGGTCACGACGATCGAACTGCTATTTGAAGAAAGCCAAATTCCTTTTGATAAAGAGGAGCATTTCGAAAAGATGCTTCAGTTCAGTAAAAGGGCCCTTGAGGATAAAAAAGAGGAAAAGGAAAGGCAAAATCAGCAGCTTTCAGAGGAATTGCAGGAGGATGGACTTTTTGAAGGGAAAACGGATAATGACAGGCTTATGGTCATTTCAAAACTCACGAATATCAATATTCGACCATTTATCCCTCAAATCGAAGAATTTCTACAAAAAGAGGAGGAACACCCTTTCTTTAAAACGATGCTCCTTAACATCCTTATCGACCAGGAATATAACGAGGAAGTGACGTTGAAGAAATTCAATCAATCAAAGTCGGTCATACCAAGCGAATTAAAAAGTTTGAAGGAGACGGACTTTTATAAGAAGGTAACCGGACTGACCGAAGAGGAAATCAGTCAGGATAATCCGAGCTTATTTGAAATGGTCCATAGTTTGATTGAACGTCATTCTTTTTTATTGTTTCCTTTTGAACCCGGACCGGAAAGTTCGCCTGCATGGGCAGCTGCCTATCATGCCTTGGCGGAAGAATACATGACCGGGGAAGTTTTCATGAGGGAATTGGCGGACCTTTACCAGGCTGATGAGGAAAGCGTTGCGGATATTCTTTCCAATATAAAAGAAATTGAAGAAATTTCTTATCCCATTATTTAAGCTATTGCTGTTGTAACAGATTAATCCTGTGGTATAATGTAGTGGTTGTAATGTATAATCGTCTAATTTTGACGATTACCCCAATATTTTTGGGGTATATTTGAAGGATGACTTGTTAACACTTGCAAAGCATATTCATCCAATGCTTATTATTGAAGTATATAGATTTTTGGAGGGAAACACATGTCTGTAAAATGGGAAAAACAAGAAGGTAACCAAGGCGTACTAACAATCGAAGTTGACGCTGCAAAAGTAAACGAAGGTTTAGACGCAGCTTTCAAAAAAGTAGTGAAACAAGTAAATGTACCTGGCTTCCGTAAAGGTAAAATGCCACGTCAAATGTTCGAAAAAAAATTCGGCGTAGAATCTCTTTACCAAGATGCACTTGATATCATTCTTCCAGATGCTTATGCAAATGCTGTCGAAGAAGCTGGAATTCAGCCTGTAGATCGTCCAGAAATCGACATCGAGAAAATGGAAAAAGGCGAAAACCTGATCTTCACTGCAACTGTAACAGTTAAGCCTGAAGTTAAATTGGGAGATTACAAAGGTGTTGAAGTTGAAAAATTCAATACTGAAGTAACTGACGAAGACGTTGAAAACGAATTGAAAACTTTGCAAGAGCGTCAAGCTGAGCTTGTCGTTAAAGAAGAAGGACAAGTTGCTGAAGGCGATACAGTTGTTCTTGACTTCGAAGGATTCGTTGATGGTGAAGCATTCGAAGGCGGAGCTTCAGAAAACCATTCATTGGAAATCGGTTCAAACTCTTTCATTCCAGGATTTGAAGAGCAACTTGTAGGTCTTGAAACTGGCGCTGAAAAAGATATCGAAGTTACATTCCCTGAAGAATACCATGCTGCTGAACTTGCAGGTAAACCAGCTGTATTCAAAGTGAAAATTCACGAAATCAAAACAAAACAACTTCCTGAGTTGGATGATGAGTTCGCGAAAGATGTCGACGACGAAGTGGAAACTTTGGCTGAACTTAAAGAAAAAACAAAACATAAATTAGAGCATGACAAAAAACATGAAGAAGAAAACTTCATTCAAAACACTGTAATTGGCAAAGCTGTTGAAGGTGTAGAAATAGACGTTCCTGAAGCAATGATTTCAAACGAAGTTGACCGCATGATGAATGAGTTCTCTCAACGCATTCAATCTCAAGGTCTTAATTTGGAGCTTTACTACCAATTCTCAGGTCAAGATGAAGAAGCTTTAAAAGCGCAAATGAAAGAAGAAGCTGAAGGGCAAGTTCGTACGAGCTTAACTCTTGAAGCGATCGCTGAAGTTGAAAAACTTGAAGCTACTGACGAAGATGTAGAAGCTGAACTTGCACAAATGGCTACTATGTACAATATGGAAGTTGACGCGATCAAACAAGCTCTTGGAAACTTAGAAGGGATCAAAGGCGATCTTAAAATTAAGAAAGCAATTGACTTCTTGGTGGAAAACAGCAAAACAGTTGACGCAAAATAATTGTTAATAAATAAGTAGATTAAAATATTTCCTTTAAAAAACAAGGCGCGAGTAATCGTGCCTTGTTTTATACATATTGAGAATCGGTGTAAATTTCAAATATCGGTTATTTCCTGATTGATTTTTTTGGGATTTCGGTGTAGATTAGTTCTAATACCGCATATACATATTTATACAGCAAATCCTGCTTTTAAAGATCTAAAGTTTTGGGCATACTGGTAAAGGGCAAATACATATTGATTGATTATTGTACTTATTTAACAACTCGGACCGTGAGCATTTTTGTTACTAAACTTCCAAGAACATGATAAAATGCAAAACATACTTAGGATTTTGGAATGTTTAAGTAGATGTGTGCCTAGTTTCTTTTCATTATGATTGGGTACCGCTATGTAATAGAGTTGGAAGAGTATTTAAAGGGGTGAACGTACATGTTTAAATTTAATGATGAAAAAGGACAGTTAAAATGTTCTTTTTGCGGTAAAACACAAGAACAAGTCCGTAAACTGGTTGCTGGTCCAGGTGTCTATATTTGTGACGAGTGTATAGAACTTTGTACGGAGATCGTAGAAGAAGAGCTGGGAACTGATGAAGAAGTAGAATTCAGAGATGTTCCTAAGCCTATGGAAATCCGTGAAATTCTTGACGAATATGTGATTGGACAAGAACAGGCGAAGAAATCTTTGGCTGTCGCTGTTTACAACCATTATAAACGTATCAATTCCAATAGCAAAGTCGACGATGTGGAGCTTTCAAAAAGTAACATCGCCCTAATCGGACCGACTGGAAGCGGGAAAACCCTTCTTGCGCAAACATTGGCGCGATTACTGAATGTTCCTTTTGCCATTGCTGATGCCACTTCATTGACGGAAGCTGGATATGTTGGGGAAGATGTCGAAAACATCTTGCTAAAATTGATCCAAGCAGCAGATTATGATGTGGAAAAAGCGGAAAAAGGCATCATTTATATTGATGAAATCGATAAAGTTGCCCGTAAATCGGAAAATCCTTCCATTACACGTGACGTGTCTGGTGAAGGTGTGCAACAAGCTTTATTGAAAATACTTGAAGGAACGGTTGCAAGCGTTCCGCCTCAAGGTGGTCGTAAACATCCACATCAGGAATTCATCCAAATCGATACAACCAATATTTTGTTCATCTGCGGCGGTGCCTTTGATGGCATCGAACCGATCATCAAACGCCGTCTTGGTCAAAAAGTCATCGGCTTTGGCTCTGATGTGAAAAAGGATGATATTGCAGAAAAAGAATTGCTTTCCAAAGTCCTTCCTGAAGACTTGCTTCGTTTCGGATTAATTCCGGAATTCATCGGACGTCTTCCGGTAATTGCGACTCTTGAGCAATTGGATGAAGCTGCTTTGATTGAAATCCTTACACAGCCGAAAAATGCGCTTGTTAAACAATATCAAAAATTGCTTGAGCTTGACGATGTTGAATTGGAATTCGAACAGGAAGCGCTAAGTGAAATTGCTAAAAAGGCAATTGAACGTAAAACTGGTGCACGTGGTCTGCGTTCCATCATCGAAGGCATCATTCTTGAAGTGATGTTCGATCTGCCTTCACGTGATGACGTTGCAAAATGTGTAATCACTGGCAGCACGATTTCGAAAAACGAATCTCCAAAGCTCGTCCTAAAAGACGGTACAACAATCAAAGGACAAGAAAAGAAAACATCTGCTTGATCATATGGAAAAGCAAGACTGCCAGTTCATCCTGGCAGTCTTTTTCTTTGTTGGAACGGAAGGTGCGAGACTCCTGGGGGAATACGGCTCCCGGACCGCCCGCGGAAAGCGAGTGCCTGTAGTGGAAATCAACGTTTATACTTTAAAAAAACAGTAGGGTAAAACCAATTAATTTTGAGTTATTTACAGTTTAGACTGCCAGTTCAGCCTGGCAGTCTTTTTCTTTGTCTTTTGATAAATTATTGTTATTCAGGATAAAAACGCCAAAATTTTCAACACGAATTTCTTGGATAATTTCGCCCTTCCAAAGGAGATACTAACAGAAATGACAAACTAGGAGAGTGCAGGAGGGAATACGATGAATTGGACAGGATTGGCGTTGTTTATCCAGCTTTTTTTTGGGATCATTATTGGATTGTATTTTTTGAACTTATTGAAAGGCCAGCGGACACAAAAAGTTTCCATTGACCGTGATTCACGTAAAGAGATGGACCAATTACGGAAGATGAGATCGATTTCGTTAACAGAGCCATTGGCAGAAAAGGTTAGACCAAGCACATTTAATGAAATCGTCGGTCAAGAAGATGGGATTAAATCTTTAAAAGCTGCTTTATGTGGGCCGAATCCCCAGCATGTGATAATTTACGGTCCCCCAGGGGTAGGGAAAACGGCAGCTGCCAGACTTGTTTTGGAAGAGGCGAAGAAAAATGGCAAGTCCCCTTTTAAGAATTCGGCCGTTTTCGTTGAATTGGACGCCACTACAGCCAGGTTCGATGAACGAGGGATTGCCGATCCGCTCATTGGTTCTGTGCACGATCCAATCTACCAAGGAGCTGGGGCAATGGGACAGGCTGGCATTCCGCAGCCAAAGCAGGGGGCAGTCAGCAATGCTCATGGCGGCGTACTGTTCATAGATGAAATAGGAGAGCTTCATCCAATACAGATGAATAAACTTTTAAAGGTATTGGAGGATCGTAAGGTCTTTCTGGAAAGTGCTTATTATCAAGAGGAAAATCAAAATATTCCGACTCACATCCATGATATTTTTAAAAATGGGCTACCGGCTGATTTTCGGCTGATTGGAGCCACAACAAGAACGCCAAATGAAATCGCGCCTGCGATACGTTCAAGATGCATAGAAGTGTTTTTCCGAGAACTTGACCGGGAAGAAATAATCACCGTGGCTAAGAATGCCTCTGATAAAGTGGGGATCACCATCAGTGAAAAAGGCTTGCAGTCGATTTCGGATTATGCCCGAAATGGCAGGGAAGCTGTCAACATGATTCAGACTCTTGCAGGAATATCAATTAATGAAAACAGGACGTTTATCAGGGAAGAAGATATAGATTGGATGGCCCATAGCAGCCAGCTGACACAAAGAATGGACAGGAAAATAGAATCGAATTCTAAAATAGGCCTTGTCAACGGTCTCGCAGTCTATGGCCCCAACAGCGGGGCGTTGCTGGAAATCGAGGTTACGGTCATGGCTGCTTCTGATGAAAAAGGTTCGATAAACATTACCGGCATCGTTGAAGAAGAGAGTATCGGCGGCGGGGGTGGCAAATCGATTCGCCGCAAGAGCATGGCAAAAGGTTCGATAGAAAATGTCATTACGGTTTTACGGTCGATGGGAGTGCCTGCCGATCAATTCGATATCCATGTGAACTTTCCGGGCGGAAGTCCAGTAGATGGCCCTTCTGCAGGAATTGCAATGGCCACAGGCATATACTCGGCCATATATAAAATCCCTGTTGATCACACCGTGGCGATGACTGGGGAAATAAGCATTCATGGCGGCGTTAAACCGATCGGAGGTGTCATTCCGAAAATCAAGGCGGCTAAACTGGCTGGGGCTAAGAAAGTAATCATCCCAGCCGAAAACATGCAGCCACTTCTATCTGAAATCAAGGATATAGAAATCATTCCCGTTACGAATGTAAAAGAAGTGCTGGATCAGGCACTGAAAAAAGAATTGATGTCGGAACAAATCCTTACAACCTTGGACCTATCGAAAAAAGAAAGCGTATAAAGGAAATGCCCCGGCTAAAAAATGGAACCGGGGCATTTTAAGGACCATATTGGCGTTCCCGACAAACCTGACGTAAAATAAACACGCATTCAGACGTGCTTTTTCATCCAATATTGGAGATAATAAAAGCAGTCGAAACGTGTTAAGGTAAACGAATAGACACTTCTATATAAATAGGATAGAATTGTTAAAAGGTTGAGAACATGGGTAAATAGTTTACAACGACGATACTAATTAGATGGAGGTGTCAGGAAATGACTGATAAAGAAATCATCGTCCCCCTCCTGCCGCTAAGAGGATTGCTTGTATATCCAACGATGGTACTTCATTTAGATGTAGGCCGAGATAGATCAGTGCAAGCCCTTGAGAAAGCAATGGTGGAAGACCATCTTATATTTTTGACGACACAACAAGATGTTTCGTTGGACGAACCAGGTGAAGAAGATTTATTTACAATGGGAACTTTAACAAAGGTAAAACAGATGTTGAAGCTTCCGAATGGTACAATCCGGGTGTTGGTGGAAGGGTTGAACCGCGCAGAAGTCATTGAATTTTACGATTATGAGACACATTATGGTGCCAAGATTAAAATATATGAAGACAGTGATGAAAAGGATGCTGAACATCAAGCATTAATGCGCACACTACTGGATTATTTTGAACAATACATAAAAATGTCCAAAAAGATAACCGGTGAAACGTTTTCTTCCACTGCGGATATTGAAGAGCCTGGGCGATTAGCGGATATAATCGCTTCACACTTGCCTTTGAAATTGAAGGAGAAGCAAGAAGTGCTTGAGACCATTGATATGAAAGAGCGTTTAAGCCGTGTCATCGAGATCATCAATAACGAGAAGGAAGTTCTTTTTCTCGAGAAAAAGATCGGCCAGCGTGTTAAGCGTTCGATGGAACGGACTCAAAAGGAATATTATTTACGAGAACAAATGAAAGCGATCCAAAAGGAATTGGGCGATAAAGAAGGAAAAACAGGGGAGATTGAGGTCCTCAACGAAAAGATTGAAGAAGCGGATATGCCTGAGCATATCAAAGAAACGGCATTAAAGGAATTGGACCGTTATGAAAAAGTTCCTTCGAGCTCAGCCGAGAGTTCTGTCATCCGCAATTATATCGAATGGCTGATTTCGCTTCCATGGACTAAAGCGACCAAAGATGACTTGAATATTCATAAAGCCGAAAAAATCCTGAACAGGGACCACCATGGTTTGGAAAAGGTGAAGGAGCGGGTGCTTGAGTATTTGGCCGTCCAGCAATTGACCAATTCATTGAAGGGACCGATCCTTTGTTTGGTGGGACCGCCAGGGGTCGGGAAAACGAGCCTGGCTAAATCGATCGCTTCATCCCTGAATAGGAATTTCGTCCGTATATCTTTAGGCGGAGTGCGCGATGAATCAGAAATCCGCGGACATCGCCGCACATATGTAGGGGCGATGCCGGGACGGATCATTCAAGGCATGAAAAAAGCCGGAACGATCAACCCTGTCTTTTTACTGGACGAGGTGGATAAGATGTCCAATGACTTTAGGGGAGACCCATCTGCAGCGATGCTGGAGGTGCTTGATCCGGAGCAAAATCATAATTTCAGTGATCATTATATTGAAGAAACCTACGATCTTTCCAAAGTCATGTTCGTCGCGACGGCGAATAATTTGGGATCGATTCCCGGTCCGCTTCGTGATCGTATGGAAATCATTTCGATTGCAGGTTATACTGAGATAGAGAAACTTCATATAGCCAAGGATCACTTGCTGCCTAGACAGCTGGAAAACCATGGTCTATTGAAGACACAACTGCAAATACGTGAGGAAGCTCTAACAAAAATCATCCGTTACTATACTCGGGAAGCCGGCGTTCGGAGTCTGGAGCGACAGCTTGCAAGCATCTGTCGGAAGACTGCAAAAATCATCGTGTCCGGAGATAAAAAGCGGGTCGTCATTTCTGAAAAGAATGTCGAGGAGTTTTTAGGGAAAACCATGTTCCATTATGGACAGGCGGAAGTCGAGAACCAAGTCGGTGTAGCCAATGGGTTAGCGTACACGTCGGTAGGTGGCGATACGCTGCAAATCGAGGTTTCCTTATCACCAGGTAAAGGCAAGCTGATTCTGACAGGAAAGCTTGGCGATGTAATGAAAGAGTCAGCACAGGCTGCTTTCAGTTATGTCCGTTCAAAAACCGAGAAACTTCAGATTGATGCGAACTTCCATGAAAAATATGATATCCATATTCATGTCCCCGAAGGTGCGGTCCCAAAAGATGGCCCTTCTGCAGGCATCACGATTGCAACAGCGTTAATATCGGCCCTTACAAATAGGCCGATCAGAAAAGAGGTAGGCATGACAGGCGAAATTACATTACGCGGACGGGTTCTTCCGATCGGCGGGCTTAAAGAAAAATCTTTAGCGGCCCATCGCGCAGGACTTACGAAAATCATCATCCCGCAAAATAACGAAAAGGATATTGATGATATCCCGGAAAGTGTCCGTAAAGCATTAACTTTTGTTCCAGTTTCACACGTCGATGAAGTCCTTGAGCATGCATTGGTAGGTGTGAACGAATGAAAGTGACGAGTTCAGATATTGTCATCAGTGCTGTGAAGCCTGAACAATATCCCAATACCCCAATACCGGAATTTGCCTTGGCAGGCCGTTCCAACGTTGGGAAATCCAGTTTCATCAACAAAATGATCAATCGAAAAAACTTGGCGCGCACATCCTCTAAACCGGGTAAGACGCAAACCTTGAATTTTTATATCATAAATGAAGCACTCCATTTTGTGGATGTACCTGGTTATGGTTATGCAAAAGTATCTAAGACCGAGCGTGATGCTTGGGGAAAGATGATTGAAACGTACTTCACTTCCCGTGACCAGCTCCGCGCTGCGCTTCTGATCGTCGATTTGCGTCATCCGCCGACAAAGGATGATATCGCAATGTATGAATTCCTGAAGCATTATGATCTGCCCCGGATCGTTATTGCCACTAAAGCGGATAAAATTCCAAAAGGCAAATGGCAGAAGCACTTGAAAATCACGCGCCAAACGTTAAATATGGAAAAAGAAGATGAATTGCTTCTATTCTCTGGTGAAACAGGCGAAGGTAAGGAACAAGCATGGGGCGTCCTTAAGAAATATATGTAAAAGAAAAGGGTATTCCGCATCTGGAATACCCTTTTTCATTATGTAATTCGTATAAATTGCCAATCAAAAATTTTCACTTTTTTCGAACCAAAAAATAAATGCCGATTGCCATCAAGGCAAATGGCCAAAACCTTTCGATGTTCGCGGTAGTTGTAACATCAAACCCGAAAGACGTTTTGATTTTATCATAGAATAATAAAGTGATCGAGATGATGAATAGTACCATGCCGTGAAACATTCCAGAATTTGTTTTGCGTGCCCGGAGAATAAATCCCAGAGAGATGATTAAAATAAAGATACCTATATTATCCGGCCAAATATCCAGGTTCTCGACGATGTGGAAGTGAGCCCCGAACCCGAGTAAGATGACGCCTGGCAGGATGGACTCATATTCATTACCGCTATATGCCTGAATCAGGAAGGCGGCACCTACTATACATAATAAAGTGGGCCAGCTGAAAAAGCCTGGAAAGATTTCGATTTGGGAATGTTCTAGAAAAAAATAGAGCCCGAAACCCATTAAAACGATTCCTGGGAAAATACGCTGCGTTTTCATTTTATCCTCCTATGCAATTCGATTACTTGAAGTTTTTTGCCATTTTTGATATGGTACTTTTGTACACAATGTCGAAACATGTATGTAACTTATGTAACTTACAAATCCGCTTAGACACCTTTTGTAATAATTCTGGCGTTTTGGCTGTCTTTTCCATGGTAGCATACGTTTTCATAAACTGTTCATATTATTTGCGTGAAACCATTTTAGTACATGGTATAATAAATTTACATGAAAAATTTTGGGGGTGCAAAACAAAAGGATGCATATTCTAGCGGTTGGTATAAATTACAAAACTGCCCCTGTAGAAATTCGGGAAAAACTATCGTTTAACGAAGCCGAACTTGCCGAGGCAATGAAAGCTCTTAAAAATAAAAAAAGCATCTTGGAAAACATTATTATTTCTACATGCAACAGGACGGAAATATATGCGGTCGGTGATCAGCTTCATACAAGCAGGTATTATATAAAGGAATTTCTTTCGGAATGGTTCAATATCGATAAAGAAGAATTTTCTAAATATCTGTTCATTTATGAAGGTGATGGGGCTGTCGAGCATTTATTTTCAGTTACCTGCGGCTTGAATTCCATGATACTGGGAGAAACTCAGATTTTGGGACAAGTACGTTCAAGCTATCTGTTAGGTCAGAAGGAAGATACGATCGGTACCGTTTTTAACCATCTCTTCAAGCAAGCCCTTACATTAGCTAAAAAAGCTCATTCGGAAACCGAAATCAATACCAATGCCGTTTCCGTCAGCTATGCGGCAGTCGAGCTTGCAAAAAAGATCTTTGGAGGCCTGAACGGCAAGAATGTCTTGATTCTTGGGGCCGGTAAGATGGGTGAGCTGGCCATACAAAATCTTCATAGCAATGGCGCAGACAGCATTACGGTCATTAACCGTACGTTCCAGAAAGCGGTTGACCTGGCCGAGAGATTCAATGGTACGGCGAAACAGCTTCAAGAGCTGCAATGCGCTTTAGTGGAAACTGATATCCTGATTACTTCAACTGGATCAAAAGATCTTCTTGTAACAAAGGAAATGATGTCATTCATCAATAAGCTTCGTAAAGGCCGTCCTATTTTCATGGTCGATATCGCAGTGCCGCGTGACCTCGATCCGACATTGGCCGAGCTGGAAAATGTCTTCTTGTATGACATTGACGATCTTGAAGGGATCGTGCAAGCCAATATCGAAGAACGTAAAAAAGCTGCCGAGAAAATAGAATTGATGATCGAATCGGAAATTGTGGACTTCAACCAATGGATTAATTTGCTTGGTGTGGTTCCCGTCATTTCTTCTTTACGGGAAAAATCCCTATCGATCCAGAAGGAAACGATGGAGAGCATCGAAAGAAAGCTTCCGCATTTAAGCGAACGTGACAAAAAGGTTCTGAACAAGCATACGAAAAGCATCATCAACCAAATGCTGAAAGATCCGATCCTTTATGCAAAAGAGCTGGCAGATGAGCCGAATGCAAAAGAGCAATTGAATAATTTCGTGAAAATCTTCCATTTAGAGGAATTGATTGAAGACCAGCTGGTTGCGGATGAAAAAGAACGGAACAGCTCCAAACCATCCCTATTGAATCCAGTTCCTGTCCAGTAATGGGGTAGATATGGAATTACTAATGACAAGATTGCATGAAGCCACTGTTTTGTTGTATGCCGTCAGTATGCTTTTATATTTTATCGATTTCCTTAATAATAACCAGAAGGCGAATAGGGTCGCCTTCTGGTTGCTTTCTATTGTTTGGGTACTGCAAACAATTTTTTTGTTTCTGTATGTGTTGAAAACGGGAAGGTTCCCGGTATTGACGATTTTTGAAGGCTTATATTTTTATGCATGGGTCCTCATATCGCTATCTTTAATCATTAACCGATTGCTAAGAGTCGATTTTACGGTCTTTTTTACGAATGTACTAGGTTTCATGGTCATGGCCATCCATACCTTCGCACCTGTTCAGATAGAATCTCAAGTGCTTGCACAGCGCCTGGTTTCGGAGCTATTGCTCATACATATCACTTTTGCCATCCTATCATATGGGGCATTCACACTTTCTTTCGTTTTTTCACTTTTATACTTAATTCAATATGATTTACTGAAAAGGAAGAAATGGGGGAAACGCCTGCTTCGACTCGGCGATTTAACAAAGCTCGAGCATATGTCTTATGTCCTCGCGGTAATAGGTGTTCCATTATTAGTGGTCTCCCTTATCCTGGGGATTCAATGGGCTTATATAAAAGTGCCTGGGGTATCGTGGCTGGACATGAAAATCATCGGCTCATTCATTTTGCTTATCGCTTACAGTGTGTTTTTATACTTGAAAATTCGGAAACAAATGTATGGAAGGACGCTAGCCTTTCTGAATATTGGATCTTTCATGATTGTGTTAATTAACTTTTTCCTTTTCGGAAGCCTTTCAACATTCCACTTTTGGAATACTTAGGAGGAAACTATGAGAAAAATAATTGTCGGTTCTAGACGTAGTAAATTAGCGATTACCCAAACGAACTGGGTTATCGATCAACTTAAAGGGCTTGGGGTCCCATACGAGTTCGAGGTGAAGGAAATTGTCACAAAGGGTGACCAAATCCTTGATGTTACACTTTCCAAGGTAGGCGGAAAGGGCTTATTCGTTAAAGAAATCGAACAAGCGATGCTTGATAAAGAAATTGATATGGCCGTACATAGTATGAAAGATATGCCTGCAGTGCTGCCTCCAGGCTTGACGATTGGCTGCATACCACCTAGGGAGGACCATCGGGATGCCTTGATTTCAAAGAACCATGAAACTCTTTCCGAACTGAAGCCCGGTTCCATCATAGGTACAAGCAGCTTGCGCCGCGGCGCGCAAATTTTGGCTAGAAGGCCGGACCTTGAAATTAAATGGATTCGCGGTAATATCGATACCCGTCTGAATAAGCTGAAAACGGAAGATTATGATGCCATCATTTTAGCAGCGGCCGGACTATCAAGAATGGGATGGGAACAGGACATCGTAACGGAATTTTTAGATGAGGATATTTGCATTCCGGCAGTTGGACAAGGAGCACTTTCCATTGAATGCCGCGAAGATGACAAGGATCTGTTGGCGGAACTTGCGAAATTGACCTGTGAAAAAACGAAAAGAACGGTTGAAGCGGAACGTGCCTTTTTGGATAAAATGGAAGGCGGATGCCAGGTGCCGATTGCCGGATTTGCGGTGGCAAAAGAAAATGGATCCGTTTCGTTGACGGCTTTGGTCGCTGCCCCGGATGGAAAGGTGATTTATAAAGAAATGGTTGAGGGCGCTGATCCCGAGGCGGTTGGGCATGCTGCTGCCAAACAGATTAGTGAAATGGGCGGTAAAGCATTGATCGATCGCGTAAAAGAAGAGCTTGATCAGTAATGAATCCCGTTCAACCTCTTAAGGATTATCAGGTATTAATCACCAGAGGGAAAGGACAGGCAGATGGTTTAAAAGAGTCGATCGAAAAAAATGGCGGAACGCCGCTTCTTGTGCCATTGCTTGAGTTCACTCTTCCTGATCATTTGGAAGGTGTACAACAGCGGTTAGAAGAGTTGCTTACATATGACTGGATCATTCTGACCAGTCAAAATGGGGTGGATTTCTTCTTTAAGCTACTTGGAGACCAGCCTTTAAAGCTTCCGAAAATAGCCGTAATCGGCTCCAAAACAGAAGCGGCCCTGAAACGGCATGGATATAAGGCGGATTTCGTTCCAGCTCAGTTTGTTGCGGAAGGGTTCGTGGCGGAGTTCAATACCCGGCTTGATCCGGGGGCACGCGTGCTGCTGGCAAAAGGAAATCTCGCAAGGGCAGTCATTGCGGAGGCGATCAATGAAGCTGGTGCATCTTGTGATGAAGTGATTATTTATCATACAGTGCTTCCCCGAAGCAGTGAAAAAAAACTGGTGCGTCTTATAAAGAACCATGAAATCGACATCATAACCTTTACGAGTTCATCGACGGTCAATCATTTTTTGCAGATCATGAAACGCCATGGATTGGATACATACATAGACCGGATCATCATCGCCTGCATCGGGCCGATTGCCGCTAAAACAGCTGAAAAACATGGGCTATCCGTCGATGTCTGTCCAGATGTATATACGACGGATGCCATGGTTGCGGAGTTAATACGCTTCATCTTGAAAAGAAGTAAAAAGGGAGGAACTTTAAAATGAAAAACATTCCATTCAATCGCCACCGCCGCTTGCGTGCAAGTGCTGGCATGAGGGCATTAGTCCGTGAAACGCAATTGCATAAAGAGGATTTGATCTATCCGATCTTCGTCATCGACGGGGAAAATGTGAAAAATGAAATCAACTCCATGCCAGGCATCTATCAGCTATCGATGGATAATCTGGGGGCCGAAATGGATGAAGTCGTGAGTCTGGGAATCAAATCAGTCATTTTATTCGGTGTCCCTTTTGATCATGATAAAGACGAACAAGGCACAGGGGCATTTCATCACAACGGACTTGTGCAGGAGGCAACCCGCTTTATTAAAAAACAATATCCAGAAGTTATTGTCATTGCGGATACCTGCCTTTGTGAGTATACAAGCCATGGCCATTGCGGGGTAGTTGAAGGGGAAAAAATCCTTAATGACGCTTCTCTTGACCTTCTTGCCAAAACGGCAATCAGCCAGGCAGAGGCCGGCGCCGATATCATTGCGCCTTCCAATATGATGGACGGTTTCGTTGCGGCCATCCGTACAGGTCTGGATGAAGCGGGGTATGAAGATATTCCGATCATGTCCTATGCGGTGAAATACGCTTCGGCTTTTTACGGCCCATTCCGTGATGCTGCGAATGGTGCGCCACAATTTGGCGACAGGAAAACTTACCAAATGGATCCCGCCAATCGCCTTGAAGCGTTCCGTGAGGCTGAATCCGATGTTGCTGAAGGTGCGGATTTCCTAATCGTGAAACCAGCCCTTTCCTACATGGACATCATCAGGGACGTTAAGAATAACTTTAATCTTCCGGTTGTTTCCTATAATGTCAGCGGTGAATATTCAATGGTCAAGGCTGCTGCCCAAAATGGCTGGATTGATGAAAAAGCGATAGTGATGGAAATGCTGACAGGCTTGAAACGCGCAGGTTCCGACTTGATCATTACGTATTTTTCAAAAGAGGTAGCACGCTGGATAAACGAAGATAATCAATGATATAAAAAATATAACCTGTAATGGAAAAAGGGGATGGAATCATGCGGTCATATGAAAAATCGAAAAAAGCGTTTGCCGAAGCAAAAAATTTGATGCCAGGCGGCGTGAACAGCCCGGTACGTGCCTTTAAATCTGTGGACATGGATCCCATTTTCATGGAGCGTGGAAAAGGCTCAAAAATGTATGATATCGATGGAAATGAATATATCGACTATGTTCTATCATGGGGACCGCTTATCCTTGGTCACACGAATGACCGTGTCGTGGAATCATTGAAAAAGGTAGCGGAATCAGGTACAAGCTTCGGAACCTCTACGCTGATCGAGAATGAACTGGCCAAGTTGGTCATTGAACGGGTGCCATCGATTGAAATGATCCGGATGGTATCTTCAGGAACCGAAGCGACGATGAGTGCACTAAGGCTGGCACGAGGCATTACAGGCCGGGATAAAATCCTGAAATTCGAAGGTTCCTATCATGGCCATGGCGATTCATTGCTAATCAAAGCGGGTTCAGGCGTTGCAACGTTAGGTTTACCGGATAGCCCTGGAGTACCGGAAGGCATTGCTAAAAATACGATTACCGTGGCATATAATGATCTTGCTGCAACCAAATATGCGTTTGAACAATTTGGCGAAGACATCGCTTGCATCATCGTGGAACCTGTTGCAGGGAACATGGGCGTGGTCCCGCCACAACCTGGTTTCCTCGAAGGCTTACGTGAAGTAACGACCCAATACGGGGCTTTATTGATCTTTGACGAAGTTATGACAGGGTTCCGTGTCGGCTATAATTGTGCACAAGGCTATTTTGGCATCGTACCTGACCTGACTTGCCTTGGGAAAGTAATTGGCGGCGGATTGCCTGTCGGAGCATTCGGAGGCAAGCGCGAATTCATGGAACAGATTGCCCCGAGTGGGACAATCTATCAAGCAGGGACATTATCTGGTAATCCTCTTGCGATGACGGCTGGCCTTGAAACGCTGAGCCAATTGACTCCAGAATCCTATGATGAGTTCACCCGAAAAGGGGATATGCTCGAAAAAGGAATTGGAGAAGCAGCGGAAAAGTACGGAGTTCCCCATACATTCAACCGTGCCGGTTCCATGATTGGACTTTTCTTTACTAATGAAGAAGTCATAAACTATGATACAGCCAAAACATCCGACTTAGAGTTCTTTGCTTCTTACTATAGGGAAATGGCGAATCAAGGCATCTACTTGCCACCATCACAGTTTGAAGGTTTATTCCTTTCCACTGCACATAGTGATGAAGATATCGAAAAGACCATTGCAGCGGCAGAACGGGCTTTTGCAAAATTAAAAAAATGATGCAAGGCGTCATGAACTACCGCTATATTAGATATAAATAATTTGAACTGGCTACCTTTCTCCAAAGGCTTTTGGAGAAAGGTAGCCAGTTTTTTTTGAATTCAACCATTAATGGAAGAAACGAATCAAAAGTAGGAGGCCGAATGAATTGGTAGAATTCCCGAATGTAGATAGGCCGAATTAATAAGACGGTAGCCCGGATCATGCCGGATTTTTCAGCCCGATTGATACAATCCTGCCTGAAAATTGAATCTCCTTCTTATTAAAAGGCTTAGGAAAGATAAGGAGTATTGCAAATGAAATTAAGGAATAATCAGCTTCCTTCCTTCATAGATTGATATTGGTATAGGTACCGTTTCCTGAAGCTGAAAGGAGGAGTTGTCTTGTCGCAAGAAAATGAATCGTATTTACGATTTTCTTTAGAGGAATCCGTTTGGTTCCAGAAGGGACAGGAAGTGGCTGAGCTATATTCCATTTCCCTTGATCCGAATGTGGCGATTCAAGAAAGTGATCAATATGTTTATATACGAGGCTCGTTAGATTTAAGCGGTGAATACAAAGGCTCGCAAAATGGTGAAGAAGAGGAGTTTTCGCAGACCTTTTTGCCAAAAGCGGTTCAAAAGGTCGAGAGGCATCTCGATGGACTTAATGAGTTCACACACCGTTTTCCGGTTGATATAACGATTCCGAATAATCGGATTGCCTCATTGGATGAGGTCGATGTCTCGATTCAAAGCTTTGATTATGCCATGCCAGAGCATAACTGTTTGAAATTGCAGGCGGACCTTTTGATAACCGGAATCTATAATGATTCATATGTGGAAGAACGTTACGATACTGAGCAGGAAGTTGGGGAAACAGAGGAACAGGAAGAAACGGATGGGGAGGAAATTGAGTCATATATTCCTTATGCAGCTGCAGTGCCGCCAATCCCGGATTTTCAGCCTATTTTCCGTGATGAGGAGGAAGAAGAGTTATACGCGCCTTTTACTGCAGAATCAAAACGAGTTTCCGAAGCAAACGAAGAAGAAGAAGAAGAGGAACCGATTTTTTTAAGCGATCAGCATAATGCCCCAGTTTTTGAAATGCCCGTTTCACCATATCCGGAAGAGGAGGAGTGGGAAGCGGAAGTGCATAGAGAGGAAGAAGCTGTAGAAGAAGAAGTAATCGGCGATCCTCCTGACTCCGCGGAAAAAGTACCTTCAATGGGAGAGGCAAAACTGGAGGAAGTACCAAGCAGTCAGGATTCCATGGAGAAGATGGAGATTCCTAAGGTGACATTGAGAGAAGATGTAGTGGAAGAGCCAAGTCATGCAACCAAGCATCAAAATAGCCCTGTTTCAAATATAGAATCCGAGGATGTTATCCGGCAAGGAGAAGATGAAGTTGCAGCGGGCCCTATCCTTAATGAGAATGTGAAGGTGGAACAGGAAGAGGAATCCAATTCGTCCATAAGCGATCTATTCAAAAAGAGGGGAAGACCAGCGCCTCCGGCTAAGGAGGGTAAGAATTTCAAAGGCAGGAAACAAGCCGCGGAACGTGATGATAAAGAAACGGCCAATCATGATGAAAAGCAGCTATCCATCATGGATTTATTCGGACGGAAACAAGAAGAAGAACTAGTAAGGATGAAGGTTTGCATTGTTCAGCAAGGGGAAACGCTTGATGACTTGGCTCAACGATATGATGTTACGGTTCAATCGATACTTTTCAGCAATGAATTGGAGTCGAATCAGAACGTCCATGAAGGGCAAGTCATCTATATACCGAAGGCGGTTGCATATAAGAATTGACCAGGACAGAGAGCAGAGCATATGGTCTGCTCCTGTTTTTTAGGTGCTAGAGGAATCGGATCGTTTAGTTTTTTAGAGAAAGTGAGTGAGTCTCGTGAGGGAAAACGAGAATCAGCAGCCTGTCAATCGGGATTGGGACGCGGAGACCGTATTGAAGGAATATGCCATGTATGTACAATATATTGAGGACTTCGGACGTGTAAAAAAAGTTTACAGTGATCGTGGTACATTTGCCTTGAAATCCATGTTACCGCAGAACGGCATTGATTTTATCAAAAATGTTCAAAAATTGTACCATCGCGGCTATAACCGGATCGTTCCCATTTATCAAACGATGGATCAACGTTACGCCGTTCTTCATAATGGACGTTTGTATTACCTGATGCCCTGGCTCAATAATGATAGGGACGGGGAGCGCGATGAAAATCATAAGCAAATGTTCAGGGAGCTCGCTCGGATGCATACACTTTCCGTTAAGGAAATACAAGTGGATATCGAGGAACGGGAAGCCCATTATGAGCGGACGCTTGATGCCTGGAATAACGAGAAGGAATTCATAGATGAGTATATTGTCAGCTGTGAAAAGAAGTGGTATATGTCTCCATTCGAACTGACGGTTTGTTCTTTCTACACTGATATTTCACAGGCGCTGAGGTACTCGATCAAGAAATTTGAAACCTGGTATGAAAAAACGAAGGATAGTGAAAAGGTTCGAACCGTCGTCACGCACGGAAAGGTTTCCATGAAGCATTTCGTTTATGATGAGCGGGGTTATGGCTACTTCATCAATTTTGAGAATTCGAATACAGCTCCGCCGCATTTCGATTTACTGCCATTTCTCGTTAAATCGGCCAGGACCTATCCTGTCCAATGCGATGACTGCGTTGACTGGCTATATAACTATTTTCGTTATTTTCCGTTGAAAGAAGAAGAATTGCTGCTCATGCAAAGCTATCTGGCATTCCCTGGGTCAGCTTTGGAATTAGTGAAGGGTTACTCCGATGGCACGGGCCATCGTTCAGAGCTAGATAATGTTACACAACTGCAGCGGCAATTTTGGCTTTTGAAAAATATTGAATATATGGTGATGAAAATTGAAGAAATCGAACAGCAGAAAAAGGCTGCCGCCGAGGCTGCCAAAGAAGAACAATCACCCCCAAGCTAAATATACATGATTGGATTATCTCCAGTCATGTATATTTTTTTGCTGTAAGGGAATACTTAAATCCATTCGAAATACAAAGACATGGCCAGGAAAATAAAGGCGATTAGCAGGAGCATATCGAAGAAAGTCGGGAAAATCAGCGTACGTAATCCTTGGAACACAATAAAGGGGAAGATGAACTGCTGGCAGACACCGCGGAATTTCTTCACCCAAGGCGGTAAAGTATAGGGAGTATATCTTCGCTTCATAATATTACCTTCCTTTTTAGGACTTCTTATATTGTATGGGTGGGCAGTGGAAAAGGTGAAACAGCCGTCACATTCACTGTTTCTGGCGGATAAAATAAAGAAAATGAACTTGAATTGTATCAAAAGCGATGATTCCTGAGAAAGTAAGCGAAAAGATGATTGACTCGAGCCCCATGTTTTTTGTACTATATACTATATGCATTCAATGATTTTACATATGAATATAAATCAATGCAAAGACCGGAAATAGTAAGATGAAATGCACTTTTCAGAGAGGAAACCAAATTGGTGCGAGGTTTCCAGGCAGCAGCATCCGAAGTCGTCCGCGAGCAGTCTTCGTGAACCTCTTAGTAGCGAAGGCCGGTGAAGAGCCGTTATCCGATTTGAGAGCCGAAAAAGATTTTTTTATTTTTCGGAAAAAAGGTGGCACCGCGAACAACTTCCTTCGTCCTTTTGTGATGATGGAAGTTTTTTTTATGCCCAAAAAGGAGGAAATGTTATGGAAGAGAACCAAATTTCTATGCCGACTAAATATGATCCGCAGACGATAGAGAAAGGCCGCTACAAATGGTGGCTTGATGGAAAGTTTTTCGAAACGACGGTTGACGATAAAAAAGAACCATATACGATTGTCATCCCGCCGCCTAACGTGACAGGTAAGCTTCATCTTGGCCATGCTTGGGATACGACGCTTCAAGATATATTGACACGCATGAAGAGGATGCAAGGCTATGACGTTTTATGGTTACCGGGCATGGACCATGCCGGTATCGCCACTCAAGCGAAAGTAGAACAAAAACTTCGTGCGGAAGGCGTGAGCCGTTATGACCTTGGGCGAGAAAAATTCGTCGAAGAGACTTGGAAATGGAAAGAGGAATATGCGAGCCATATCCGTGATCAATGGTCAAAGCTCGGTCTTGGACTTGATTATACACGTGAACGCTTCACTCTTGATGAAGGGCTTTCAAAAGCTGTGCGCGAAGTGTTCGTTTCGCTTTATAACAAGGGCTTGATTTATCGCGGCGAATACATCATCAACTGGGATCCATCAACGAAAACGGCGTTATCCGATATCGAGGTTATTTACAAAGATGTGCAGGGCGCATTTTACCATATGAAATATCCTTTGGTTGACGGATCAGGAGAAATTGAAATTGCCACCACCCGTCCAGAAACTATGCTTGGCGATACTGCTGTGGCTGTACACCCTGAAGATGACCGTTATAAACACTTGATCGGCAAAATGGTCCGCTTGCCAATTACAGGCCGGGAAATCCCGATTGTCGGTGATGATTATGTCGATATGGAATTCGGTTCAGGCGCGGTCAAAATTACTCCGGCTCATGATCCGAATGACTTCGAAATCGGGAACCGTCACGATTTGGAACGCATCCTTGTCATGCATGAAGATGGCTCGATGAATGAAAAGGCTGGTAAATATGAAGGCATGGACCGTTTTGAATGCCGGAAACAAATCGTCAAGGACCTTCAGGAAGAAGGAGTACTTTTCAAAATCGAAGATCACCTTCACTCAGTCGGCCATTCAGAGAGAAGCGGTGCTGTTGTTGAACCGTATCTTTCGACTCAATGGTTCGTTAAAATGCAGCCGTTGGCTGATGCATCCGTTGAGCTTCAAAAAGGAACCGATGAGGAAAAAGTTCATTTCGTACCGGACCGTTTCGAAAAAACGTACCTGCATTGGATGGAAAATATCCGCGACTGGTGCATTTCCCGTCAGCTTTGGTGGGGTCACCGCATTCCAGCCTGGTACCATAAAGAAACAGGTGAAGTGTATGTAGGTCACGAAGAACCTGCGGACGCTGAAAACTGGGAACAAGATACAGATGTTCTTGATACATGGTTCAGCTCGGCATTATGGCCGTTCTCGACTATGGGCTGGCCTGACAAGGACAATGTCGATTTCCAACGCTACTATCCAACCGGGGCACTTGTGACAGGCTATGATATCATTTTCTTCTGGGTATCGCGGATGATTTTCCAAGCTCTTGAGTTCACAGGTGAACGTCCATTTGAAGATGTGCTGATACACGGTCTGGTTCGTGACGAACAGGGGCGCAAGATGAGTAAATCGCTTGGCAATGGTGTCGATCCGATGGATGTAATCGATCAATACGGTGCCGATTCGCTGCGTTACTTCTTATCCACGGGCAGCTCGCCAGGCCAGGACCTTCGTTATAGCACGGAAAAAGTGGAAGCGGTTTGGAACTTCTCCAATAAGATTTGGAACGCATCCCGTTTTGCTTTGATGAACATGAACGGCATGACTTATGACGAAATCGATTTAAGCGGTGAGAAGTCTGTAGCTGATAAATGGATCTTGACGCGTTTGAATGAAACGATTTCAAACGTAACCAGACTTGCGGACCGTTATGAGTTTGGTGAAGTGGGCCGTGTGCTTTACAACTTCATTTGGGATGATTTCTGTGACTGGTATATTGAAATGGCGAAGCTTCCGCTATATGGCGAAGACGAAGCAGCTAAGAAGACGACGCGCTCGATCTTGGCTTATGTACTGGATAATACGATGAGATTGTTACACCCGTTCATGCCATTCATTACCGAAGAAATCTGGCAGAACCTACCGCATCAAGGTGAGTCCATCACTGTTGCCGCTTGGCCGGAAGTTAATGAAGGGTTGACGGATACAGCTGCAGCCGAGGAAATGAAGCTGCTGGTTGAAATCATCCGCTCAGTCCGTAATATCCGTGCTGAGGTGAACACACCGCTAAGCAAAAAAATCAATTTAATCTTAAAAGCGAAAGATGAATCCATCTTAGGGACTTTACAGAAAAACAGCAGCTATATCGAGCGTTTCTGTAATCCTGAACAATTGACGATCGGAATCGAAGTCGAAGAGCCTGCTCAAGCCATGACAGCTGTCGTAACTGGCGTAGAGCTAATCCTTCCGCTTACAGGACTGATCAATATTGACGAAGAAGTGAAACGTCTTGAAAAAGAACTCGACAAACTTAATAAAGAAGTTGAGCGCGTACAGAAAAAATTGGGCAACGAGGGCTTCGTTAAAAAGGCGCCGGCAAGCGTCATCGAAGAAGAACGTGCCAAGGAAAAAGACTATAGCGAAAAACGCGACTCTGTAGTCCACAGGATCAGCGAACTGAAACAACTGTAAAACAAAAGGATGAACCAGCTTGAAGCCGGTTCATCCTTTTTGTGTTTAAACGCTATTCAAGAAAAATATTCCATTAGGATGAAATTCTTTCTTTTATGAATGAAAGGTACTCCCGTACGATATTCATATCACTTAGTGCACTTAATGTCCGGCTGCCGACGACATCCTCGATTTCGTTAAGCATGAGGCTGCCATCTTCCGCCAATATGAAATCGATACCGACCAGGCCAAAATCAAACGAACTCATTACCCTTTCAACAAGGGCTAATTCAGATGCAGTCAGCTCATATAGAGAAGCCGATCCGCCCAGCGTATAATTTGCCTTGAAACTGGAAGCGGATTCCCTAAGTACAGCAGCCTTCACTTTTTTCCCAACCACAAAGACGCGGATATCCCTGCCGAATAAGCCAGGTTTTTGGACTATCCAATTTCCATCATCCAGTTCGGCAAGATCATCGGCATGCTCGATTAGATATACTTGTTTCCCGCCGCGACCACGTGTTTCCTTAGCAATGAAAGGGAATTCCATGTCATCGGCACTCGGCCTCCCGTTACAATATACGGTATCGGCCATTGGAATCCCGAGCGAGGACAAATATTGATGCGTCTTTGCTTTGTCGTTCGCGATTTCCGATACGAAGGAGGAGTTAAAGCAAGCAATCCCCAGTTGCTCAAGTTGCTTTGTAAAAAAAGGGTCGATGGTCCGGACGATAGCAAAGTCCGGCAATGAAATGGGCTGTGTCCCATGTTCCACGTACAACTCGTTGAAACGATGACCGATCCTAAGGTCTTCCCGAAAGTGAAAGTGTAAATCAAGATCAAGCTTACTTGCTTCATCAAGCATCCAATCTATGTATCCCTTATTCTTCAAGGCATCTTCACGGTTATAAATCAACCAACCTGCTTGTTTTTTCATCAGATGCACTTCCTTTTCCTAATTCTTTCAAGATATAATCGAACATGCTATCAGCGATGTTGATGCCTGTACATTCATAAATATTCAGTAAATGCGAATTCGAATTCACTTCGCACAAAAGCGGACCTTCTTCACCGAACAACAAATCGACGCCAGCGAAGTCGGCACCCAGAATTTGCGCACATCGGATGGCAAGTTGTGCTTCTTCACTGGTGGGTATATATGGTGCAGCCTGTCCCCCGGCAGTCATATTAGCTCGGAAGTCTTGCTCGGAATGGCGTTGCATCGCTGCTATGACTTGATTGCCCACGACATTCACACGAATGTCCCGACCTTTGCTGTGCTTGATGAATTCCTGGAGTATAAATGGCTTGTGGCCAAGATCATGGATCGTCTTTAGTAACTCATCCTCTGTTGGGATTAAATATACTTGTTCCCCAAAAGAACCGTATGCTTCCTTAACGACAAGGGGATACCCAAGTTCATTGCCGATTTGCATGAAAGCATCCATATGGCCCCTTTCTATCCCTTCGTAGGTAAAAGGGGGAAATATGGTTTTCGGCATCGGTATGCCATGGCCGGTCAATGCTTGATGTGTTTTTGCTTTGCTGTCGCAAATATCAATCGCTGTACTGCTGTTATATACGGGGATGCCGAGCAATTCCAAATGGCGCGCCAAATGAATGTCTTTATCCATGAACAGGACAAAATCTGGCAGCTTCTCAAAGGCACCTTTAAGCAGCGGCACTCCTTTTTCGATAATGGGAAAGAGATCTGAATTGCGGATAAGGGTTGCCATGATATCTTTCCTTTCAGCCGCCTCTTTAATGAACAAAGCCAAACTGGAAAACTTATCATGCTGTAAATAGCCGTTAACGACAATCCAACAGTGGAAATCTGAAGGTTTCATGGTAAAACACTACCTTTCATCTAGGTTAATCGTTCATATATTGATAAAATAATCTTAACGCATAAGAGCGGTATAAAGAAAGAGGAGGCTCAACGATAATGGTAACAACCATGAAAGAAATCAATCATTTTTTTGAACGGCGCCAAGTTCAATTGGGCATGAATTTTGGCCTATCACGAATGGAAACATTGTTAACTGAATTAGGTGACCCGCACAAGGCACTAAAGTATATTCACATTGCAGGATCCAACGGGAAAGGGTCAACACTGCAATATATTAAAGAAATCCTGCTTGCCCAAGGCATTCGGGTCGCTTCCTTCACTTCGCCTTATTTAATACGGATGAATGAGCAGCTGAAGATAAACGAGGATGAAATCAGTGATAAGGATTTTATCGCTGTCTTCCAGGAGCTTTGGCCGATCATCCAAGGGATGGACAGTAAGGGGAATGGTCCCACTCAGTTCGAAATTTTGACTGCCATGGCATTCTCTTATTTTAGCAAAAAGGAAGTGGATTTGGTTTTGATGGAAACCGGTTTGGGAGGCAGGCTCGATACAACGAATGTCATCCAGCCGTTTCTTTCGATCATTACCTCGATTTCTTTGGAACATACGAACATCCTGGGAAACACACTTGGGGAAATTGCTTTTGAGAAGGCGGGCATCATTAAAAGCGGGGCGCCGGTCATTAGCGGAGTCACAGCCGGGGAACCAGCAAAAGTAATTGAAGAAAAAGCGTCGTCATTAGGCGTACCTTATTACCAATTAGGCAAAGACTTTCATGTAGGCAAAATAAAGCAAAGTGAACGAGGGCAAAGTTTCTCCTTTTCGCTTGCAGACAGGTCCATCGAAAATGTGGAAATGCGGATGTTAGGGCGCCATCAAATGGAGAATGCGGCACTGGCCATTGCTGCTGTCACATTAGGAATGGAAAATATCGATGAAAAAAGCATACTTAAGGGAATAGGGGAAGCGAAATGGGATGGCCGCTTTGAAAAAATATCGGATGAGCCATTGGTGATCATTGATGGTGCACATAATCCTGCCGGCATCGACGTACTGAAGGAAACGCTAAAAGTGCATTACCCCGACTATAAGTACCGGTTCGTATTCAGTTCATTTAAAGATAAAAATTATTCCGAGATGCTTCATGGACTGGAAACGGAAGCGATGGAAATCATCATTACCGAATTCGACCATGAACGGGCGGCGGATGCGAAAACGCTTTATGAAAAGTGCAGTCATCCAAATAAAAGTATAAAAAGGGATTGGCAGGCGGCAATAACGGAAGGCAGAAGGAAAACAGGAGGAAAAGAGATCCTTGTCATCACAGGGTCCCTTCATTTCCTTTCACTTGTGAGGGAGTTCCTGATCAGAGAAGGTGCCTAAAGGGATGTGCCTTTACCGGCGGACTAATGATCTTTCCTGCCACTATCCAGAGAAAACTAGTGAATGATCAACTTAATGATTAGCCTCAAAGGATCTTTTCAAAGATCCTTTTCTCTTGTTAACAGAGTCTCTTGAAAAGAAAAAACGCTAATAGAGTGATTGATAACAAATCACCAAGTATATTTGTTAAAATATGTTTATATATTGGTTCTATATGACAGATGAATAGTAGGATCTACTTAATAAAATAACGGGAGGAATGATAATCATGAAGAACCGAAGTGATTATTACATAGCGGAAGGGACTTTTATATCAGGGTTTCACAGAAAGGCAATCGAATCCTCATGCACTATGTATAAATGATGGTTATCCATATCTATCTCTTCGTTTTGGGCTTAATTTTAGGCTCATTCTTCAACGTTGTCGGTTTAAGTGTTCCAGCTAGTCATTCATTTGCTAATCGTCGCTCCGCCTGCCCTTCTTGCGGGCGTACATTGACATTCTTCGAGTTGATACCGGTTATTTCTTATATGTTGCAAGAAGGGAAATGCCGTGGCTGTAAAACAAGGATTTCACCCCTTTATCCGGCAGTGGAAATGCTGACCGGTGTTTTGTTTACCTCTGCTCCCATCTTCCTTGGCTGGTCGGACGAACTCTTGATTGGCTGGACATTGATTTCATTATTTATGATCATCTTCGTGACTGATGTCGCCTATATGCTCATTCCTGATAAAATCCTGCTTTTCTTTACGGTGATTTTTATCGTTCTAAGATTCCCCTTTCCGCTGTCGCCCTGGTGGGATTCAATTGTCGGGGCAGCGGTTGGCTTTAGCTTGCTGTTATTGATCGCTGTCGTGAGCAAGGGTGGCATGGGCGGTGGTGATATCAAGCTATTTGCAGTGATTGGCTTTGTACTGGGAATGAAGATGGTGCTATTATCGTTTCTTTTTGCGTGCTTTTATGGGGCATTTCTTGGCATTATCGGATTGCTGACCGGAATCCTAAAAAAGAAAACACTTATTCCTTTCGGACCGTATATCGTTTTTGGGACATTGACTGCTTATTTTTGGGGCGATGCCCTTTTACATTGGTATGTAACTTTTTTAAGGTGAGCTTATAGGGCCATTCTAATGAAAGAGGAATTTGTCAAAAATCACCTGAACAATAGCGAAGTAGGGAACTATCCCCAAATGGCTGCAAGTGGAGATGACATGAAAGAAGAGTATATGTAATTGGTGAGTGGCGATATGGAATGGTTCATGAACCGGAAGTACCAGTACCTTGGAAACCTTGGTTGGCTACCCATATATGAATAGGGAAATTTGACGAAACCTATTAATGACAAGACGACAAAAGTCTTGTTATTTTTTTTTACCTCTATGTTAGGATGAAAAAAATGATTTGGAGGGGAGGAAAAAAATTGGGCAAGCCGGAACAAAGCAAGGGTGTAACGATTAAAATAAATGGGGAAGAAAAAGTATTTCCAGATAAAAAGATTGAAAGTCAAGAGGCGGCGAGTAAGGAGCACGAACAGGAACACACAGATGAGAGTTTCGAATGGATACTCCCTGAGGATTCAAACGAAAACAAAATCGTATTGGTTCCCTCACCGCCGAAGAAGAAAATGCCGAAGTTCATCGGCTTTGGCACCAGCTCACTGAAAAGCCCGGATAAAAGACCGATCAAGACATTCTTGATCGCTGTCATTTGTGCCGTTTTTTTTGGGTCGATTCTCGGCTTGATCGCCGTTAAAACGATTACAAAGGAAAAAGCAGAAGTATCTTCGGTCGAGACCCCGATTCCAACGGAAGCCACTGTTGAGGATAAAAAAGCGGCAGTGACTGAATCAGGAAACCAGCTGAAGACATTCCTTGTACAGGGAGGAGTATTCAGCAGCGAGGATGCAGCAAGGCAAATACAAAAGAAAATCATTGAAAAGCAGGTTCCCGCTGAAATTTTCAAATTGGAAGAGAGCTATTATCTATTCTTGGGATCGGCAGAGAGTCTAGCTGCAAGTAAGGAGCTGGCCTTGTTCTTAAAGTCCTATGATGTGGACGTATATTGGAAGGAAATCAATTTAGAAGCGGCCGGGACAAGCCAGGAAGATGAGAAAACCCTCGATAAGATGAAGGCAGTATATGCTTCATTGGCAGAAACATCCGCAACTAAACTTCGTGGAAAGGAAGGGACGGTAAACGAAGAAACCCTGAAAAAAAATATGGATGAACTGAAGGCGGCGAAATTATCGCCGGAGTTTTCGAAAATGAACGATGACCTGACTGCTGCCGCCAAGTCGATTGACGAATATGGGACTTCCAAAAATGAAGAAAAGCTATTCCAGGCTCAAGAAAGCCTGCTTGACTTTTTATTGAATTTCCAAAATATATCGAGTTAAGGAAAGAGAAAGGGGGGGCTGCCTAATGGGACAAGCTCCCCAATATGAAACCATCTGTGACACCTTTTTTATTTTCCGGGAAATACTTACAGGCATTTGTCGATTCCTAGTAAACAATAATTGTGGATTGCAACATAATTTGATAGGATAGATATTGTATCTCCCTATGTAAAGAAAGGTGACTTTTTATTATGCAGCCATTGATTTTAGCTTCTTCATCACCACGTCGTAAAGAACTTCTACAATTTCTTCAAATCCCCTTTGAAAGCATGAATTCCAATGTCGATGAAAGTATTGATGAAAACATGTGTCCTGATGCAGCGGTGAAAGAACTGGCATCCCGTAAAGCGGAAGCCATCGCAGCAAAGTTTCAGGAAAGCTGGGTGATCGGCTCGGATACCGTTGTTGTCCTTGATGGTGAGATATTGGGTAAGCCGACAAGCCGGGCGGATGGAAAAAGAATGCTGGAAATGTTATCAGGACGGACACATGAAGTATACACAGGTGTCGCCATCCTATTCGGCAAGCATCGCAGAGTATTCGCAGAAAAAACGGAAGTGACATTTTGGGAGCTGCCAGAAGCTGAAATCGAACGTTATCTGGATAGCGGGGAACCCTTTGACAAAGCTGGCGGCTATGGGATTCAAGGATACGGATCTCTTCTTGTCGAACAAATCAAAGGAGACTATTTCTCAGTCGTCGGGCTTCCGGTCTCAAGACTGGCCCGGGAACTTAAAGCGATGCAGGAAGAGTTAGGATAAGATAATTTGATTTCGTCTGGCATCTTCCCTTTTCTAAGAAAGGGTTGATCTTTTGAGCGAAAAAATGTTAATACGGGATTACCCGAAAGAAGAGCGGCCGCGCGAAAGGTTTCTCCAGGACGGGCCGCAAAATCTCTCCAATCAGGAATTGCTTGCTTTGCTGCTCAGGACTGGGTCAAGGGAGGAATCAGTCCTGCAACTATCCGGCAGGCTCATCAATTCCTTTAAGGGCCTGCGCTTGCTAAAAGAAGCCTCAGTGGAAGAACTGACCGTGATCAAAGGGATTGGTGAAGCAAAAGCGATTCAAATCCTGGCCTCTGTCGAACTGGGCAGGAGAATTAACAATTTGAATGATCAAGACCGTTATGTGATTCGGTCTCCTGAAGATGGAGCCAACTATTGCATGGAAGAAATGCGGTTTTTATCACAGGAACATTTCGTCTGTCTCTATTTAAATACGAAAAATCAAGTGCTTCAAAAAACTACGGTATTCATCGGCAGCCTCAATGCATCGATCGTGCATCCGCGCGAGATCTTTAAAGAGGCTTTCAAAAGGTCCGCTGCCTCTATCATCTGTCTTCATAACCACCCCTCCGGAGACCCCTCTCCCAGCAGAGAAGATATTGAAGTGACGAAAAGGTTAGTCGAATGTGGTAAAATAATTGGGATTGAAGTATTGGACCACATCATTATCGGAGAGCATAAATATGTTAGTTTGAAGGAAAAAGGTTATTTATGACACTATCAAAATTTTTGACGATACGATATAATATTGTTTATGATTTTTAAAAGAGGAAACTTTTTCAAAGAGTCTTATTGTCAAAAAACGACAAATTATTATTTGAACTTATAAAAAGGCATTTTTGTTTACGAAAGGGAGATACCATAATGTTTGGAATTGGCGCTAGAGATATAGGGATTGATTTAGGAACGGCGAATACGCTTGTTTATGTGAAAGGAAAAGGCATCGCGGTACGTGAACCATCGGTTGTAGCTGTGCAAACAGATACAAAGCAAATCGTTGCAGTCGGAAACGATGCGAAAAACATGATCGGCCGTACACCTGGTAACGTGGTTGCCCTTCGCCCGATGAAGGATGGAGTCATTGCTGATTATGAAACGACGGCTACCATGATGAAGTACTATATGAAGGAAGCTCAAAAGAAGGGTGTATTCGGCAACAAGCCATATGTCATGATTTGTGTGCCTTCTGGAATTACGGCAGTTGAGCAGCGTGCAGTCATCGATGCAGCTAGACAAGCTGGAGCACGGGACGCATATCCTATCGAAGAACCGTTTGCAGCAGCGATCGGTGCAGACCTTCCGGTTTGGGAGCCTACAGGAAGCATGGTCGTTGATATCGGCGGAGGAACGACGGAAGTGGCAATCATTTCCCTTGGCGGAATCGTTACAAGCCAATCGATCCGTATTGCCGGTGATGAAATGGATGATGCCATTATCGTTTACATCCGTAAGAACTACAATTTGATGATCGGTGAGCGTACTGCTGAAGCGATTAAAATGGAAATTGGTTCTGCCGGTGACACGGAAGGCGTAGAAAACATGGAAATTCGCGGACGTGACCTATTGACTGGATTACCGAAAACAATCGAAATCACAGCTGAAGAAATATCCAAAGCATTAAGCGACACAGTTTCTGCAATTGTGGATTCCGTGAAAAACACTTTAGAGAAAACACCACCTGAATTAGCCGCTGACATCATGGACAGAGGCATTGTATTGACAGGCGGGGGTGCTTTGCTGCGCAATTTGGATAAAGTCATCAGTGAAGAAACGCAAATGCCGGTGATCATCGCCGAGAATCCACTGGATTGTGTTGCAATCGGAACGGGAAAAGCGCTGGACCACATTCATTTATTCAAGACTAAATCAAGAGATTCGCGATAAGCATTACTTCTCAAATAGGGCCGGCTCAACAAAAGGTGCAATTTTGAGCCGGTTTTTCTTATGTTCTGCAGTTTAATTAAATCCATAGTGTAAGTTTAAAACCATAGAGTAAATTTTTAGATAGAGGTGTAATCACCATGCCACAGTTTTTTAATAAAAAGCTCCTTCTCTTGCTCGTTAGTATTATCGTTCTCGTGGCATTGATCGGTTTTTCATTAAGGGAGAGAGAAGAGTTGACTTGGCCGGAGCAATTCCTGAAAGATACGACAGGCTGGGTAGGTAATGTGTTTAATAAGCCAGTATCGGGTATAACAGGTTTTGTAGGGGGCTTAAAAGACCTTCAACATACATACGATGAAAACAAAAAATTGAAAGCCCGCTTGGATGAATATGTATTATTGAAAACCCAAGTCCAGGATTTAAAGGAAGAAAATGAAGAACTTCGCGATAACCTCAAAAAAGAAGATGACCTGCGGAAATATTCGCCAACTCAGGCGACGGTCATTGGCCGTAATCCCGACCGCTGGCATGAAATGCTGACTATCAATAAAGGGAAGCGTAATGGGGTAGAAAAAAACATGGCAGTCATCACGTCCAATGGGTTAGTCGGTAAGGTGAAATCAGCGACGGATTTCACGGCATCGGTTCAACTTTTAAGTTCGATCGATAAAGCCAACCGTGTCTCGGCCATCGTTCAAGGTGATGATAAAGCATATGGCTTGATTGAAGGGTTCGATGATAAAAAGAACCTTTTGCTGATGAAACGGATTCCATATGATAAAAAGATCAAGAAAAATTCATTGGTCATCACATCCGGTTATGGCGGGATCTTTCCGAAAGGTCTGCTGATCGGGAAAGTTGTCGATGTAAAAGTGGATCAATATGGATTGAACCAGACCGCATATATTGAACCTTCGACGGATTTTTATGATATTAATAATGTTATGGTCGTTCAGCGCGAAGTGGACGGTGTACCGAAAGAAAGTGAAGGGGAGGATGAAGCTGAGTGAGATATTTCATCCTTTCTTTTATAGCCTTGGTTTTTTTTGTTTTTGAAAGCATCTTCGCCCAGATGTTCGCTGGAGATGCATTCGGGTCCGATAAAATACTCGTGCCCCATTTCATGATGATTTTCGTTTTTTTCCTGACCATGTACGGATCCAGGAAAATGGGTATGCTTTATGGGGCGATTCTTGGGTTGACTTATGATGTTGTATATACGGAAATCCTGGGGATTTACATGTTCCTGCTGCCTTTTCTTGCCTATCTGATATCGAAAAGCATGAAAATCCTGCAAAATAACATATTGATCGCCTGCCTTACTGCGCTTTTATCCACGGCAGTTTTAGAGGTTGTCATCTTTCAGATGAATATCATCCTATCTTTTGCAGATATGGGATTTGGTGAATTTGCGGAACGGAGATTGATTCCGACATTATTATTCAATCTAGCGTTCATTATCATCAGTTGCTATCCTTTAAAAAGAATGATTGAAAAGCTTGATTTGCAAGGAGAAACGGAATAACGTTCCTGTGTCTTAAGAAGCAGGGGAGGGAAATGTATTTTCTCTTTTCCTTGTACGTAGAAAAAGGAAATTTGTTTTCCTATGTCGAATTATATTTCATTGAGGTGAAACAAACGTCATGAATAAAAGAATTCAGCAAAATGTAATGATCAAGGGAACAAAAGACGGGTTTATGCTTCATCTCGATGATTCTTGCTCATTTTCCGAATTATTGAAAGAGTTAGAAGTGAAGCTTTCGGCAAACTATCAGTTTCAAGAAAATGACCCGTCCATTTCCGTAAAAGTACATACAGGGAACCGCTATCTTGATGAACAACAAGAAGAAAAGATTAAAGAGGTCATCCATAAAAAGAAGAAGCTTTTCGTGGATGAGATGATTTCGAATGTCCTGACGAAGGATGAAGCGAAACGATGGAAAGATGAAAACCAAGTGACGACCGTGACCAAGGTCATAAGGTCGGGACAGGTTTTTGAAGTTCCCGGAGACTTACTTTTAATTGGGGATGTCAATCCCGACGGTACGGTTCGTGCGGGTGGCAACATATATATCATGGGACAGCTAAAGGGAATAGCCCATGCCGGTTATAAAGGGAATAATGAGGCCATAATAGCAGCCTCTGTCATGAAGCCTGCCCAGCTGCGCATTGCCGGACAAGTGAATTTATCTCCTGACCAATATACGAAATGGGGACATGACTTGGAATGTGCCTTCATGGATGAAGAAGAAAATATCATAATAGAAAAACTGCAAGTCTTAAAGAAATATAGACCTAATTTAAATAGATTAGAAGGGGGTCTCTAATCGTGGGAGAGGCAATAGTTATAACATCCGGTAAGGGTGGTGTCGGGAAAACGACCACCTCCGCCAATTTAGGAACATCTTTAGCTCTTCTAGGCAAGAAGGTTTGCTTGATTGATACGGATATTGGTCTTCGGAATTTGGATGTGATCATGGGATTGGAAAATCGCATCATCTATGATTTGGTCGATGTGGTCGAAGGGCGCTGTAAGATACACCAGGCGCTCATTAAGGATAAACATTTCGAGGATTTGCTTTACTTGCTTCCAGCTCCGCAAAATAGTGATAAAACAGTGGTGAATGAAGAGCAGATGAGGAAACTCATAAGCGATATGAAGCCTGACTATGATTATGTCATCATTGATTGCCCTGCAGGCATTGAACAGGGCTTCAGGAATGCCATAGCTGGGGCGGATAAGGCAATCATCGTTACGACTGCAGAGAGACCGGCTGTCAGGGATGCGGACCGTATTATTGGCTTGCTTGAAAAAGAAGAGCATATTGAACCGCCTCAATTGATCATCAACCGGATACGCGGCCATTTGCTACATGAGGATGAAGAAATGGATATCGATGGTGTTGCCGATTTTCTTAAGATTGATTTGATCGGCGTCATTCCTGATGATGACCAAGTCATTGTGGCAGCGAATAAAAAGGAACCCATTGCCTATAATCCGGACAATAGAGTTTCGCTTGCCTATCGGAACATTGCCAGAAGGATCCTTGGTGAATCTGTGCCCTTGACTCCAATTGGCAGCGAACCAAAGGGCTTCATGTCCAAATTGAAAAAATTCTTTAGCGTGCGGTAAATCTATATTCTTTTTTCAGGAAGCGGGGTGCATTTGATGCCCTCGCTTATTTTTTATGCTTCTTGCAAAATAAAAAAGGCAAGCCATATTGGCTTGCCTGATCTATATGCTAAAAATGCAGCGCGGTTTATCCGCGTCTTCCGCCTCTTCCGCCGCGTTTTGATTCGGTGCTGCGTTTAAGAGTCGATAAATTTTCTTCACTAGTCTTTAAAAAGCGAACCATTTTATCTTCGAAATTTTCCTTTGGTTGAAAATTACTTTTAGAACGAAAATCTTTAGAACGGCTATCCCCTTGGCGTGGTGGGCGTTTGGTATAAGAAGAGGTTTGCCCTTCGGGTCTATCTATAGCCTTTTTGATGGACAAGGCAGTTTTTCCGTCTTTCTCACTAATCACTTTTACTTCAATTTGGTCGCCTACTTTAAGATGGTCATTTACGTCTTTTACATAGCTATCTGCTACCTCACTGATATGCACAAGACCTGTTGAGCCTCCTGGTAATTCTACGAATGCTCCAAAATTAGTGATACCTGTTACTTTACCTTGTACTTTGCTGCCTATTTCGATTGACATAAAAAAATGTTCCCCCTCAATAATGTTAAAACCACTTTATTATAACAAATTTCGGGGAACAATATCAATCTCAATTATTCGATTTTCTGAATTGATATCGAAATCCCTTTGGAAATTCATAAGTTTGCGGATGATTTTTCATTGAAAAAAATTTTTTCAGGGAAGTGCAGAAAGAAAATCTTTTCTCCGTCATAGTCTGGACAAGTTGCTCATACGCTGTAATATAGCGCTTTGACATGAGCAGGGGGGAAATCTGGAATGGATGATCGCAGGAAAGATATCCGAAATCGTATCGCCAAGAGACGCAAGTTCAATGATAAACCGGCAGGTGGCAGCAGTTGGACGGAGATCAACAATGAAGAACCATATGGGATTGATTCATATAACGGGTATTCCGAGAAAGATCATCCGCTTTTCAAGAAAGAATATTTTTTCTTTAAAATCCTTGCCAGTGTATGCCTGTTCCTGATTATCGCCGTGATGTTCAAACACCCTTCTGTGCGGCTGGACCCTGCCAGAAGTTTTGTCACGGAGAACATGAACAAGGAATTTCAGTTCGCTTCAATCTCCAACTGGTATGAAAGTGCGTTTGGTAAACCGATCGCCTTTTTACCGAAAGAAGCCGATAAGGAAACTGTGGATTCGAATGAAGAATATGCAATGCCAGCCTCTGCGAAGATTACCCAAAACTTCGAGACGAACGGTGAGGGAATCATATTGGAAACGAGCAAAGGCTCAAAGGTCGAGGCCGTCAATGAAGGGGTAGTCATCTTTGCCGGTGAAAAGGAGGGGATTGGAAAGACGGTCGTCATTCAGCATGCCAATAAAAGTGAGTCTTGGTATGGGCAGCTGGAAGGAATTGATGTGAAATTGTATGAGTTCGTTAAAAAGGGCAATGAAGTCGGACAGGTTACACTAAGTGAAGATGGATCCAAGGGAAGATTTTATTTGGCGATAAAAGAAAATGATGCTTTCGTCGATCCTAAAAAGGTGATTTCCTTTGAGTGAATATGGGAAATTACTGTTTAAAATCAGGGTGCACCCGACATTGTGGTTTGTCATTGGCATCGCCATCCTCACTGCCCATTTCGTTGAAGTGATGATGCTGTTGCTCATCGTCTTCATTCATGAAATGGGGCATGCTGTCTGTGCCCAGCATTTCAAATGGCGGATAAAGTCTATCCAGCTGCTTCCTTTTGGCGGGGCTGTCGAGACTGAGGAGTACGGAAATAAGAGTTTGAAGGAGGATTTGGCGGTGGTGCTTGCCGGTCCGCTTCAACATGTTTGGCTCATTGGTGCAGCTTTTTTGCTCTATTTCTTTTCTATCATCCCATATGAGCTGTATCAGCCCTTTTTGTATATGAATCTTATGCTGCTGATTTTTAATCTGCTGCCAATTTGGCCCTTGGACGGGGGACGGCTGCTATTCATCGGTGTATCCCTATACTGCACCTTTCTGGAAGCGCAGAAACATACACTTCACTTTTCTGCAGTATTCGCTGTCCTGGCTTTTGCGACCTGGATCATTCTGGATCCGCTCAATTTGAACATCTGGCTCATCATCTTTTTCATAAGTCTCTCACTGGTCATGGAATGGCGGCAGAGGTATTATGCTTTCATCCGTTTTCTTTTGCAGCGCCATTATGGGCATACGAATGATTTAGCGAAACTGAAGCCGATCTCGGTGGATTCACAAGAACCGATTTTTAAAGTGCTGGAACTGTTTCAACGCGGTTGTAAACACCCCGTCATCATCATGAAAAACGGGAAAGAGACCGGCTCGTTGGATGAAACGGAAATCCTTCACGCCTATTTTTCCGAGAAAATGACAAACGGGAAAATCGGCGACCTATTATATTCTTATTAAATATGTTATCCTTTCTTCAAATTGAGGAGAGGATTTTTTTTGATGAAAAAAATGATCGCGAACTTAGCTTCACGCGAAAAAAGAGTGGCCGTACTTGAGAATGGTGTTTTACGTAAACTTGAAATCATGCCGCCTCAAAAGCGCAGTACGGTCGGCAATATTTATCTTGGGAAAGTGACGAAGGTTTTACCGGGAATGGATGCCGTCTTCATTGATTATGGTGCAGAGAAGAATGGTTTTTTACACCGTGACGAGATTCCCTCTTTCCAGCAGACAAAAAAAACGGATGGGAAAGCATCCATCGGTCAATTTGTCCATCAGGGAGAAAAGCTGCTAGTTCAGGTGACTCGGGATGAAACGGGCACTAAAGGAGCTAAATTGACTGGGCTGATCGAGTTTTCAACAGAATCCCTCGTATACATACATGGAATAGATTATGTTGGTGTTTCAAAGAAATTCAAAAACGATGATCTTCAAAAGCAGTGGCGGGAAACGGCCTTACAGTATAAAAATGCTGATGAGGGATTGATTGTCCGCACCTCGATGGAGAACGAAAGTGAAGCGGTATTCCTTGACAGGTTAACTGGATTGCGCGAGCTCTATAAAGGGCTTGAAGTTAAGGCTGCTTCCCTCAAGGCCCCGTCCATACTCTATGAGAGGGACGCATACCTGGACATGATCATTTCTGAAATGTCGGGAGCGGCGACAGGGGAACTGGCCATCGATGATTTCGAGGCTTATCGGGAGCTGAAAAAGTGGATACAGGAAAACCGTAAGGAGTGGGAAATATCCCATGTATCGGGTCCAAAGAACATTTTTTCCGAATGGAATGTCGAAGCGCAAGTGGAGAAGATGGCCAAGAAAATCGTTTGGCTTGAGAATGGCGGATATTTAATTTTTGAAGAAACGGAAGCTTTCACCGTAATCGATGTCAATTCAGGTAAATTCACCGGCAAGGTGGCGAAGGAAGCTACATTGTTTGCGGTTAATCAGGCTGCGGCAAAGGAAGTCGCCCGTCAACTGAGATTGAGGAATATCAGCGGAATCATCTTGATAGACTTCATCAATATGGACAATTCGCGGCATGAGCAGGAAATCATCGACATCGTCAAAAAGGAAGCGGTGAGAGATGAGAAGCGAATTCAGGTCATCGGCTTTACGGAATTGGGCATTTTACAAATGACGAGAAAACGAACCTCCCCGTCTTTAAGTGAAATGATGTCGGTACCATGCCCGGTGTGCAGTGGAAGCGGTAAAATCGAGAGCCCGGAAACGGTGGCCTTCCGGTTGGAACGGGAACTGCTGGAACACAGGAAGACGGATGATGAAGCGGTCTGGGTGGAGGTCAGTAAAGCGGTGGCGGACGTGCTGCTTGGCGAAAAAGAATCATATCGGCCGACACTGGAGGAATTGATCGCTAAAAAGATTTTCCTATCTTTTATCCCAGGTTCGAGCAATGCCTATTCCATCAAGCGCTTCGGAAGCATGCAGGAAATCGGGCGGGCTTTCAATTGAAGAGCGGGAATTCTAATAAATATATTGACAGCCTTTCCTGTTTCATGATAGGATTTTAATGTTATGTTTGTAGCACCCGTGCTACAACCGCTCAACAACAGGTTTTAAGCTTTTGCCTATCTGGTAAAACGCCTGTGATTGGCGAGTCTGAGACATTTAAGGAGGTGCAAGTATGTACGCAATTATCGAAACTGGCGGTAAACAAATTAAAGTAGCAGCTGGCGAAGCGGTTTACATTGAAAAATTAAACGCAGAAGCAGGCGAAACTGTTACATTTGACAAAGTTTTATTCGTAGGTGGCGAAGACGTGAAAGTCGGTGCTCCACTAGTTGAAGGCGCTACTGTAACAGGTACTGTCGAAAAACAAGGTAAGCAAAAGAAAATCACTGTTTTCAAATACAAAGCGAAGAAGAACAATCGTAAAAAACAAGGTCATCGTCAACCATACACTAAAGTTGTTATCGAAGCAATCAACGCGTAAGGGCTGATTCTAGATGATTAAAGTTGTATTTGATGCTCCGCAGGAACGGATTGCTTCGTTCACCTTAAGCGGACATGCTAATTTTGCTAAAAAAGGTTCTGATATCGTTTGTGCAGGTGTATCGGCTGTTTCCTTCGGGGCAGTCAATGCAATCATGTCCTTAACGGACGTAGAACCTGAGATCGAGCAAGGGAGAGAAGGCGGCTATCTTCGCTGCGTCATTCCGGGGAATCTTTCGCCGGAATCGGAAGGGAAGGTTCAGCTGCTTTTGAACGGCATGCTCGTATCGCTGCAAACCATCGAACGTGATTATGGTAAATACATGAAAATTATCCTCAACCAATAGGAGGTGGAACAAATGTTAAGATTAAATCTTCAGTTCTTCGCTTCGAAAAAAGGAGTAGGTTCTACAAAGAACGGACGTGACTCAATCTCCAAGCGTCTTGGCGCTAAACGTGCAGATGGTCAATTCGTATCTGGTGGTTCTATCCTTTACCGTCAACGCGGAACGAAAATCTATCCTGGTGAGAACGTAGGCCGTGGTGGAGACGATACTCTATACGCTAAAGTAGACGGTGTTGTTAAATTCGAACGTTTCGGACGTGACCGTAAAAAAGTAAGCGTATATCCAGTTGCACAAGAAGCATAATTGGCATCTTTGAACAGAGGCTGACTCAAAAGGGTCTGATTCCTTCTACAAGACACTATATACCGCGTCATTTTTAATAATGGTATGTTATATAGTGATGAAGGGGTCCGGCCCTTTATTTATACTATAGGAACGAACCAGCATTTTGCAGGAGACTTTAGTCATTAGTATAAGGAAAACAACCTCTGACTTACAAAAGGCTCGCCAATAGGCGGGCTTTCTTAAACTTTCAGGGGGAAATCCAAGAATACTCATCCATCCGATTTGGTTAAACCAAATAGACACTCCAATTCAACTATAATATCTCCAATTGGTGCATAAATAAGGCCCATTCTCTTTTTTAGTTCAAATGGCTCTACCATCGTCCAAAGAACTCAGGGTGTGCGGCTGTATTTTTTGGACGGGGGCTTTCATGTGAAGACATGTGAATCAAGCTTCATTTCCTGTTTGTTGTTTTTTTGTTATACTGTACAAATGGAAGTATTCAACATGATAGAGCCGAAAAAAGTTTCTTTATCATAATTGAAGGTGTTAATAATGGATAAAAATTGGACGACTATTGAAACTCTGCGTCAAACCAGGCATGACTGGCTGAATAAAATTCAAATCATCAAAGGGAATCTGGAGTTGAACAGAATCGACCGTGTCAAGGGCATCATCGATGAAATCATTGTTGAAACCCAGAATGAAGCACGCCTTTCCAATTTGAATTTACCTAAGTTCACCGAGATGTTGTTGACGTCGAATTGGAATAATGGATCCTTTTATTGCGAATATGAAATCATTGATGTTTTTGAAGGTTCAACTGAGATGGACGGGCTGATGTATCGCTGGACAAACGATTTCTTTAAAATTCTCGATAAAAATCTCGATCCGTTTTTTGAAAATATACTGGCTGTTTCCATGTGTAAAAAAGAAGTGAGCGATATGCACTGTTCATTTCATATGCAAGGCAGGTTCATTGATCAATCTCCAGTGATCGAGTTTTTGGAAGGTTCATTGACGGCCGAGCAATCAATTGAAATTCTTGAATGTAATGAGGATGAAATATTTTTTAAGATGGATATTAATTTTTAGAGAAGTATACAGCAAGAAATGACTTGCAGAAAACAAGGAAGTGATAGCATGTTTGTCGATCAAACGAAAGTCTATGTAAAAGGCGGAGACGGTGGTAACGGGATAGTTGCTTATCGTCGTGAGAAATTCATACCTAAAGGCGGACCTGCCGGCGGAGATGGCGGTAATGGAGCCGATGTCGTTTTTGAAGTGGAAGAGGGCTTGCGTACATTAATGGATTTCCGTTATCAACGTCACTTTAAGGCACCTCGCGGAGAACATGGCATGTCTAAAAACATGCATGGTGCGGCTGCAAAGGATATGGTCATCAAGGTTCCACCTGGCACCGTTGTCATTGATGATAAGACGAAGGAAGTCATTGCCGATTTAGTTGAGCACGGACAACGCGCCGTTATCGCCAAAGGTGGCCGTGGAGGCCGGGGGAATTCCCGTTTTGCCACACCAGCCAATCCTGCACCTGAAATCGCTGAGAACGGCGAACCGGGCCAAGAACGCGATATAATCATGGAATTGAAACTGTTGGCTGATGTCGGTTTGGTTGGTTTTCCAAGTGTAGGTAAATCCACTTTGCTTTCGGTCGTATCCGCAGCAAGGCCCAAAATTGCCGAATACCATTTTACGACGATCGTACCGAACCTCGGTATGGTGGAAACGGAAGATCACCGCAGCTTTGTCATGGCCGATTTACCTGGTCTGATCGAAGGCGCTTCAGAAGGTGTGGGCCTTGGGCATCAATTCCTGCGCCATATTGAAAGAACGAGGGTAATCGTTCATGTAATCGATATGTCGGGTCTTGAAGGCCGGGATCCATATGAAGACTACCAAACAATCAATAAAGAGTTGGAAGAGTATAACCTGCGCTTGACTGAACGTCCGCAAATCATTGTAGCAAGTAAAATGGATATGCCGGACTCAGAAGATAACTTAGCGGCTTTCAAAGAAAAGCTGGAAGAAGACTATCCTGTCTTCCCGATTTCTGCCGTGACGCGTGAAGGGATCCGTGAGCTTCTTTATGCAATTGCGGATAAAATCGAAGAGACGCCCGAGTTCCCTCTTGAACATGAAGAAGAGAATACAGGAATCCACCGGGTTCTTTATAAACATACATCACAGACTGATGAATTTAACATTGAACGCGAATCAGATGGCAGCTTTGCCGTATCAGGATTCAAGATCGAGCGTCTATTCAAAATGACTGACTTCACCCGTGAAGAGTCCATACGTCGTTTCGCCAGACAGCTTCGTTCATTCGGAGTCGACGAGGGCCTTCGCCAAAAAGGTGCGACGAATGGCGATATCGTCCGTATCCTTGAATATGAATTTGAATTTGTTGATTAATTGTAAACCATGATGGCAGGCAAAAGGAGGCGTGCGGAGTTTGAATAAGGCCGATCAGAAATTTTTCCTCGTTCGAGAGGATGTCCTTCCCGAAGCGATGAAAAAAACGCTGGATGCAAAAGAAATGATTGAACGGGGAAAAGCAGAATCAGTTTGGGAAGCGGTACAGCGGGTGGACCTAAGCAGGAGTGCATTTTACAAATACCGTGACACGGTTTTTCCGTTTCATACAGTTGTTAAGGAAAAGCTGATTACACTGTTCTTCTATCTCGAAGATCGTTCTGGTACTCTATCGGAGCTCTTACGGCTCGTCGCCTCATCCGGTTGCAACATCATGACCATCCACCAAACGATTCCTTTGCAGGGACGTGCAAATGTCACCCTATCCCTTAATACGGGCGGGATGACGATGGATATTGATGATCTGCTCACTAAACTGCGTAAAATGGAGTTCGTCGAAAAAGTCGAAATCATTGGTAACGGCGCATGAAAACAGCCTGTACATTTCAGATGTACAGGCTGTTTTCTTTTGTAAGAGGAAATTAACGATTAAGTATTGTAAAAAATCAGAAAATGGCATAACATAAACAGTAGATTTTCCGTGAGAAGGAGTTTATAATATGACATCAAAAATTGCATTTCTTGGACCAAAAGCAACATTCACGGATTTAGCTGTATCGCGACTATTTCCTAATGATATAAAAATACCGATGAACACGATTCCGGACTGCCTTGATGCTGTTCGGGACGGGGAAGTGAATCACGCGCTCGTGCCGATCGAGAATGCTTTGGAGGGTTCGGTAAATATAACGATGGATTACTTAGTCCATGAAGTCACATTACCGATGAAAGGCGAAGTCACGATTCCAATCCAACAGCATTATATGGTGCATCCGGATCATGCATATCCTGGTTTCAAACCTGACATGGTTTATTCGCATTCCCATGCCATTGCTCAATGCCGCAAATTTCTACATAATGAGCTAAGGGGTGTTCCATATGAGTATGTCACATCCACTGCAGCCGCTGCGAAGATGGTGATGGAGAATCCCGATATCAATATTGCTGCGATTGCAAATGATATGGCTGCGGAAGAGTACGGTTTGACGATTGTAAAACAAAATATTCACGATTACGAACATAATCACACCAAGTTTATCGTCGTATCCAACAGTGAAGTCGACTTTGAAGGGCATTTGACCGTTGAAGGGGACAAGAAAACGACCTTGATGATTCAGCTGCCCGCTGACCACTCAGGGCAGCTGCACCAAGTCCTTTCCGCTTTTTCCTGGAGGAAACTTAACCTTTCCAAGATTGAATCGAGACCAATGAAAACAGGATTGGGCAATTACTTCTTCATCATCGACATCGAAATGTCCCTTGATGATGTCCTCATCCCAGGAGCGATCTCTGAGCTCGAGGCATTAGGATGTACGGTTTCGATCATGGGAAGCTATTCATGCTTTAAAGTCCAAACAGGTATACCACAACGATGAATGAATGGTATAACCTCATCAGAGGTTTATACACTGAATAAGAAGGGTGCCCAGGGAGTATTTCCGGGGCATTTTTTGTGTTCGTTAAGATTGTATTCAAGCGTATGGCGGAGGTACCGCTTTGGAAAGGCATACGAAAATACGGATAACCGGAGCAGGCTTTCCATGCTAAGGAAAATTTGTTGCAGGCGATAAGCGGAATTGCAGAAAGAATAGTGTTCTAGAAAAAGACCAAGAAAAGGATCAAAGGAAGAAGAGCAAGGTAAGGAGCAGGGACTACAAAAATATCAATATCCTTATTTGGAAGAGAAGCCATCTGATGCTGAATTAATCCAAGTGACGGGATGCTGGGTTCAGGCGGTCGGTACCGTCATTCGTCTTATCTGCAGTTGAATAGTAACGAGGAAGAAAACTCCGGGGGAGGCAGCTCAAATGAAAGCAATTCCGTTATGGGTGAGCATAATGGCCAATAAAAAAATCCTCAAAAGATATGGCTTTTGAGGATTTTGCGTTTCTTTCAATCGACTAAAATGCCAGCCTCCCTTAAAGCACACTCCGCTTCGTCGAGCAGTTCTTCAGATGCTGCGCTCAGTGTATGGAGATGAATGCCGCTCGTCAGTTCCGATAAAAAAGATGCTTTCGTTGCCGTCACCCTTGAAAGGAATTGCTGGACTTCCTTCCGGCTGCTGACCATGATGGAAGCGGTTAGGTCGCCGTATACGGGGTGCTCGATTTTGACATCTTTCACCGTGATGCCGATATCCACAAGTAAATATAGCTCTTCTTGGGTCCGGGAAGGATCGTGTTGGCAAGCAATGATCCTTTCCGGCTTTTGCGTGCTCCCCGTTTGTAAGTACAGATAGCCTTGGCTTGTGGCGATGATAGGTTCATTCCGCGCTTTGAGTAGGGTTATGTCACCAACGATAACCTGCCGGCTTACATTCGTTATCTGCGAAAGCTCGCTGCCCGTTACAGGCTCTGCGCTTGTTTGCAATAAATGTAAGAGTTTCGTCCGTCTTTCTTCCCCGAGTAATTTTTTTCTTTCCATAAACATTCACCTCTTTAATTACAAACATTCTAACACAGATTGGAGGGTTTTATCGAATGGCAGCTATTCCTTCGATGCAGTCCGCCAACTTGTGAATGTCGTCGGCCGTCGTGTTTTTGCCAAAGGAAAGGCGGACGAATTGATGGGCTTCATCTTCACTTTTCCCAATGGCCATCATCGTTTTTGAAGGATCCTGTTTACCGATTTGACAGGCGCTTCCCGTCGAAACAGCGAATCCTTTCTGATTTAATTCCAGCATGATGTACTGTCCTTGCAATCCAGCGAAGGTCAGCCCCAGAATGTGAGGCAATTGCTCGTTTTTTCCTTCGATGATTTGAAAATTGATTTTCCTTTCCATTAGCAGTCGGATCAATTGCATCCTAAGTGTGGAAATCCGTTTTCGTTCATCTTCCATGATATCCCCCAATTTCTTGGCAGCGGTTACGAAGGAAGCAACTCCGGGGACATCCACTGTTCCTGGTCTGAAACCATATTCATGAGTGATATTCGGTACCGAAGGCTTCAACTGATGGATGGCCGGGAAAATGACGGCCCCAATCCCTTTTGGACCATAAACTTTATGACTGGAAACGGATAGTCCATCACATGAGGCAGCTATCTTCCCAAGCGGTACTTTAGCAAATGATTGGACACAATCCACATGAAAAAAAGCCTGGTGTTTTCGAACGATTTCACTTATTTGCTCAATGGGTTGAATGACCCCGATTTCCGAATTCACATGCTGGACTATGACCAAGCATGTTTTCTCCGACATACATTCCTGCAGATGTTCAATATCAACCCGGCCATCTTCCAAATGCCGTAAATAAGTAACCTCGAATCCTTCTTGTTCAAGTTTTTCCACGAAATTGGCAAGAGATGCATGTTCAGTTCGGCTTACAATCAAGTGGTTCTGCCAGGAGGGTTTCGAAGCGATGAATGTATTGATCGCAAGCATATTGCTTTCCGATCCGCCGCTCGTAAAGATGATTCCTTCCTTTTTTATGTTCAGCATTTCTGCGAGTTGCTGCCGTGACATATCCAATAAACGTGCCGCCTCAGAGCCAATATCATGCAAACTGCTCGCATTCCCGAAAAATTTCCGGGAGGCTTGGCTGAATACCTCGAGAGCCTCCTCATCAATCGGAGTTGTAGCGGCATAATCCAAATAAATCAAGAAATCACTTCCATCCTTTAATCTAAAAAACTCTTGATAATAGTTTAATAATATGTAAATATAGTTGTCAAGACACCTGTAATAAACAGGAGGAATGAAAGAATGGTAAAAGCGGAAATCATCGTGATAGGCAGTGGGATTGCTGCCTTGAAAACGGCATTGGAAGCAAGTGAACATAAGCATGTGATACTCATCACAAAATCAAATATCCGTCATGGTAATTCTTATTTAGCCCAGGGCGGGATTGCCGCAGCATTATCTGATCGTGACCGAGTATCCTTTCATAAAAAAGATACGCTGGCAGCTGGTCAGCGATATAACAAGGTGAAGGCAGTGGAAAAGCTCGTTGAAGAGGCACCTTCTGTTATAGCTGAACTTATTGATTCGGGTATGCGATTTGACCATGATGATGACGGAACTCTATTGCTTGGCATGGAGGGCGCCCACAGTGAACGAAGAATCCTCCACAGTCACGGGGATGCTACAGGAAAGTACATGATGGAACATCTTATAGGGTGCTTGAAAAAATCATCGATTACTGTGATGGAGAACGTTGCTGCAGTGGAGTTGATCATCGGGCAAGATGATACTTGCATAGGCGTCAAAACATTTGATAAGGCAGGGGAACTTGTTGCCTATCATGCGGAACAGACGGTTTTGGCTACAGGCGGCTGTGGTTCCCTATACCATTTCACTTCAAATTCACAAACGGTTTCAGGTGATGGAATCGCACTTGCATTCAAGGCCGGTGCAAAAGTTCGTGATATGGAATTCATACAATTCCATCCGACCTTGCTTTTTGTGAATGGCAAAGCGAAAGGGCTCGTTTCAGAAGCGGTTCGCGGGGATGGAGCGAGATTAGTGACGGAAATGGGAAGGCCGATCATGGAGGATGTCCATAGCTTGAAAGATCTAGCACCAAGGCATATTGTTGCACAGACGATTTTTTCTTATTTGCAGCGCGGTGAAAAGATATTTTTGGATATTTCGATGATTAAGGATTTTAAAAATCGTTTTCCGACAGTGAGCTCATTATGTGAAAAAAGCGGGCTGGACCTTCATTTGGGGAAAATCCCGGTTGCACCAGGAAACCATTTTCTAATGGGAGGGATTGAAGTGGATGAAGCGGGGCAAACCTCAGTGCCTTTTTTGTATGCAGTTGGTGAAGTGGCATGCACTGGTGTACATGGTGCAAACCGATTGGCAAGCAACTCCCTTCTCGAAGGATTGGTTTTTGGAAATGCGCTTGGCCGTTTCCTTGCTAAAGTCCCGGCAAGGTCGATACCGGAAGAAAAAGAGCAGTCCAAGAGTTCCAGTCAAATTCCCTTTCTACCTGATCTTACGACATTGCGGGAAAAATTAATGAACGAAGCGGGAATCGTTCGAAATGAAACGGGTTTAACTCGACTGAAGGATTATCTTGAGACATTTCCTATCGAAAAATTGCTGCATATGGAAGTAACGGCATTATCGATACAAGAAATAACGAAAATCAACGCCATCATCGTGGCTTGGCTGATTGCCGAATCCGCATTGACCAGAACGGAAAGCAGGGGCGGCCATTTCCGCAGTGACTATCCTGACGAAGATGACGCAAAATGGCTTGAGAATTCGGTTATCCTTGCTTGCACGGATGTAAAAAACCGAGTGAAAGGGAGACGACTTTATGAATATATTGAAGCTTAAGCAGATGCTGCAACAATTTTTAATGGAAGATATAGGGGAATGCGATGTAACGAGTGATACGATTTTTGATCAAGGTGAACAAGGAACTTTGACATTCATCGCCAAAGAAGGAGGGGTCTTTAGTGGAGGGGATGTCATCAAGACGGGATTTGCATTGTTGGATAAGCAAATCGAGGTTTTCCTTTTTGTTCAAGATGGCGAATTTTTCGAAAAAGGACAGCAGCTTGCGAAAATGACCGGCGATATGGCCTCCCTTTTAAAAGGGGAACGGGTAATTTTGAATTTAGTGCAGCGTATGTCCGGCATTGCGACACAGGCTCATAAAGCTGCCATAATTTTGGCGGGGACGAAGACGAGAGCTTGTGATACGAGGAAAACTACACCAGGCCTGCGAATGCTTGAAAAATATGCGGTCCGTTCCGGCGGGGCATTCAATCACCGATATGGTCTTTATGATGCAGTTATGATAAAGGACAACCATATTTCTTTCGCTGGGTCCATAACGAAAGCGGTCCAAACGGTAAAATCCAAACTGGGACATACCATTAAAGTGGAAGTGGAAACGGAATCACCACAACAGGTACTTGAAGCAGTGGAAGCCGGTGCAGATATCATCATGTTCGATAACCGGAGCCCCGAAGAAATCAAGCAACTGATTAAATTGGTTCCCGCCCACATCATAACGGAAGCTTCAGGAGGGATCCATTTAGACAATCTAGCCTCATATCGGGAAACAGGGGTAGATTATATTTCGCTGGGCAGCTTGACGCACAGTGTCAGAGCACTTGATATTAGCGCAAAGGTCAAAGAGCGGGAGGAGATATTGAAATGAATATATTGGAGATGGCTAAAACAGCAGGAAATGCATTGCCTGAAAAATATAAAACGATGACAAAAGAAGAAATGGAGAATCGGGTCCTTGACATTAAGAAACGACTGGGGAACCGTCTTTATATTCCAGGTCATCATTATCAAAGGGAGGAAGTCATTCAATTTTCAGATTCAACGGGGGATTCACTTCAATTGGCCCAGCTTTCCGCGCAAAATCGTGAAGCGGATTATATCGTGTTCTGTGGCGTGCATTTCATGGCTGAAACAGCCGATATTTTGACAGAAGAAGGGCAGACGGTTATCCTACCTGACATGCGTGCAGGCTGCTCCATGGCAGATATGGCGGATATTGAACAAACGGAACGGGCATGGACAAAGCTTCAGGATTTATTTGGCGATACGATCCTTCCGCTAACTTATGTGAATTCCACTGCGGCCATCAAAGCTTTTGTAGGGAAAAATGGCGGGGCGACGGTGACGTCTTCCAATGCACAAGGGATGGTCTCGTGGGCCCTCTCGCAAAAAGAAAGAATCCTATTTCTTCCCGATCAGCATCTTGGGAGGAACACTGCCTTTGACCTTGGGATCCCATTGAATGAAATGGCTGTCTGGGATCCGCATAAAGATGAATTGATCTATGAAGGGGAACTGGAAGATCTGAAGGTACTTCTTTGGAAAGGACATTGTTCAGTCCATGAAAATTTCACTACGGCAAATATTGAAACGCTTAGAGCGGAGCAGCCTGAAATGAATATCATCGTTCATCCCGAATGTCGCCGTGAGGTAGTGGCCCTGTCAGATTATGCGGGTTCGACATCGTACATCATAAATATGATTGAAAAAGCCGAACCAGGCAGTTCTTGGGCAATTGGCACGGAAATGAACCTTGTCAAGCGTCTTATCGCCAATAATCCTGACAAGAACATCATCTCGTTAAATCCGAATATGTGTCCATGTCTTACAATGAACCGGATTGATCTGCCTCACCTGCTATGGGCGCTTGAATCCATTGAAGAAGGTATCATCATCAATCCGATAAAAGTGGAGAAAAGCATTGCGGATAATGCCATCCTAGCATTAAACAGAATGCTGGAGCGCGTTTGAGTCAGTGCTTTCTAAGAGGATTTTGGAGCATAAGAAAAAGGGGGATTAGACCCCCGAAACAGGCAATTACTTTTAAAGGTTATTCGCTTTAAAAGTATTGCCTTCATTCATATCACCCGATTTAAATCCTTTAGTGAACCACCGTTTCCTCTGTTCGGAAGTACCATGCGTGAAGCTGTCTGGCACCACGTAACCTTGTGCCCTTTCTTGGATACGGTCATCCCCCACACCACTTGCTGCATTCAAGGCCTCCTCAAGATCGCCTTCTTCAAGCAAATTCTCTCCTTGGACATGATGTGCCCAAACTCCAGCCAAATAATCGGCCTGTAATTCAAGACGGACAGAAAACTTATTATATTCGGTCTCGCTGACCTTTGAACGATCGGGCATTTCTTTTTCCGTTGTCCCTAAAAGTGTCTGAACGTGATGTCCGACTTCGTGGGCAATGACATAGGCCATGGCGAAATCCCCGGGTGCCTGGAATTCTTGCTTTAACTCTTGATAAAAGCTGAGATCAATATATAGTTTCATGTCACCCGGACAATAAAATGGCCCTACCGAAGAAGCTGCCAACCCGCATGCCGATTCGACACTGCCCGAATACAGGACAAGGTTCGGTTCCTTATATTCCAGCCCATTTTTACGGAATTCTTCTGTCCAGACCTGCTCCGTTTCTGCAAGGACGACAGATACGAACTGCGCAAGTTCCTCCTCCTCATCAGTTTCGACATAAGAGCTGCCATTGTTCGATTCAGTGGAATTCAAGCTGCCTAGCAATTCGCTTGGATTACCGCCAAGGAGCGTCAAGATCAAGACAATTACCAATCCGACACCTCCGCCGATTCCGGCCATGCCTTTTCCGCTCATGCCTCTTTTGTCTTCGACGTTCGTGCTGCCCTGTCTACCTTTCCATTTCATTATTATTACCCCCAGGGATGTAAGATAAGTACCTGAAGACAAAGCCTTAGGTCATTTCCTTTCTTATACCCGGATTTCCCTGAGTTTAGACAGAAGCCTGAAAGATGTGTTTCAGGAATGGAATTCAAAGGGGCGAACTTCCTTTTTTGAGACGTCCCATCATTTATTTCCTCTCCCAAAAAGTACCTTCTATGTCCCTAAATCATTGATCCAATCATAAAAGTCATTTTTCACGCATAAGTTTTCATGATAAAAATAATAGCAATTCACCCACTGCTTCATAGAATATATGGACATATGCACAGGAGGGGTTAACAGCGTGAAAATTCATATAGTCCAAAAAGGCGATACACTTTGGAAACTCGCCAAAAAATACGGCGTCAGTTTTGAAGAACTTAAAAAAGTTAACACGCAATTGAGCAACCCGGACATGATGATGCCCGGAATGAAAATTAAAATACCAGGGACATCCGGAGCAGTAATTAAAGAAACGGGTAAACCAAACGTGAATATTCATTCGGGAATGAAAGAATCCCAAATTCAACCGCAACCGAATCAGTCAGCAAATATGAAAGAGCAGCAAATTATGAAAAAACCGGCTGTTAAAGAACAGCCAAAATTTCAACTGCCGGTAAAAGAACAGCCGAAATTTCAACAGCCTGTAAAAGAGCAGCCAAACATTCAAAAACCAATGAAAGAGAAGCAGATCGTTCCACAGCCGGTTAAGAAAGAGAAGCAGATCGTTCAGCCAAAGCCAATCATTAAAGAGAAGCAAGTAATCGTTCCAAAAGAAGTGCCGGTGCCAATGCCGGTGATTCCGGAGATCGACGTCAATAATTATTATATGGTCAACATGACCAATATGAGTGTGCAAAAGCCTCCAGCACCACCACCTTTACCGAAGAAAAAAGAAAAGCCTGCAGTGACAAAAAAGAAGAAAAAGCCAGCTGTACAGCCAGCTCAGGAATATAGTGAGCCGGTGGATGATTGTATTCCTGTAACGCCAATCTTGCCTGGAAGCGGTTATTGCATTCAGCCGCCACCATGGGCGCATATGCATGGCATGCAAGCACCATATCAAGGTGCACAAGGGTATCAGGCGGCTCCGGAAATGCAAGGTTATCCAATGATGGAAGAGAGCTCTGAAATTATGGAGGAATCTTCTGACATGCAAATGATGGATCAAGGATTCGTCCAAGGGGCGAGCATGAATGCAACAAGCCCGCAACATTATCCATATCAAGCCTCCGCACCGGTTCCGCACCATTATTATGGAGGGATGAATCAACAAGCTCATGCAGCAGGTTCATATATGCAACAAGGTTATGAGTCACCAGGCGAATCGCCTTCTTTATACAATCAAAACTTCCCTCAGCATTATTCCCAGACTGCCGGTGAGGAGGATTGCGGCTGTAATAAGGGGTTACTTGGAACTTATGGGCCGGAAGTGAAGGGGCAGTATCAAGGGAACAAGAAAATGGATGCCAATGCACATCACCATCCAGATTATCACCAATATCAATCCGTTCAATCACATGCCCCATACCCAGGGGTGTCACCAAAAGAGTCTCAGATGGGAATAGCGATGCCATCCCAATATGAAGATGAGTCAGAAGAATCATATGATGGATTCATGATGATGGGCGGCCAAAACCCAGGTCAGCCGGGTATGATGATGGGCGGCCAAAACCCAGGTCAGCCAGGTATGATGATGGGCGGCCAAAACCCAGGCCAGCCAGGTATGATGATGGGCGGCCAAAACCCAGGCCAGCCAGGTATGATGATGGGCGGCCAAAACCCAGGTCAGCCAGGTATGATGATGGGCGGCCAAAACCCAGGCCAGCCAGGTATGATGATGGGAGGCCAAAACCCAGGCCAGCCAGGTATGATGATGGGAGGCCAAAACCCAGGCCAGCCAGGTATGATGATGGGCGGCCAAAACCCAGGTCAATCAGGTATGATGATGGGCGGCCAAAATCCAGGTCAGCCAGGTATGATGATGGACGGCCAAAACCCAGGCCAGCCAGGTATGATGATGGGCGGTCAAAACCCAGGTCAGTCAGGTATGATGATGGGCGGTCAAAATCCAGGTCAGTCAGGTATGATGATGGGCGGCCAAAACCCAGGCCAGCCAGGAATGATGGGCGGCCAAAACCCAGATCAGCCAGGTATGATGATGGGCGGTCAAAACCCAGGTCAGTCAGGTATGATGATGGGCGGCCAAAACCCAGGTCAGTCAGGTATGATGATGGGCGGTCAAAACCCAGGTCAGTCAGGTATGATGATGGGCGGTCAAAACCCAGGCCAGCCAGGAATGATGCCGGGACAGTTTGATGGTCAGCCAGGAATGATGCCGGGACAGTTTGGTGGTCAGCCAGGAATGATGCCGGGACAGTTTGGTGGCCAGCCAGGAATGATGCCGGGACAATTTGGTGGCCAGCCAGGAATGATGCCGGGACAATTTGGTGGTCAGCCAGGAATGATGCCGGGACAGTTTGGTGGTCAGCCAGGAATGATGCCGGGGCAATTTGGTGGTCAGCGAGACATGATGCGCGGCCAGCTTGGTGGTCAGCCGGAAGCTATGTTACCTGGACAAATGGGAGGCCAGCCAGGCCAATTCGGGGGCGTCCGTGCGCCTGAAACATTTGGGATACCGACATATGTAGATGAAAGCGATGACTACTAATTATCAAGGAGACAGTGTTTTTAACACTCGTCTCCTCTCTTATTTAAATCGTAAGCCAAAGAATGTCCACCATATTCAAAGCAGTGTCTATTTATTAACTTTTGAAAAGGGTCATCCTATGATCCTTAAAGGATTCGACAGTTTTGAAAAATGGGATCGGCAAAGGGAATTGACTTCTTTGTTAAAACAAAAGGGGTTTCATCAAACGTATTATATTCATCAGAATCTAATGCCCTTTCAATTTAAAGGGAAATGGTATGGCAGTATGGACTATTTTCCGCCGAGTAAGAAAAAATTCAAATACTCCAATCATAAGGACCGCTTAGAGGGCATTCAGTTACTGGAAAGCTTCCATGATGTGTCGGAACATGTCTCCATTAACGCTCCAGTGTTCAATCAATCAAAAAAGTGGAAAGAACGCTTATCACTATTTAAAAAGAACTTTTCTTATGTTCGCCAATATGTTTCCGAAGATATTATCAAGGAATGGATTAGATGGGGGGAATGGTCGCTAGAGGGGTTTGATAAAAATCAGTCTTTATGGAATAAGGAAAAGAAAGTCATCATTCATGGTGATTGTGCCCACCATAATTTCTTGCGGAGAGCGGACGGCACTTTGACGTTAATCGATTTTGATTTAATGGCGAATGCCCCGAGGTGCATTGATTATTTACAGTATGCAAATCGTATTTTGCCTCATTTGGGAGATGCGGCCACCGAAATGTGGGAAGTTCCGCAATTGCAAAGGTATCAGTCAGACCCGGCCTTTTTATATGCTTTAACTTATCCTACCGATATTTTCCGTGAATGGAATCGTCTTAATAAAAGTTCTTCCCAGATTCATTCGGTTTGGAAAATGTCCGTGGAAGGATTTTCGAAGCGAATGGAGATGAATGAAAAATTGAAGGAAAGGATTTCTTCCCTTAATAGGAATTAAAACGGGTTTTTGGCCGTATCTTACAGAGTACATTTCCCGTTCGACACCCATGCTAATTATGAGCGGAATATAGCTCATTCTATTGCAATGGGAGGGTTATTGGTGCAGAAAATAAAATGGGCACATCCGCTTTGTACGGTATTGGCTGTCGTCAGTTTGGTTGGATGTGCTAATAATGATACAGCGGAAAATGAAAAAATAACGAATGATACAGGGTACCATGAAAAAGATGCATTGGTACGCAACATCAATTATGAGAATATGGTGCAAGGTTTATACAATAAAGATGATGCGTACAGTAAGAGTGACCGTAACTACCATGGACATGAAAGTAAACCGCTTAAGGCAAAATCATCTTATTATAATTCTTATGAAGGTACTTTTGCCGATCAAGTTAATGGTATCGCCAAGAAAGCGGAGCCGGTCATCGATGCCAGGACAATCATTATGAAAGATGAAATGCTGGTCGCTTTGCGGCTTGATGACTACAGCCATGCAAATGATGTTAAAGAGGGAATCAGGAGGGAAATCGAACCCCTTACAAATGGCCGCACCCTATATGTAACCACCGATGAAGGTGTCTATTTCAGGACGATGACACTTGATAACAATCTTCGGGATGGCGATACGCGGGAAATGATCATTTTGGATGCCAATGACATGTTCGATAACCTTAACATTCACGAAAAGCACTTAAAATAACAAGTGGGCTGACCCAATATGGAGTCAGCTCTTTTTGATTTTTTTCTGGTTAATAATCCTTATTTGGGGTCAAACTACATAAAAAGTAAACGCCTTAAGAGGTGAATATATTGATTAATCAACTTAGAATCCAATTTTTCATGACGCTTTTCATATTGCCAATTTGCCTAACCGTTTTTGCGGAAGAAACCGTTCAAAAGGAAAATGATCCTATTGAAAGGAAGGTCATTCTTCAGCGTATGTATCTGGATGGTGAATTAAGTGAAGAGAAATTGACAGAAACAATTTGGTCGATGGAGGACTTTTGGTCAAAATATGAAGGATGGATAGTGGTCGATCAAAATGAAGAGCAGATTGTCATGAAGAAAATTGAAAATGACATATCGCCGCTTTTAAAAGCGAATGGTTACCTTGGGATGAGGGAAGATGGTACGTTATCCATTTTTATCGGAAGGCCCGAGCACGCCAAGATCATTCATACTTTCTACCAAATAGACGTTGGTAAACTTGAAGCATACAAGCAGGAGGAACTGCAAAAAGGGATTCCAATCATGAATAAAGACCAATATAAACAGCTCATTAAAGAATATGAGCCATATTCGGTAAACTAGGATGGGATGATACCCACCCTTCAGACTGTAGGTAAACTCGATGAAAATCGGGTTTGTCTGCAGTTTTTTTAGGGTTAGTGCTATGTGAACGTTGACTGCTGTCACTCGCTTTCCCCGCGGGAGTCCAGTACACCCGTTCCAATTAACTTGTTTAAAATTTAGGTAGAACCCCAATTGTCTACGAATGGATAATACCCAAATGTAATGAAACGGGATATCCTCCATTGTAAAAGTCTTTGCGCCCACTAAATAACTTTTAATGAACAACGCTTCTTTTTATGATAAAATGAGAGGTACAGCAAAATCAGGGAGAGAATGAATTTGTATGATTATATAAAAGGCAAGGTCGATTATATTGGACCTGAATACATAGTTGTGGAAAATGGGGGAATCGGATATCAAGTGATGACACCGAATCCTTTTATTTTTTCCGCTCAATTCCAGAAAGAAATTCAAGTTTTCTTGTATCATTATGTTCGTGAGGATATGGTCGCATTATACGGGTTTCAGACTCGTCAAGAAAAGGCGTTATTCACAAAATTATTGAATGTAACGGGAATCGGGCCGAAGGGTGCTCTAGCCATATTGGCATCAGGCCAGGTTGATCAGGTGGTACAGGCGATCGAAAATGAAGATGAATCGTTTTTGGTGAAATTCCCGGGAGTCGGAAAGAAAACGGCACGGCAGATGATTCTCGATTTAAAAGGGAAACTTGAGAACATTATTCCGGATGCGTTTCCAAGCTTGTTTAACGAAGGAGTAACGGCTGCACTCAGTCCAAATGGCTATACGGAGGAATTGGATGAAGCCATTCTTGCATTGAAGGCTCTTGGTTATTCTGAAAAGGAAATCCAAAAGGTTGCCAAGAAATTGCAGGCTGAAGATATGACGACCGAGCAATATATTAAGAAAGCATTGCAAATGATGTTAAGATAAGGAGTGGCGCAATGGAGGAGAGAATATTCAATCAGGAAGCCGATTTGAACGAACTGTCCTTTGAACAAAGCCTGCGGCCTCAAAACTTAAAGCAATATATCGGACAGGATAAAGTGAAAGCGAATTTAAGTGTATACATCGAAGCGGCAAGGATGCGTGAAGAAACGCTCGATCATGTACTTTTATATGGACCGCCTGGTCTTGGAAAGACGACGCTTGCCGTCATCATCGCCAATGAAATGGGTGTGAATATCCGCACGACTTCCGGTCCCGCCATTGAGCGGCCGGGAGATCTGGCGGCCATTTTGAGTGCACTTGAACCAGGTGATGTATTGTTCATCGATGAGATTCACCGTCTTCCGCGTGTCGTTGAAGAAGTGCTATATCCGGCTATGGAGGACTTCTGTCTGGATATTGTAGTAGGTAAGGGACCGGAAGCCCGTTCGATCAGGATCGACTTGCCGCCGTTCACCCTCGTAGGGGCCACGACACGTGCAGGCTCATTGTCTGCACCGCTCAGGGACCGTTTTGGCGTTTTGAGCCGTCTTGAATATTACACGGAAAACCATTTGACTGATATCATCATCCGTACAGCAAGAATCATGGATACGGAAATGGATGATCAAGCAGCGGCCGAGCTTGCAAGAAGGTCAAGGGGCACCCCGAGAATTGCCAATCGGCTTTTACGGAGGGTCCGGGATTTCGCCCAGGTGCGCGGTGATGGTACGATAACGGCCGAGCTTGCCGATTATGCGCTTGAATTAATGCAGGTCGACCGTTTAGGACTCGATCATATTGACCATAAATTACTTAAAGGGATCATTGAAAAATTCCGTGGCGGACCAGTGGGTCTGGAAACGATTGCGGCAACGATTGGCGAAGAGGCACATACGATCGAAGATGTGTATGAACCATATCTGTTACAAGTCGGTTTTCTTCAGCGTACCCCAAGAGGCCGGATGGCAACACAGCTAGTTTATGAGCATTTCGGCATGGAGTTGCCTGAATGATGAATATACCAAAGATGGTTATGATTCTGGGTGTGATTATATTCGTGATTGGTTTTGCGATGAAATATATACATCTCGGCAGGCTGCCGGGAGATATTTTTCTGAAAAAGGGGAATACGACGTTTTACTTTCCTATCGTTACATCAATCATCGTCAGTGTTGTGTTGTCCGCGATTTTTTATTTGATCGGCCGTTTTAAATAATGATTACAGCTTGATAGACATGTAAGGAAGTGGAACAGATGAAATTGGATATGTTTGATTTTCATTTACCGGAGGAACTGATTGCCCAAGTTCCTTTGGAAGATAGGGAAGCTAGTAGATTGATGGTGCTGGACAAAGAAACCGGTAAGCTTCAGCATGATGTATTCAGCCATATTACGGAATATATCAAACCGGGAGATTGCCTGGTGTTGAATGATACAAAGGTGCTTCCGGCCCGACTATACGGCAGTAAAGAAGGAACCGGTGCAAAAATCGAAGTATTGCTGCTTAAGCAAGAGCATGATGATGTATGGGAAACGCTTGTGAAGCCGGCCAAACGGATTAAAGAAGGATCGACGATCGTTTTTGGCGATGGTAAGCTGAGTGCCGTCTGTACAGGCGTGCTTGAGCATGGCGGCCGAATCCTTGAATTTAAATATGACGGCATATTTTATGAAATACTGGAGCAGCTTGGCGAAATGCCGTTACCTCCATACATCAAGGAGCAACTCGACGACCAGGACCGCTATCAAACGGTATATGCACGTGAACGTGGATCTGCTGCGGCACCTACTGCTGGCCTGCATTTTACGGAGGATTTACTTGAGAAACTTAAAGGGATGGGGGTCCACATCGCCTTCATCACACTGCATGTTGGACTTGGTACATTCCGTCCAGTAAGTGTCGACGATATTGACAGCCACGAAATGCATTCGGAATTTTATCAAATGACGGAAGGCACAGCCAGATTGCTGAATGATGTGAAAGCTAAGGGCGGGAAAATCATTACGGTCGGCACAACGTCCACAAGGACATTGGAAACGATTGCGTCCCGCAATGATGGGGTCTTCAAGGAAGAGAATGGCTGGACGAGCATCTTCATTTATCCTGGTTATGAGTTCAAAGGGATCGATGCGATGATAACGAATTTCCATTTGCCCAAATCTACTTTAATCATGCTTATTTCTGCACTCGCAGGCAGGGAGCATGTCCTACATGCTTATGAAACGGCTGTGGAAGAAAAATACAGGTTCTTTAGTTTTGGAGATGCAATGTTAATTAAGTAATATAAGAGTGTGAGGCTCTTGAAGGGAGTTATTGCGTTGACTGCAATACGATATGAGTTAATCAAAACATGTAAACAGACAGGGGCAAGGCTAGGCCGCGTCCATACGCCGCATGGTTCTTTTGAAACGCCGGCATTTATGCCGGTTGGAACGATGGCTACTGTCAAAACGATGTCCCCGGAAGATTTGAAACAAATGGGGGCAGGTATCATCCTGAGCAATACGTACCACCTATGGCTGCGTCCGGGGCATGAAATCATCAAGGAAGCTGGCGGATTGCATAAGTTCATGAACTGGGATCGGGCGATTTTAACCGACTCAGGCGGCTTTCAAGTCTTCAGTTTGAGCGAGTTCCGTAAAATTGAAGAAGAGGGCGTGCATTTCAGGAACCATCTGAATGGCGATAAATTATTCTTATCTCCGGAAAAAGCGATGGAAATACAAAATGCGCTTGGTTCCGATATTATGATGGCATTCGATGAATGTCCTCCATTTCCGGCGACTGAAGAGTATATGAAGAAGTCGGTAGAACGGACGTCGCGCTGGGCGGAACGCTGTTTGAATGCACATGAGCGCCCAAATGACCAAGGTCTGTTCGGAATCGTTCAAGGCGGGGAGTTTGAAAATCTTCGCAAACAAAGTGCAAAAGACCTTGTCTCCCTTGACTTCCCGGGTTATGCTATTGGAGGACTATCCGTAGGGGAACCGAAGGATATCATGAACCGCGTCCTTGAGTTTACAAGTCCGCTTTTGCCAACTGACAAACCGCGTTACCTTATGGGAGTCGGTTCACCGGATTCATTGATCGATGGTGCACTCCGCGGTATCGACATGTTTGACTGTGTACTGCCGACGCGAATTGCGCGTAATGGTACGCTCATGACAAGCAATGGGCGTCTGGTTGTGAAAAATGCGAAGTATGCACGCGATTTCGGTCCAATCGATGAAAATTGCGATTGCCATGTTTGCAAGAATTATAGCCGGGCATATATCCGCCATTTGATTAAATGTGAAGAAACCTTTGGGATTCGTCTTACGACTTACCATAATCTTCACTTTCTGTTAAACTTGATGGAACAGGTCAGACAAGCTATTCGAGAAGATCGTCTTGGAGACTTTAGGGAAGAGTTTTTTGAGCAGTATGGTTTCAATGAACCAAATGCGAGAAACTTCTAATTCCATAAATATTTTAATGAACGAAAGGAGTGAATATACAAGATGGGTTCTTTAACACAAATACTTCCATTGATTTTAATGTTCGTATTGTTCTATTTCTTATTGATCCGCCCGCAGCAAAAACGCCAAAAGGCTACGCAAAACATGCAAAGCAGTTTGAAAAAAGGTGATAAAGTTGCTACAATCGGCGGCATGCACGGAACAATTGATGCAATCGATGACTTGAAAATCGTCATTAAATCACCAGACGGCACAAAACTGACTTTTGACCGTGCAGCAATCCGTGAAATTACGGAAAGCGCACCGAATAAAGAAGTATCCGTATAAAACAAACGAAAACCGGGCCATGTGCCCGGTTTTCGTTTGTTTTTTAATCGGGACGGGAGTCGGAACTCATGTTGACCCCAAGCACGCCGCCCATCATGGCCGTAATCACAAAACAGCCATAGTATATCCATTGCTTGATGGTGAAGAGTGCATCGTGGCCTAAATATTGAAAAAGGAACACGACCAACAGATAAAGCAGCCCAGTGCTCCCGCCCAAGAATAGTCCTTGCTTTTTCCCTTTGCCTCCTGAAATGAATCCACCAATGAACAGCGATAAAAAGGACACGATCATGATCACGTATGTCAGGGATGATTCCGTCAATGAAGTAAAACGAAGAAGGATGGAAACGATTAAACTAGCAATCATCGCTATTGCAAAGATGGAGCCTACGCCATAAATCACGGCGACACTCATTTTTTTAGTTTCGATGGGTATTCCTCCTTTTTGAAAGGCTGATACGTATAGCCTGTTTATGTGTTTGTACAAGCATATTCCCGATATCGAACCTTTAGACCAGGTTTAAGGAGCTTCCGGAAAAATTAGAAAAGATTATGGAGTAATTTTTCAGCTCCCAAGCCATGCTATGGATGAAGGAGTGTTATTCATTGGATACCCTGGCTATTATTTTTAGAACAACAGTGATCTATCTAGTCATATTATTACTTTTCCGATTGATGGGTAAGCGGGAAGTTGGGGAACTGAGCATTCTTGATTTGGTGGTATCCATCATGATAGGGGACATTGCCGTCCTTTCCTTTGAAGATTTGGATAAACCATTTTTAAGGCAAATCATACCGATGTTCGTACTTGCTTTCATCCAAATAATCATGGCCTACATTTCATTGAAAAGCATAAGGTTTCGAAACATCGTGGACGGTAAGCCGCAGATCATCATCAATCAAGGGAAAATAGATGAAAAAGCGATGCGTAGGCAAAGATATAATTTCGATGATTTATTGACCCAGCTGCGTGAACAGGGGATAAGCGATTTAAATGAAGTGCAATTCGCCATCCTCGAATCCTCAGGAAAGCTTTCAATCATCAAGAATACCAAAGGTAAAAGGTCTAAAACCAAGGAAACACCTTATCCCCTTATAATAGACGGGGAAATACAGGAGAGGAATCTCGATAGAATTGGCAAAAATCATTTTTGGCTCCGGCACCAGTTGAAAAAACGGGGAGAAACGAAGATTACAGAAATTTCGATTTGTGGGTACATAGATGGCCAATTTTATATCGATAAAAATGAAACGAAGAAATGACCGAAGCCTTTTAATGCTTCGGTTCATTTTATTTCCAAGCGAATTTTGATAAAAAGCCGCCCACTACAGGAATCCTGATCAGATCCGCCTTTTTTATGCTGCCGGTCATGAGCAGGAAAAATGTGAACAGCAGGATAACGATCGTCACGGAAAACATAAGCCGTGTGCCAAGTGGCAGTGAGGAGAGCGGGAATTGATAAAGATAATAACCGCCCCATCCTGAAATTAAAGCAAGGACCAAAGCTGATATATAGCTGCGGAAATGAAGCGTGAAAGGAACGACCTTCAGCACGGTTGAAAAATGCAGGAAGGTAACGAGCATCGTACCGACAGCTATCCCCACTGCGGCACCCATGATCCCGAAGCTTTCCTTTGACGCCAGCAGCCAGATCACACCGATTTTAAGGATGTTCCCAGCTAGGCTGTTGAACATTGCGGCCTTTGCAAGATCCAATGCTTGCAGCATGGATTGCAGCGGATATTGAAAGTAATAAAGAATGAAAAAAGGTGCCAGGAATTTAATGAAAACAGCAGCATGCGATGAGCCATACATGACTTGTAAAATCGGTTCGGCAAAGATGAACAGAATGACGATAGCTAAACAGCCTGTAATAAAGGTGATTTTCAGGGCCTGCTGAAGCCTGTGTTCAACGAGTAAAAAGTTTCCGGTCGTACGGGCTTCACTCACTGCCGGGACAAGTGCCGTCGCCAATGATGATGTAACGAATGATGGAAGCATGAGTAAAGGCAGTGCGTACCCTGTCAGCTCCCCGTATTGACTGGTGGCTGCGGCTGCGGTGACTCCGGCGATTGCCAAACTTTGAGCGACCACGATCGGTTCGAAAAACCACGAAACCGATCCGATCATCCTGCTTCCTGTGGAGGGAAGGGCGATCCCCATCAATTCCGTGAACGTTCCTTTTCCGGATTTGACATTCTTGAAGAAACCCTTTCTGAACTTAAAATGTTTCTTTAATTTAAAGCTTGTCAATAAGTAGAAGAGGGATACAAGTTCACCGATAATCGATGCGAACATCGCACCGGCTGCTGCATATTCAATTCCATATGGCAAAAAGGCCTTCGTCAGGACGGCTATGAAAGTAATTCTGGCCACCTGTTCGATAACTTGGGAGAAAGCGAAGGGCTTCATATTTTGCTTGCCTTGGAAATAACCGCGCAGTACGGATGAGACGGCGATGATCGGTACGATAGGGGCAATCGCCATGAGCGGCCATAGCGTCCGTTTATCAGTGAATAGGTAATCTGAGAGAACCGGCGCGAAAAGCAGCATCGCAGGAGTGAAAATCATCGATAGAGTAATGGTGCAGGCCAAAGAGACGACAAGGATTTTCTTGATTTTCCGCTCATCACCTCTGGCATTGGCCTCAGCCACGTATTTCGAAATGGCGATTGGCAGGCCTAACTGGGTTATGTTCACGACGAGAAAGAGGGTCGGTAATGCCATCATATATAAACCAACGCCTTCTTCGCCGATGAAGCGGGCGATGACAATGCGGTTAATGAAACCAAGAACCCTTGTAATCAGGCTTGCGATTAATAAAATCAGCGTCCCTTTTAAAAATTTGGACATTGAACTCCCTCCCTGCCTTCTCAAAAAAGCGGTTATGCTATACAATTATCTATATGCTTGTACTTGGACAAAGCATGACAAAAGTGTTTGTTTGCGTTCTAACAAATGATCGAAACCCTTCTAAGAAAATGCGCATTTATTTGAGAATCATTTTTACTGGAGGCAAAGTGATGGCAAAAAAGAATCATCCCTATCAAAGGTATTATCTAAAGGTACGTCCATTTTTGAAGAGCAAGCGTGAGGAATTCCAAATGGTCGGATTGAATGCCGTAACGGAGGAAGACATTTGGGGAACTTTAACGAAAAATAAATGGAAGCGTCCGCAGGAAAATATTCACCTTCATGAACTTGTCGCAGATATCGTGACATTTTCGAGCAATCAGTTCATGAACTTCCAAATGGTTGAAGCATATAAATCACCAAACCTATTTGAGCCGCTTTCTGAAGAAGAACTGAAGGAACTTTTTAAAGAATAAAGCAAAGATATACTTAAATTGACAGCTGTTTATATATGACTCATAATAGATATGGTTATGCTTTTTTTGGAAAAAGCAGGGAAGCTGTATCCTTTTTCTCAAGAAGCAAAGGGTTTGCAGTTATCATATAAACTAAAAATGACAGTTTTTTTAACTTCAGGAACAGGCGTATTATAGAAAGGGGCCTACTACATAATGGTAAAAAGAAGCAGGATCGTTGCGTTTTTTCTAATCGCACTATTGATTTTCGCAGCGATGGGGACGACTTCAAAAGGAATCCTAAAGGATATCAAGCTGGGTCTTGATCTTCAAGGCGGTTTTGAAGTGTTATATGAAGTAAAACCGCTGTCTGGGGAAAAGATCACCCCGGAAGTTTTACGGGCTACAGTAAGCTCGCTTGAGCGGCGTGTCAATGTTTTGGGCGTTAGCGAACCTAACATTCAAATCGAAGGGAAAGACCGGATTCGCGTTCAATTGGCTGGAGTCAAAGACCAAAACAACGCTCGCGAAATCCTCTCGACACAAGCTAAATTATCTTTTCGTGACTACAACGATAAGGAAATGATGACCGGTGCCGACCTGAAAGAAGGCGGCGCGAAACAAACGTTCCAAGATAATAAACCGGTTGTCGAAGTCACATTGAAAGATGTAAATAAATTTAAGGACATCACTCAAAAAATATCCTCGATGCCAAGTCCGACTAATGTACTTGCAATCTGGCTGGATTTCGAGGAAGGAAAAGATTCGATTAAGGATACAGCCTCACAGGACAATATGATATCCGCTCCGGCTGTCAGTGAAGTTTTCAATACGAAGAAGGTGTATATTACCGGTCAATTCACGGTGGAAGAAGCGAAAGAGCTTGCAGACCTTCTGGATGCCGGTGCTTTGCCTGTAGATTTAAAAGAAAAGTATTCCACTTCTGTAGGTGCCCAGTTCGGTGCGGGTGCACTGAATGATACTATTTTCGCAGGAATCATCGGAATTGCACTTGTTTTTATCTTCATGCTTGTGTATTACCGCTTCCCGGGATTCATTGCGGTCGTCACGTTGAGCATATACCTTTTCTTGACGCTTTTAGTGTTTGATTGGATGAATGCGGTCCTAACGCTGCCTGGTATTGCTGCATTGGTACTCGGGGTCGGGATGGCAGTCGACGCCAATATCATAACCTATGAGCGGATCAGGGATGAATTGAAACTGGGCAGATCGGTTAAAGCGGCTTATAAAGAAGGTACCAAGAATTCACTTGCTACGATCATGGATGCCAACTTAACGACCCTGCTGGCTGCGGCTGTTCTATTCTTTTATGGAACAAGCTCGGTTAAAGGGTTTGCCACCACTTTGATCATTTCAATTTTAATGAGTTTCATTACAGCCGTCTATGGTACACGCCTCTTCATGAGCCTTTGGGTGAATAGCGGGTTCCTGGACAAACATGCATCGTGGTTTGGTGTGAAGAAGAAATACATTCACGATTTATCCGAGAAAATGGATTTAATGTCATTGCCAACACGCTTTGATAAAATTGATTTCGTCAAACATCGGAAAGTTTTTTATGGCATTTCAATCGGTGTCACCATTATCGGGATCATTTTCCTGCTCGTCTTCAGATTGAATCTTGGGATTGATTTCACGAGCGGTACCCGAATCGAGGTTGCGTCCAAAGACGTCTTGACGACTCAGCAAGTCAAAACCGAAATGGAAAAGGTCGGTATCGACGCGGATGATATCAAGGATGTCAGGCTCGCTGGTAAAGACAATAAAAATGCTGTCGTTCGGACAGTCGGTGTCCTCGATAAACAGGAAATCGCTGAATTGAAGGACCATTTCAAGAAGGATTACGGAGCGGAACCGAATGTCAGCACCGTATCACCGACTGTAGGAAAAGAGCTTGCAAAAAATGCCATGTATGCGTTAGCGATCGCATCAATCGGAATCATATTGTATGTATCGATACGATTTGAATGGCGAATGGCCGTACCTGCCGTGGTCGCGCTCATACATGATGCCTTCTTCATCATCACGATTTTTAGCTTGCTCCGGCTCGAAGTGGATATCACCTTCATTGCTGCGGTTCTGACGATCGTCGGTTATTCGATCAATGATACGATCGTAACCTTTGACCGTATTCGTGAAAACCTGCGCTTCAGCCGTAAAGTCAAAACCGTCGAAGAACTTGAGAACATTGTGAATATCAGTATCAGGCAAACTTTGACGAGATCCATTAACACGGTTCTGACCGTTCTCATCACGGTCGTTGCATTGATGATCTTCGGCAGTGAAGCTATCCGTAACTTCTCCATTGCCCTGTTTATCGGTTTAATTTGCGGCGTGTATTCATCGCTATTGATCGCTTCCCAATTCTGGCTTGATTTGAAAATCAGGGAATTGAAGAAGAAAGGTCCGCTGAATACCGCGAAAGAAAAGAAACAAAGTCTTGAAGGACAAGTTTAATAGGTGAAAGGGGGCTGGCATGATGCCAGCCTTCTTTTTATTGAACTAAGCTTATCGAACAGGGAATTGCAGCCAATTATGAGTTTAAAATAAAATTGAAACTGGTATATTCGTTTTGTATAATGAGTAAGTTGAGGGGTGAATAAATGTTAAAGCCAAAAACCCGGTGGAACTTACGAACTGCCGATGAAAACAAAGTTGCTGTACTAGCTGAAGAGCTTCATATCACACCTTTGGTTGCAGCCCTGCTTGTGAATCGAGGCCTGGATACGATTGAAAGTGCCCGATCATTTTTATTTGTAAAAAATCAAACTTTTCATGATCCATTTTTATTGAAGGATATGGATAAAGCAGTATATAGAATAAGAGAAGCGATTCAAAATGGAGAAAAAATACGTATATTCGGTGATTATGATGCGGATGGCGTGACATCGACCACAGTGATGATGACGGCGCTGACGAGATTGGGTGCAGATGTTGACTTTTATATCCCGAATCGGTTTACAGAAGGATATGGTCCGAATCCGATGGCATTCCGCCTTGCAGCCGAGCAAGGGGTGAAGGTATTAATAACCGTTGATACCGGAATTTCTGCAGTCGATGAAGCGAAACTTGCAGGCGAGCTTGGCATGGATTATATTTTGACCGACCACCATGAACCGGGACCGGAACTGCCTGAGGCATTGGCAATCATCCATCCTAAGCTTGAGGACAGTTCCTATCCATTTAAAGAGCTTGCCGGAGTAGGGGTCGCATTTAAGCTGGCACACGCCTTGCTTGGGGAATTGCCTGAGGATTTGCTTGAGATAGCGGCAATCGGCACGATAGCGGATTTAGTGCCTTTACAAGGGGAAAACCGCGTCATTGCTGCGAAAGGCATCGAGCAGTTACGTTTGACGCGCCGCCCGGGACTTGTTGCCTTAATGAAAGTGGCGAATGTTCAGCAGGAAGCATTGAATGAAGAATCGATCGGCTTTGCGATGGCACCGCGGATCAATGCTGTCGGGCGCCTTGGAGATGCCGATCCCGCTGTCGATTTATTGATGTCACAAAGTCTGGAAGAAGCGACGGAACTTGCCAATGAAATCAATGATATCAATAAAGAGCGACAGGAAATGGTTGCGGCAATGGCGGAAGAAGCGATTGCTGAAGTCGAGGAAAACTACCCGCCGGAGTCCAATGGAGTGCTCATCATCGGCAGGGAGGGCTGGAACGCCGGAGTTGTGGGAATTGTGGCCTCTAAACTTGTTGAACGCTTTTACCGGCCGACGATTGTATTGAGCTATGACCGGGAAAAGGGATTAGCTAAAGGTTCTGCTCGGAGCATCGCCGGTTTCGATTTATTTCAAAGTCTTTCCGCCTGCCGTGAAATGCTGCCTCATTTCGGTGGACATCCGATGGCTGCTGGAATGACCTTGAAAATAGAAGATGTTCAGGAGCTCAGGGACCGCATGAACTTGATTGCGAAGGAACAACTGAACGAAGAGGACTTCACACCCATCACAAACTTGGACGGAGCAACGACTTTAGCTGAAGTTTCCATTCAAACGATTCAGGAAATGAGCTTGCTGGCGCCATTCGGGGTTACGAATCCTAAGCCGAAGATTTTGATAGATTCCGTCCAGCTTTCTAGTGTCCGCAAAATTGGTGCCAACCAAAATCACTTGAAGGTACAGCTGGAAGATGGTGAAAATCACAAACTTGACGGTGTGGGCTTCGGTCTCGGTCATTTTGTCGATGAAATAGCTCCGCACGCTGAAGTCTCGGTTATTGGTGAGCTTTCCATCAATGAGTGGAATAATATGAAAAAGCCCCAGATCTTTGTCCAGGATGTCTCGGTGAACCATTGGCAGTTATTCGATTACCGCGGCAAGGGACAGGCAGAGAAGTGGCTTGCCGACATTCCTGTACAAAACCGGAAGATCGTCATTTTCTCGGAAGATATTTATCGCAGATACCCATTTTTGCAAAACCATCCAGATCTCGTTCATATCAAGAATGAACTGGATGCAGAGCAGCTCGACTGCTTCGAAGGTCATTTGGCATTCATGGACATGCCGCCGTCCAGGGAATATTTGAAACGGGTGATTTCCAATAAGAACCCTTCGCGTATCTACGCTCACTTTTCCCATGAACAGGACCATTTCTTAAGTACGATGCCAACAAGGGATCATTTTAAATGGTTCTATGCCTTCCTTGCCAAAAAAGGTCCGCTCGATGTGAAAAGATACGGTGATGACCTGGCCAAATATCGCGGCTGGTCAAGAGATACAGTGGATTTTATTTCTAAGGTGTTTTTTGAGCTTGATTTTGTTACAATAGAGAATGGGTTAATTATGCTCACAACCAATGCGAAAAAACGCGATCTCAGTGAATCTGAATCGTATACAAGAAAGAAAGAGCAATTTGAGCTTGAACAAGAGCTTGTTTATTCTTCCTATCAGCAATTATTCGATTGGTTCAATCATTATTTAGTTCATGAGGCAACAGACCTTGAGGAGGAAACAAAGCAATGGATTTAAAGCAATATGTAACAATTGTGCAAGACTGGCCAAAACCGGGTATTGTCTTCAAAGATATTACAACATTAATGGATAACGGCGCAGCTTATAAATATGCAACAGACCAAATCGTCGAGTACGCCCGCGATAAAAATATCGACTTGGTGGTCGGGCCGGAAGCACGCGGATTCATTATCGGATGTCCAGTCGCATACTCATTGGAAGTGGGCTTTGCGCCAGTGAGAAAAGAAGGAAAACTTCCACGTGAAACGATAAAAGTCGAATATGGATTAGAATATGGCAAGGATGTATTGACAATCCATAAAGATGCCATTAAACCGGGACAGCGTATCCTGATCACGGATGATTTGCTTGCTACCGGGGGAACAATCGAAGCGACGATCAAATTGGTTGAACAGCTTGGCGGAATTGTAGCCGGGATTGCATTCCTTATTGAATTGACAGACTTGGATGGTAAAGATAAATTAGACGGCTATGATGTCTTGACATTAATGAGCTTTTAATAAACGAGAGCACTCTTAACAGGGTGCTCTTTTTCTCTTTTTACTCATTTTAGCTGGATTTTGTCGAATTTCCAGTGAAAAAATGCCCTATTCTTAATAAAATACACGTTTAACTCTTTACATCCTTGCCTTTTTTTTCGATAATAGTAATAATAAAGAGTTTTTCTGCTAATAAGTTTATTTGCACTTTATCCGTTTAAGCGGATTTATTTTTTTTCGCAAAAATTGTCACGTTTTGCAGAATAAAGGGAAGTGCTACCAATCATACTCAATCCGGATCATATCCGGTGGCAGTTAAAGTGGGGTTAAGGTGATTAAATGGCTAATGATCAAATATTGACTGCCGAGCAGGTTGTGGAACGGGCCAGCTTATATCTTCAGCCGGAAGAAGCTGAATTTATCCATAGAGCGTTTAAGTATGCAGAGTATGCTCACCGAGAACAATTCCGTAAATCGGGAGAGCCGTATATCATTCATCCGATTCAAGTGGCGGGCATTCTGGCTGATCTTGAAATGGACCCTGCAACCATTGCGGCAGGTTTTTTACATGATGTTGTTGAAGACACGGAGATCACTTTGAAGGACATTGAAGAAAATTTCAGTCCTGAAGTCGCCATGCTTGTGGATGGTGTGACCAAGTTAGGAAAAATCAAATACAAATCACAGCAGGAGCAACAGGCGGAAAACCATCGGAAAATGTTCGTGGCGATGGCCCAGGATATACGGGTCATCTTGATCAAGCTTGCGGACAGACTGCATAATATGCGGACATTGAAGCATCTGCCGCAGGAAAAGCAGAGAAGGATATCGAACGAGACGTTGGAAATCTTCGCACCGCTTGCCCATCGTCTTGGTATCAGCACGATTAAATGGGAACTGGAAGATACTGCTCTAAGGTATTTGAATCCTCAGCAGTATTACCGAATCGTCAACCTGATGAAGAAAAAGCGTGCAGAACGTGAAAACTATCTGGAAGAAGTCATTGATGAAGTGCGTAAAAACGTTGAGGAAGTCAACATTAAGGCTGACCTATCCGGCAGGCCGAAACATATATACAGCATTTATCGCAAAATGGCTTTGCAGAATAAGCAGTTCAGCGAAATTTATGATTTGCTTGCAGTTCGGATCGTCGTCAATAGCATAAAAGATTGCTATGCCGTTTTAGGGATCATCCATACATGCTGGAAGCCGATGCCTGGCCGATTCAAAGACTATATCGCGATGCCGAAGCCGAATATGTATCAATCGCTTCATACGACGGTGATCGGACCGAAAGGCGATCCGCTGGAAGTGCAGATCCGTACTTCCGATATGCATCGCATTGCCGAGTTCGGGGTTGCTGCGCACTGGGCTTATAAAGAGGGAAAAGATGTCGGTGAACAGCCTTCATTGGAAGAAAAATTGACATGGTTCCGGGAAATTCTTGAATTCCAGGATGATGCGACTAATGCCGAGGAATTCATGGAATCCCTTAAAATAGATCTTTTTTCCGATATGGTATTCATTTTCACTCCAAAAGGCGATGTCATCGAACTGCCATCAGGATCCAACCCGATTGATTTCGCTTACCGGATTCACTCGGAAATCGGAAATAAAACGATTGGTGCCAAAGTGAACGGGAAAATGGTACCGCTGGATTATAAACTGAAAACTGGCGACATCATAGAAATCTTAACATCGAAGCATTCATATGGCCCAAGTCAGGATTGGCTTAAGCTAACGCAAACATCTCAAGCGAAAAATAAAATCCGCCAATTTTTCAAGAAGCAGCGCCGAGAAGAAAATATCGAAAAAGGCAAAGAGCTTGTTGAAAAGGAAATCAAGGATATGGAGTTCGACCTGAAGGAAATCCTGGCTGCCGAGAATATCAGGCGTGTTGCGGATAAATTCAACTTCCTGAATGAAGAGGATATGTATGCAGCAGTCGGATATAACGGAATAACAGCCCTTCAGGTAGCTAATCGCCTTACCGAAAAATGGCGTAAGCAGAAAATGGTCGAGCAAGAAGCAGATATTTCTGAAGCGGTAGCCGATCTGAAAACCTTCTCCAATACATCTAAAAAACGTGACTCAGGCGTACAGGTACCGGGGATTGATAACCTGCTTATCCGTTTATCACGCTGTTGTAACCCAGTTCCAGGGGACGAAATCGTTGGTTATATAACCAAAGGCCGTGGAGTTTCAGTTCATAGACAAGATTGCCCGAACCTGGATAGCGGAGATGCCGATCATCGCCTCGTACCGGTTGAATGGGAAAGTACGATTAACGAACGCAAGGAATACATCGTAGAAATTGAAATCAGCGGCTATGACCGTCGCGGCTTATTAAACGAAGTGCTGCAAGCCGTCAATGAAACCAAGACCAACATTTCAGCGGTCTCGGGTAAATCCGACAGGAATAAGGTAGCGACCATTCACATGTCGATTTATATTCATAACATTGCCCATTTACAAAAGGTCGTCGACCGCATAAAACAAATTTCAGATGTTTATTCCGTCAGAAGGATAATGAACTAAGGAGTTTTTATTGCCATGCGTGTTGTTTTACAACGTTCCAAAGCGGCAAAAGTCGTTGTCGCAGACCAAATAATCGGGCAAATCGACAGCGGGATCGTCCTGTTGGTTGGTATCACCCATGGGGATACCATCGATGACGCCGCCTATTTGGCCGATAAGATTGTCAATCTAAGAATATTTGAAGATGAAAATGAAAAGATGAACCATTCACTATTGGATGTGGGAGGTTCGATTTTATCAGTTTCACAATTCACCTTATACGGCGATTGCCGTAAAGGCCGTCGCCCCAACTTCATGGACGCCGCCCGTCCTGAAGAGGCGAATGAATTATATGAAGCATTTAACGACGAACTCCGCAAGAAAGGCGTCCATACGGAAACAGGCCAATTCGGTGCCATGATGGATGTTCAGCTTACAAATGACGGTCCCGTTACATTAATACTTGAAAGCAAAAAATAACCTGCTGCGACAGGTTTTTTTGTTGGGGTGAGAGAAGAAAAGCCAGCTTCGATGCGAAGCTGGCTTTTCTTCTCTTTATTTAAAATACCGTGCCAATCCATTATAGATGGCCGATGTGACTTTTTCTTGATATTCATTCGATGTTAACGTCAATTCTTCCACTGGATTACTTAAATAACCTAGTTCAATGAGTGTAGCCACCCGTTTATTTTCACGGATAACATGGAAATCCCCGTATCGTGATCCACGATTGGGCACCTGCATGGTAGAACCGAGTGAATTGGCCAGGGTAGCCGCCAATGCACGCTGATAGTCATGATAGTAGTATGTTGTTATCCCGCTGGTGATCTGGTCCTTGGTGCTATCATAATGGAGGCTGATGAAAGCATCCGCGTTATGTATATGTGAAGTGCTGACCCGGGAAGGGAGTGGAACATAGGTATTTCCGCTTCTGGTCAGGATCACTTTAGCTCCTGCCGCCTGAAGTTTGTCACGCAGCAATTCTGCCGTTCGTGTCGTCAAGTTTTTCTCAAGTGTTCCACCGACGCCGATTGTACCGCTATCCCTGCCGCCATGGCCGGGATCGATCACAATGGTTTTATCCTTTAAGTATTTCTCAACGCCAGGCCGTTGGATCTGCTCGGGATTCCCTTCGATCGTCACGATCCATCCGGCCACATAAGCTGTTTTTCCGCTCTTAAGTTTAATGGAATACCAGTCGCCTTCCATACCCGATGCGGAGAAAGTTTCACCTGCATTGGCCTGCTTTACAATCTCTGAGTTGCCATCAGGCTCGCTTCTAAGGATCGTACCATCATGAATGATGGTAATCTTGTTTCCTTTTACATCAACCTTTTTTTCCTTCCCCGTTTCTTCAGCACTCTCTTTTTCCAGGTACCAACTCACGACCCAGCCCTTTTTTGAACCGGAGAGCTTTATTTGTGTCATATTTCCCTTTGATTGCAGCACGGCGTAAATCTCATCCTTGTTCACCGAACCGATGACCTTGCTTGAGAGAGAGGCTTCTTTCCTGACATTTAAACCCGTAGCGGTCACCCTTGCGGTGGCGCCTGCCGTATCATTTTTCATATCAGCTTTATCTTCGCTTACTTGTATGTAAGATTCAGCTACCCAACCGCGGACTCCTTGGAAATCAATTTCAGCCCATTCATTTTCAACCCCGTAAACGGTCACTGACGTATTTTTATTCAGCTTTCCAAGCGAGGCACTGCTTGTCGATGGTTCCGAACGGACATTGAGCCGATCCACCAAAGTTACACCGGTTCTTACTGATGGATTCGTTTCTTTTTCCTTAGTTGAATCTTTCTTCACTGCATTTCCTGATGCGGCAGGAAGCTTCAAGTAGTCAGATGAGACCCAGCCTTCGATATCAGCCATTTCGACCTTTATCCAATTTTCATTCTTTTCAATGATGTCAACAGCCGTTCCTTTACTCAAGGACCCAACCGTTTGAAATGTAGTGCCGGGACCTGTGCGGACACGGACGGAGCTGCCTGTTATCACGCCTTGTCCGGATTCTTTTTTGACCTGATTGGTTTCGGACCCCGTTTGTTTCTCCACTAACCAATTGGCAACCCATCCCGTTTTGCCGACGCCGATCCGGATTTCGATCCAGTCGCCATCCTCATTCAGAATGGGATACGATTCCCCTTTTTCCAGTTTTTTTACGATAGGGAAACTGAGGCCAGCACCTTCACGGACATTGACCACTTGGGTCGTTACGATATTTTCCCCTTCATCTTTTCCATAAGCGTGATTGATGGGGAAAAGCGCTGAGAATATCAGCATCAGTGTCAGGCCGAATAAACCCGATTTCTTCTTCATATACTTGTCTCTCCCTTTAATGTCTATATGTATGTATTCTCGTTCAATGAAAATTTCCCTCTTTCCCTGTGCAAAAAACATTTTTTTTAGGAAAGAATAGAGCTTATATAACTCTAGGAGGGAACCACATGAAATTCAGCGAAAAAGATCAAACGAGCTTAAGCGGAGGCAATCAAGTACTGGGTGTCGATTTTCACGATTTCATTCAAAAGGAACAAAGCGCAAACCTTGTTGAATTGGCATCCGAATTCGGGGTCAATGTCCGGACGATCAAAAATTTGAAAAAACGTATGAACCAATAAAATGCGACAAAATCCTCAGTCTGCCTTGACATTTGATGTTAACGTCCGTATGATTATAAAATATCAGACTTATTACTGCAATAACCAATGATGGAGAAGAGTAATTAAGAAACACATGAAAAGAGAGGAAATGCCGAGGCTGAAAGCATTCCACATGATGACTTAATGAAAGAACCCTCCGTAGGCTTCACTCCGAACGGATTTACTTAATAGGAGATGGACGTAAAACAGGCGTTAACTGTTCTTGAGCGGGGGCACTTTTTTTGTGCTTCAACTAGGGTGGCACCACGGGATATCCAAACTCTCGTCCCTTGTAACGGATAAGTTACAAGGGGCGGGAGTTTTTTGTTTGGAAAAAATCAGTATAGCGCCGTATCAGAAATGGCGTCTTGCTTTAAAGGAGGAAACACACATGTCTATTCAGATTCCTAGAGGTACCCAGGATTTATTGCCTGGCCAAACGGAAATTTGGCAGTATATCGAGAACACAGCGCGTGAGATTTGTCACCGTTACCAATATAAAGAAATCCGCACACCGATTTTTGAGCACACGGAATTATTTTTACGTGGTGTAGGGGATACAACCGATATCGTCCAAAAAGAAATGTATTCATTTCAAGATCGCGGTGAAAGGAATTTAACCCTTCGTCCGGAAGGCACTGCATCGGTTGTACGGTCATATATCGAGAACAAAATGTTCGGGTGGGCCAATCAACCGGTCAAGCTTTATTATATCGGGCCGATGTTCCGTTACGAACGTCCGCAAGCAGGCCGGTTCCGCCAGTTCGTTCAATTCGGCATTGAAGCTTTAGGAAGCAAGGATCCCGGAATCGATGCAGAGGTTCTGTCACTTGCGATGAACCTTTACAAGGAACTTGGTTTGAAAAAGCTGAAACTTGTGATCAACAGCCTTGGTGATAAGGAAAGCCGGACAGCGCATCGCAATGCGTTAATCAAACATTTCGAACCACGCATCGGCGAGTTTTGCGGCGATTGTCAAAACCGTCTCGAAAAAAATCCTTTGCGCATCCTGGATTGCAAAAAGGATCACGATCACGAATTGATGAACACGGCTCCTTCCATCATTGAATATTTAAATGATGAATCCCGCATTTATTTCGAAAAGGTGAAACAGCACTTAACCGATTTGGAAATCGAATTCGTCGAAGATCCGACCCTAGTGCGGGGCTTGGATTACTATAATCATACCGCATTTGAAATCATGAGTGATGCAGAAGGCTTTGGCGCCATCACTACCCTTTGCGGAGGCGGCCGTTATAACGGGCTGGCTGAAGAACTTGGCGGACCGGAAACACCAGGAATCGGCTTTGCACTTAGCATTGAACGCCTGATTGCTGCCCTCCAAGCAGAAAGCATCGAGCTTCCGATCAAAAAGGGAATTGACTGCTATCTTGTTTCATTAGGGGAAACAGCCAAGGATTATACCGTCAAACTTGCCCACCAATTGCGGAATGCCGGTTTTACCGTCGAAAAAGACTATCAAGACCGTAAAGTGAAAGCACAATTCAAATCAGCCGACCGCCTTGAAGCAAGATATGTGGCGACACTCGGGGATGATGAATTGGCAAATAATAAAATCAATGTGAAGTTCATGGAAACCGGTGAACAAGTCCAAATGGATCTTGCTACATTCGTTGAACAATTCAAAAAGCTACAGGCTTAAGGGGGAAATACCATGTTTGGCAGAACATACTTCAATGGTGAAGTGACAGAAGCAGCTATTGGTGAAAAAGTTACATTAAAAGGATGGGTACAAAAACGTCGGGATTTGGGCGGGGTCATTTTTATCGACCTACGTGACAGAAGCGGAGTCGTCCAAGTCGTTTTCAATCCGGACATCTCGGCAGACGCACTGGCCACTGCCGAAAAGATCCGTAATGAATACGTCCTTGATATCCAAGGAACAGTCATCAAACGTGATGAAGCCAATTTCAATCCGAACGTAACAACAGGGACCGTCGAAGTTCAAGCTGAAAACGTTACAATTTTAAACGAAGCAAAGACCCCTCCATTCATCATTGATGAAAGAACTGATGTATCAGAAGACATCCGCTTGAAATATCGTTATTTGGACCTGCGTCGTCCAGCGATGTTCGAAACTCTGAAAATGCGCAACCAAACAACAAAAGCGATCCGTGATTACTTGGACGGTGAAGGCTTCCTTGATATCGAAACACCGATCTTAACGAAAAGCACACCTGAAGGAGCACGTGATTATTTAGTGCCTAGCCGTGTACACGAAGGTGAGTTCTATGCACTTCCGCAGTCACCGCAAATCTTCAAGCAGCTATTGATGGTATCCGGTTTCGAACGCTATTATCAAATTGCCCGCTGCTTCCGTGATGAAGACTTACGTGCTGACAGACAGCCCGAATTCACGCAAATCGATATTGAAACAAGCTTCATGAGCCAAGAAGATATCATCAACACCGCTGAAAACATGATGGCTAAAGTGATGAAAGACGTAAAAGGATTGGACGTAACACTGCCATTCCCTAGAATGACGTACAATGAAGCGATGGGCCGTTACGGTTCCGACAAACCGGATACACGTTTCGGAATGGAACTTAAAGATGTTTCCGAAATCGTCAAAGACAGTGACTTCAAAGTGTTCACCGGCGCTGTTGCAAACGGCGGACAAGTTAAGGCGATCGTCGTTAAGGACGGAAATGCGGATTATTCCCGTAAAGATATTGATGCATTGGCTGAATTCGCAGCGATTTACGGTGCAAAAGGCCTTGCATGGCTGAAAGTTGAAGAAGACGGCGTAAAAGGGCCAATCGCCAAATTCTTCGCAGAAGATCAAGAGCAATTAGTATCTGCATTGGAAGCTGAAGTGGGTGATTTAATCTTATTCGTCGCAGATAAGAAAGGCATAGTCGCCGATGCACTTGGAGCACTTCGCAACAAGCTTGGTAAAGAAAGAGGCTTGATCGATCAAAGCAAATTCAACTTCCTATGGGTGACGGACTGGCCATTATTTGAATATGACGAAGAAGAAGGACGCTACTATGCAGCACACCATCCATTCACAATGCCATTCCGTGAAGACATGGACAAACTGGAATCAGACCCAGCAAGCGTCCGTGCACAAGCATATGACCTTGTCTTGAACGGCTACGAACTTGGCGGTGGATCACTGCGGATATTCGAACGCGACGTTCAGGAAAAAATGTTCAAAGTACTTGGATTCTCAGAAGAAGAAGCAAACGCACAATTCGGCTTCCTAATGGATGCATTCGAATATGGAACGCCGCCACACGGCGGGATTGCCCTTGGACTGGACCGCATGGTCATGCTGCTTGCAGGCCGCACGAACCTTCGCGACACCATCGCGTTCCCGAAAACAGCAAGCGCAAGCGACCTGCTCGTTGACGCACCAAGTACTGTAAGTGACAAGCAATTGGCCGAACTTAACCTAAGACTTGCTGCACTTAAAAAATAATTCATTTGGAAAAAATATGAAAAAATACCTAGGTGTTTTTTCTTGAAACAGTGTTAAGTATTATGATATGATGTCTTCAATAAGTAAGAGTCCTGATGTGTTCGTTCTTTAACCTATAAGTTTTGACCGAACACTTATAGTTACCGGGAGCACTAGTTTCCTGGCCGCGTAAAAGCCTCCCTCGAAGAGGACTTACAAACGCGAGGAACCGAGCACCCACCTGCGGAGAGCGGGTTCAAAACAAAGGCGTAAACGGCACAATTGGGACTCTTACACCTTACAAAGCAACTCATGTTAAACAACATGGGTTTTTTTGTGCGCCAAAATAGTTAACTCACGAGTAAAAGGCGAGAATTTACGAGTAAATGGTGCAAACTCACGAGTAAATGGTGCAGATTCACGAGTAAATGGTGCAAACTCACGAGTAAATGGCGTAAACTCACGAGTAAATGGTGCAAACTCACGAGTAAATGGTGCAGATTCACGAGTAAATGGCACAAACTCACGAGTAAACAGCGTAAATTCACGAGTAAACAGCATAAACTCACGAGTAAAAGACGAGAATTCACGAATAAAACGCAAATTTACGAGTAAACAGAGTAAATTCACGAGTAAACAGAGTAAACTCACGAGTAAATGGCGGAAACTCACGAGTAAAACGCAAATTCACGAGTAAATGGTGAAGATTCACGAGTAAATGGCACAAACTCACGAGTAAACAGCGTAAATTCACGAGTAAACAGAGTAAATTCACGAGTAAACAGCGTAAACTCACGAGTAAATGGCGGAAACTCACGAGTAAAACGCAAATTCACGGTAAAACGACTGATTTCATTTCCTAGCAGGAAAAAAGGGCATTTACAAAGAAGCTAAAGGAGAAGGAGTTGATGTATGGATGCTAAAACCGTGTGAAATGCCTATGAAAATGCTCAAACTGGAGGCATTAAGCAGGAGGCTCTCAGCCAATCATCCAAAACAGGAAAGAATCAGGAACGACTTCCAGAAAATCCGTGCAGGATTTAACGGTGAGCGGAGTATCGGAAAAGAGCTGAAGAATCTTTCGAAAGAATATTGTGTAATTCATGATTTGAGATTAAGCTGCGATGGGAGCCGTTATTTTCAAATGGATTTCCTAATATTCACCCGGAATTACTGTATCATCATCGAAGTGAAAAATTTTGCGGGTACGCTCTATTTTGACCGCACCTATCCCCAATTGATTCGGACAAAAGATGGACAGGAACAGGCATATCTGGATCCGCTAATCCAGGTTGACGTGCAAAAATCCCGATTAAATGATTGGCTTACATCTAACAATTTCCCCTCGTTGCCGATTGAAACGCTCATTGCCAATGCAAACTCGAATACCATCATCAGGACTACCCCAGGTTTTACCCCCATTTTCAAAAAAATCACGGGAAAAGAAACTCTGTTAACCAAAATTCACACTCTTGAAGAAAAGTATCCTTCTGAGCTATTAACCCAAAGGCAGAGGAATAGACTTTCGAACACGATTCTGCATAAAAACACTCCGCATAATCCTGATATACTCGAATTGTATCAAATTGATGATCAAGATCTGCTCAAAAGCGTTCAATGTCCTGAATGCTCTGCTCCCCATATGCAATATCACTGGGGCAAATGGTCATGCAGTCAATGTTCTTACGCCGCGAAAGATGCTCACATTCAAACTCTTCGTGATTTTGCTCTCCTCATAAAACCCAATATTACAAATAAACAAGCACGGCTCTTTTTACAAATCGATTCAATTGATATCATGCAACGGATACTATCTGCACTGGAATTGCCTTATTCGGGGCAATTTAAAAATAGAGTGTATAAACTTGATGGATTAATTCACGAGTAAATGACGCGAACTCACGAGTAAAAAGCGTAAATTCACGAGTAAATAGTGCAAACTCACGAGTAAATGACGCGAATTCACGAGTAAACAGCGTAAACTCACGAGTAAATGACGCGAATTCACGAGTAAACAGCGTAAACTCACGAGTAAACAGCGTAAACTCACGAGTAAAAACCCCAAACTAACGAAAAAATCCCAAAAACCATCGAATAAACTTAAATTCCCCTATTTAAGTAACATTCCGCAATATAGATTCGTAAATTATAGTAAGGTTGAGCGATAGTCAGCCAAGGATAGAAAGTAGTGAGGGCTTTGAAAGATTTATTGTATGCAAAGAGGATGGAAATGCTTCAATTAGTGGAGCGGCTAGTGAATATAGATAGTGGTTCTCATACGAAAAAGGGTATTGATGAAATTGGTTCGATTTTAAAAGGGAAATTTGAAAGTCTGGATTTTATTGTGAATACCGTTGAGCAACAGAATCATGGCAATCAGCTGGTCATCCAGCATCGTGATGCGCATCAACCGCATATTCTGGTCGTCGCCCATATGGATACGGTTTTTCCGGAAGGCACAGCGCAAAAACGTCCTTTTAAAGTGAAAGGAAGTCGGGCATACGGTCCCGGTGTAGCGGATATGAAGTCCAGTCTGGTTGAGCTTTTTTATGCGATCCTTTGCTTGAAACAGACGGGGCAGACAGGCTATAAGCATATCCAAATCATTCTTAATAGTGATGAGGAGATCGGATCTCCGTCGTCCGGTTCACTCATATCCGAAAAAGCGGCCAATAAGAAGTTCGCGTTAATTCTTGAACCGGCTAGGACGGATGGTTCTCTTGTCACGGCAAGAAGGGGCTGCGGTCAGTTTAAAGTGGATATCGTCGGGGTGGCTGCCCATTCAGGAATCGAACCGGAAAAGGGACGAAGTGCGATCGAAGAATTGGCCCATAAGATCATCGCCTTACACCGATTGAATGATCAACAGAAAGGAATCAGCGTCAATGTTGGCATGATTGAAGGAGGTTCCGCTGTCAATACGATCGCTTCCCATGCGGCTGCTTTTGTGGATGTGCGGATTTCAGAAAAAAAACAGGAAGGCATCATCCTCCAGCAACTGAAAAAAATCTGTGCTGAAACCTATATTCCAGGAACGAAAACGACATTAAGCGGGAAAATGGACCGGTCTCCCATGGAAAAGAATGAGAAAACGAACTTGCTTTTAGAGACGATCCGTCAGGCTGGGAAGGAAATCGGCATCGAGATCACGGATACGGCCACGGGTGGAGGTTCGGATGCTTCCATCACGTCTGATTTGGGAATTGCGACAGTGGATGGGCTCGGGCCAATTGGAGGTAATGCACATAGTGAAGAGGAGTATTTGGAAATTCCAAGCCTGACGGAAAGGACTCTCCTATTGGCAACCGTCATTCAAAAATTATCAAAAATGACCTAGTGCACCAATTCCGATTAGACTGCTCATATTTCGCTTGTCATTAATGATGTTTATGATATATTGTTAATTGGGAAGCTAATAAGAACAGAATTTATTGGAGTTGAATATATATGCTGCATCAGTTTTCACGAAATGAATTGGCAATTGGCAAGGAAGGAATCGATATTCTGAAAAATACGACCGTTGCTGTCCTGGGTGTTGGAGGCGTTGGTTCATTTTCAGCCGAAGCATTGGCACGTACCGGGGTAGGCCGTATTATTCTTGTGGATAAAGACGATGTCGACATCACGAATGTAAACAGGCAGATCCATGCCCTATTATCAACAGTCGGTCAACCGAAAGCGGAATTGATGAAAAATCGCATTCAAGATATCAATCCCGACTGCGAAGTGATCGCTCTTAAAATGTTCTATACAGAAGAGACGTTTGAAGAATTCTTCAGTTATGGCCTGGACTATGTCATTGATGCATCGGATACGGTCATTTATAAGATCCATGTGATGAAGGAATGCCTGAAACGGAATATCAAGGTGATTTCAAGCATGGGGGCCGCTAATAAGATGGACCCGACGCGTTTTCAAATTGCCGATATCTCCAAAACGCATACCGATCCGCTTGCCAAGGTCATTCGTACTAGATTACGTAAAGAGGGGATAACAAAGGGGATTCCCGTTGTTTTCTCCGACGAGAGCCCTATTGTCATTCGTGAGGATGTCCGAAAAGAAGTCGGCAATGATGAGGCAAAAATCCGTAAAGCCCAAATGCCACCGTCTTCGAATGCTTTCGTACCATCCGTTGCGGGTTTAATTGCAGCAAGCTGGGTGATCAATGATATATTGAAAGACATTGAAGTTCGCCGTGTAAATGATTGATAAAAATTAACTGACTCTATAAAGGGTCAGTTTTTTTTGTCGAATAGTAGATAATAACTTTTTTATCCATATCATATAGACGGGGTCGAAAGAATGAGATACACTATTTTCAGAATATTGTTTTTATTCAGATATTCTTTTTATTTAAAAGAACACACAAAACAAGGGGGTTTCAAATGAAGAAGAAAAAGCTAGCAGGAGTGTTTCTATCACTTTCATTGGTTGCAGGGGCGCTGGCAGGTTGTAGTGGCGACTCGAAAACTAGCAGTTCAGGCGGAGGTTCTTCAAAATCGGACGACACAATTAAAATTGGGGCCAACCTTGAATTGTCTGGAGGTACGGCATCATTCGGCCAATCGGCTGCAGATGGTTTGAAACTGGCCATCGAAGAGATTAATAAAGAGGGCATCAATGGTAAGAAACTGGAAATCGTTAAGGTTGATAATAAATCAGATGCAGCAGAAGCTACAAGCGGTTCAATCAAATTAGTCAGCCAGGACAAGGTTGTGGCTGTAGTCGGATCTGCGACAAGCACGAATACATTGGCACAGGTTCAAGTCGCACAAGATAATAAAGTTCCTCTACTCACACCAACTGCAACAAATCCCGACATTACCAACAAAGCTGGAAAATTAAATGATTATGTGTTCAGAACTTGCTTTATCGATCCATTCCAAGGTACGGTGGCAGCCAATTTCGCATCTGACGAAATAGGGGCAAAGACGGCTGCGATCTATGTGGATAGTGCAAGTGATTATTCTAAAGGACTGGCCGCGGCTTTTAAAGAAGCGTTCACTGCCAAGGGCGGTAAAATCGTGGCGGAAGAAGCTTATGTAACGAAAGATACTGATTTCCGCTCTACATTGACACGTATCAAATCCGCAAAACCGGAGTTCGTTTTCCTTCCTGGTTATTATGAAGAAGTCGGATTGATTTTAAAACAGGCACGTGAAGACGGCATAGACCTTCCATTCATGGGCGGGGACGGCTGGGATTCCCCGAAGGTCGTTGAAATTGCCGGAGCGGATGCTTTAAAAAATACCTATATCACGAATCACTATTCCCCGGAAGATGAAGATGCCAAAATCCAGGATTTCGTTGCAGCCTACCAAAAGGAATACGATAAAACACCGGATGCCTTTGCCGCACTTGGCTATGACACTGGGTACTACCTGGCCGATGCCATCAAGAGATCTGGAGATGCTTCTCCTGAAAAAATCAGACAGGCATTGGAAGATGTCAAAGATCTTCAATTAGTTTCCGGAACACTGAACCTTGATGAAAATCATGATCCAATCAAATCGGCGACCATCCTGGAATATGTAGATGGCAAACAAACGTTCAAGACAAAAATCAATCCATAATACCTTACGTGGATAGGGGGCAAGTTCCCCCTATTCTATATTCACTTAAAAAACGCCTTAACGGGGAGAGTGCAATATGGAACTGATTCAGCAATTGGTAAATGGCATTTCACTCGGAAGCATTTATGCTTTGATCGCGCTTGGTTATACGATGGTATATGGAATCGTCAAGCTCATAAACTTCGCCCATGGAGACGTATTCATGGTCGGTTCATTTGTAGGGTTTTACGCCATTACCGTAATGGACTTATCCTTCATCCCGGCTTTATTGATTTCGATGGTCACATGTGCCATCTTTGGCGTTTTAATTGAACGCATTGCTTATAAACCCCTTCGTAATGCAACACGGATTGCTGCCTTGATAACGGCCATCGGTGTTTCCCTTCTTATAGAAAATGGGCTGATTTACATCCGGGGCGCCCAGCCGGAAGCCTATCCAAATAATGTCCTTCCGATGGATAAACTCGATATATTGGGAGTTTCCATCAGCAGTCAATCGATATTGATCTTATCTGTTTCCATCATATTAATGATCATCCTACAATTCGTTGTCCATAAAACCAAAATCGGCAAAGCGATGCGTGCCGTTTCATTCGATTCCGAAGCGGCAAAGCTGATGGGAATCAATGTGAATAATACGATTTCAGCTACGTTCGCCATAGGTTCGGCCCTTGCAGGGGCGGCCGGTGTCATTTTTGGAATCTACTATATTAAAATCGAACCGTTGATGGGTGTCCTTCCTGGCCTTAAAGCATTTGTTGCAGCCGTCTTGGGCGGCATCGGCATCATTCCTGGAGCGATGGTCGGCGGTCTGCTGCTTGGAGTGATCGAAGCTTTGGTCAGTGCAGCCGGTTACTCATTATGGCGCGATGGTGTGGCTTTCGTCGTACTTATCTTGATTTTGATTTTCTTGCCGCAGGGACTGTTCGGTAAAAATAAAAGAGAAAAAGTATAGGGGAGACATGGCGATGACTACTTTAAAGAATTCAAAGGGTTTTTGGCTCTCGATCGTGCTCGCACTTATTTTTTTCGGAATCATGCAGTACACCATTTCAAACGGTATCCTCAATCCATTTTATATCAACACGCTCATGTTCATCGGCATCAATATCATGCTGGCGACAAGCCTTCATTTAATCATTGGAATAACCGGGCAGTTTTCGATCGGGCATGCAGGTTTTTTAGCGGTTGGGGCCTACGCCTCCGCAGTCATGACAATGAAGCTGGAACTTCCTTTCATCATAGCCGTATTGGCTGGGGGCGTCATCGCTGCTGTTGCGGGTATGGTGATCGGGATACCCAGCTTGCGTCTGAAGGGGGATTACCTGGCGATAGCTACGCTTGGATTTGGGGAAATTGTCAGGATCGTCCTTTTGAATATTGACTATGTAGGCGGGGCAAGCGGGATGCAGGTATCCCACCTGACCACTTGGCCATGGGTTTTTGCTTGTGTCATGATCACCGTCTTAGTGATCAGGAATTTCACCAATTCGACTCACGGGCGTGCATGCATATCCGTAAGGGAAGACGAAACGGCGGCAGATGCGATGGGAATCAATACGACCTATTATAAAGTGGCGGCTTTCGTCATCGGAGCTTTTTTTGCCGGAATTGCCGGGTCGCTGTATGCCCATAATTTTTATATTATCCAGCCATCGAATTTCGGTTTCCTGAAATCCTTCGATATACTGATTTTCGTCGTACTTGGCGGTCTTGGAAGTCTTTCAGGCTCTGTGTTGGCCGCAATTCTATTGACGATCGTGACGACATTCCTTCAGGATTATCCGGAAACGAGGATGATCATCTACAGTCTTGTCCTGATCCTGATGATGATTTTCCGCCCGCAGGGTTTAATGGGAACAAGAGAAATCACATCCTTGTTCAAACATAAAAAAACGAAAGGGGGCAAAAACGATGGAAGTCACAATACCGTTGCTTAAAGTAGATTCTGTGGGTATCCGTTTTGGCGGATTGAAAGCGGTGTCCGATGTGAATGTCGAATTATTTCCAGGGGAACTAGTAGGCTTGATTGGACCGAATGGAGCTGGGAAAACGACCTTCTTCAATTTATTGACGGGTGTGTATGTCCCTGCAGAAGGGACGATTGCCTTGAACGGGGAAAATCTAAATAAGCAGCCGCCATATAAAATTACCCGGAAAGGGATTTCAAGGACCTTTCAAAATATTCGCCTCTTCAGTGAGTTATCCGTGATCGATAACGTGAAGGTTGCTTACCACTCGCTTGCCAACCATGGAATTGCAAGCTCCATATTCCGGGTGCCGGGACATTTTTCCGGGGAAAAGGAAATGAATGAAAAGGCGCTGGAATTCTTGAGGATATTCAACCTTGACCATTTTAAGGATGAAAAAGCGAAGAATCTTCCATACGGACAGCAAAGGCGGCTGGAAATTGCCCGTGCTCTTGCCGCCAATCCGAAACTTCTATTACTGGATGAACCCGCAGCCGGGATGAATCCGCATGAAACGAAAGAATTGATGAACCTCATTGCTTTTATCCGGAAGGAATTCAATCTTACCGTTTTGCTCATCGAACATGATATGTCATTGGTCATGGGGGTATGCGAACGGATTTATGTCCTTGATCATGGACAGCTTATCGCTCACGGAAAGCCGGAAGAAATCCGCAACGATCCAAAGGTTATCGAAGCATATTTAGGGGAGGAGGTTTCCTGATGCTGATAATAGAGGACATCAATGTTTATTATGGCAATATCCAAGCGTTGAAAGGGGTTTCCATGGAGATAAACGAGGGGGAGATCGTGACTTTGATCGGGGCGAACGGGGCGGGAAAAAGCACGCTGCTCAAAACGATATCCGGCCTGTTAAAACCAAAGCAAGGAAGAGTTCTGTTCGAAGGCAGTCCGATTGGAGGAAAAGCTGCCCAGTCCATCGTGAAAATGGGTATATCCCATGTACCTGAAGGGCGCCGTGTCTTTGCTAACATGACGGTTTCCGAAAACCTGGAACTTGGGGCCTATTTACGAAAAGACAAAGAGAACATTCTTAAAGACATGAAAAAGGTCTATGAGTTATTTCCGAGACTGCTGGAGAGAATCAAACAGCAGGCTGGTACGCTTTCAGGCGGAGAACAGCAGATGCTTGCAATGGGCCGGGCTTTAATGGCGAAACCACGTTTATTATTGCTCGATGAACCTTCGATGGGCCTTGCACCGCTTCTGGTGAAGCAAATATTCAACATCATCCAGGAAATCAGTGAGTCCGGCACAACGATCCTTTTGGTCGAGCAAAACGCCAACCTTGCTCTATCCATTGCAGATCGGGCTTATGTCGTTGAAACGGGGCGGATCGTCCTCTCGGGCAATGCCGATGAACTCACTTCAAGTGAAGAAATAAAAATGGCCTATTTAGGAGGCCATTGAACCGCCGTTTGGCCGTTTGAGATTGTAGACAAAAGGAGTTGTATTTAAATTTTAGGCTTTGTTAAGCAGTATTGTCGTTTTTTAGGTATAAAATATGGGAACGTCCGATTTGGACGTTCCCGTTCTTATTCCATTAAAGCCTACTATAATGAATGAAAGCTTTTTTAAAAGCTGCGTTTCTCTGGCCAAGCTCCTTGCATTTTACTAAGGAATACAATTTGCCCAATATGATATGCGTCGTGCATTGCTAAACTCTTCAGTTCAAGCACTAATGGATTATCTCCTGGAATCTGTCTATACAAATCTTCATGTTCTGATTTTGCTAGTATTTTTCCAAGTTCACGATGAACATAAAAGTATTCTTGTTTTGTTTCCTTCCAATTTTCTAACGTCTCAGTTGGTAATCGAAATGTAGAGTCATTATTTTCTGCCTGTGGTTCATTCGCTGTTTCACCAAGAAATCGCATTAGATATCTCTTTTCAAAGAAAAGTAAATGACAAACTAATTCCCAAATGGAATTCATTGCCCCATCAGCTGGTTTCCAAATCGCCTGTTCAAAAGTGATGTCTTCTAGCACTTTTTCAAGTGGTGGAAACCAGTCTTCTTCATCTAAGCAGCTTGCCCATTGCTGCAACAAAAGTTTCTTTACATCCATTTTCTATTCCCTCCAATTTAATCCCTTTGGTCAAAATTCATTTGCGTCGTGTTGTAGATAGCTAACTAATTAAGGTGTCATGCCAATCCCTTGGTCAATTAAACTGGCCCTTTAACGGAACAATGAATGTTCCGTTATTTTAAAAATTCTGACAACCTTAGTTTATTATAGACTGTGTTAACTGAGAAAGAACAACTCTCTAAAACCATTTTGATTATCGTAAACGGCATTTGGCGGTTTTTTTGATTGATATGCATAATATACAGGGGAATGAAAGCAGGGGATATTCATGCATGATTTTATACATCCAGAATAGTATTATTCAATTTTGATATAGGAATTAAGACTAAAAAACAACGAAAAAACTGGGTTTAATTCCCTACCAATATACTTGTATTTTGGTAAAAATGTAATTAATAGGATGAAGGAAATAAGAAAATGAATAAATTTTTTTGAGCAATAATTAAAGAGTTTACAATACCACTATAATTAAATTATCAGTCTTTTCTGATTATATTGCATATTTCGCAATATTTAAAATATATAAAGATAAAAATGATATAGTTCTACCTGTGAAAAATATCCTATTTAGCGAAATCTTCTCACAATTATTGTATAGACGGAATGAAAATTATGCGGTAAACTATTTTTCGAAATATTAATTTAATTTGAAACATTTCATCTAATCAATTTTTTCTGAGGCATCTTGAATAAATATTCATGCATCAGAGCTTGATTACAAAATGGGGGGATTATTTATGAAAAAGAAAAAGTTAGCAGGTGCATTCCTTTCACTTACACTTGCTGCAGGAGTGCTGGCAGGTTGTTCCGGGTCTGGTTCATCAGAAAAAACAAGCGGGGATGGAGATACGATCAAAATCGGTGTCAACCTTGAATTATCTGGCGGCGTAGCCTCATATGGACAATCGATTGCAGAAGGCCTGGAGCTTGCGACTGCAGAAATCAATAAAGAAGGCATTGACGGTAAAAAAATCAAACTTATAAAAGTCGATAATAAATCTGAAGCGTCTGAAGCGACAAGCGGAGCGATCAAGCTGACATCACAAGATAAGGTTGCAGCGATCGTCGGTGCAGCGACAAGCACGAACTCGATTGCCCAAGTGCAGATTGCCCAAGATAATAAAGTTCCGGTCATCTCACCATCTGGTACAAGCCCTGAAATCACTTTCAGCAAGGATAAATTGAACGATTACATTTTCCGGACAAGCTTCATCGATCCGTTCCAAGGGACGGTAGCTGCGAATTTCGCCACTAAAGAAATCAAAGCGAAAAGTGCAGCCATCTATATTGACAGTGCAAGTGATTATTCAAAAGGGTTAGCAGCAGCTTTTAAAGAACAATTCGAAAAAAATGGCGGAAAGATCGTGGCTGAGGAAGCTTACATTGCGAAGGATACTGATTTCCGTTCTACATTGACTCGTTTGAAATCGGCAAAACCTGACTTCATTTTCCTTCCTGGTTACTATGAGGAAGCTGGCCTGATCGTGAAGCAGGCACGCGAAACTGGACTTGACGTACCATTCATGGGCGGCGACGGCTGGGATTCTCCTAAGCTAGTTGAAATTGCCGGTGCAAAAGCTCTAAATAACACATTCATCACGAACCATTATTCTTCAGGTGACCCTGATGAGAAAATTCAGAATTTTGTGTCAGCGTTCAAAGCGAAGTACAAAGATAAATCCCCGGATGCATTTAACGCTCTAGGATATGACACAGGATACTTCCTTGCAGACGCGATTAAACGTGCTGGTTCAGCGGATTCAGAAAAAATCAAAGAAGCGCTGGAAAAAACGGCGGACCTTGAGCTTGTAACAGGTACATTCACATTGGATGAAAAACATAATCCAATCAAATCTGCTACGATCCTTGAATTTAAAGAGGGAAAACAAATATTCAACACAAAAATCAATCCTTAATTTCGGAGGAAAACTCCAACATTTCGCCGGCCCTTCGTCAATAAGAAGGTGCTGGCGAATTCTCATTTTCAAAGCAAACCAGGTCGCTGAACTTCCCCATTACGGAATGAAAAGAGTCTGGACTAATCATTCATAAAATTAGATTTTCAAGGAGAGTCGAACATGGAATTGATACAACAGTTAATAAACGGGATTTCACTAGGAAGTATTTATGCCCTTATCGCTCTCGGATATACGATGGTTTACGGGATTGTTAAATTGATAAACTTCGCACATGGCGATGTATTCATGGTCGGCTCATTCGTTGGGTTTTACTCGATAACGGTTCTGGATCTGTCATTCATTCCCGCTCTATTAATCTCGATGACGGTCTGTGCGCTGTTTGGGGTTTTGATCGAGCGTATCGCGTACAAGCCATTGCGTAACGCAACACGTATTGCTGCCCTTATCACGGCCATCGGTGTTTCCCTTTTGATCGAATACGGATTCATCTACGTCCGCGGTGCACAGCCGGAAGCTTACCCGAATGATGTATTGCCGACAGAAAAGTTCGATATTTTGGGAGTTTCCATCAATAGTCAATCGGTTTTGATTTTTGGAGTGGCCGTGGTTCTAATGATCATCCTTCAAATCATCGTTCATAAATCAAAAATTGGAAAAGCGATGCGTGCCGTTTCCTTCGACGCGGATGCAGCTAAGCTGATGGGGATAAATGTAAATAATACGATTTCTGCCACCTTTGCAATCGGTTCCGCATTAGCGGGGGCAGCAGGCGTCATTTTCGGTATTTACTATATTAAGATTGAGCCGCTCATGGGTGTGCTTCCGGGATTGAAAGCATTCGTTGCCGCCGTACTTGGAGGGATCGGGATTATACCGGGCGCGATGGTCGGTGGCTTATTGCTAGGTGTCATCGAAGCTTTGGTCAGTGCCGCCGGTTACTCATTATGGCGTGATGCTGTAGCCTTCGTCGTACTGATTCTTATCTTGATTTTCATGCCACAAGGCTTATTCGGTAAAAACAAAAAAGAAAAAGTATAGGGGAGACAAAGCAATGACTACAATTAAGCGAGCAAAAGGTTTTTGGCTCTCGATTTCACTATCATTGATCTTTTTCGCCGTAGTTCAAGTGTTAATCGGCGGCGGATCGCTAAATCCTTTTTATCAAAATACGCTCATGTTCATCGGGATCAATATCATTCTGGCAACTAGCCTGCACTTGATCATCGGGATAACCGGGCAGTTCTCCATCGGACATGCCGGATTCCTGGCAGTCGGTGCCTATGCTTCAGCCGTTATGACGATGAAGCTATCAATGCCGTTTTATGCGGCATTGATAGTCGGAGGTTTGGCGTCAGCGTTGGCCGGATTGATCATCGGAATTCCAAGCTTACGCTTAAAAGGTGACTACCTGGCGATTGCGACCCTCGGTTTTGGGGAAATCGTCCGGATCATGCTTTTGAATATCGATTATGTCGGCGGGGCGAGCGGCATGCAGGTTTCCCATTTGACCACTTGGCCGTGGGTATTCGCTTCCGTCATCATTACGATCATCGTCATCCGAAACTTTACTAGCTCGACCCACGGCAGGGCCTGCATATCGATCCGCGAGGACGAGACGGCTGCCGATTCGATGGGAATCAACACGACGTATTACAAAGTTGTCGCGTTTGCAATCGGAGCTTTTTTTGCAGGTATTGCTGGAGGGCTTTACGCTCATAACTTCTATATCATTCAGCCATCGAACTTTGGATTCCTGAAATCATTCGATATTTTGATCCTAGTGGTACTTGGCGGTCTTGGAAGCCTTTCCGGTGCCGTATTGGCCGCAATATTACTGACGGTAGTCACGACTTTCCTGCAGGATTATCCGGAAACGCGAATGATCATTTACAGCCTTGTGCTTATCGTGATGATGCTCTATCGTCCACAAGGTTTAATGGGGACAAAAGAAATAACATCCATGTTCAAACGTAAAGGAGGAAGCAGCCATGAAAAAAATAAAAACACCGCTGCTTAAAGTCGATTCAGTCGGCATCCAGTTCGGAGGGCTTAAAGCCGTTTCTGATGTTAACGTCGAGTTATATCCAGGAGAATTAATTGGCTTGATCGGGCCGAACGGCGCTGGAAAAACAACTTTCTTTAATTTGCTGACAGGAGTTTACGTCCCTACAGAGGGGACCATTTCTTTGGAAGGTGAGAACTTAAGAAAACTGCCTCCATATAAAATTACGCAAAAAGGGATCAGCCGGACATTCCAGAACATTCGCTTATTCAGTGAACTATCCGTGATCGATAATGTTAAAGTGGCCTATCATTCGCTTTCGAAGCATGGCATTTTAAGTTCGATTTTCCGCATGCCGATCCATTTTAAAGGCGAAAAAGAAATGGATGAAAAGGCGATTGAGTTCCTGAAGATCTTCAACCTTGATCAATATAAGGATGAAAAGGCGAAGAACCTGCCATATGGTAAACAAAGACGTTTGGAAATCGCCCGCGCACTTGCAGCCAACCCGAAACTGCTTTTACTGGATGAACCGGCTGCGGGGATGAATCCCCAGGAAACGCACGAACTCATGAACCTGATTGCCCTCATCCGTGAGAAATTCGATTTGACCGTATTATTGATAGAACATGATATGCCGCTCGTCATGGGTGTTTGCGAACGCATATACGTACTCGATCACGGACAACTGATCGCTCAAGGAAAGCCAGAGGAAATCCGTAACAATCCAAAAGTCATCGAGGCCTATCTGGGCGAGGAGGTTTCATAATGTTAAAAATCGAGGACATCAACGTCTATTACGGAAACATTCAAGCCTTGAAAGGAGTCTCGCTTTCTATTAACGAAGGTGAAATCGTGACTCTTATCGGGGCGAACGGAGCCGGGAAAAGCACGATGCTGAAAAGCATTTCCGGCCTATTAAAACCAAAACAAGGGAAGATCATTTACGAAGGGCAATCCATCGGCGGAAAGGCAGCACAATCCATCGTGAAAATGGGCATCTCCCATGTCCCTGAAGGCAGGCGTGTCTTCGCTAACATGTCGGTTGAAGAAAACCTTCAGCTTGGTGCGTATTTACGCAAAGATAAGGCAGGCATCAAGCAGGATATGGAGAAAGTCTATGAATTATTCCCGCGTTTGCTAGAGCGCCTGAAACAGCAATCCGGAACCCTTTCCGGCGGGGAACAACAAATGCTCGCAATGGGCAGGGCCCTCATGGCCAAGCCCCGGCTCCTGTTATTGGACGAGCCATCGATGGGACTTGCACCATTATTGGTGAAGCAAATCTTTAACATCATCGAAGAAATCAACAAAACAGGTACAACGATCCTGCTGGTCGAACAAAATGCCAATTTAGCACTATCCATCGCGGACAGAGCCTATGTTGTCGAAACCGGCCGAATCGTCCTATCAGGCAAATCAGAGGAACTGACCGCAAGCGAAGAAATCAAGAATGCCTATTTAGGCGGACATTAAACCGTGTTATAGCGGTTCCGAACTGCAGACAAACTCGATGAAAAGCGAGTTTGCCTGCAGTTTTTTGTTTGGAGAAAGCGACCGTTGATTTCCACTCCAGGCACTCGCTTTCCGCGGGCGGTCCGGGAGCCTCCTCAACGCTTCGCGCCTGCGGGGTCTCCCCTGGACTCGCATTTCCCGCAGGAGTCTCGTGCCTTCCGTTCCAATCAACTTTGTTTAAGAATAGATAGAACCTATTTTTACGGAAAATGTTCCAGCTATTTCTAGAAATCTCCGTTTCACCCGACTGTCTGCCATGCCTCCTGGCGCAAGCGCCTCCGGGGTCTCGGCTAGCCAGTAATTCGGCAGGAGTGTCGCAAATTTCTTCCATCCAATAAGGATTACAGTAAAAAAACATGAAGAATAATTTAGTCTAGTTTTAAAATCATGGTTTAGGATTAGACTAATCATCGGAACTCCTAGACAGACTGGAGATATATTCGAGGAAAAACGAGTTTGCTTGCAAGTTTTTTTTAAAACGCTCTGTTAAAGGATCTTGTTGATTTTCGAACTAAAGGGCAAGTTACTTAAAAAAACTTTTCCAAATTACACTAAAAATAAACCTATAAATGGTAAAATTGAAATTCATTTATCCATTGAGGAGGAGTTAGGTTGAAGAAAGTTTTCACTGTATTATTTATAATGATGGTTTTAACAGCTTGTTCATTTACCAACAGTAAGGAAACACAATCAGAAACGAGGACCGAACATAATTATCAATTTATAGGAAATAGCGAACATTGGGAAGCTGAATATTCTTATGAAGCAACCGAAATATGGAGGGAAAATGAACGCAAACAAACAGGTCATTCTAGTAAAGATAGCTATGAACTTGTATTAAAATACAAAGGATCTTTAGAAGAGTTATCTTCCATGAAAAACCTCGAATACAGTTTTGAAACAACCAGTCAAAGCGCAAGTACAAAAGAACAATTCCCTGAACCACCTCGCGAAAAGGTATTTAGAACGGGTGGAGGTTCAGAAGGTGGAACAATAATAGGTGAAGGCGAAGTTATAAAGGTAAATGTAAAATGGGATGATTCTGAAGAGTCATTTGAACTGCACAATAAGGATAAGTAATTTAGTTGAACTTTAGAAGGCCACTTTTGGGTGGTCTTTTTTATTTGTTCAAAAATCAACACCATTCTTTTACAAAGCCTTTAAAAAAAGGTTCCAGTAGATTTCAGAAATCGCTCCCTTTCCGCCGACCTCCTGCCAAGCCTCCTCGGCGCAAGCGCCTCCGAGGTTTCGGCTAGCCAGTAATTCGGCAGGAGTGTCGCAAATTTCTTTCATCCAACAAGGATTACAGTAAGAAAACATGAAGAATAATCTAGTCTTGTTTAAAATCATTGTTTAGGATTGGACTATTCTAAACTCCCAGACTTACTGGAGATATATTCGAGGAAAAACGAGTTTGCTTGCAGTTTTTTTTAAAAAAAGGTTCCAGTAGATTTCAGAAATCCGCTCCCTTTCCGCCGACTGCCTACCAAGCCTCCTCGCCTAGCGGCTGCGGGGTCTCGGCTAGCCAGTAATTCGGCAGGAGTGTCGCAAATTTCTTCCATCCAATAAGGAATACAGAAAAAAACATAAAGAATAATAAAATCATGGTTTAGGATTAGACCAATCGGAACTCCCTTTATTAGATAAAAGTGCTTCTGTCTGAATTTTTCAAACGAAGTTGATTGGAACGGAAGGTACGAGACTCCTGCGGGAAATGCGAGTCCAGGGGAGACCCCGCAGGCGCGAAGCGTCGAGGAGGCTCACGGACTGCCCGCGGAAAGTGAGTGCCTGGAGTGGAAATCAAAGTGCAAATTTTAAAGTAATCAATTATTATCAAGTTTGTCTACAGGCAACCCCTTTGTTTTAAAATTAGATAGAACCCCATTTTGTCGACAAACTGAAACCGCTTTATAGCGGTTTTTTGTTTTTTAAATAAGCTATTTTAACTAGATAAAAAGGTTAGTAAATCCAAATCAGACGGTATACAATCTAGTTAGGAATAAATAGTAGAATTGGTTCATGATATAACCTCATCGATAGCTATTCTTAATCATATTTTTGGAGTGATTGTATGCACAAACTTATTCAGGTTTTACTTCCGGCATTATTACTGTTTATGATTCTGCCAATCTACCAGCCAGATTCTGCTTCTGCAGAAGAGAACCCGCAATCTGATGGTGTCATCGTCAAATATAAAGAGACGAACGATGAGCCGATCAACGAGTTGATCGAAAAGGTGGAGGTTCCTAAAGGGGAAACGACAGACAACGTGATCGAGGAACTTGAAGAACAGAAGAATGTGGAATATGCAGAACCAAACTACATTTTTAAGAAAATGGAAAGTCCGAACGATCCAGCTTACATAGACCAATGGCATCATAAAAAGCTTGGTACGAGTGCAGCGTGGACCAAAACCATGGGGTCGAAGGAATTGATCGTGGCCATCATTGACGACGGCATCGATCGCAATCACGAAGATTTAAAAGGGAAGGTCGTCAATGCCTATGATACGATAAAAAATCGGAAGCATATCGTACCAAAAGGGGCGCATGGAACGCATATCGCAGGAATCATTGCCGGTTCTGCGAACAATGGCATAGGCGGAACGGGTGTTGCTCCGAACGTTAAACTAATGCCGATCAACGTTTTTGATGGAGAGTATGCCAATACAGCTGATATCATTGAGGCGATACATTATGCTGTTCAGCAAAAGGCAAACATCATCAATATGAGTTTAGGAGACACCAGTTATTCAGAGGCCTTTAATAAGGCCGTCCAGGAAGCCTATAAAAAAGGCGTACTGATCGTAGCGGCTGCCGGGAATGAAGGGGATATGGGGAAAAATGTGCAGCGTGTGTACCCAGCTGCATTCAGCCACGTCATTTCCGTCGCTGCCACTGACTCAAGGGACAGGCGTCCCAGTTATTCCAACTACCATTCAACAGTCGATATCGCGGCCCCTGGAGATGATATCCTTTCAACCTTGCCTTATGGTAGATACGGCTGGATGAGCGGAACATCGATGGCCACGCCGATGGTGGCAGGTGTAGCGGCACTGATTTGGTCCAATGAGCCTAAACTCAACAAAACCGAGGTCGAATATCGCCTCTATGATTCAGCCGTGGACCTAGGTGCAAAAGGGAAAGACATATACTATGGAAACGGGCGGGTCAATGCAAAAAAAGCACTCGAGATGAAGACGCTGACCAAACCGGCCGTGACCGCGATATCCGATAAGGACACGAAGATCAACGGGAAAATCCCGACTGATTTTAAAACGGGGACCATCTCCATCTATACCGCTAACAAACAACTCGCCACAGTGAAAATCAATGGCGAAAAAACCTTTACGGCGACTATTGCAAAACAAACAGCCGGAACGACCATCTCTACGAGGCTAATCGATCAATCGGGAAATAAAAGTATACCCGTTTCATTTAAAGTGACAGATAAAACGGCTCCTGCAAGACCGTCCGTAAATACGGTAGGTGACAATACCGTCAAAGTAACCGGTAAAGCGGAGGCGGGCTCTTCCGTCACAGTCAAAACAGGCAGTACGGTACTAGGCAAAGCAAATTCCAACAGCGCAGGGAATTTCACCGTTACGATGTCAAAAAAACAAAAAGCCGGAAAAGTCCTATCCGTTACGGCAACAGATAAAGCAGGAAATGTTAGCTCGATCAAAACCGTGACCGTCGCAGACAAAACAGCACCAAGTAAACCGACGGTCAACACAGTAACGACAAAAACGACAAAAGTAACAGGCAAAGCAGAAGCCAACTCCACGGTGTCCATCAAAGCATCAAGAAAAGTGATCGGCTCTGCCACAGCAACGGCCAAAGGTACATTCTCGGTTAAAATCCCCAAACAAAAAGCCGGACAGAACCTATATACCTATGCCAAAGACAAAGCGAAAAACGTAAGCGAATCAAGAAAAGTAACCGTTAAAAAGTGATAAAAAACAGGAAAAGCCTCCAATACTCAAATTGGGGGCTGCTCTTATATCAACCTCTATTTCCATACATCAATTCGGTACTTCGGCTGTAAAGTTCAATGATATTGCCGAAAGGATCTTCACAATATATTAAATAATAGGGCTTATTCTCCCAAGTATTCCATATATCGCTTCGCCTTCTTCCACCAGAAGCAGCAACAACATCAGCCAGCCTTTCAATATCATCCGCTATCAAGCAAATATGAAAAAAGCCCTCGCAGCATCCAAATCAGGAACAGCCAGTCCAATATGAGTAATTGCTGTCATATGTATCCCCCCCTGATAATAAAATACCCAAGTAATGTTAGAGGCAAACGGCACGTTTTTGGACAAAAAAAAGAAGCAATAGCCAATGGTATAAATAAATGATTTTAATGAAGGTGATATTGCAGGAACAAGCGGATGGTAATAGTCATAGATCGGGAAGTTTGGCTTTGCAGACCAACAGATTTAACAAAAAAATACAAATAGGGTGCTGTGATTACGTATCACCCCAGCTTTTTTTAAACTTTTTATTAGCATACAATTTCCAAACGACTTCTGCTTGTATTATTCTTACTTTGATTGTAACCAGTCTAAAAAGTCAGCCTTCAAAACCCTCTTGGCCCGTTTTAAACGAATTAAAGGAAAATCGGGACTTCCCATGTATTCATCAGCAGTTTTTTCACTAACATTTAAATAATTTGCCAAATGCTTTACAGTTAATAATTCTCGTAGTTGTGATATCTCATCCATAGTAAAAGCCCTTCTCTAAATGGAGAGGGGCTTTATTATTGTTTGTATAAATTAAAAATTCTTTTGTAGCAAATGCTACTCAGTAAAATATAATATGTCTGAAATTTGTCTTTCTTCTCCATCTGAAGGGTGATTTAAAATGTTATCCAAGTAATATAAGGTAGTGCTGCCACCTCCATCTAGATTGTAAGCCCACGTTACCCCTTTGGATTGAAATACCTTTACAAGCTCTGCAAACGTCATGCCATTGGATTCAGACGAACGACCATCCACCGTTATAATGATATATTCATATGGTTTCCTTTGTCCTATCGCAGTTCTTGGCGCACGGACTGTTGTAAACCAATCTTGGTTCTTAAAAGAAGGAACCTTTCCATTAATCAATAACTCCGGCCCAAAATCAAAGATATGTAATGCGCCTTGTTCAAGCATGTCTTCTGCCGTTCTTCTTCCATCACCAATAAAGAGTTTGCCATTTTTTCTGATTTCTAGTGGTGCAAAACCTGTTCTGAATACTTTTCCATCTCGAATGACAGCGCTCCTGGATTTAAACTGAATACCTCCGCCATTAACTGCAAACACAGCTTTGTTTTTTTTTGCTATTTCCGATGTTTCTTCTTTTTTACTACTAAAACTACCGCCTGCAAATTCAGATTTAACTTGTGATACATTCTTTACTTTTATGGTTGAAACCCAATATTTCAGTTTTGATTTAATAACAGGTTGGATTTGTATGTTTAAAGTATTTGAATGATATTCATAAAATCCATTCGAATTTAAATGTAACTCATTGGCCAAATCAGAGTTTTCCTGTTTGACGTTTCTTTCAGTATCAGGCTGAATGTCCTTGTCCGTTGTTTCACATCCATATAATAAAAATGAAAAAAATAAGATTACAATAATCTTCCTCATAGTCGCCATAATCCCCTCGCTGCTTGCTTCTTTAGTGTGCCGAACAATTCTATCATATTACGGCTAAATAAGGGGAAGTTACCCTACGGATACTTTAGACGAACTAGCATTTTTTCTCAAGGGTAAAAGTTTTTTAAAATAATAATTACATTGAAGTGTTTAACTATTTATACTATCATAGGTATATTGTCTTTTTTTCAAAATATAGGGTGTGACAAAGGTACCGGCAAAATATGCCGTAGGATTATAAGTTCCGGAAAACATGGGGGGAAAGAATTGAAACAAGAAACAGTTTTTGGTCGTCTTGAAAATGGAAATCCTATTTTATCGGATGGATATTGCCTTTTCAATGGCACAAAGAGTATTAGTAAAAAAAGAAAAAATAATATGAAGTATTTCGTATATAGTCAAGAAACGAACAATACGATTACTCTCTCAGAATTTGAACCAATGACAGTCTTACAAACAATCACTTCAACGAAAGGACATGTTAATAAAGAGGGGAAATTAGAGAATGAAAGAATCATTTTCTTCGTAGATACAAACTGCAAACTTTCCTTCGTGAAAACACGTCAAAAAAATCTGCAGATAGACAAAACGCTGGATAAAATAGAGAAAGCCCCGTTTTTCAAAGGTTTAGTATTCCTTTTATTCTTTCGCTTCCTATTTGTTGGGGTCATGCGTTTCAGAAATTATTCGTTCAAAGAAGCCTATTTATCGTTCGGTTACGATAAAAGCATAAATTTTAAAGTGCATTTTCTCTTTCCAGTTAAAATAAGAGAGAAATTTGCAATGAAGACAGGGAAGATATCCATACTCATTCATACTTACTGGTCTTTCGTGCCAATGAAGGAAATTTATCAACATTATGTAAAAACTAGCGAGATTAATACACCCATTTTTATCAAGCTAAGTCACGCTGATCATAATTATTGGTACAATTTTAAATCAGACTCTAATCACAAATACGATAAAAATCATTACTTGTACAACACTGGTTCCTATCGTTTGGGGCAGATGAACAGTGAACTTTTTATTCGAAAGTCAATAACAGGTCAATACGTTATTGTATTGACAAGTATAATGGCCAAAAGCATTCTTATTAAAGAAAGATTTGCTTATCTCATCAGCCTATTTTCACCAAACAAAAAAAAATACGATATCTATTTTGAAAAGTTCAGTGCAGGGGCTTCGGAATCGGCCTTTGAACTGTTTAAATATGCATTCAAGATGGGGGATTCATGCGTTTATATATTGGAAAAAGACCACCCCGAATTCCAAAATCTTAAGCAACAATACGGCAGAGCCCTTGTTGGGAAAAATAGTTTTCTTGCTTTCTATCACATCTTTTTAGCCAGAAGTTTTCAATCTTCCGATCTTGTGGGACATATACAACGCCGATTGTACGATAACGATTACTTAATTAAGAAAAAGGTTCTTTCAACTGATAAAAAAATAATGTTGCAGCATGGACCATGTATGGCGACCAATATTTTCGAACGTGGTTACTTTAACCGTAAAGTGCCGATTGCACCAGATTACATGCTCGTAAATTCCAATTTCGAGAAAAACTTATTCCTTAATAATACAGGTTATACGGAAAAAGAATTGATGGTAACAGGGCTGCCTAATATTGATTTATATGTCCAGGAACAACAAAGTGAAAAAAATCAAATTACATTCATGCTTACATGGCGACCATGGGACCTCACAGGAAGCATTGAAGTTGGAAGCTATTTAGACCGGTATTTTTCATTCTTGGAATTGATTCGAAAAGAGAAGTTCTATAAAGATAAAAAAATTAATGTCATACTCCATCCTAAATCAAGAATCATACTTCAAGAACAGTTCCCAGACATTTATGATAAATACGAAGAATCGTTTTATATAGGGGACATAAAGGATGCTTTATTGAAAAGCAAAGTTGTCATATCCGATTATTCTTCCATTACTTTTTATGCGTTTGCAGGTGGAAGTAATATAATCTTCTATTGGGAAGACAAGGCTTTGGCAGAAGTGGAATATGGCGCGCCTAACATTCTCCAGAAAGAGATTGCTTTTGGCGGCATAGTGGAGAAATTCAATGATTTGCACTCCGAAATTGTTTACAGTTACAATAACCCGCAATCTCCTTTCCATACTGCACAGTTTTCAAAACTAATGGAGTGCACAAGTGGTCACAATACTAAAAATACCTATGACTACATTCAAAACATAATTTTCCAAAATGAACATAACCCTTTAGAGGAAGAGAGTGAATTTACTATTTCTGAAAAGCAATCTTCTGCTTCTTGATTGTTCTGAATGGAACGTCAACCTGAGACAAAAAGGGTATAAGGCCACCAATTGGTGGTCTTTTGAATGTGTGATGATTTAAATCATGCATTCTAATTAGAGAAAAATTCCTTTGTTAGGGGGAAACCACGTTTTTGGACAAAAAAAGAAGCAATAGCCAATATTGCTTCTGGTTTACATATATCGACCTCATGAAATTCTTTAAATCTCACCCTCTTCAAGCCTCCTATTATACTCAACTTTACTAATCAATCCCTTTGCATTACAGGTAAGACAATCTGTATAAATATCGTAAGCACCTGTACCTGCACAAACATGGCACTTAACATGAGTTTCCGGTATATCCTTATGCATGAATGAAAAAACTTTTCCAAAATACTGCAGAATAATCATTCCCAAAACTCCTTTTTTTTCTATCATACAACGAAAAAGAGAGAAGGAAACAGGGAATACAATAACATTACTTAAAACTAATAAAACCATTACATACTTTACATGGGGTTAAAAAATGTGCTGATGCAAATGCGATAAACTGTTCTGCAAAATCACTTCTGTTTTCAATAGGCTGTTTTCGAATGCTTTGTTGCCATTTACCAAGTAATGTGGTGTGGTTGATTTCCCCTCCAGATGCTCGCTTTCCGCGGGGCGGGCGGTGAGCCTCCATGGCGTAAACGCCTGTTGGGTCTCACCTGTCCCGCTGCTCCCGCAGGAGTCTCGCACTTCCGCTCCAATCAACCTTAAATCGTTTCGTTTTAATAACAACAATCTTTACTAAAAGAGCCTTTCAAAAAAAAGAACATCCACAAAGATGTCCCTTAATTTATAATTACTTCATTTTTCTTAAAATCCATAAGTAAGCCAATATTGAAATCCCCACAGAGACTGCTGCCATTATGTAAATGCTTATATATCCGAAAAGATAGCCAATTTGTCCGAAGAGGATGGCACCGAAACCGATTCCAAGATCAAAAAAGGAATAGAAAGTGGCATTGGCCATGCCTTTTCTATTTCGGGCAGCGTGTTCAAGAGACCACGCTTGAAGAGCCGGTTGGACAGCACCGAATCCAATGCCATAAAAAATAGCTGCCATATACAGAATCATGTTATTTGGCATCCAGGCTAGCAATAGCATCGCCGCTACGATAAAAAGAGTGGACGGAATGAAGACAGCTTGATGTCCTTTTTGATCATAGATCTTTCCAGCAAACATACGTGTGAAAATAAGAGCTAAAGCGTAAAGAAAAAAGTATCCTTGAATACCTGTCAGACCTTTTTCGATTGTATAAAGCGGTAAGAAGGTAGCAGTCCCGCCAAAAGTCACCGTAATGAAAAAAACAAGAACGGACGGAGCAACAGCGCTTTTTTCATAAATGTCAAACCTATTAGTTTTAGCTGGAGCAGTAGCATGATCTAATTTTTTATACGTAATTGTTGAAGCCATGATCCAAGCTGCCAGGCTTAATACACCGCAAAATAAAAACAAATGTTGAAAGGTTAAAACATCTGCTAAGAAAAGCCCAAATGAAGGACCAAAAGCCATCGCCAAATTACCCGATAAAGTGAAGTATCCCATACCCTCACCCCGACGCCTTGCTGGGATGAGATCGGAGGCAATCGTACCTGATGCGGTGGTCGTATATCCCCAGCCAATCCCTTGTACAATCCTCATGGCGCAAAGAAGGAAAATACTCATCATATATCCAAACGAACCAATCGCTACAGCCAAAAGGGCTAAACCGAACAGGAAAACAAAACGTCTGCCTTTTGTTTCCAAGGCCTGTCCAGCAAAAGGGCGGACAATCAGGGCAGAAAATAAAAACATCCCAGCAACTAACCCGATATATCGTTCATTTCCGCCAAGCTCCTTTACAAAAAGCGGAAGGGTAGGGGAAGTCATCTGAAAGGATAAAAAAACAAAAAAGTTAGCCAAGAAAATCATAATAAAATCACGCGACCAGATTTTATTAACAACCGGAAGCTCTTCTTTTAACAAAGGTACACCCATAATAGTTATTCTCCTTAATTGATAGTAATTATCATTCTCATTTTACTAAAGTTATAAAGAACAATCTATAAAAATTAAGTGATCACTTAAATCTAAGTAAAATTGACTACTAGTTAGCCCGTAAAAAATTTATTAGAAACAAAAAATCGGGATGAAGGTCACTTTATATTCAGAAAACACAACACACATGGTCTTATAGCGGGTTTTCCATTAAACCATGTTCCTGCCTATACAAAACCCTTATGTAGAGTGGAATTAACTTAGAGTGAAACAACCGTAGTTCCAACGGAAATTAATTAATCAAAAAGGTAATTATGGTAAAACTGTCGGATATTTGGGGAAGTTTTTAAGAAATCGTGTCATTATTATGAAATTTTAATTAAGGACCTTTAATTTACCATTTATAAGGTATTTATTTGGGAAATGAGAGAATAAAGGAGTTAATTATGGGGAGATTTACAGAGACTGTAATGGAGAGGGTAGAAGATTCTCTACATAGTAGGAAGAAACCTATGGTTGTTAAACTAAATTCCGAACTACTTGATGATTTTATACAAAAATTTCCGGATGACGGAGAGTTTTTTGGTTAAAGCTATCATATTCATGATGATAAGACGGTCACTTTTAACTATAATTCAGATGGTAGACTTCTAGAAGTATTGAATTTGGTTAAGTGATTGATACTTTTGAGTATCCAGCAGAAATGCTGGATTTTTTGAACTTAAAAAATATTAATGAGATTTAGTACGTATCAAAGTCAAATGATATAGAAGATAAAACAGCGTCTGTGAAACCGACAGTAATAGGAGGCAGTACAAACGACAAAAGTAAATGATAAAGCGGAATTATCGCTGCTTTTACTTTAGAAACTCAAAAGCTTAATTCCTACTGCATTATCCGCTATTAAAGAGCATTTCTTCCTTTTTAACAGTATCACCAAGAAGATCAATTGTCATATATAGTAAATAAGGGAATTGTGCCTAAAGGTTTAATTAAGTAAAATACATAATTATCAGCTTTAGGAACATATTATAAAAGTTTTATTAACCTTACCATACTACTGAATTATTATTTCTCTACCCAGAGATACTGAAAAATGGTTGTAAAATAGTTACGTATATTTGGATATTTGCCATAGATGTCGAATTGTTTTTTATCCACACTTCCAAAATATTAGCACTTTTCTTTTGGTAGCTACATAACACAATCTCTAATCCATTGGGTTTAATTATTTGTATAGAGACGCTATCATCAAAATTTATTCGTTGTCTCATATCTACACTATATTTTTCATAAGAATTTGCGGAAATATTTACATTAACACTTGAAGCTATCCTTTTATAAATGCCAAAATCACTTAAAGACACATTTTCATTTTTAGTAATAAGTGTACTCGAAGCTTGTTTGATTAATCGATTTGAAGGATCAATATTTCTAACAACGCCATTATTTTGGTGTCGCTCATTCTCAGTTGTGATATATCCCATGATTACATTAGAAGTATCATTAACTGGCATTCCAATACTAACCACGTTAAATGTTTTCGCTGATTGAATAGTACCCCCCCATCTAATTACACTTAAATTATTTGGGTTTCCATCATTCGCTTGAGATCTTATATTTGATATAGAAACCGCGGTATATACTCCTGTATTGTCGAACCAAATATCTCCACCAATGTTTTTTTCATAATACCCGCCGTCAATTGTTAATAAATTAGCACTACAAAAATGATAAGCAAAACCAGTTAAACCTTCGACACAGACATCTCTAAAAGTTACATTGTATAATGATGGATAGGGTGAGGAAGTATTTTTAAATTGCTTAAAGAAATTCTCTCTCTGTTCCACTAGAACAGAGCTAAATACTGTATCGAAAGCGCCTGCACATTCAATTGCATTCCCTTTCCCCCCCACTATGCTATCACCAGTGAACCTATAGGACTGTAAATAACTATCCATAGATGAAGCAATTGTATCAACTCCTCTGTAAACGCATCCTAAAGAAAATACCCGAATGATTTTTTTGCTATTGAATATCTTAAGCCCAGCTCCAGGTACACCTTCGAATTTAACCATATTAAAATTAAGATCGCCAATGACAGCTTTATTTGAAGAGAATAGGAATCCATCGTTTGTTTTTTTTATACCACCGCCACTTCCTAAGAATTGGAGGGACCAACGGTCATTAGGCTTATCTATAAACAATGGGTTTTGATTTGTAACATCGAACATTCTGGACAAGGTTACAGTTTTTTTGTTAGAGATAGCGTATATAATAGCTGATTGCACCTTATCATAATCATTACCTTTGAACTCATCTGGACTAATAGTGCCCTTCTCAATTAGATTATCCATATTATTAAACCTCCAAAATTTTTACACAATATATATTCTTCACTGGGTATACTTAGTGTCTTATGTGCCGTCACCTGTCCTTATCAGTCAGTCACCGATAAAAAAAGTATTTTTAATATGTCGCTTATAACATTTGCATTTTTTGCGATCATGTTACTACTTACTGCGGGCAAGTATTAATCCATTGGCATTTTAAGATGTCAAAGGGCAATTCATGATGATTTAAAGAATAACCAAAAATTCTAATGAACATTAAATAATCTGAATTTTCAATTTTATATTTACGTCTAATGTATTTACAAATAGCTGGAATGGTGAAAGAAATTGATTATCCTTGCAACTTGGATTAATCACTTAACCCACGATTATTTGTTTACTCATCTCTAAATACCATAGGTAGTATTAGCTACATACATGGTTTTGGGAGAAGGCTACATGATATATTTATATTCGGCGTCATGATAATTGTATATAGCATTTGCTAATTTAATGGAAATTTTAGTAATAATAGGTTTTTAAAAAAATAAAGTGATTTGAATTTGGTAATTTCCAGAGTTAACTATTGAGAAAATTAAAGAGCAGGAAATAGAAGACAGAGAAGAATTAAGATAAGGAAGCTTTCGACTTATAATGCCTTGTTAAATCGAAAAAGAAGGAATTAATAGTGTTAATGTTCTAATGTTTATACTTAAATGGAGAATAGTATAACGTGAAATTTATTTAGAGGGATGATATAAAAGTATCTTAGAAGGCAAGAGCGGATTGAAAAGAAGGTAAATAAAGAGAATATGAAATTGGCCCGTAATACTTATATAATATCAATCATCATGAAGTAAGTATGATTCTTATTAATAGTTAGAGAGTCAAAAAGAGAAAGTTTTTATATTCTCATAGTAAAGGGGAATAAAGGCAGTTATTTTCTATCTTCGATAAATTTGCGCATTTCCTCTTTCGATATGCCAGACCCCATAACATCCTGCATGATTTCCATCCATTCTTCATCCATACCCTTGTTTTCTTGTTCATTCAACAGAGCATCCACTTTAATACAAAGGATTCTAGCGATCTTTTCCAAAACTAAAATAGTAGGGTTTGTTTGAAGGTTTCTTTCCAATGAGCTTATATAGGATTTGGCAACGCCGGATTTTGCGGAGAGTTCACTAATTGACATTTTCCTTTCTTCCCTAAGCGACTTAACTCGGTAACCTATCATTCTGACCACACCTAACCCTTAATATGAAAATTATATACTGATTTAAACTATCACTTTCAGTTTACACATTTTCCTTTCATTTTTAATGATAACTAGGCACTAAAATACTTGACACAATTATATATATAAACGAATTTTCCTATGTGGGTAGGCAATTAGTTAGGCTATTTTTAAGAAAATATTTTAAAATAGATAATTCTTATAAGAAAGATTGGGATTTGGTGTATAATTAAGTTTATTGAAATTCAAGTCCCGAATATTCTGGAAAATGGGTTAAATATATATGTTCAATGCTATATTTCAAATTTAGTAATTATTTCCTTTGTATTGCCATTCTCTTTTTTGTAAAATTACACTTACGTTAGAAAATAATTCTTTCGTTGTAAAATTCAAGTAAATTTCCTTGAAAATACATATATATAGGTAATATTATGGTATAATGCAATAGGTCATTTTTAACATATCAGGAGGATGAAATGGAAGAAACTATTAGTATTACAGATATTTTTAAAACATTAAAGAAACGTTGGAAGCTAATCATGCTGCTGACATTAATTGCCGCTTTGATTAGTGGAACGATTTCTTATTTCTTATTAACACCCGTTTATCAATCTTCGACACAGATCCTGGTTAACCAGAAGCAATCGGAGAACCAATTGGACTCGACTCAAATACGATCTAATATCGACATGATCAATACATACAGCGTAATCATAAAAAGCCCTGCCATTTTGGAGAAGGTCATTGATAAGCTTGAATTAGACCAAAGCGTAGAACAACTAAGTGAAAAAATCACGATTAACAGCCAAGAAAATTCACAAGTCTTCTCACTAACGGTTCAAGACAGTAATCCGTCACAGGCTGTAGAAATTGCAAACACGATTTCTGAAACGTTCCAAAAGGAAATCAAGGATATCATGAACGTCGACAATGTGAGCGTACTAGCCAAGGCAGAAATTAAGGAGAACCCTACACCAGTAAAACCTAATCCTGTCTTGAATATCGCAATTGCGGTGGTGGTTGGATTGATGGCTGGAGTCGGCTTGGCATTCCTACTTGAGTATATGGACAATACGATCAAGGACGAGGATGATATTGAGAGACTCCTAGAATTACCCATCCTTGGATCGATTCAAAAGATTACACAAGTACATAATAAAGGATAATCCGTAAAAGAAGCAGTATGAAAGGAAGCGGGATTTTTGAGAAGTAAAGATAAAAAACAGGTGAATTTGATTGCACAGACTAACCCCAAATCACCTATCACTGAACAATATCGATTAATTAGAACGAATATTCAATTTTCCTCAGTGGATAAAGACATACAAACCATTGTGGTAACCTCATCGGAGCCAAATGATGGGAAATCGACGACAGCTGCTAACCTCGCGATTGTTTTGGCACAGGAGGAGAAAAAGGTTTTGCTTGTGGATGCAGACTTAAGGAAACCATCGGTTCATTATGCCTTTAGTCTTAGTAATATAGAGGGGCTTACGAGTGTGCTAACGAAGAAAATGAGCATAGAAAAAGCACTCATGAAGACGAATGTGCCTAATCTTGAAATTCTGACGAGTGGACCAATACCGCCTAACCCTTCGGAATTATTAAATTCCAAAGCGATAGAAACAGCGATTGATGAATTAAAAGAAATCTATGATTATATCATTTTTGATACACCGCCCGTTCTAGTAGTACCGGATTCCCAAATTGTAGCCAATAAATGTGATGGCGTGATCATGGTAGTGGCGAGCGGCAAGACAAACAAACAAAGTGCTGTAAAAGCAAAGGAGCTTTTAGTGAAAGCTAATACATCCTTGCTTGGAGTCGTTTTGAATGGCGTTGAAACGGATAACAGCAATTATTATTACTATCAATCTTAACGAAATAAAACAATTTTCGACAAAATAACACCCTGTTTGATGGCAGTTTTATATGCTACTATTAATCGGGGTAATAATTCCTATTTTTTATTAATTAGGCCTTTTTCCTTATTTATTTTACAAAGGAAGTGTATGAAATTTGATTGACATACATTGTCACATTCTCCCAGGGGTTGATGATGGATCCGCGGACATGAAGGAAAGCATGAATATGGCAAGAAAAGCGGTAGAATCAGGAATCACCCATTTATTTGCCACGCCACATCACTTAAATGAGAGATATGTAAATTTTAAAAGTGGCATCATTGATCGTTCAAATAGCGTAAATGAGAGTTTAAAACAAAATAATATACCTCTTACCATTCATCTCGGACAAGAAGTAAGAATTCATCGGGACATATTTAATTCACTTGAAAAAAAAGAAATCCTAACCCTAGATGATAACGGTACATATTTACTGTTAGAGCTCCCGTCGGGAAGGGTTCCTATATATACACAAGAAGTGATTTACGAACTGCTGCTTAAAGGAATAACACCGATTATCGTACATCCGGAGAGAAATAAGGAATTGATAGCAAATCATAAACTATTATTTGAATTGGTTCAGGAGGGCGCGCTAACTCAACTTACCTCTGGCAGTATAATCGGGAACTTCGGTAAAAGTATCCAATCATTTTCAAAAAAGATAATCGAACATAATTTAGCCCATTTTATTGCAACAGATGCCCATAATATTGGCTCTAGAGGGTTCACGTTACAACTTGCCTATGAAACAATCACAAAGTCATATGGAATACAACGTACATTTTATTTTAAAGAAAATGCTGAACAGCTATTAAAGAACCAAAGTCCTGCTGTTGAAAAACCAGTGCCATTTAAAAGAAAAATTTTTGGAATCTTTTAAAATGGTTGATAATTAGGAAACACTTTAATATTAATAAAATTTTGCCTTCTTATAAAGTTTTAGGGTTTATTGTTTCTGAACGACCAATAATTTAACGCCCTTAAATCATAAGGGTATTTTTAAAATAGTCAAAAGATACAGAAACATAAACAGTATCATTCATTCTTAAATAAACAATGAAAAGCATGTGAAATAGAATGCATTCATAAATGAACTGTTTTTAATAGAGAGTAAATCAAACAAAATTAAAGGGGGAAATGTGGTTGGCCTACCGAAAAAGATTAACACTTCTGGCCCTATTAGATTCATTAATAGTATTATCGGCCATTTATGTAAGTTATTTATTCTTGTATCCCTATTTGGAAATATTTAAATTACCAACACTGTTAGTCACATCAGTCTCCCTATTAATCAGCCATCATTTTTTTGCTTCTATTTATAAACTGTATAAGAAGGCCTGGGAGTATGCAAGTATAGGAGAGTTACTCTCCATTGTTAAAGCCGTAAGCCTATCGATTATCACTGTTATCGCCATTCAGTTAATGGTTTTTCAAGATGTTTATGTAAGGGCCATGGCATTGACCTGGATGATGCATGTCATCCTTATTGGCGGGTCGCGATTTTCTTGGAGAATGCTGCGTGACCGTTTGATAAATAATCGAAAGGAAACGAGGAATACATTGGTTATCGGAGCTGGATCTGCTGGAACCATGGTTGTACGTCAACTTCTTAACAATCATGATACGGAACTTAAACCAGTAGCATTCATTGATGATGATCCGAAAAAAGATAAGCTAGACATCTTAGGAATACCAGTTGTGGGTAACTCAAAACATATCCCAGAAATGGTGGGGAAATATCATATAGATAATATCGTCATTGCAATACCTTCATTAAGTAAAAAAGAATTGAAGGTCATTTTTGATGAATGTGTGAAAACGAATGCCAAAACGCAAATCATGCCGATGATTGAAGATATTATGTTAGGAAAAGTAGCGGTGAATCAATTTAAAGAAGTAGAAGTGGAAGATTTATTAGGAAGAGAACCCGTTGAATTGGATATAACCAGTATTTCTGAATATGTAACGGGCAAGACGATCTTGGTTACTGGGGCCGGGGGTTCAATTGGTTCAGAGATTTGCCGTCAAATATGCAGATTCTCACCGGACAAACTTATTCTTCTAGGACATGGAGAAAATAGCATTTATCAAATTGACATGGAACTGAAAAAGCTATATGCAAATCAAATTGACATCATATCTTTAATTGCAGATATTCAAGATCGAGATAGAATTTTTGAAGTGATGGAAACCTACAGGCCTGATGTTGTTTACCATGCGGCTGCACACAAACATGTTCCACTTATGGAATACAATCCTCGTGAAGCTATTAAGAATAATGTTTTTGGTACAAAGAATGTTGCAGAGGCTGCAGATACTTTTGGTGTGGGTGCGTTTGTAATGATTTCATCCGATAAAGCAGTTAACCCAACTAACGTTATGGGATCGACGAAGCGAATAGCTGAAATGATCATCCAGCAGTTAGCAAGAAATAGCTCAACAAAATTTGTTGCGGTTCGTTTCGGAAATGTTTTAGGCAGCAGAGGAAGTGTCATTCCTTTATTTAAAAAACAAATTCAGGCCGGTGGACCAGTCACGGTCACACATCCAGATATGACAAGGTATTTTATGACCATACCCGAAGCATCCAGGTTGGTCATACAGGCAAGTTCTTTGGCTCGAGGTGGAGAAATATTCGTTCTTGATATGGGTGAACCTGTTAAGATTGTTGAATTAGCAACTAATCTTATCCAGTTATCAGGTTATTCCATCGACGAAATTGGGATTGAATTCTCTGGAATCAGACCTGGTGAGAAAATGTATGAAGAACTATTAGGGGAAAAAGAGATTCACAGCGAAGCTGTGTTCCCTAAAATCTTTATCGGAAAAGCGGTGCTGGAACAGGAAGAGGAAATACAGTATCTTTTAAACTTCTATGAAAATTTTTCCGTAACAGAACTTAAAGAATTCGTTATTAATTTAGCAAATCGAAGAAAAAATAAAGCTTTCTCGGCAGTGAAATAGCCATAAGTAGGAGGAAAATTAGTGAAGAAAATCACAAAAGCAATCATTCCTGCAGCAGGTTTGGGTACTCGTTTTTTGCCCGCTACAAAAGCGATGCCAAAAGAGATGCTGCCAATCGTTGATAAACCAACGATCCAGTACATAGTGGAGGAAGCCGTTGCATCAGGTATAGAAGATATAATAATCGTAACTGGAAAAGGCAAACGTGCGATTGAGGATCATTTTGATTACGCTCCAGAACTCGAACAAATTCTATTGGAAAAAGGAAAGGTAGAGTTACTCAATAAGGTACAATATTCCTCTAAACTTGCTAATATCCATTACATTAGACAGAAGGAACCAAAAGGATTAGGTCACGCAGTATGGTGTGCTCGTAAATTCATTGGGGACGAGCCATTTGCCGTACTTTTAGGTGATGATATTGTCCAGAATGAAACGCCTTGCCTAAAGCAGTTAATGAATCAGTTTGAGAAAACAAACAATTCAATTATCGGAGTTCAAACTGTACCTAAGGAAGAAACAAACCGTTATGGAATAATAGACCCCGCTTTTCAAGATGGACGGCTTTATCAAGTTGAAAACTTTGTAGAAAAACCAGCCTTAGGAACTGCTCCTTCCAATTTGGCAATAATGGGAAGATATATCCTGACTCCTGAAATCTTCAGTATGCTTGATCAGCAGGAAGCTGGTGCAGGCGGTGAAATTCAGTTAACGGATGCGATTCAACGGTTAAACCAATTACAGCAAGTTTTTGCTTATGATTTTGAAGGAAAAAGATATGATGTTGGGGAGAAGTTAGGGTTTGTGAAAACGACGATTGAGTTTGCACTACAGAAAGAAGAAATAAAGGATGATTTAGTAGATTTTTTAGAACAACTGGTTAAGGAAATTTCTTTAGAAAAGATTCATGTGTAGGTATATAGTTTTTCATAACTAAAGATCATAGATTATAACCAAGAAAGGGGTATGCTAGGTAAGTCAGTTGTTTTAGCTACCATCTTCTTTGAATATTTTGATGTTGGATATGAGCGTAAGATGGAGATGGGATTATATTTAGTTGATGAGTAGTTAATTGTATAAGCATTGAAGGACACTTGAGTGCTAATTTAATAAATCTCAATCAAGGAGTGTTACTGCATGTATTTAAAGATAAAAAGACTGATAGACATCATTCTTTCTATAATGGGGCTTATTATTTTATCGCCAATATTCTTGATTCTTATTATAGCTATTAAACTTGACTCCAAAGGACCAGTGCTATTTAAACAAAAGCGTGTCGGTATTTATAAGACTCATTTTAATATTTTGAAATTCCGTACAATGAGAATTGATACACCCAAAGATACTCCAACTCATTTATTACAAAACCCAGAGCAATACATTACAAAGGTGGGGAAGTTCATGAGAAAAACTTCTTTGGATGAACTCCCGCAGATTTTGAATATTTTTGTTGGCCAGATGAGTATTATTGGACCCAGACCAGCACTTTGGAATCAGTATAGCCTTATAAAAGAAAGAGATAAATACGGTGCTAATGATGTACCACCTGGATTGTCGGGCTGGGCGCAGATTAATGGTAGGGATGAGCTACCTATTGAAATAAAGGCGAAGCTGGATGGGACATACGTTGAAAAGTTAAGTTTTTGGATGGATGTTAAGTGTTTCTTTGGAACCATCGTAAGTGTTGTTAAGAGTGATGGTGTTATCGAAGGTGGAACAGGAAGAGTTGGAAAAAAGGAAGTAGCGAGTACTAAGGAGACTACATCAAAATGAAAAAAATTTTGATAACAGGATCAAATAGCTATATAGGAACAAGTCTTGAAAAATGGCTTAGAAAATATCCTGATAAATATTCAATAGGTTTCAAAAGTTTAAGAAACGATTTATGGAAGAAGCACGATTTTTCGGAGTATGATGTTGTACTACATATGGCTGGAATAGCACATGTCTCGTCGGATCCAAAGATGGAAGAGATGTATTATAAAGTGAATCGAGATCTTACAATTGAAACTGCCGAAAAGTCTAAAGAAGAAGGAGTAAAGCAGTTCATATTTATGAGCAGTATTATTGTGTATGGGGATAGCAGCAGTAATAAACGGATAATTGATAAAAACACAGTTCCTACGCCAAGTAACTTCTATGGTAATAGCAAACTTCAAGCAGAAGAAGGTATTAAACCTTTAGAAAATGATAAATTCAAAGTAGCTATCCTGAGGCCACCCATGATTTACGGAAGAGGTTCTAAAGGCAATTATCCCAAGTTGGCAAAAGTAGCTCAAAAGTTACCCGTTTTTCCAGACATCGATAATCAGCGAAGTATGCTTCATATAGATAATCTTTGTGAATTTATCAGATTCGTAGTTGATAATGAAGATAGTGGATTGTTCTTCCCGCAAAATAATGCGTATGTCAAAACGAGCGAGATGGTAAAAATGATAGCTGATGTTCACGGTAAGAAAATCATACTAACAAAGTTGTTCAATCCAATACTGCAGGTTTTAGGACATAAGTCAGAACTTATTAATAAGGTATTTGGTAACTTAATTTACGACCAAAGTCTGAGTGACTATAAAGAGAATTACCAAATACGGGATTTTCGGAAAACCATTGAGTTGACGGAAAAATAAAGTTGATGGGTGGTAAGAACGTGAAAAAACACATTTTAGTTATCTCGCAATATTTCTACCCTGAGCAATTTCGTATCAATGATATTTGTACTGAATGGGTTAAAAAGGGTTATAAAGTAACAGTTATAACAGGAATTCCAAACTACCCTCACGGTAATTATTATGATGGGTATGGGCTGTTTAAGAAAAGAAAAGAAATTTATAACGGGATTGAGATTATTAGACTTCCTCTTATACCTAGGGGAAAAACTTCGATAATGCTTGCTTTGAATTATATATCTTTTGTATTTTCTGGTTTCTTGTGGAATTTATTCACAAAAATTAAAGCTGATTATGTCTTCATATTTGAAGTATCACCTATGACACAAGCCTTGCCTGGTGTATGGTATGCGAAAAAGAAAAGTATACCCTGTTACCTATATGTCCAAGATCTTTGGCCTGAAAATGTTGAAATAATAACCGGGACCACTAATAAACATTTTATTGGTGCTATTGGAAAAATGGTTGATTATATCTATGCACGGTGTACTAAGATTTTTACAACTTCAAATAGTTTTGTAAATTCAATAGAAAAACGTAATGTCCCGAGAGAACTAATAGAATATTGGCCACAATATGCTGAAGATTTTTATAGGCCATTAAAGAAAAAGAGTATCGAAGAAATTCCAAATGATGATGCTTTTAATTTAATATTTGCTGGTAATATTGGTAACGCCCAAGGTTTAGATATTTTACCAAAAGTAGCTGTGTTGATAAAAGCGAAGCAGCTAAATAGAAATATTCGTTTTAACATAGTTGGGGATGGAAGATATAAGGAAACTTTAGTTGAAATGGTTAAATCTAATAATGTCGAGGATATGTTTAATTTTATTTCCAAACAACCTGCAAACAGGATTCCAGAATTTATGGCAGTTAGCAACGCCGCCTTTTTGTGCTTAACAAATAATCCGTTATTCGCAATGACAATTCCAGCAAAGCTCCAATCCTATATGGCTTGTGGAATTCCAATTATTGCTTCTGCTGATGGTGAAACAAGTCAAATAATTAAAGAGTCAAATGCTGGGTTATCTTGTCCTGCTGGTGACATACAAAAGCTCTCTGAGATTATTATTAAAATTTCTTCTAAATCTAGCAAAGAATTAAACGAAATTGGACTTAACGCTAAAAACTACTATGATAAAAACTTTAATAAAGAAGAATTATTGAACAAAATGGATGAACACTTTAAAGAAAACTTGAAATTGGAGGGAAAGCAAATTGTTTAAGAATAAGACATTGCTAATTACAGGTGGTACAGGATCGTTTGGAAATGCTGTTATGGAAAGATTTTTAAATAGTGATATTAAAGAAATTCGAATATTTTCACGAGATGAAAAAAAGCAAGATGATATGCGTAAGTTATATAGAAATGAAAAACTGAAGTTTTATATTGGTGACGTTAGAGATCTTGCAAGTGTTAAAAATGCAATGCACGGAGTAGATTATGTTTTTCATGCTGCTGCTCTTAAACAAGTTCCTTCTTGCGAATTTTTTCCACTAGAAGCTGTAAAAACTAATATTTTAGGGACAGATAATGTTTTAACAGCAGCTATAGATTATGGAGTCAAAAAGGTCATTTGTCTTTCGACTGATAAAGCAGCCTATCCAATTAATGCAATGGGGATTTCAAAAGCCATGATGGAAAAAGTTTTTGTTGCTAAAGCAAAAACTGTCGATCCAGAAAGAACACTTATTTGTGGAACTAGGTATGGTAATGTAATGGCATCACGTGGATCTGTCATACCATTATTTATTGAACAAATCAAAAGTGGTCAGCCTCTAACCATTACCGACCCTAATATGACTAGGTATCTCATGAGTCTTGAAGAAGCAGTCGAGCTAGTTATATTTGCCTTCCAAAATGCAGTTGCTGGTGACATTATGGTACAAAAAGCACCTGCAAGTTATATTGGAGATTTAGCCCAAGCTATTAAAGAATTATTTAAGGCAGATAATGAGATTAAGGTTATCGGTACAAGACATGGAGAAAAATTATATGAAACCCTTCTTACGAGAGAAGAATATGTAGTTGCAGAGGATTTAGGTGGTTTCTTCCGGGTCTCAGCAGATAAAAGAGATTTAAATTATGATAAATATTTTGCTGAAGGAGATAAAAAGTTATCTACTGAAGAAGAATATAACTCTCATAATACCCAAATCTTAAGTATAGAGCAAATTAAAGAAAAACTTCTTGAATTAGAGTATGTTCAAAATGAACTAAAGGATATGAAGGTACTTTCTTCAAAATAATAAAAATAGATGAAGAAATTGCCTTATCCGTATTCAGGCATGAGCTTCATCTATTATATTTAGGTAATTAGAAAGGTTGGTTTATATAGTGAAAATACTCGTTACAGGAGCAAATGGATTTGTTGGAAAAAATCTAATTGCAGAATTACAAAATAAGGGATATGAAGATATTCTTAAGGTTACGAGAGAAACTGAACCTTCTTTATTGGATACTTATACAAAAGAATGTGATTTTGTTTTTCATTTGGCGGGAGTAAACCGTCCTGATGATGAAAAGGAATTTATGCAAGGTAATTTCCACTTCACTCTTGGATTACTAGAGCTATTAAAAAAACATAATAATAAATCACCTGTACTTATTACTTCATCTATACAGGCAGATAAAGATAATCCATATGGCAAAAGTAAAAAAGCAGGGGAGGACGTTCTGTTTGAATATAGTCATCAAACAGGAGCAGAGGCATTTGTATACAGACTCCCTAATTTATTTGGAAAGTGGAGTAAACCTAACTACAATACGGTTGTAGCAACGTTTTGTCATAATATTGCTAGAAATTCAGAAATCCAAATTAATAATCAAGAAGCCGAATTAACACTCTGTTATATTGATGATGTTCTAGAAGAGTTTATAAAAGCTTTAGAGGGAAATCCGACTAAAAAAAATAAATATTGCTTTGTGAAAACAACACATACTATTAAATTAGGGGATTTAGCTGAACGTATAAAAAGCTTTAAAGAAAGTAGAGTCGAGTTAAGCATTCCTAATATGGAAGACGCCTTAACGAAAAAGCTTTACAGTACATATTTAAGCTTTTTACCAGAAGAAAACTTTTCCTATGATTTAAAAATGAATTGTGATCACAGAGGTTCTTTTACAGAGTTTATAAGAACTCCTGAAAGAGGACAAGTGTCAGTAAATGTATCAAAACCTGGCATTACCAAAGGAAATCACTGGCATCATACTAAAAATGAAAAATTTTTAGTAGTAAGTGGAGAAGGACTTATTAGATTTAGAAAGATATATTCAGATGAAATTATTGAATATAGAGTTAGCGGCGAAAAGTTACAAGTTGTAGATATACCTACTGGATATACACATTCCATTGTTAATGTAGGAGAAAGCGATCTTGTAACAGTTATGTGGGTTAATGAATGTTTTGATTCAGTGAAACCAGATACTTACTTCTTGGAGGTATAATTAATGAAGAAATTAAAAGTAATGACAGTCGTTGGCACTAGGCCTGAGATTATAAGATTATCTGCTGTTATTAATAAATTAGAAGAGTCAGATGCTGTAGAACATATACTTGTTCATACGGGTCAAAATTATGATTATGAATTAAATGAAGTGTTTTTTAATGATTTTAAACTTAAAAAACCTAATTATTTTCTAGAAGCTGCAAACGGAACAGCAGTAGAAACTATAGGGAATATTTTGATTAGGATTGATCCTATTATGGAAGAAGTAAAACCAGATGCTATTTTGGTACTAGGTGATACGAATAGCTGCTTATGTGCTATTGCAGCTAAGAGAAGACATATTCCTATTTTCCATATGGAAGCAGGCAATAGATGCTTTGATCAAAGAGTACCAGAAGAAACTAATAGAAGAATTGTCGATCATACAGCTGATATTAATTTAACTTATAGTGATATTGCAAGAGAATATTTGTTAAGAGAGGGACTACCAGCAGATAGAATAATAAAAACTGGAAGTCCAATGTTTGAAGTACTAAATTCAAGAAAAAGTGACATTGAAGAATCAGATGTATTAGAGAGATTAAATCTTGATGTTGGAAATTACTTTGTAGTGTCAGCTCATAGGGAAGAAAATATTAATTCAGAAACTAATTTTATGAATCTAGTCGATAGTTTAAATTCCGTTGCAGAAAAATACAATGTTCCTGTAATTGTAAGTACTCATCCTAGGACTAGAAATATGATCAATGCCAAAGGAATAGAGTTTAATCCTCTAATAAAAACGATGAAGCCTTTAGGGTTTAATGATTATGTTAAGCTTCAAACTAAAGCTAAAGCGGTTTTAAGTGATAGCGGAACAATTAGTGAAGAATCTTCTATTCTTGGATTTAAAGCACTCAATATTAGGCAAGCTCATGAAAGACCTGAAGCTATGGAAGAAGCATCGGTAATGATGGTTGGTTTACAAAAGGAAAGAATATTACAGGGGCTAGAGATATTGAAGTCACAAGAAAAAGATTCACTAAGACTTGTTGGTGATTATAGTATGCCGAATGTATCTGATAAGGTTTTAAGGATTATACTGTCCTATACAGATTATGTGAATAGGGTTGTTTGGGGGAAGGATTAATCTACTATGAATATTATGGTTTTTGATGTCCCTGCTATAAATGGAGGAGCACTCTCTGTTTTAAATGATTTTTATCAAGAAGTAGCTGAGTATGAGGATACAAATATTAATTGGATTTTTGTGGTAAGTACACCAAGATTAAGGGAAACAGAGAATATTAAAGTAATAAGGTTTCCCTGGATAAAAAAAAGCTGGGGACACCGGCTTTTTTTTGATCAAATTATTGCTCCAAAATTAGTCAAACAATACAAAGTAGATAAAATCTTTTCTCTTCAAAACGTTATAATACCAAATGTGAATTGTGAACAAAATCTTTATGTACACCAATCTTTACCTTTTGTGGATTATAAATACTCTTTCAGAGATAATAAACTATTTTGGGTATATCAAAATATAGTTGGTAGAAATATTATTAATTCTATTAAAAAAGCTAAGAGAGTTATTGTTCAAACTAAATGGATGAAACAAGCATGTATGGAAAAAGCTCAAGTTGATAGCGGGAAAATTAATGTTGTTCCTCCTACAATTAATTTAGAAATTAAGGAGCGGTTTAATCCAAATGACGAGTCACTTTCAACCTTTTTTTATCCTGCCAATGGTTCCGAATATAAAAACCATCAAGTAATTCTGGAAGCGTGTAAAGCATTAAATAAAATAGGTGAGTTGAAATATAAAGTTATTTTCACGCTAAATGGAAATGAAAATCCTTACGTAGCTGATTTATATTCTCAAGTTCAAAAGGAAAAACTCCCAATTTATTTTGAAGGTTTTAAAACAAGAGAAGAGGTTTTTGATTTATTTACAAAGTCAATATTAATTTTCCCATCATTTATAGAGACGTATGGATTGCCGTTAAAGGAAGCCAGAATGCATGAAGGAATCATTCTAGCTTCGGACACACCTTTTGCTCGGGAAGTATTAAAAGGGTATGCAAATGTGAAATTTTTTGAAACATTTGATTCAAAAAAGCTTAGTCTTTTAATGTATCATTATTTCAGTAGGAAAGAACTATATAAATTTCAAACTGAAGATTATGATCATGAAATTGAACATAATAGAAAAATAATTACGTTTCTCACTTAATATAATAAATTTATTTATCAGGATAAGTATTTATAGGAAAAACTTTAAATGCTAAAAGACGGATTTTGTAGGTGAACAATGAAAATTTTATACTTCGGAAGTGTTTCTGATGATGAATGGTTTGATGAAGTTTCAAGCAAAAAAAACATACCATCACAAGTTGCACAATATATGTTTGAAAAAGCCCTAATAAGTGGCTTTTCAGAAAACGAAAATATTGATTTGCAATTATATTATTTATATCAAGAACAGTATTACCCTAAAGGAGGTTATTTAAGATTTAAAAAGAGAATAAAAAAATTTAACAACAAATATCTGGTGAGGTATTTATCTAATTTAAATCTCCCGTTAATAAAAGAGATTTATTGTTTTTTTCAAGGGTTATTTTTGACTATGAAGTGGGGATTTGAAAATCTAAAAAATGATCAAAAAATAATTTTAACTCCTTTTAACTATACACCTTTATCCTTAGGGGTTTACATAGCCTCTAAAGTATTACGAATAAAGCGTATTAATATTTTCACAGATCTCTCAAGCGATATAATGAATACAAAAAGGCAAAAGGACATGCCGAGGTTTAAAAAATACCTTTTACCTTTCTACATTAAATTAGTTGAATTTGTCGAACATAATTATGATGGATATGTTTTATTCACTAAACCAATGAATGACAGAGTTAATCCATCAGGTAAACCTTATATAGTAATGGAAGGGATCTTCAATAATGATTTAGATTTATCAAAGGTAACTAAAAGTAGGTCTATAATGTATGCTGGAACCCTGGCTTTTGAATATGGAGTAAAAAATATTCTAGATGCATTTGAAGAAATTAAAGATAACGAATTAGAATTATGGCTGTTTGGTGATGGGGATATGAGAGAATATATAGAAAAGTTAGTCCTTAGAGACAAAAGAGTTAAATATTTTGGCTTTAAGCCTCGAGCTGTAGTTTTTGAATATGAAAAAAAAGCTTCTTTGTTAATAAATGCAAGAAACCCCGAAGATGAATATACAATGTACTCCTTTCCATCAAAAACCTTCGAATATATGGTATCGGGTACTCCATTTTTAACAACTAATATAAAATGTATTCCTGAAAAATATTTAAAATATCTATATATAATAGATAAAAGCGATATTCATTCTATTAAAAAAGGTATAGAAGTAATTTTAGCAAAACCAGATTGGGAATTAGATGAAATTGGTAAGCGGGCTAGAAATTTTATTTTAGAAAACAAGAATAGTTCTGTTCAATCAAAAAAAATAGTTGACTTTATATTTGGAATAATAAATAGATAGTTTACTCAATAAGTAATATTAATAGGATAGTAAAAAATCTTTAGACATAAACTATCACACGATATATGGTCACATACTTTTAGATTCTTAAAGCAGTATTTATTCAAATTCGAATTAAAATACGTTGAACTAGTATGGTAGATTTTTTTAAGTAATCTAATAGAAATAATTTAAAGGGTGGGAGTCTTGGGGTTTTATATTTGGTTAACTTTAATTTGTTTTATTCTAGCGTATGTATCGACTCTCCTATATAGAAATAAAAGAGTTGATAAAAAACTAATAAACATTATTGACTTTGCACCTTATCTTATCTTAATCATTATCACAGGTTTTCGATATAACGTTGGGACTGATTACATCGGATATGCACAAAATTTTATTATTTTACAAACGCATGATATTCCAAGAGTTGAATTTACCTTTAAGTTAATTGTTAAAGCAGCGTATTTATTAGGACTAAATCAACAATTTGTTTTCTTAGTATATGCGGCAATAACTTATATTTTTATTTTTCTTAGTATTAAGTATTTTGATCAAAAAGGTGAATATAGACATTTTATTATACTACTTATTCTGCAGTACGTTTTATTTAATGGATTCAATACAATTCGACAGATGGTAGCAGTGTCTATATTTTTCTATTCATTAAGGTTTATAGTAAATAGACAATTTATAAAATATTTTATTTTCACTCTTATTGCATTTTTGTTCCATAAAGCTTCTATTATATGCTTAATTTTTTACTTTCTCTTGAAAATTGAAATTAGAAAAATATTTCCAATTTTGATATTTTCACCAATATTTCTATTCACAGATTTAGCTAATAAATTAATTTCTTACTTTATTAGCTTAAGTGGAAATAGCTGGTATGAAATATACTTAACTCAGTTTAATGACTATACAGAGATTGCAGGGGGAAAGGTGCTATTTTTATTTTACATTTTAGCGATCTTTTTAACTTTTACTTCAAAAAAGGTGCTTTATAAATCTAAAGAATTAATTATTATAAAGCTTTTTATTTGGTATTTAATATTAATGTTTATTTGTTTATCATCAGTTATAGCTACTAGAATTTTATACTTCCCTATGGTATCAATAATATTAGTAATACCTTTTCTTACTAAGTATTTTAAAGGCAAACAGGGTTTGTTATTTATAAGATATTCACTATTTATTTTCATATGTTTATTATGGATTACTTCTTTAACTGGATATAAAAATTTATTTAAAGAAAATAATATACTAGATTATTCATTTAAGATTTTTATGAATTAAAATTTTATGTTAAAAGCATTACATTTAAACAGATAAGAGGTCATGAAATTGGCTTTAATGAATTGGTACAAAAAGTGTAAAAATAAAATTGTAACTACTGAAACTTCTTCTAGAATCATTAAAAATTCCGGATGGTTAGTAAGCGATAAAGTGTTAACTATGGCAATCGGGGTTTTTATAACAGCTATAGTTGCTAGATATTTTGGACCTGAGCAATATGGTCAATTTAACTATGCCTTGGCTTTTGTATCTTTATTTACTGCTATTTCTACTTTGGGACTTGAGTCATTAACCGTTAAATCTATTGTTGATAAAAAAGTTAATGAGGGGGTCATCTTATGTACTAGTTTGTTACTTCGAGTTGTAGGTGGCATAGTATTAACAATTATGGCTGTTATAATAATCAATTTCATTGAGCCTGGAAACTCAGACCTCCAAATATTAGTACTCATTATGTCATTTACAATGATTGCTAAGTCGTTTGAAGTGATTGAATACTGGATACAGGCCTCGCAAAAGTCAAAAATTTCCTCATTAATACGAATGTCTGTATATGTTGTGATGTCTGTTCTGAAAGTTCTTCTAGTGGTTAAGGGAGGTAATTTAGTACATTTCGCTTTGATTTATACTTTAGATGCAGTAATAGTTAGCATGGCACTCATAATAGCGTACTTTAAGTTTAGAGAGGAAAGGTCTGCGTGGAAGTATAGTTTCAGTTATACAAAAGATATTTTATCACAGAGTTGGTATCTAATTCTTTCTGGTCTAATGATTACTATTTATATGAGAATTGATCAGGTGATGCTGGGGAGTATGATGTCTTCGAAATTAGAGGTTGGTATCTATTCTGCAGCAGTTCGAATAGCTGAAATGTGGTATTTTATTCCTATAGCAATTATTACTTCTTTTAGACCAGTTATTATGAAAAATAGAAATATTAACGATGAAAAGTACTTAAAATCTTTACAGCTTTTATACACAATTATTGCATGGACTGGAATTGGATTCGGTATAGTAACTCTTATCTTATCAAAGGCATTAGTAAGTATTCTCTATGGAATAGATTTTTTAGAAGCGGCAAGTATTTTATCTATTAGTGTTTGGGCAGGGACATTTGCATTGCTTGGATCTGTTCGAAGTATTTGGTTAATTTCTGAAGGGCTTCAAAAATATACTCTTATATTCATGGGAGGGGGGGCAATCGTTAACATAATACTTAATTATTTATTTATTCCCTATATGGGTGGAAAAGGTGCTGCAGTTGCTACTTTAATCGCACAGGCAATGGTAGCATTTTTTATACCATTATTATTTAAAGATACTAGAATTGCTTCATTTATGATTTTAAAAGCATTTAAATTTAAAATATAAAAAGCATTCTTTTGCAAAGTTCAAATGGGGACAGGCTTCAAATATTATGTATAGTCTAAAGATAATAATCTCTAAAAGATATTTTATTAATAAATTCCTTTTTAGAGAAATAAGTTAAGGTTTTAAAGAAAGATAAAAAATTGAGTGGTGATTAAAACGGATACTATGGGAAAGAAATTAATTAAATTATTATTAGCGAAGTATATTGCAAATAAAACTGAATCTATCATAAATAAGGGATGCAGCTTGAATTTTAAGACTATCCTTGAAGGAAAGAATGTAATTAATAATAATGCACAAATTTCTAATAGTAAAATAGGATATGGCTCTTATATTGGAAGTGAATCAAATTTAAATAACACATTAATTGGTAGGTATTGTTCAATAGGAGAAGATGTTAAAATTATTGCAGGGCGTCATCCAACCAAAACTTTTGTATCCACACATCCAGCTTTTTTTTCTACAAGTAAGCAAGCAGGGTTTACCTACGTTGAAAAAACTTCATTTGAAGAACACAAATATCCTGACCAGGATAAACTTTTCTCTGTAATTATTGGAAACGATGTTTGGATAGGCGCCGATGTGAAAATTCTTGAAGGTGTGAATATTGGTGATGGAGTGGTGATTGCTACTGGTGCAGTTGTAATTAATGATTTGGAGCCATATTCAATTTACGGTGGAGTTCCAGCAAAAAAAATTGGAGAAAGATTTTCTGAATTTGAAAAAATGTTTCTTTTAAAATATAAATGGTGGGATAAAGATAAAGAATGGATAAAAAAAAATGCTCAATCTTTTTCGGATATAGAGAGATTTATAAACAAACATGCTAAAGAATATGAGAATAGTGAAGGTATGAAATGAAAAATATAGCAATAGTTGTAGTGGCGTATAATAGAGTAAAATCATTAAAAAGATTATTAATATCACTTAAAAGTGCTAGTTATAATGGTGTAAATGTTCCATTAATAATAAGTATTGACAAAAGTGAAAGCATGGAAGTGGCAGAATTTGCAAACGCGTTTGAGTGGCCATATGGTGAAAAAGAGGTTATCCAACACCCTGAAAATTTAGGTTTAAGGAAACATGTTTTATTTTGTGGTAATTTAACAAAAAATTATGATGCAGTTATAGTTTTAGAGGATGACATCTATGTATCAAAATACTTTTATAAGTATGTTTATCAAACCGTTGAAAAATATGATTCTTGTGATCTTATAGCAGGAATTTCATTATATACTCATTTATGGAATGTGGGTGCAAACAGACCTTTTACTCCCTTGAATAATGGATTTGATGCATATTTTTTACAATATGCTCAGTCTTGGGGCCAAGTTTGGACTAAAAGAATGTGGTCACAGTTCTATGAGTGGTATATAAAAAGTGAAAATGATTGGAGTGAAAAAGTAAATCTACCTAATAATATTCAGAAGTGGCCGGATTCTTCATGGTTAAAATATTATATAAGTTACACTACTAAAACAAATCGTTATTTTGTTTATCCATATATTTCTTTGACAACTAATTTTACGGATGCAGGGACTCATAATAAGGTATCGAATACTAGTTTTCAAGTACCGTTACTATCATATGAAATAGAACAATATAAACTACCTGATTTTACTGCTAATTCCTTGAAATATGATGTTTTTTTTGAACAAGAAAGCATAGCGGTAGATTTAGAAATCCCAAAGGAAGATATTTGTATTGATTTGTATGGATATAAAAATAATGAAAAAAAACAAAGATATTGGCTTACCACTAAGCAATTAGATTATAAGATAATAAAAGAGTATACTCTTCAACTAAAACCACATGAACTTAATGTTATAAATAACTTGGTTGGAAATGGAATTTACCTTTATGATACTTCCTATAGTGGTCAAAAACAAAACAGTAAAAAGAAAAATTTACAAAATGTTTCCCTAATTAGATATGATGTACGTGCATTAGATACTAGAAGCCTTATAAGTTTATTAAAGTACGAATTAAAAGTTGCTATTCAGAAGAGGTTAAGAAATAAGTAATAAAAATAATTGTAATACGGTTTGCAAGTGGATTGTTTATGAATTACAAAAAATATTAGGAGTGTATGTTATGAGAGTTTCTGTTGTAGGTATTGGATATGTTGGTTTAGTTACTGCCATTTGCCTAGCTGAAAAAGGTAATTTAGTAACCTGTGTAGATATAGATGAAGAAAAAATAAAATTATTGAATAGCGGTATATCTCCTATTTATGAACCACAACTTGAAGATTTGATGTGGAAAAATAAAGAGAAGATTAGGTATGTAAGTGACCATAAAGAAGCATATAGCGATGCTGATGTAATAATTATAGCCGTTGGTACACCAGAAAAAAAAGATGGATCTGTTGATCTTCAATATATTTACGGTGTAGCAAAAGAAGTGGCAAGTGCAGTGATTAAAGATTGTGTTGTGGCTATAAAATCAACAGTACCAGTCGGAACAAATGATAAAGTTGAGAGAATAATAAAAGAAAACCTTAAATATAAGGTTAATATTGATGTTGTTGCAAATCCTGAGTTCTTGTCACAAGGAACAGCTGTTAAGGATACTTTAAATGCTACTAGGATCGTTTTAGGTTCTAATTCAAAAAATGCAGAGGTTATTATGCGGGAGGTTTATAGAGATTTTGATATTCCTTTCGTAATTACTGATCGAAAAAGCGCAGAAATGATTAAGTATGCATCTAACGACTTTTTAGCCTTAAAGATTTCCTATATAAATGAAATTGCTAATTTATGTGAAATTGTAGGTGCTAATATAGAAGATGTAACCAAAGGTATGGGAATGGATCCGAGGATTGGTAACCACTTTTTAAATGCAGGGATCGGTTATGGCGGTTCATGCTTCCCTAAAGATACTCAAGCACTACATTGGCTAGCGAGATATAATGACTATGAGATTAAAACAGTTAAGGCTACAATTGAAGTAAATGAAAATCAGAAAATAAAATTGGTTAAGAAAGCTAGAAAGTATGTTAATAGTTTTAATGGGCTAAATGTTGCAGTCCTTGGGCTTACTTTTAAGCCAGGAACAGATGATTTAAGAGAAGCACCATCTCTTGATAATATCCCTATACTCCTCAATGAAGGTGCAAATATAAATGTTTGGGATCCTGTCGGTATGGATAACTTCAAGAAAATTTACCCATTTGAAGTTACCTATAGCACTTCAATAGAAGAAGCGATAACAAATGCTGATATATGTTTGATTTTTACCGAATGGAAAGATATTAAAGATTTCCATTTAGAAAAATATAAAAAGTTTATGAAAAGACCTTTGGTTATTGATGGTAGGAATTGTTATAGCATTGTAGATGCACAAAATTCGGGGATAATATATGATTCTATTGGTAGAAAATCAACAGAGAAAGCAATATTGAGAGTATAAAGTTACTTTTTTAAAAATAATTAAAGAAAATCAAAACGGTCATTCTTATGGATGGCCCATTTTGTTCTTATGTAAATGTAGTGCAGGGAAAGTAAGTCCTACAAAAGAATTTCGTTCCCAGAAAAATAATAATTTATTTGAATTTTTTTCAAATAAAAATCGCAAACAACTTCCGTCTAACCAAAGAATGTTTATCTGTTTTTTGGGTTACCTCAGCACCATAAAAAAACTGCAATCTATTTACATTTATCCCTAAAATATGAACCGTCTAAACAGTTGGTACAGATTGTAAAATCTTTTGAGTTATACACAGAATTCATTATTCTATAGGAACTCATCAAGGTAGGTGAGGGTTATTCGAGCTGCTCTTGCAAACCTCCAATTCACTATTTTGGTAATTAAAGTGAATAAAAATCAAAAAACGAGATAAAAAACAAAATATTGTCGTTTTTTGTCTATGTACCTGGCTAGTAGTATAAAAATATTATAATCTCATATATTTATTGCTAATAATAGAAAAATAAACCTTATTATTCAAGGAGGAATTCGCAGTGAAACGGAGAAACTTATTACGAAATATTCTCCTCTTTATTTTTACTTTCATTTTTGGCTATACATTTAAAAAAGAGGGAGAAAGTATCCTATTACAAAGAGTAATGGATGAAGATAAGAATGGAAAGTTGAGTGATGATATAAAGAGTATAAAGGGAAAATTGGAGGAAACATTTGCAAAAGTTACAGACAATGCTATAAGTCCAGACGATTTTAAGGGAAGTGATTATCAAAAGGTTCAAGCTGCTATTATATATGCAATTAAAAACAAGAAGTCCATAAGATTAGCTAGAATGTATGATATAACAAATAATAATCCATTATTTATAGATAAACCAGATGATCGCTGGTCTTTATATTTTTATGGAGTAGGAGGTGGTTTTAAAAAAACAAACACAGGCTATTTTTTTTCTACTAACTATAATTATATAGGCGATTTGAATTATAATTGTGTAAAATTTGAAAGTATTGCAGGATCAGGTGCAAAGGTTTTTAATGGTAATAAGATTATCAGAGTATTCTCTTTAGCATGTGTTTATAGGAGTATTGATACGGTAGCATCAGCTAAAGACAGTTATCTTCAGTCTTACCGTTTCAATGGAGATAGTATAGTAGGCGGAAAAGGGAATGCAATTGAATGTGCTGGGGCGTTTGATATGGTATTCACTTCTGTCTTGGTAGAACATAGAGAAAATTTTTTTAGACAATTTAAAGATACTTCATCCGACTATCCATCATTATATAATGTTACTTTTCGGGATGTAAGTGTAGAAGGTTTGAGTGGAATGGCTTACTTTTTTTGTAGTGTAAATCTATTAACAATAGATGGCGGTTATTATGAAAAAAATGGTCTTGGAGATATCTATTTTGACCCAAATGGTAATTATACGCTTGTCTCTATTTCTAATATTCGCTCTCAGACCGAAATCGGGAATCCAAACAAATTGAGCCTAATTAGATGGGGAGGCATGGTTCAAGAGGCAAAGGTATTTAACCTTATAGGTGTCTCATTGCCTGTTAATGATACTACTGCTATAAAATCTGGTTTTATAACTACCGAAAATGAACGACAGCAAGGTGAAGGTACTGTGAGAAATATAGACCCAAACAAGAGACTTATTAGATATAGAAGTTCAAAAGATTATACAAATGAAAAAGGGGTGGCTACAACAAACTTTGGTATGTTTAAAAGGATAAAAAGGGACTATAAAAGTGATATAAATCCATATTCCTATATTATGCTTACCGTTATATTTCCTGAGTTGATTTATACTGACGACACAGTTACTGTACAGATGGATAAACCAGATGGACAGGAAATAATACTCTGTAGTTATAATAAAAACAACAATAATAGTAGTATTGAAGTATGGGTGAAAAATAATTCAAATTCTGTAGGGTCAATAACTCTACATGTTAATGTTCTTAAACCTTTCTTTAGTGTGAGCGGGTAGTACAATTGGATACTATAGTTATACTACCAATTATATGTTTTTGAAACCTTATAGAAAAACAATGAGGTTGTTACTGGAAGAAAAGTCATAAAGAGTGCTTTATGTTAAAACAATTTAAAATAAGATTATCATTTAACTTTTTAATCAACCTGTTATTTTGTAGTATTTTTGTGTGTACTGGTAATAACAATAAACAATATGAGGGAGAATAATAGTGAATAAAAATTTCAGTCTGGATTTAACTGAAATTCCTAGGGAATTAAAGTTGATTTTAGAAATACTTAAAGGTAGAAATGATGAAAGAATAATCTTAAATAAGTGTTATACAGATATTAACTGGGCCCAATTTCTTGAAATAGCAAACCATCATAGAGTATATCCTCTAGTTTTTTCACAAATAAAAAAAAAATATAAAGATTTAGTTCCTTTAAGCGTTTTTAAGTCCTTACAACAAGAATACAAAAAAAATACATACCAAATGCTTCAATTAAGTGGAGAAATGGAATTAGTGAGTACATTGTTTAATGAAAACAAGATTCGACTTCTCTTTTTAAAAGGACCGGTTATTGCCCAAGAACTGTTTGGGGATATTTCTCTTCGGACATCAAAGGACTTAGATATTTTAATCTCAATATCTGATCTAAAAAAAGCTGAAAGTCTTCTTTTGAATTGTGGTTACCAGAAAGAAGAAAAGCTCTATATTCTAAACGAATGGAAATGGCGTACTCATCATATTTCATACTACAATCCTAAAAAGCAAATACAAATCGAAATTCATTGGAGACTTAACCCATTTCCATCTAATGAACCATCCTTTAATAATTTGTGGAGAAGGAGAAGGAGAAGTGGACTTACTACTGCTCCAATTTATTATTTAGGTAATGAAGATTTATTTTCATATCTTATTACACATGGGGCGCGTCATGGATGGTTTCGGCTACGTTGGTTGATTGATATTGATCAAATGGTGTTAAAAGGTCTTAATACTGAAAAGATAATCTTCTCTTTGAAAAAATACAAATATAATTTTCAGGTAGGACAAGCACTCATCTTATCTTCTCAACTATTAGATACTCCTGTTACCAAAGAATTTGAAAAATTAACAAAAGTCAATAACTCAATAAAATTAGCACAAGAATCAATATGTTTTATTTGTGAAAAGAGTCAGTTCAAATATCCACAAGACTATATGAATGCATTTAAGACAGAATGGCAAAAATTTATTTCTATTGTTATGTTAATTTATCCTAGATATATAGATGCATTGACATTGAGATTACCCAGACCATTACATTTTTTATATTTCCCTTTACGCCCGTTTATATGGATTTGGAGAAAGAGGAGGAAATTTACCTAAACATAGAAGTAAAAAATTATTGAGTTATTATTTTTACTAATAACATTACAAATTATATGGTAGGATCAACTTACTCAATGGCCTATAAACAATTTGGTCCTACTAACTGTCATTCTCATACACCTGAAATTATTTAAGAAGTAATCACCATTACATTAATTGCAATAAATTTTAAACAATTAGGAGAGTATTTTAGAAGGGAATTTTTTAAGATTTATTGCAATGGAAAGATGGGCGATTGGGAAGCTTTTTTTGATAAGTCGTTGTTAGTAAAGATATTGACACAGCCACCAATAGGTGGTAATTTTAAGTTAGATGATTCGCTATAAAGAACAATATGGTTCTTTATAGAATTTGCATAGCTTGTCTTTTAAATACTATAGAACTATTAAGTAATAATTTTTTTAGTAAGCGAAATTTTAAGCAATGCATTTCAAAAAAAACTATAAATAATAATTTTAATTTTAGAGAAATAAATACTAATACTAATATCTATGCCAATCATTGGCCATGCTTTTAGGAGTTTGATGAATTGAAAGGATGAATTTAAATGCCTCTATTACAAATGAAAGAAATATGGACACCATTAAAGTTAGTTGGGGTGAAAATTTTTAGATCAGATGATAGAAGTATTTTCATCAAAGTTTTTAACCAACATCGAAGGAGGATAATGTAATTTATTCACATAACAAAACAATCAGGGGGAAAACATGAGTGCTATAGCCGGTATTTATCATTTTAATGAAGAGCCTATGAATCTTCAACATTGCCATAATTTGATGACGGCTTTACAAAAGTACCCTGCTGATTCAGTCCAAATGTGGAATTCAGAAAAGGTTTTTCTCGGTTGTCATGCTCAATGGATAACTCCGGAATCTGTTGGTGAGCAGCTCCCGTTATATGATTTTGAAAGACGCTGTACTATTACGGCTGATGCTATTATTGATAATCGTGAAGAGTTAATCCAGAGGTTACAAGTTAGGCCTTCCAACCAAAAGGGCATTACTGATAGTGAACTGATTCTACTATCCTACTATAAGTGGGGTGAAGAGGCCCCCAAGTTCTTAATAGGAGATTTTGCTTTTGTCATTTGGGATGAAAAGAAACAGAAACTGTTTGGGGCAAGGGATTTTTCGGGAAGCAGAACGCTTTATTATCACCAAAACTATCAGAAATTTGCTTTTTGTACTACAATAGATCCACTTTTAACATTACCTTTTATTGAAAAAAAGTTGAATGAGCAGTGGCTTGCTGAGTATTTGGCCGTATCGGGAATGATTGATGCAGTAGATTCTTCATTTACGCCGTATAAAACCATAAATCAGATACCACCATCTCATAGCTTAACAATAGAGAATAATAAGGTGACTTTAAAACGATATTCCTTTTTAACTCAAGGCGATAAGTTAAAACTTAAATCTACTGAAGATTACATAGAAGCATTTCAAAGTGTCTTCCAGGAAGCTGTTACATCAAGATTAAGGACACATCGGAAAGTTGGCGCCCAGTTGAGTGGTGGGTTGGATTCCGGGGCTGTTGTTGGCTTTGCAGTGAATAAATTGCAGCGGGAAAGCACTGCGCTACATACATATAGTTATATTCCTCCCGAAGATTTTAAAGATTTTACTCCTAAATACTTATTGGCTGATGAGCGGCCTTTCATCAAATCTACGGTAGGACATGTTGGTGGCATTATTGATCATTATTGTGACTTTAAGGGGAAAGACTCCTATTCTGAAATGGAAGACTTTCTTGACATCATGGAGATGCCATATAAGTTTTTTGAAAATTCTTTCTGGTTGAAAGGGATGTTTGAAAAAGCGAATGAGGATGGGATGGGTGTTTTGCTTAATGGAGATAGAGGGAACTTTTCAATTTCCTGGGGATTCCCCTTGGAGTATTACTCCCTTCTATTAAAAAGGCTAAAGTGGGTTCGACTATATCAAGAGTTGGAACAATATAGGAATAATGTTGGCGGATCTAGATTGCGAAAGGTGAAAACCATTGCAAGAATCGGCTTTCCAATCATTGATCGGATCTTTCCGGAGGGCACGCCATATAAAATTCCTTCCTTAATCAATCCAAGATTTGCAGAAGAAGTAAGGGTATATGACAAATTTAAAGATTTCGGCATGGATGAAACAGGCTGGTATTCGAATTCTAATATTTTTAAAGAAAGAAAAAAGCATTTTGAAGATATCTTTCAGTGGAATGCAGGAAATACACTTTCCACAAAGCTCTCCTTACGATACAAGTTGTGGAAGCGAGATCCGACGAATGATATCCGAGTTATTCGCTTTTGCTTATCACTCCCGGAAAGTCAATATGTACAGAATGGGATGGATCGTGCCCTGATTCGGAATGCTACAGTGAATTTCCTACCCGATAAAGTAAGGCTAAACCAACGGTACAGGGGTGTGCAAGGTGCAGATTGGGTTCACCGAATGCTGCCCAAATGGGAGACATTCACTGATGAGTTGCAGCAGATGAGAGCAGATAAAAAAGCATTAGAATATCTAGATGCTCAAGCAATTAACAAAGCATTAATAAAGATAAAAGAAGGAGCTAGGCCAGAATATGCGCCTGATCCCGATTATAAATTTTTAATGCGTAGTTTAATTGTATATCGATTTTTAAAAAAATTTGATTAAAAGGAGGTGATTAGTATGAAAAAGGAATGGAAAAAACCTGAATTAGAAGTACTTGATGTTAATCAAACAATGCTTGGAACAGATGGTGATTACACAGATGCTGCATTTCCAGCAGGCACTCCTAAAGGTGACATAACTTTTAGTTAAACTTTTTACGCTACAAAGTCTGTTAGGTTCCCCTAAGCCCCTATTTATCCAGTTAATAGGGGTATGACTTCAAGAATAACAAAGTATTAAACATTCGAACTGTCTAATTAAGAGACGTTATTTATGTACGGGGGTATTTATATGATCGGTATCAAAACAAGAACAGTTTATGAAGCGTATGGTTTAACCGTTTCAAGTGATATAGCATTGCCTGAATTGCTTCCTATTAATATAGTGGATGATAAAACGGATATTGTTATCGAAAAAGCGGATCTCCATGCATTATGGTCTGAGCATTCAGTTCCAGAAGATGATTTTGTAATTAAGAAAGACTGGATTATGTTCCATGTTTCCAATACTTCCATTTTCTTGATCCAAAGTGGTAATAGAATAGAATTTTGTCCAATTGATGAGGCGCAAGAAGATGAGATACGGCTTTATATCCTCGGAACATGCATGGGTGCCATTTTGATGCAAAGAAAAATCCTTCCTATACATGGAAGTGCGGTGGCCATAGATGGAAAGGCATATGCGATTGTTGGTGATTCTGGTGCTGGGAAATCCACTCTTGCTTCAGCTTTTTTAAAAAGGGGCTATAAGCTCATGAGTGATGATGTCATACCAGTAACTCTAAATAATGAAAATATACCCATTGTAACCCCTTCATATCCACAACAAAAATTATGGCTGGAGAGCTTAAATCATTTTGAAATGGATTCAAATAACTATCAGCCACTCATTGTTAGAGAAGATAAATTCGCTGTTCCTGTTCAAGATCAGTTTATTACCGAACAACTCCCGCTTGCTGGTGTTTTTGAATTGATCAAGAGTGAAGATACCGAGATAGATATCAAGCCAATACCATCTCTTCAAAGATTTTATAAATTATATCATCATACATATCGCAATTTTTTTATCCAAAGATCTGGATTGATGGACTGGCATTTCAACACTTCAGCCAAAATGATTAAGAAAATCGAGTTTTTCCAACTACGTAGACCAACGGACCGTTTCACGGCTCCGAACTTATCCGAAACAATTTTACATGCATTAAAAAGGGAGGAAAGTGTTTATGAATATTAATCAACTTGAAACAAAAAGTCTATATAGCCAAAATCCAGGAAACATAGTAAGTGACATGGATGGGGAAAAGGTCATGTTAAGCGTTTCTAACGGAAAATATTATAATTTAGGTGAACTAGGCGGGCAAATTTGGGAGTTAATGAAGGAACCCATTACAATTCAAGAGTTAGTTACAACATTACAGTCACAATACAATGTCGATCCGACCGATTGTAAAGAGCATGTCACGGACTTTTTAAGTCAATTGCTGGAACAAGGTTTAGTTAGCATACATTCCTAGTATAATGAATCTTTAGTCTAGGAGGCTAAAACAATGAATATCGTAAAGAAAGCTCAGACTTTTCTTCGATTAGATTTCAAGACAAAGCTGCTGTATATCGAAGCCTTTTTACATTTAGGCAGGGCCCGCTATCTTAAAAGCATTTCCTTTTCAAAAGTTGCCCCAACACTTGGTGAACTGATGAAAGAGTCATCATATGAATTGAATGCAGCGGATAAAGAGACTTTAGCAAATGTATCGCGGGCTATAAATATTATGAGCCGCTACACCATATGGGAAAGCCAGTGTCTTGTAAAGGCCATGGCGGCTATGAAGATGTTGGAAAAACGAAAGATTGATAGCACTCTTTATTTAGGTACAGCCAAAGATGAGAATGGAGGGCTCATTGCACATGCTTGGCTGCGCAGTGGACCTTTTTATATAACCGGAGCTGAAGTGATGGATAGGTTCACTGTTGTTTCTAAGTTCTCTAAAAAGAACAGAAGTAGAGGTCTGAAAGAACAGGAATCTAGTTAACAATCTTAAAACATTCTATTTTAACCAAATAAACCCTCCAAGGTCCAGGAGTCCACGCGTTACTACCCCACCCATACTATCTTCTAAAAATCTTAGAAAAGTGAATACCCAATACCTTTCCTTCCATTTTCGCGCTTTACCACCGGTAACATGGAGGAAAATGATTAAATATGGGCTTTGAATGGAGGATATGGTGATGAAGCATCTGTTACTTTTTACCAAACAAATACATGATTATTCGGGGAAAATTCTCTATATCAATCTTATTTGTATGATTTTAATAGGGTTTTTAGAAAGTGTAGGAATTTTCTTATTGATCCCATTGATTGGATTGACCGGTGTAATGGATATAAAAACGGATGAAGTGCCTTTCATAAGCTGGGTTAATGAGTTATTCTTGGGAATTCCGGAAACGCTAAGCCTTTTATTAATACTTGGAGTTTATGTGATATTAATGGTAGGACAAAGTGTATTTAAGCGGAATCAAACAATTTTGGGAGTGAAAATCCAACAAGGTTTTGTTAGAAAGTTAAGGGATGAGGCGTATGGAAGCCTGCTGCAAGTCAATTGGGGATTTTATTTAAAAAAGAGGAAATCCGATATTATCAACATCATGACTAATGAAACCTTCAATGTAAGTGCAGGGATAAATTTATTTTTACAGTTTATATCCTCACTTATATTTACTTTCATCCAAATCGGTATAGCTTTTTATTTATCTGTTCCAATGACGAGTTTTATAATAGCCTTTGGGTTCATTCTTATTTTTTCGTCCCGGAAATTTGTGAAAAAGTCTCAGTCCATTGGGAAGGAAACCTATCAGCTAACACAAACCTATTTAGCGGGGATGACAGATCACCTTAACGGAATGAAAGATATCAAAAGTAATTCACTAGAGGAATCTCATTTGAATTGGTTTCTGTCTTTAAGTGAGAGAATGGAAAAAAACAGAATCAAGTTAACGACTTTAAATACTACCTCCCAGATGATCTTCAAAATTGTATCTTCAGTCTTAATTGCCATTTTTGTATTTTTTTCGATAAAGATGTTCATGGCCCAGCCAACACAATTAATGCTGATAACAGTTATTTTTTCAAGGTTATGGCCAAGGTTTACTAGCATTCAATCGAATTTAGAGCAAATAGGATCTACTCTACCGTCTTTTAAAGCGCTGTCGGATTTACAAAACGAATGTAGAGTTGCAAGAGAGTTATATGAATCTGATTATAAAAATATCAAGCCTATTGATATTGAACAAGGGTTGGATTGCCGTAATGTTTATTTTACTTATGATCAAAATGAAAGCACTTATGCCCTTAAAAATATAAACATACACATACCATCTAACCTTATGACCGCTATAGTAGGACGATCAGGTGCCGGAAAAAGCACCTTAATTGATATATTAATGGGATTAAATCAACCTGATAGGGGGGAAGTCAGAATAGATGATATTCCCCTTACTAATGACCGCTTATTATCGCTGCGGAGGTCCATAAGTTATATCCCGCAAGATCCGTTTCTCTTTAATGCAACAATAAGGGAAAATTTGCTGATCATTGACCCTGATGCAAGTGAGAAATCCATATGGGAGTCTTTGGAATTCGCTGCAGCTGCTGATTTTGTCAGTAAGCTACCTCAAGGTCTGGATACACTCATCGGTGATCGAGGTGTCCGACTGTCAGGAGGGGAAAGGCAGCGTCTAGTGTTAGCCAGAGCGATTTTACGCAAACCGGCCATCCTTGTATTGGATGAAGCGACAAGTGCATTAGATACCGAGAACGAAGCGAAGATTCAATCCGCTATTGAAAGATTAAAAGGGAAAATGACCATCATCGTCATAGCTCACCGTTTATCGACGATTCGCAATGCGGATCAAGTACTGGTCATGGATCAGGGAGAAATCATTCAGGTCGGTGAATATAACCAGTTAGCTAATGAAAAAAGAGGGATGTTTAGCAATTTATTAGGTATCCAAATGGAATCAAGTGTGTAAATATTTGTTCACGAATAGTCAGGTTACAGCCATAGTATGGTTTGTAATGCTGGCTTTTTTTCTTAGGGGAAATAAATTAAAACTGAATTTATATTTCGAAATACTATTTTTGTAAGATAGCAAGTTCGAGCTTATTATAGCTATTATAAATGTATTTTTAATAAAAGAGTTGTTAAAGAAAGCACATAATACCAATGTATTAACATTGTAATGTCACTTTTTGATGAATGGTGTTGAAAAATGGCAGAAAAAAACGAATAGTATTAAGAGCTATTAATACGTTTTTAAGTATAATTAACATTAATATAGTTTTAATTAAAGGGAAATTTTTTTAGTGCATGATGGTTTATTTAGCACCATGGAAACAAGGGAATTCAAGATATTTATCAATCTTGGGAGTAATTAAGGTGAAATATTCTTGAGAAAGGCAAACCTATTGAAAAGTAGGGACGCAAAATTACAGGTCTAAGGCTAAATGCTAAGACGGCTGTGTTACCACAAGTTGGGTGGGATTTATCATGGAAGCTAAAAATGAACGGGAAGAATGGGTTTATCTAATGTTAGAGGCTAAAAGTTTAGGTTTATCTATTGAAGAAGTGCGGGAGTTCATAAAAGGAAAATGAAAAATTATCTTAGGGAAGGCTGTTATAAAGTCTTCTTTTTTTGTTTTCATTACACGAAATTACCGTAAAGGTATCTAGAATAAAGAGTATGGGGACAATAATAAAAATAAAACCTAATTGAGAGGGATTTTTATTATGGATGGACTTAATGCTTTTATGAAGGGATTAATATGGGGAACTTTATTCAGTGTACCGTTATGGTTATCATTCTTAGGTTGGATAAAAATAATCATGAATTTTATTAAGTAAGTGCTTAATTAAAGTGATGCCAAGGAAGGGCTTTATATAATAATCATGGAATTTAGTTATTTGGATTTGAGTCAATATTTTGGACACTAAAATGTTAAATCTTAAGCTGTATTCCTAATTCGATCTTCAATGGCTTGTGGGGTTTGATAGCCCAAGCTGCTGTGAATTCTTTTTTGGTTATACCAACCTTCAATAAATTGGAACATCGCTAATTTAGCTGTTTGATAGTCTAGATATTGTACGTGGTTGACTTCTTCCTTTTTTAATAGGGCATGAAAGGATTCAATACAGGCATTATCGTACGGGCAACCTTTCTGACTAAAGGATTGCTTAATATGATGGTTTTGGATATGTTGAGTAAACTCACTGCTTGTATATTGTGAGCCAAGATCCGTATGAAGAACTAAGCCCTCCGAGGGCTTTTGTGATAAGTGTGCGTTATTGAAAGCTTTTATGACCAGTTCTGTCGTC